>DASUGH010000173.1:0-34054 GCA_036274155.1 Vicinamibacterales bacterium | reverse complement strand
GCGGGGCCTGCCGCGCCGAAGCGCGAAGCGCGAAAGGCGGGTGCGGGGTGCGAGGGCCTGCCGCGCCGAAGCGCGGAGGCGGGGCCTGCCGCGCCGAAGCGCGAAGCGCGAAGGCGGGGCGGGCGGCTCGAGTGACGAGCCGCCTGCTGCAGAGACTGTGCGCTGGGTGCCTGAAGCTCGCTACATCCCGATCACGTCGACGAGCTCTTTCACCGATGCCGCAGACTTCTTGAGCGCGGCGTCCTCTTCGGGCGTCAGCTTGATCTGGACGATCTGTTCCACGCCGCGGGCGCCGAGCTTGACCGGCACACCGACGAACAGATCCCTCACGCCGTACTCGCCCTGAAGGAAGACCGAGCAGGGCAGAATCTTCTTCTTGTCCTTGAGGATCGCCTCGCACATCTCGGCCGCGGCCTGGCCCGGCGCATACCATGCGCTCGTGCCGACCAGCTTGGTGATCTCGGCACCGCCGTCGGCGGTTCGCTTCGCGATGGCGTCGATCCGTTCCTTCGACAGCAGTTCAGTAATGGGAATGCCTGCCACGGTCGAGTAGCGGGCCAGAGGCACCATCGTGTCGCCGTGGCCGCCGAGCACGAACGAGTGCACGTTCTGCACCGACACGTTGAGCTCCATCGCGATGAACGTGCTCATGCGCGCCGAATCGAGCACTCCGGCCATCCCGATCACGCGCTCGCGCGGGAATTTGGTCAGACGAAAGAGAGCCTGCGACATGGCGTCGAGTGGATTGGCCACCGGCATGACGATGGCGTTCGGGCAATGTGCCGTGATGTTCGGTGCGATGCTCTTCATGATCTCGAAGTTGTCACGCACCAGGTCGTCGCGGCTCATGCCGGGCTTCCGCGGCTTGCCCGACGTGACGACGACAATGTCCGACCCGGCCGCAGCGCCCCAGTCGGCGCCACCGATGACGCGGGAGTCCGAACCGATGATCGGACAGGCCTCGTAGATGTCGAGAGCTACGCCCGCTGCCTTCTGCTCGGCGATGTCGATGATGACGACATCGGCCAGCCCTTTCTCTGCGATCGACCGCGCGACTGTCGCGCCAACGTTGCCGGCACCGCCGACGACGGTTACTTTTCGATTCATCAGTCCTCTCGTTTCGCTGTGCACACCGCTCGCGTTCGACAGGTTGGCAGCCCGTGGTGAAAGCCACTTACCGGGCTGTGACCCTTCGACTTCGCTCAGGGTCGTCCTGAGCAGGTCGAAGGACGAGGGCACCGAGACAAACCACCGAGAGCACCGAGAGCACAGAAATCCATGGGGGGTTCTCTGTGTCTCTGTGCCTCGGTGGCGAAAATCTCGGTGCCTCGGTGGCGAAAATCCCGGTGCCTCACAGGCCGATACGATTTCACCACGGCCTGTTAGGGCACACCCCCCGTCGACGAAGCGAGAATTAACATTTTCTGTTGAAAACTCTGTTGAAAACGACTGCGCGACCCCGCTGTTCGCCCCTCGATCTGGAGCGTTTTAGCAGTTTGCACCATCGTAGTGCGACCGTTACGAGTGTTACGCCCGTTGAGGACACGGAGGTACTCGGAGGAACGGTTTCACACGGAGCAACGGAGGAACGGAGGATAACGGAGGGACGCGGGCCCCGCCGCTGTCTCTTCACCCCACCTCGTGCAGCCGCTGCGTGACTGCGCGCCTGTCTACTCCGTTCGTCTCCGTTTCTCCGTTGCTCCGTGTGAAACCGTTCCTCCGTATTCCTCCGTTCCTCCTCCGACAACCTCCGACAACCTCCGCGACCTCCGCGACCTCCGCGACCTCCGATGACTCTCCCCGCCTCAGCGGCAATCGCAGATTATACTTGCCCTACTCGATCACCTCCGGCTCTCGACTCCGGTTCGCGCGCCGCGAACCATCATCGGATCGCCCGTGAAAATCGTCATTGCCGACGACCTCCCTGCTTCCGCTATCGATTTGCTGCGCGCCGAAGGGTGGGAAGTCGATGCCCGGGCCGGCCGGGCACCTGACCAACTCGCCGCGGACCTCGCCGACGCCGACGCGCTCGTCGTGCGAAGCGCCACGAAGGTCACGGCTGCGCTCATCTCAGCGGCGCCACGGCTGCGGGTGATCGCCCGGGCCGGAACCGGCGTCGACACCGTCGACGTGCAGGCCGCGAGCGCACGCGGTCTCGTGGTGATGAACGCACCGGGTGCGAACAGCGTGAGCGTCGCCGAGCTGGCGGTCGGCCTGATGCTCGCGCTCGCCCGGCACATTCCCGCTGCCGACGCGGCAATGAAAGAGGGACGCTGGGAGAAGAAGAAGTTTCTCGGCGAAGAGCTGCGCGACAAGACGCTCGGGCTGGCAGGGCTCGGCCGCATCGGCCAGGAGGTCGCGCGCCGCGCCGCCGCTTTCGGCATGCGGATCATCGCCCACGATCCCTTCATCGCGGCAGACATTGCCGCCGATCTCGGGGCGACGCTCGTGCCACTCGATCAGCTCTTCGCCGAAGCCGATTACCTGTCGCTGCACCTGCCTTCCACGCCCCAGACGCGCCATCTCGTCAACGACGCGCGTCTGGCACACGCGAAGCGCGGTATCCGGCTGATCAACACAGCCCGCGGCGATCTCATCGACGAGACGGCGCTGGCGGCCGCAATCGAGTCGGGCCGCGTCGGCGGCGCCGCCCTCGACGTCTTTCAGGCAGAGCCGACGACCGACCATCGCCTGCAGAAGCTTTCCCAGGTGGTGGCGACGCCGCACATTGCCGCCTCGACCCGCGAGGGCCAGGAGCTCGTCGGCGTCGAGACCACAACGGCGCTGCGCGACTTCCTGAAGGACGGCATCATCCGGAACGCGGTCAACTTTCCGTCGGTGTCGTCCGAGGAGTTCAAGCGGCTGCAGCCGTTTCTCGCGCTGGCCGAGCGGCTCGGCACCTTCATCTCGCAGATGAACGACGATCGGATCCACTCGGTGGGAGTCCGATACTACGGCGATCTCGTGAACGGCCGGACCGAGATGCTGCTCAACGCCGTCCTCGTCGGGCTGTTCAAGCCGATCCTGTCGTCGGGCGTCACCCTCGTCAACGCCCGTAGTGTCGCAGCCGAGCGCGGGCTCGAGGTCGTCGAGTCGCGGAGCACCCGCCACCGCAACTACAGGAATCTGATCTCGGTGAAGCTCGAGACGAGCGGCCGCAGCCGATGGGTGGAAGGCGTGGTGTTCGAGCAGACCTCGCCGCGGCTGGCGCTGCTCGACGGCATCGCCGTCGAGGCGCCGCTCGAGGGGACGATGATCGTGATGTGCAACACCGATCAGCCTGGCGTCATCGGCGACATCGGCACGATTCTTGGGCGTCATCACGTCAACATCGCCAACTTTGCGCTCGGCCGCGACGGCGACCGTGCCATCGGCATCGCGATCGTCGATGAACCGGCGCCGATCTCCGACACGGTGCTCAAAGAGCTGAGGAGGGTCACTGCCGTACGCGAAGCGCGTCTCGTCCGGGTCTAGCGGGCCGTGGTGCAATCGGGGCTCGGGGCTCTGGGCTCGGGGCTCGGGGCTCGGGGCTCGGGACTCGGGGCTCGGGACTTGGGATCCGCCTGTGAGGTACCGAGAACTGCAGCGGTCCGGCATCATCACGGTACGACTGAGGGCTTTTCGTTGTAAACTTCGTCGTGCACCCTGTCACGGCTCCGGATTCCCAGCGCCGGACGTCAGCGTCACTTCGCACTGTCATCCTCATTCCTGCCCGGTATCACTCGACGCGTCTTCCCGGAAAGGCGCTCGCCGACATCGCCGGCCGTCCGATGATCGAGCACGTCTATCGCCGTGCGATGGCGGTGCGCGGCGTGAACGGCGTGGTCGTGGCAACAGACGATGAGCGGATCAGGCAGGCGGTGCACGCGTTCGGCGGCACGGCCAGGCTGACACGGCCCGACCACCGGACCGGCACCGATCGCATAGCAGAAGTCGCGCGCGAGCTCGACTGTGAGATCGTGATCAATCTGCAGGGCGACGAGCCACTGATACAGGCAGCCATGATCGAGCAGGTCATGGAACCCTTTCGCGACGCCGCCGTCGTCATGACCACGCTGCGACGGGCGATTGAGGAGCCCCGCGAGGCGGCGGACCCGAACGTGGTGAAAGTCGTCGTCGACCGGAACGGTGACGCGCTGTATTTCTCGCGGTCGTCGATCCCGTTCGTTCGCGACCCGCAGGTCGGGACCGTGCTCTTCAAGCACATCGGCCTCTACGGTTACCGGCGCGAATTCCTGATCACCTTTGCGGCGTTGCCGCCAACCCCGCTCGAGACGGCTGAATCGCTCGAGCAGCTCCGTGCGATCGAGCACGGCTATCGCATCCGTACCCCCGAAACCTCGTTCGATTCCATCGGCGTCGATACGCCCGAGGACCTGGAGCGTGTCCGGCGCCAGCTCGACGAGCTGGCGGCCGGGACGCGCGCGTGAGGCAGCATGACCCAGCGACCTGACGGACGGCCCGTGAAATACATCTTCGTGACCGGAGGAGTGGTGTCTTCTCTCGGCAAGGGTCTGGCAGCGGCGTCGATTGGCCGCCTGCTCGAAGACCATGGGTACAAGGTCGCGCTGCAGAAGTTCGACCCGTATCTCAATGTCGACCCGGGCACGATGAGCCCGTATCAGCACGGCGAGGTCTACGTCACCGACGACGGGGCGGAAACAGACCTCGACCTCGGGCATTACGAGCGGTTCACCAGCATGGTCGCCACCCGCAACAGCAACTGGACCACCGGCAAGATCTATCTGTCGGTCATTCAGAAGGAGCGGCGCGGCGACTATCTCGGCCGGACGGTCCAGGTCATCCCTCACATCACCAACGAGATCAAGGACGCCATCCGCCTGGCCGGCCGCGACGTGGACGTGGTGCTCGTGGAAATCGGCGGCACCGTGGGCGACATCGAGAGCATGCCGTTTCTCGAGGCGATCCGTCAGTTCCGGCTCGATGTCGGACGCGAGAACACGATCTATATCCACCTCACGCTCGTCCCCTACATCGGCACCGCCGGCGAGCTGAAGACCAAGCCGACACAGCACAGCGTCCGCGACCTCCGTTCGATCGGCATCCAGCCGGACATCCTGCTCTGCCGCACCGACCGGTTCCTCGACAGCGACCTGAAACGGAAGATCGCGCTCTTCTGCGATGTGAGCGAGGAGGCCGTCATCACGGCCAAGGACGTCGAGACGATCTACGAAGTGCCGCTCGTGCTCAAAGCCGAGGGGCTCGATCAGATCGTCCTGAAGCTGCTTGGACTGCCCGTGACGGAAGCGCGCACCGAAGCGTGGGAAGAGCTGATCGACCGGATCAAGAACCCTTCCGACGAGATCGTCATCCACGTGGTCGGCAAGTACACGGGCTACGAGGACTCCTACAAGAGCCTCAACGAAGCCGTGTACCACGGTGGGTTCCATCACCGGCTGGCGGTGAAGCTGAACTGGGTGGAAGCCGAAGCGCTCGAACGCGAGAACGGCGCCGCCCTGCTCGATGGCGCCGACGGCATCCTCGTTCCCGGCGGGTTCGGCTCGCGCGGCACCCGCGGCATGATGAAGGCAGCGGAGTACGCCCGCCTGCACGAGGTGCCCTTCTTCGGCATCTGCTACGGCTTCCAGTGGGCGACCGTCGAATTCGCCCGCAACGTGTGCGGGCTCGAGGGAGCCGATTCCACCGAGGTCGACGAAAACGCGCCGCACAAGGTCATCTACAAGCTGCGCGATCTGCTGGAAGTGGACGATCTCGGTGGCACGATGCGGCTGGGGCGCTACGATTGCGAGCTCGTGCCCGGATCGGTGGCGCAGCGCATTTACGGCGCGCCGTTGATCCACGAGCGCCATCGGCACCGCTTCGAGTTCAATTGCCTCTATGAGGCGGCGCTCGCCGAACAGGGCATGCGCGTGTCGGGCCGATCGCCCGACGGCAAGTTCGTCGAGATTGCCGAACTGCCGTCACATCCCTGGTTCATCGCCGTCCAGTTCCACCCCGAGTTCCAGTCGAAGCCGCTGACGCCGCACCCGTTGTTTGCCAGCTTCGTCGAGGCGGCGTACCGGCACAAGAAAGACCGGACGCGGCTGGAGATGCAGGCGCCGGAGCTCCAGGTTCACGTTCGCAGCTCCGGCTCCTAGTCTCCTGGCGAGAGGCCGTGACGGGCTGCTGAGGCGCCGGGACACACCACTTCCCTGTGCCTCGCAGGCCCGATGGGATTTCACCACGGCCTGCCAACAGACCGTGCCGGCGTCGCAGCCTGCCCGGGTGAGTCGGGGTACGAACCACGAAGGGCGCTTCGCGCCGGACACGAAGATCAGGAAGGAATTCAGAGATCTTCGTGCTCTTCGTGCGTGCCGCAAAGGCGTTCGTGGTCTCCACACCCGAATGCACTTCGCTGTCAGGCGCCGTGGGACGGAGATTCGGTGCTTCGCGATGCAGGAACAGGGCGCGCTAGAATAGCGCGGTGCATCGTGTCACCCTCGGGCGCCTGACCGTCGGCGCCGGCGCGCCGCTCGCGTTCATCGTCGGCCCCTGTGTGATCGAGTCGGCCGCTCATGCGGTCGACACTGCGTTGGCGATTCGCGACATCGGCGCCCGCTGCGGCGTCTCGATCATCTTCAAAGCGTCATACGACAAGGCCAATCGGACGTCGCGGACGTCGTTTCGCGGGCCGGGTCTCGATGCCGGGCTCGCCGTGCTGGCCGACGTGAAGGCGCGCACGGGACTGCCGGTGCTCACCGACATCCACGAAGCGTCCCACGCGGCGATCGCCGCCGACGTTGTCGACGTGCTGCAGATTCCGGCGTTTCTCTGCCGCCAGACCGACCTCCTCATCGCCGCCGCGCGAACGCGGAAGCCGGTGAACGTGAAGAAGGGCCAGTTCATGGCGCCGCGCGACATGCGCCACGTCGCCGCCAAAATCAGCGCCGAAGGCAACGACGCGCTGCTCATCACCGAGCGCGGCGTGAGCTTCGGCTACAACAACCTGGTCGTCGACATGCGCGCGTTCCCCATCCTCCGCGGTATCGGTTATCCGGTCGTGTTCGACGTGACGCACAGCCTGCAGCTTCCCGGCGGCGGCGACGGCGTCACCGCCGGCGAGGCCGAGTACATCGAGCCGCTCGCCGCCGCCGGTGTTGCCGCCGGTGTCGATGCCGTGTTCCTCGAGACTCACGAGGAGCCCTCGAGAGCGAAGAGCGACGCAGCCAATGCGCTCAGGCTCGACAGGCTGGAGCCGCTGATTCGGAGACTCGTTCGCATCGACGCGGCTGCCCGCGAGCCGGTCACGCAGCCGTCGGGAGCGGCCTGATGACCACGAAGGCGAGCAGTGTCGATCTCGGTCTGGCCCGGCGGGTCCTGCAGACCGAAGCGGCTGGCATTCTGTCGCTCGTCGATCGCCTGGATCATCGCTTCGAGCGCGCGGCGCGGCTGCTGCTCGATTGCCGCGGGCGGGTCATCCTCACGGGCATGGGAAAGTCGGGGATCATCTGCCGGAAGATTGCCGCCACGCTGGCGAGCACCGGCACACCCGCCTTCTTCCTCCATCCCGCGGAGGCGATTCACGGCGACCTCGGCGTGCTGCAGTCTGGCGACGTCATCGTGGCGCTGTCGTACAGCGGCGAGACCGACGAGCTGCTGCGGCTGCTCGAGACCATCAAGCGTCTGGGCGCCGCCCTCATCGCCATTACCGGCAACTGCAGTTCGACGCTGGCCACCGCCGCTGACGTGTCGCTCGACTGCCGGGTCAGCGAGGAAGCGTGCCCGATGAACCTGGTTCCGACCGCGAGCACGACGGCGGCGCTCGCGCTCGGCGACGCGCTCGCCATGACGGTGCTCGTCGCCAAGGGCTTCGGCCAGGACGACCTGGCGAACCTGCACCCGGGCGGCAAGCTGGGCAAACGGCTGATGCGCGTCGGCCAGCTGATGCACGCCGGCGAGCAGGCGCCGATCGTGCAAACCGACACGGCCATGCCGCGAGTCTTTCACGAGATGTCGCGCAAAGGCCTCGGAATGACCTGCGTCGTCGACCAGCAGGAACGGCTCGTCGGAATCATCACCGACGGCGACTTGCGGCGGCAGATGGAGATCAACGCCGCCGGTCTGCTGGACCGCGTGGCCGGTGACGTGATGACGCGGCAGCCGGTGACGGTGCCGCGCGAGATGCTGGCCGCCGAGGCGCTGAACATCCTCGAGCAGCGCAAGATCACGTCAATCGTGGTCGTCGACGCCGCTCGAACCGTGCAGGGCGTCGTCCATCTGCACGACCTCTGGCGCACGGAAATGGTCTGAGCTCCGGCCGCGGCCGGTATGCGGCCGCGTCACTCGCTCCAACTCCTTCGATGGGCGATTACACCCTGATCGTGGTTCTGGTCGCGCTCCTCGTCGGCCTTGCCCTCGGCAAAGCCTGGGAGCGCTACAAGCTCCAGAGCGGCCGACTGGTCGATCGGCGTCGGCTCCGCGACACGCCGCACTACATGCTCGGTCTGAATTTCCTGGCCGATGGCCAGATTGATCAGGCGATCGACGAGCTCACGAAGGCCGGTCATGCCGACGGCGGCGCGCTCGAGGTGCAGATGATCCTGGGCAACCTGTACCGGCAGAAGGGTCAGGTCGGCCGCGCCATCACGGTGCACCAGGAACTGCTGCAGCGCAGCTCGCTGACCCGCCTGGAGCATGCGCAGTGTCTGTTGTGCCTGGCACTCGACTTCCGGCACGCCGGCTTCATCGACCGGGCGCTCGCAGCGTTTCGTGAAGTCGTGCGGCTGGATCCGCAGAGCCGGTATGCGCTGGTCAACCTCCAGAAGCTTCACGAAGAGCAGCGTCAGTGGGCAGAGGCGGCGCAGGTGCGAGCGCAGATTGCCGCCCTCGAGACGGCCGCTGAGCACCAGCAGATCCTCGGCTTTCTCAGGAACGAGATCGGGAGCGCACAGGCGGCGGCCGGCGATACGGCGGCGGCCGCGGCGAGCTTCCGGGATGCCATCGGTATCGACCCGCGCACGGTGCCTGCCTATCTGAGCCTCGGCGATGTCATGTTGGAACGCGGCCAGCTCGATGACGCGTTGGCGTCGTGGGAACAGCTCGTACGGGAAGTGCCCGATCGCGCCTACCTGGCGTTCGACCGGCTGGAGCGCGCCTATCGCAAGAACGGCAAGCCCGCGCGCTTCGTCGAGCTGTGCGAAACCCTCATTGCGCGATTTCCTCAGGACTGGCGGGCGCGGCTCGCGCTCTCGCGTCACCTGGCGTGCGCCGGCCGTCACAGCGAGTCGCTCGACCTCCTGTTCGCGGCGCTGCCGCACAACCCGCACGGGCTCGTCGTGCATCAGGCGATATGGGAAGTGCTGACAGCCCTCGATCTCGACGAACGGCTCGTCCGGCGGTACGTCGACCTCACTCGTGAAGCGGTCTTCTACCTGGATCCGCACGTCTGCCTTCGCTGCCGCTACCGCAGCACAGAGCTGCTGTGGCAATGCCCGCAGTGCCACGAGTGGAACACGTTCGTCGAGGAACGAATCGCCGCGAAGGACGCGCCGATCGCCGAGGCGATCTCGAGTGAATGACCCGGCCAGCGCCGGCCGGACCCGGCGAGTGGCGCTGACTGGCGGTATCGCCACCGGCAAGAGCCACGTTCGTGCGGCCTTCGAACGGCTGGGAGTGGCCACCATCGACGCCGACACCCTCGCCCGTGATGCCGTCGCGCCAGGCTCTGCGGGACTCGACGCGGTCGTCCACCGGTTCGGCAGTCATTTCCTCGACAGCGACGGAGGACTCAACCGCCGCGCGCTCGCCGATCTGGTGTTTGCCGACCCGCAGGCCAGACTCGACCTCGAAGCGATCATCCACCCCGAAGTGCGGCGTGCGATGGACGCCTGGTTCGCGTCGCTCGATCCGGCCAAGCACGCCGTCGCCATCGCCGACATTCCGCTGCTCTATGAGACCGGGCGCGCCGGCGAGTTCGACGCCGTCATCGTCACCACCTGTCACCCCGATGTGCAGGTGCGCCGCATCATGGAACGCGACCGCGTGAGCGAAGCGGCAGCGCGGCAGCGAATCGCCGCCCAGCTGCCGCTCGAGGAAAAGATCGGACGGGCCGATTTCGTGATCAGGACCGACGGCACGCACGCCGAAACGGCCCAACAGGTTGCGCTGGTGCTCGAGAGGATCAGACGGGGGGAGAGGCGGACCTAATCCGGAATTCACTTGTGTTGAGGATCACGAATCCCGGTTGCGGCGACCGGACCGCGGTGCGAGGGCGTCGTGGACCGCTCGACGCGAGCTCCGCGAGCTCGCTGATCCCCAGAGCCTTCTCCCGCGGTCAAGCGATCCGTATCGGTCGCCTCCACAGGGATTCGCATCCTCAACACAAGTGAACTCCGGTGTTAGGTCCGTCTGCGGCTTTCGGCTGCTTTCAACGTATTCCTCATCAGCATCGTGATCGTGAGCGGCCCCACTCCTCCGGGCACAGGGGTCAGGGCGCTGGCGACCTCCGCGACGTCCGGGTGAACATCGCCGACGAGCATTGCACCCTTCGCCGCGAACTGCTCGAGCCGGCGATGGCCTGCCGGGAAGAGGCTCGCCGCGACCGCCGGATCCGTGACACGGTTGATGGCGACGTCGATCACGACCGCGCCGGGCGTGACGAAGTCGCGCGTGACGAGACCTGGCTTGCCCACCGCGGCAACCAGGATGTCCGCCTCGCGGCACACAGCGGCCAGATTCGGCGTTCGGGAATGGCAGATCGTGACGGTCGCGTCGCGATGCAGCAGGAGCATCGCCATCGGCTTGCCGACGATGTCGCTGCGCCCGATGACGACGGCGCGGCGGCCCGCGATCTGAACAGCCTCGCGCTCGAGCAGCTCGATGATCCCGGCCGGCGTACACGCGACCAGCTGCGGCCGGTTCTGCATCAGCAGCCCGGCACTCTCGGCGCTGAAACCGTCCACGTCCTTCTCGGCGGCAATCGTGTCGAAGACGCGCTGCTCGGCTCCTTTCCCGAGAGCCTTCGGCAGCGGTGACTGCACGAGGATGCCGTCGTGTGCATCGCTGCGGTTGAGACGATCGACCAGCGCGAGCACGTCGGCCAGGGCAGAGCTCTCCGGCAGGCGCTCGAGGTCGACCCTGAACCCGGCATCGGTTCCAGCCTTGACCTTGTTCCTGACGTAAACCTCGGACGCCGGATCATGTCCGACGAGCACGATCCCGAGCCCGGGCGGCCTGCCGCACCGGCTCGTGAAGCCGGCGACGAGTGGCTTCATCTCCTCCTGCATCTTTGCGGCAAGCGCCTGTCCGTCCAGCGTCCGTGCCGTCATGCCGCGACCACCACTTCGAGCGCCTTGACGCTCCTGGAGCGTCCCGATACGACCATTTCGTCTCCTGCTTGAAGGAGTGCTTCGGGCAGCGGATTGAGCTCCCTCGCGCCATCCGCCCGCGTGATGGCCACCGGATCTCACGTGCTCTGGCATTGTAATTCGAGCGTCGCGCATGCATCCCGTGCCGAGCGCTCGTTGACTTTTTGCCTCACTTACCGGATTCTCCATTGAGCATGAAGGACTGGCGAGGCCCGTCTCAGACGCCTCGCCAGTCAACAGTGTCTGCTTGCCTCCGCTCCGGCCCCGGGCTCGCGCCTCGGGGCGTCCCGAGCACGTCGAAGGACGCGGGGCAAGCCGCTTGCCCGGGGGAAACTTGACTCACAGTCATCGCATTCGAGACCGACAAGACGGCTATCGGTGTCGGCGCGTGCGGCCGACAATTGTGTGCACCATGTCAGACGTTCGTGACTCGTCGCCCTGGCGGGCAACAGCACTCGTGGTCGCCGCGCTCGCCTTCTGTGCGGCGGCGGCGTGTGAGCGCAGGCCGGGCGCCTCGGGCGACAGCGGCGGCGACGTGGTCATCGGCTTTTATGGGTCGCTGACCGGCGACGGCGGGTCGTTCGGCATCTCGTCTCGCGAGGGCACCGAGCTCGCGGTCGACGAGGTCAACGCCGCCGGCGGCGTGCTCGGCGGGCGGAAGCTCCGGCTGATCGTGGAAGACGATCAGAGCAAGCCGGAGGAAGCGTCCAACGCGGTGACGAAGCTGATCACGCAGGACCGCGTGGTCGCCGTTCTCGGGGAAGTCGCAAGCCGGCGCTCGCTGGCTGCCGCACCGATTGCCCAGAAGTTCCAGATCCCGATGATCACTCCCGCGTCGACGAACGAGCGCGTCACGGCCGTCGGCGACTATATCTTCCGCGTCTGTTTCATCGATCCCTTCCAGGGCGAGGTGCTGGCCAAGTTCGCGTACAACGATCTCAAGGTCAGAAGGGTCGCCATCCTCAAGGACGTCCAGCAGGACTACTCGGTGGGTCTTACCGAATCGGTGACGAAGAACTTCACGGCGCTCGGCGGACAGGTGCTCGATCCGGTCAGCTACACGACTGGCGACTCCGATTTCCGGGCCATTCTCACCAAGGTTCGCAGCGAACGCCCCGACGCGATCTTTGCGACCGGCTACTACTCCGAAGCCGGGATCATCGTGCGCCAGGCGCGCGAGCTCGGCATGAAGATGCCGATTCTCGGCGGCGACGGCTGGGTCGGCGACGCGCTGGCCAATGGGCGCGAGGCGCTGAACAACACGTTCATCTCCAACCACTACTCTGCCGACACTCCCGACCCGATCGTTCAGAACTTCGTCGCCGCCTACCGTCAGCGGTTCAGTCGCGAACCCGACGCCATTGCCGCGCTGGCGTACGACGCAGTCAAAGTGCTCGCCGACGCGCTCAATCGCGCCAAGACCACGGAAGGGCCGAAGCTGCGCGACGCGCTCGCGGTCGCCGATCTGCCGGGGGTCACCGGGCGCCTGAAGATGAACAAACAGCGGAACGTGGACAAGCCGGCCGTCATCCAGGAGGTGACCTACGCCAACGGCGAGGTCAAGTTCGTCTACAAGACGACGATCAACCCCAGCTGACACGTTGGCCCGAAGCTCCATGCTCGATGCCCGATGCTCAATGCCCGACGCCGAAGCCGCGATCCCGGGCCTGGCTTCGGCATCAGGCATTCAGCATCCGGCAGTGACGGCCACGGCGCTCTTCTCAGCCCGTTAATCGCGTGGACACATTTCTCCAGCAGCTGATCAACGGCCTCTCGCTAGGCGCCATCTACGCGCTCATCGCCCTCGGCTACACGATGGTGTATGGCGTGCTCCGCCTCATCAACTTCGCGCATGGCGACGTCTACATGCTCGGCGCATTCGCAGGGTACTACCTGGCGAACGCGTTGAACCTCGACGCCAACCCGTCGGTCCTCGGCGCCATCGTCGTGACGACGGGGGCCATGGCAGCGTGTGCGCTCATCGGCATCGTGATCGAGCGCTTCGCCTACCGGCCGGTGCGGCACCATTCGCGGCTGACCTCGCTCATCACCGCGATTGGGGTGTCGCTCCTCCTCGAGTACGGCGGCCAGGTCGTGTTCGGCGCCACGCCACGCTTTTTTCCGCAGATGATCCGTTCCGAAATCTACTCCCTTGGCGGCGTCCAGATCACCAACCAGAACCTGCTCATCATCATCATCACGGTGGTCCTGATGTTCGCGCTCGAGTACATCGTGCACCGCACCAGAATCGGCAAGGCGATGCGCGCCACCTCGTTCAATCTGTCGGTGGCGAAGCTGATGGGCATCAACACCGACCTCGTGATCGCTTTCACCTTCGCGCTCGGATCCGCCATGGCCGCGGTGGGCGGCGTGATGGTCGCTCTCGCGATCCCGCGTATCGATCCGCTGATGGGGCTCATGACCGGCCTCAAGGCGTTCGTGGCCGCCGTGCTCGGCGGCATCGGCAACATCCCCGGCGCCATGATCGGCGGCGTGCTGATCGGCCTGATGGAGACCTGGATCGGGGCGACGGCGTATTCGACCTACCGCGACGCGGTGGCGTTCGGCGTGCTGATTCTGATCCTGCTCTTCCGGCCGTCCGGCATCATGGGCTCGGCGATGATCGAAAAGGTCTGAGGACGCGATCGGCCACCCTGCATGCCGCTGTCCCGCAAGCTTCCCCTGCTCGCTCTCGGCATCGTCGTTCTGCTGGCGCTCAACTATCTGTTCGAATACGGGCTCGGCGACTTCCAGATCAACCCGTACTACGCACGCATCATTCAGCTGATCGGCATCAACATCACGCTCGCGGTCAGCCTGAACCTGATCAACGGGCTCGCCGGACAGTTCTCGATCGGCCACGCCGGATTCATGGCGGTCGGCGGCTACACGGCGACCTACGTCACGGTGTACCACGGGGCGTCGATTGCGTCGCTGGCCGGCGCCACGCTCGCCAACCCGGCGGGCTCCTCTCTCGCGATGATCGTCAGCCTCGCCGCCGGCGCCTGCGCCGCCGCCGTCGCAGGACTGGCCGTCGGCATTCCGTCGCTGCGCCTGCGCGGCGACTACCTCGCCATCGTGACGCTCGGGTTCTCCGAGATCATCCGCGTCATCATCCTGAACGTGCCGGCCGTCGGCGGCGCGACCGGGTTCACCGACGCCATCCCGATCACCAACGTCTTCTGGATCTTCGCGATGGCGGCGCTCACCATCCTGATCGTGCGCAACATCGCGGCATCGACGTTCGGGCGCGCCCTCGCCACGATTCGCGGCGACGAAATCGCCGCCGAGGCAATGGGCGTCAACACCACCCGCTACAAGGTGGCCGCCTTCGTGATCAGCGCCGCGCTTGCCGGGGTGGCTGGCGGGCTCTCGGGCCAGCTCTTCGCCAACCCGCTCAACCCGCAGAATCTCAATTTCGTGAAGTCGATCGAGGTCATCGTGATGGTCGTCCTGGGCGGCATCGGCTCGATCACCGGTGCCGTCTTCGGCGCGACGGTGCTGACCATCCTGCCCGAAGCACTGCGCTCGCTCGATCAGCAGTACCCGGGGCTGCGGATGGTCGTGTACGCGCTGCTGCTGATCCTGCTGATGATCTTCCGCCCGCAGGGCATGTTCGGTCGCCGGGAAATCGGGTGGCGCTGGCTTCGCCGTCCGGCGAGAGCGGCCGGAGGCCGTGCCGCATGAACGGCGACGGCCAGGGCTCGCCGCTGCTCCAGACGCGCAACGTCACCAAGCGCTTCGGCGGCCTGACGGCTGTGAAGAGCCTCTCGATGACGGTGATGCCGGGCGCGCTCTATGGTCTCATCGGCCCGAACGGCGCCGGCAAGACCACGATCTTCAACCTTCTGACCGGCGTCTACGATCCCACCGAGGGCGACATCGCTTTCGATGGACGGCGCGTCAACGGCAGGAAGGCTTACGAGATCACGAAACTCGGCATCGCGCGCACATTCCAGAACATCCGTCTCTTCCCTGACATGACGGTGCTGGAGAACGTGATGACAGGGCGCCATCTGCGCAGCCAGCAGACGTTCGCCGACGCGATCCTCGGCACAGCGAAGCACCACCGCGAGGAGCGCGACTCGCACGAACGGGCAATGGCACTGCTGAAAATCTTCGAGCTGGATGCGCTCGCCAACGAGACCGCCACGAGCCTTCCCTACGGGAGCCAGCGGCGGCTCGAGATCGCGCGTGCCCTCGCCACCGAACCGCGGCTGCTGCTGCTCGACGAGCCGGCGGCGGGCATGAACCCGCAGGAAGCCATGGAGCTGATGCGCGTCATCCGCTGGCTGCGCGACCAGTTCTCGCTCACCATCCTGCTCGTCGAGCACAACATGAAGGTCGTCATGGGGATCTGTGAGACGGTGCAGGTCATCGACTACGGCGAGACCATCGCCATCGGCACGCCGGGCGAGATCCAGAAGCACCCGAAGGTCATCGAAGCGTATCTCGGAGGCGGGTGAGACGTGGCAGCTTCCTCCATGCTCGTTCTCGAGAACCTCAACGTCTTCTACGGCGGCATTCACGCGCTGCGCGATGTGTCTCTCACCGTCGACCCGGGAGAGGTCGTCACGCTGATCGGGTCGAACGGCGCCGGCAAATCGACGACGCTGCGGGCGATCACCGGCCTGGTTCCGCCGCGAAGCGGACGGGTGCTGTTCGAAGGCGAAGAGATCACGGGCGTCCCCGCGCACAAGCTGGTGGCGCGCGGCATCTCCATGGCGCCGGAGGGCCGCGGCATCTTCGCGAACCTCACGGTACTGGAGAACCTCGAGATGGGTGCGTATCTGGTCCGCGATCGCGGGCGGATCAAGGAAGACCTCGAGCACAGCTTCACGATGTTTCCCCGGCTCGAGGAGCGCTCGACGCAGCGCGCCGGCACGCTCTCGGGCGGCGAGCAGCAGATGCTCGCGATCGCCCGCGCCCTCATGTCGCGTCCGAAGCTGCTGCTGCTCGACGAGCCGTCGCTCGGCCTGGCGCCGCTCGTCTGTCACACGATCTTCAGCACGATCGACACGATCAAGGCGGCCGGCACCACGGTGCTGCTCGTGGAGCAGAATGCCAACGCGGCGCTGCAGCACTCGGACCGCGGCTACGTGCTCGAGACCGGCACGGTGACGCTGCAGGGCCAGGCAGGCGCCATCGCCTGCGACCCGCGCGTGCGAAAGGCATATCTCGGCGAGTAACTGACGGCGGCGAGCGCTGCTATTCTCGACGCGTGCGTAGCTCCCTTCTCATCGCCGCCATCTCGACTGGTTTCCTCCTTGCAGTGCCGCACGCACAGGCGCTGGCGCAGGCTGCCGCGCAGGCGCGGCGCGGTGATCAACCGGTGCCGCGGACCGATCGCAACTCGCAGCTCGCCCACGAGCAACTCGTCGAGAAGGCGCGCAAAGGCGGCATCGACGTCTACTTCGTCGGCGATTCGATCACCCGCCGCTGGGGCACGAGCGATCAGCAATACCGCGACTTCCTCGCCAACTGGACGCAGAACTTCTTCGGATGGAACGCCGGCAACTTCGGCTGGGGCGCCGACACCATCCAGAACATCCTCTGGCGCCTGGAGAACGGCGAGCTCGATGGCGTCAACCCGAAGGTCATCGTGCTGCTGGCCGGCACCAACAACGTCGGAGCCGCGCCAGCGCCAGGCGGCGACCAGGCCAGGGTCGAGGAAGTGGTCAGCGGCATTCGTGCGGCGGTGGACGTCATGCGTCGCAAGGCGCCTGAGGCAACCATCCTCATCACCGGCATCACCCCGCGCAACGACAAGAGTGGCGCCGCGCCCGTTGTTCCGATCATCAACCGCATCAACGAGCGCATCGCCGCCTTCGCCGATGGTCGGCGGGTCCGCTATCTCGACATCAACGACAAGCTGGCAGACGCGAACGGCAAACTCTTCGACGGAATGACCGTGGATGGCCTGCACCTGTCGGTGAAGGGCTACCAGGTGTGGGCCGACGCGCTCAAGCCGATCCTTACCGAGCTTCTCGGCACGCCCGCCGTAACGGATCACGCGCCGCCGCCAACCGGCGATCCGAGCGTCACGAAGTAGAGGGGATTACGAGAGCACCCGGAGGAAGGCGCGCACGCGCGCGTCGGGCGCACCTCCGCGCAGCAGGTCACCGATCACCGCTACGGATGCGGCTCCAGCCGCAATCACGGACGGGGCGTTCTCGAGCGTGATCCCGCCGATGGCGACCACCGGCCTGCCTGCCACAATGCGGACCGCCGCCGTCACGAGATCCAGCCCCACCGCGTCGTAGCCAGTCTCCTTCGTTACGCTGCCGAAGATCGGGCCGACAGCGGTGTACGTCGCCGGCTCGACACGCGACGCCTCGAGCTGCGCCGTCGTATGCGTCGAATAGCCGATGACCGCAGCGTCACCAAGCTGGGCACGCGCGAGCGACGGCGGCAGGTCGTCCTGGCCCACATGCACGCCAGCCGCGTCAGACAGGCGGGCCAGATCCACGCGGTCGTTGACGATCACGATGCCGCCGACCGGCCGGGCGAGGGAGACGATCGCGTCACAGAGCTCGAGCAACGCTCCGGAGGCAAGCTGCTTCGCCCGGATCTGCAGAAAGCGTGCGCCGCCGTCGAGGAATGCCCTGGCGAGATCGACCGCCGGCCAGCCGGCCCGCGCTGCCGCATCGACATCGACGATGGCGCACAAGGACGGCAAAAGCATTTGGAAATCGATGATTGAGGGATTGACGATTTGCGGAATGAGAGAATGACGGAAATGAGAGATTGACGGAATGACGGATTGACGGATTGGCGGATGACACGCGTTGGCGAGAGCGTCAAGTCGTCAATCCCGCAAATTCCCCGGTTACGCCGTGTCCGCCAGCTTGCCATCCTCCTTCGGCCTGGGCATGAAGCGCTCCATGAACGCGGTGGAGAGCCGTCCGGCCTGGAAGTCGGCGTCGCTCACAATCCGCAGGTGCAGCGGCACCGACGTCTTGATGCCCTCGATGACCGTCATCTCGAGCGTCCGCCGCATCCGCGCGATCGCCTCCTGGCGGTCGCGGCCGTGCACGACGACCTTGGCGATCATCGAGTCGTAGTAGGGAGAAACGGTGCAGTCGGCGTGAGCGAAGGTGTCGATGCGCACGCCCGGGCCGCCGGGCGCGCTGAACGCGTGAATGACCCCCGGCGAGGGGGCAAAGGTCTCGGGATCCTCGGCGTTGATTCGGCACTCGATGGAATGGCCGGTGAACGTGATGTCGCTCTGCTTGAACGAGAGGCGGTCTCCGGCGGCAATCCGTATCTGCTCCTTGACGATATCGATGCCGGTGATCATCTCGGTGACGGGATGCTCGACCTGGAGACGGGTGTTCGTCTCCATGTAGTAGAACTTTCCTTCCCCGTCCATCAGGAACTCGAAGGTGCCGGCGTTGGTGTACTGCACCGCCTTGGCGGCATCCACGACGAGGCCGCCCATCTTGCGGCGCACCTTGTCGGTCAGCGCCACCGACGGCGACTCTTCGACGAGCTTCTGATGCCGTCGCTGGATCGAGCATTCGCGCTCGCCGAGATGGACGACGTTGCCGTGGTGATCGCCGATGATCTGGAACTCGATGTGGCGCGGATTCTCGAGGTACTTCTCGATGTAGACATCGCCGTTGCCGAAGGCCGCCTCCGCCTCGCGTTGCGCCGTGCGCAACTGGCCGGCGAGATCGCCCTGAGCGCGAACCACGCGCATCCCGCGGCCGCCGCCGCCGGCCACCGCCTTGATGATCACCGGATAGCCGATGTCGCGCGCGACCTTCAGCGCCTTCTCTTCGCTGTCGATCGGGCCGTCGCTGCCCGGCAGCATCGGCAGGCCGGCGCGCTTCATCGCCTTGCGGGCGCGCGCCTTGTCACCGAGCAGCCTGATGACGTTCACGTCGGGACCGATGAACCGGATGTGGCACTTTTCGCAGACCTCGGCGAGAAACGGACTCTCCGACAGGAACCCGTATCCAGGGTGGATGGCGTCGGCGCCGGTGATCTCGGCGGCGCTGATGATCGACGGCACGTTGAGGTAGCTGTCGGCGCTGCGCGCCGGGCCGATGCAGACATGCTCGTCGGCGAAGAGCACGTGCAGCGAGTTCTCGTCCGCCTCCGAGTAGACGGCAACTGTCTTGATGCCGAGCTCGCGGCAGGCGTGGATGATTCGCAGAGCGATCTCGCCGCGGTTCGCAATCAGAATCTTTTTGAACATGGCTCATCACCGCAGGGGCGGCTTACGGCCTCCCTACGCGGGCTTTATCGCGAACAGGCGCTCGCCGTACTGCACGGCGTGGCCATTCTCGACGTAGACCTTCACGATCTCGCCGTCGCATTCCGCCTGGATCTCGTTCATCAGCTTCATCGCTTCGATGATGCAGAGCACCTGTCCCTGGTGCACCATCTGCCCGGTGTCGACGAACGGCTTCGCACCCGGCTCCGACGATCGATAGAACGTGCCGACGATGGGAGACTTGACGATTGCCAGATCGACGTCTTCGTCCGCCGACGTCAGCACCGGCGCGGGCGGTTGCGGTGCGGCCGCGACCGGCCCGCTGCCGGGCGCCGCCGGCACCGGAGGGCTGTAGGCCGCCTGAGGGAGCGGCGTCATGCTGGCAGGCCACGCTTCACCGCCGCTCTTGCGGAGCCGCAGCTTGACATTGTCACGTTCGAGCTCGAATTCGGCGACGTCGTGCTCGCGCATCAATTCGAGGATGAGGCGAATCTCGTCCAGATCCATCGTCAAAGGTCAGAGCGCCAGGAGCTCGCGCGGCACCGTTGTGAGTAGCTCGCACCCTGTCGCCGTCACCAGCACGTCGTCCTCGATGCGCACGCCGCCCCATCCGGGGAGGTATGCGCCCGGTTCGATAGTGAACACCATGCCGGGCTCGAGTGGCACCGCCGGGGCATCCGACCGCGGGCGCGCGATCCGCGGCTCTTCGTGCACGTCGAGTCCCAGGCCGTGACCGGTGCCATGCCCGAACGCCGCGCCGAGTCCACGGGCGTCGAGCACTGACCGGGCTGCGGCATCGACTGCCGCCGTATCGATTCCTGGTCTTACCGCCGCAATGGCCGCGCGCTGGGCCTCGTGAACAGCGTCATAAACTTGACGAGCCTGCGGCGAAGGGGCACCAATGGAGACCGTTCGGGTCAAATCACAGCAGTATCCGTCCAAGACGCCGCCGAAGTCCAGCACCACCAGATCGCCCGCGGCCAGAGCACGCGCACCCGGATGGTGATGCGGCAGCGCCGCGTTCGGCCCCGACGCCACGATCGTCTCGAACGCCGGCCGTTCGTAACCCGCGGCGCGCAAGGCGGCTTCGATGGCTGCGGCGACAGCCCGTTCGGTCTCGCCGGCGCGAACGGCGCCGAGCGCCCTGTCCACGACCTGCGAGAGCCGGCCCGCCGCGTCGCGGAGCGATCCGATTTCGGTGGAGTCCTTCACGACGCGCACCGCTTCGATGACGCGAGCTGTCGACTGGAACGTCACGCCCGGCGCACGCGCTGGCGACTCGGCGATCAGCCACTGATGGCGTGCAACGGTGAGATGTGCGCTCTCGAATCCGACGATCTTCACACCGATCGTGTTCAGGCACTCGAGGAGCGCCTCGTCGTAACTGGCGGGAACCGGCCAGACGCGCAGCGCGGGACAGGCGTATGGGGACGCCTGCAGCTCGGCGACGGCCGCGGTGTAGCGAAAGTCCACCAGCAGGTGCACGGCGTCGCCGGTGAGCACCAGCGTTCCGGCGCTGCCGGCGTGATTCGAGAGATAGCGGATGTTTGCCGGAGTGGTCAGGATCAGTGCGTCCAGCGCTGGATCCAGCGACTGCCGGACCTGCTGTTGGCGGCGCGCAAGGACGGAGGTGACCGGAGGGGGCATCAGGGCCGCTACTCTACCGCAGACCAGCGATGGGCCCGTAGCGCGGTCGCGGAGAGGCGGAGCTTGAACGTCGAAGTAGAGGCGGACCTCGAGGTCCGCCTGAAGGCGGGTCTGAAGACCCGCCTCTGCGAGGAGTGCTGCGCTCAGAGCCGGACGATCTTCGGCGTGATGAAGATGAGCAGCTCGCGGTTCTCGTCCGAAACCGTATCGCGCTTGAAGAGCCAGCCGAGCAGCGGCACACGGTGCAGCCCGGGTGTCCGGTCCTGGTTCGTCTGCTCGCGGCTCACGTAGATTCCACCGATCACCGTCGTCTCGCCGTTGGTCACGAGCACCCGCGTATTGGCGCGCTGCGTGTCGATCGGCGGAATGTTGTTGACCTGGCGGCTGAAGTCGGGCGACGCGTTCTCGACCGCGATCTGCATGATCACCGTATTGGAGGCGGTGATCTGCGGCTTCACCCGCAGGGTGAGCGCCGCATCCTTGAAGGTCACCGTGACCGTGTTATTGGCAACGGTCTGAATCGGGATCTGGACGCCCTGGGTGATCTCGGCCTCGATGTTGTTCTGCGTCGAGACGCGCGGGGTCGACAGAATGCGTCCCTGCCCCTGCTTCTCGATTGCCGACAGCGCGACATCGAGGTTGAACGTGCCCGTCAGTGTGCCGACCGCGACGCCCAGAGCCGAGGTCGCGCCGGGCACACGCAGGTTCACGGCCGAGTCGACCGGCGCCGGACCCTGAATGGCGCCCGTCCGGCCGCCCGCCGCGCCCTGGAAGTGGTCCTGACCCGGGACCGAGTTGGTGAACGCGTTGAAGCCCCACTGCACGCCCAGCTGCCTGGCGAACTCGCGCGTCGTCTGCACGATGCGCGCTTCGATTTCCACTTGCGGCTGCGGCACGTCGAGCACGTCGATCAGATCCGACGCCCGCGCCAGCCGATCGGGAAGGTCGTTGATGATGAGCGTATTGGTCGCGTCGTGCGTCTGGATCGAGCCGCGCTTCGACAGCACGGTGTCGACGAGGAGCTTGGACAGATCCTTCGCGGTCGCGTAGCTGAGCGCCCGCGTCAGCACCCTGAGCTCGCCCGCCTGCGCCTGCGCCTCCTGCAGCTTGAGGCGCTCGGACTCCTCTTTGGCCAGCACGTCGAGCGGCGCGATTCGCACGATGGTCGCGTCCACGACATAGCCGAGCTTGTTGGCACGCAGGATGATGTCGAGCGCCTGGTCCCACGGTACGTCGCGCAGCGCCACGTCTACGGTACCGACGATCGTCGGATCGATCACGATGTTCAAGCCGCTGATTTCCGCGAACGTGCGCAGCACAGCGCGCAGGTCGGCGCCCTGGAAGTCCAGGCTCACCGGGTGCCCGGAGTACTTCGACTGCGCCGGCGCATCAGCCGACGGGCTCTGCGCCGCCTGCTGCCGTGCCGCCGGGCGTGGAGCCGACGGAACCGGCGCGGCAACCGGCTGTGCGGACGCTGCCGGCGCCGACGGTGCCACGGCGGGCGCCCGCAGCGCGGCTACCGGATCGGCGACCGGCTCGTCGAACACGACCGTCAGGTCGTTGCCGTCGGGCGACGATTCCACCCGGTACGTCGTCTGCCGGGACAGGTCCATGACAACCTGCGTGATGACCGGCGCCTTCGGGTTGGCACCGATGCGGACGTTTCCAACCGGTCCCTGGTTGATGGGCGTGCTCGCCTGCACGGCCGACGTGACATTCGGCAGATCGATGACGAGGCGCCGCTGGCCCTTCGTCTCCTCCTGAACGCTGGTCGCCACCAACCGGCCGGTGCCGAGCAGCGACACCGCCGTGGCCTGGCCGCGGCGCATCACGCGAACGTCACGGATAGCCGCCGCCGGCCCGACGACGTTGATCATCGGCTCGGCCGCCGTACGGTCGGCCTCGACGTAGATCACGTTCCTGGAGCTGCGGACGCGCGGACGCATCGCCTGCGACAGCGTGAGCCGGACGCGGGCCACGTCCACGCCGTCGACCGCCTGCCCGCTCTCGACCTGCACGGCCGCCACCGGGTTGCGCGGGTCGGGGCTGAACTGATCGGTGAAGCCGGCGGTGACGACGTCGCGCAGCTCGAGGACGAGCACCCGCGGATCCGGCTGCGATGCCACGTACGGCACCGGGTCGGACGCCTCGATGGTGACGATGCCCGTGTGGCCATCGATCCGGGAAGCGATCTTCTTCAGCGTCGCCGAATCGGCCCGCGCACCGGCCGCGCCGAGCGGCGCCATCGCGCCCACCGCCGTCGCCACGCAGAGACCCAACAGGATTGAGAATCGATACCTTAGTCGCATGTCGCGTTCATCCGTGAAGTAACTGCGCCTGGCCGCCGCGCCTCCTGCGCGTCCAGCCCCATCGAGGTCCACTCAGTTCGTACCGTCCACATGCCGGAGAAGCTTGCGCACTTCGCGCTCCTTCGCCTGGCCCAGCGAATCCCGCAGCCGCTGCAGAATCACCATCGCGTCAGGAGTAATCGAGCTGATCGTGCCGTCGGCGAGCTTGTCGCCGGTGCGAACGATGTAGGTCTTTTCATCGGAGCCGAGCAGCATGGCCACGTAGGTGCCCTGGCTCGCGAGAATTCCCCGGAGTGTGACTTCGCTGGTGTTCAGTCCGGCGAGGCCGGCCGCACGGGCGGCGGCGGTCGTTCCCGCCACATCCGACCCGCGCTTGAGCAGGACGACGAACGGATCGCGCCGGCCTTCGGCCTTGTAGGTGAATCCCTGCGGCGGCATCGGCGAGCCGTCTTTCTGGTCGCCTCCCGCCGGCGCGGACGCCGCCGGCTTCGTCGCATTCGGCGCCTCGACCGGCGCCGACGCAGCGGACGACTGCTGTGCGAGCGGAGCCGCTCCGCCGGCCGCGACGGCCATCGCCAGAACCACGCCCGATGCGAGTGTGCGTTTCATCACGCTACTCCGTCTTCGCCGCCGGCTTGGCGGCCGGCACTCCGGCCCGCTTCCCGCCCTTTGCCGGAGGCTCCTTCGTCGGCTCGACCAGCACGAAGGTCGTCGCGATCGCCTCCACCGTAATCGTGGCGGCGTTGGTCGGCTTCTCGATGCCTTTGACCTTGAGGTCGGTGACGTTGATGATGCGCGGGAACTTGCTCACGCGCTCCAGGAAGCCGCCGAGGTCGTGATACGTGCCTTCGAGCTTGAGACCGATCGGCCACTCCACGTACATCGTCTTGCGCGCGACAGGCTTGGGCGTGAAGCCGAGGATGGTCAGGTTCGACTGGGTCGCCATCCCCTGCACACGACGGAGCAAATCGGCGACGTCGCGCTCGTCGGGCAGTACGGCGCGCAAGTGCGCCATCTGCGCTTCGAGGCTCGCCAGCTCACGCCGGAACTCGGGCAGCCGGCGCTCGGCCGCCTTTCCGCGCTCGATCTGTGCGCGGAGGTCGGTCAGCTGGGCCCGCTGCAGCGCAATTTTCTCGTCGGCCTTCATGGCGTAGAAATTCCAGAAGGCTCCGGCCGAGAGGAGGCCGAGCGCAGCGAACGCGCCAATCTGGCCGTACCACGGCATCTTGCTGAAAGTCAGGTTGATCGCCATGTGCTCGTTCTTGCGTAATCGGGTTGTACGCCGGACCCTTTAACGCGCCGCCTTCGACGCGGTGGCGCCAGCGCCGCCACCCGAGCGGCCGGCGCCGCCCGGCCGGCCGCCGCGGCCGCCTTTCGCAGCCGGATCGGCAGGCGGCGTCACCGGGGTCAGCGGCGCCCGCACCGAGAACTTGATCAGCTCGACGTTCGACTTGGACGCCGTCGACTTGGTCGACTCGACCTCGCTGTTCACGATGTCGATCGGCTTGTTGACCAGCTTGCTGGTCCCCAGGTTGCCCACGAAGTCGGCAAGCGAGATGAGCGTCGTGGCGCGTCCTTCGATGGTGAGCGAATCGCCCTTCTGATCCATCGCCGTGAGCCACAGCATGTCGGGCACGCTGCGGCTGACGTGATCCAGCAACTGCACCGGCACGCTCTGTCCCTTGCGCAGGTCCTCGATGATGGCGACACGCTCCTTCATCTGCTCCCGGCGCTCTTCGGCGCGCTTGATCTCGTCGAGGACGACCTTGAGACGCGTCATCTCCTTTTGCGCCGACGCAATCTCGGTGTCGAGACGCGATGCCTCGCGCGAGAGCGACCAGAACCACGCGCTGATGCCGAGCAGCGTGATGCCGACCACCAGCGAGCAGCCGAACATCGTGCGCTGGTTGGCGTCGAGCAGAAACGGTGTGGGCTTGCGCGCCTTCTGGCGCTGGACCCCGAGCAGATTGATGCGAATCATCGGTCGCCTACCCGTCGCAGTGCGAGGCCGACAGCCACCGCGGCGGTCGACGCGAGCTCGGACGGATCGCCGAGCTTCTTCGCATCCCAGGTCACGGTCCTGAACGGATCGAAGCCCTCTACCGGCGCGTTGAAGCGCTCCTGGAGCATCTCGTGGAAGCCGTCGACCCGCGACGCGCCGCCGCTCAGCATGACGCGGTCGATCTGGTCGGACGCGGCCGTGGCCTTGAAGAAGTCGAACGTCTTCTGAATCTCGAGCAGGACGTTTTCGGTCACCGCGCGCAGCACCGGCTGCGCCTCCTCGAAGTTGGCACCGTCGACCGGCACGCCCTTCTTCAGCTGGTCGGCGCTCTCGAACGGCAGGTCGAGCTCTTTCTGGACCGCCTCGGTATACGCGTTGCCGCCCATGGAGATGTCGCGCGTGAAGACCGACTGACCGCCCTGCATGATGTTGATGTTGATGGCGCTGGCTCCGGCATTGAGCAGAACGGTTGTTTCGCCAGGCTTGTGGCCGTAGTTCGCCTCGAAGGCGTTCTGCAGCGCAAAGGCGTCGACGTCGACGATCACCGCGCTGCGGCCGGCCTGGGCAATGACCGACGTGTAGTCGCCGATCTTCTCCTTCTTCGCGGCCACCAGCAGCACTTCCATCGTCCCGCGTGACTCGGGGCCGGTGCCGGCGTCGAGGATCTGGTAGTCGAGATTGACGTCCTGGATGTCGAAGGGGATGTACTGCTCCGCTTCCCACTGGATCGATTCGCTCAGTTCGGTCTCGGTCATCACCGGCAGCGTGATCTTCTTGACGATGACGGCGTTGCCGGAGAGCGAGGCGCAGACTTCCTTGCCCTTGAATCCGCCGCTCTCGAACACACGACGGATAGCGTCGGCCACGGCACCGGAATCGATGATGGCGCCGTCCACGATCGCGTCGGGCGGCACCGGGACCGAGGCAAAAGCGGTTACGCGATGGCCCTTGCCCGATGGTTTGAGCTCCACCGCCTTGACCGTGCTCGAACCGATGTCCAGACCCACGACAGGTTTGACTTTGCGAAACACTCGATCCTCCGCCTTCTTCGACCTCAACGGGGCAACCGCCGTGCCACCTCATCAATCCGGAGGATTGCACGACGTTTCCGCAGAGCCACCATCGAAGGGCGCAGTTACTGCCGCCCTCACGCTTCCTCAACGACGAAAAGATGACGCGGTGACGGTTTCGTAATGCACCGAGGCCGCGAACCGTCAAGCTCGAGGGCGGCTTCGGTGGGCACTACACCCGTCTGGTTTCATAATCGGCGTCGGTGCCGTCAGCTTGACAGTGCCGGCAACCGTCCGTATCATTGGGGTTTGCGTTAACAGAGGTGTCGTCTTACCGAGTGGGCATGTACGCCACCGGGGCCGACGCAGCCGGGGATCCCCTTTTCATGCGAACGTTCGTTGCAAGCGCGCGAAGCGCAAACGGCCGGTGGCACGTCATCGACGCCAACGGCCAGGTGTTGGGACGGGTGGCCACGCTTGCCGCCCGGCTGCTCCAGGGCAAGCACAAAGCCGTCTATACGCCCTTCATCGACACTGGAGATCACGTCGTCATCGTCAATGCCAGGTCGGTGAAGCTGACGGGACGAAAGGAAGACCAGAAGATCTACCGCCGGCACAGCGGTTACGAGGGCGGCCTGCGCGAGGAGCGCGCCGTCGACCTCCGGAAGCGCCGGCCCATCAGGATCGTGGAAGAAGCCGTGCGCGGCATGCTGCCGAAGACCAAGCTCGGGGATGCGATGTACCGCAAGCTCAAGGTCTACGCCGACGCCGACCATCCGCACGCGGCACAGCAGCCACAGAAAATCGAGGTCGCCTAACCTTGGCCAGCATCGAGTACTACGCAACCGGTCGCCGCAAGACGTCTACAGCTCGCGTGTTCCTCCGTCCCGGCAAGGGCACCATCTCCGTGAACCACCGCGAGTTCAGCAACTATTTCCCGACCGACGCGCTGCGGACCCAGGTGCGGCGTCCCCTGATGCTCACGGAAACGGGCGACAAATTCGACGTGCTCGCCACCGTTGCCGGCGGCGGTGTGAACGGCCAGGCTGGCGCGGTGCGTCTGGGCATCGCGCGGGCGCTCGTCGAGTTCAACGCGGAGCTCCGGAAGCAGCTCAAGAAGGACGGGCTGCTGACGTCGGACTCGCGCGTGAAGGAACGCAAGAAGTACGGGTTAGCTGGCGCGCGCAAGCGCTTCCAGTTCAGCAAACGGTAGACGCGCTGCGGCGATAGGACGAGGAGGCATCTGTTGTCCGGGATTGCGATCAAGGATCTGCTGGAGGCCGGCGTGCACTTCGGCCACCAGACGAAGCGGTGGAACCCGAAGATGAAGGAATACATCTTCGGTGAGCGGAACGGCATCTATATCCTCGATCTGAACAAGACCGCCAGGAAGTTCCGTGAAGCCGAAGAGTTCGTCACCGATCTGGTTGCCGACGGCCGCACGCTGCTCTTCGTGGGCACCAAGCGCCAGGCGCAGGACGTGATTTCCGAGGAAGCGCAGAAGTGCGGGATGTACTTCATCAACCAGCGCTGGCTCGGCGGGCTGCTCACCAACTTCACCACGATCCAGCGCAGTCTGAAGCGGCTCGGCGACCTCGAGGCGATGGTGACCGACGGCCGATACGACACGCTGTCGAAGAAGGAGATCGCGAGAAACGAGAAGGAGAAACGGAAGCTGCTGAAGAACCTCGAGGGCATCCGGCAGATGACCCGGCTTCCGGACGCGATCTTCGTCGTCGACACCCGCAAGGAAAAGATCGCCGTCGACGAGGCGCGCAAACTCAAGATTCCCGTCATCGGCATCGTGGACACGAACTGCGATCCCGACGAAGTGGATTACGTGATTCCCGGCAACGACGACGCGCTCCGCGCGATCCGGCTGTTCGCCTCCAAGATTGCCGACGCCGTCACCAGCGGCCGCGGCATCCGTGAGTCGCGCATCGCCGAGGAAACCGCGGCGCGCGAGGAGCAGGCGTCGGCCGCCGACGCGGCCGCCCGGCTCACCCGTGCCGTGCGCCCGCAGCGCCGCGAGGCAACGCCCTCCGCGGCGGGCGCGTAATATCCCCAGGCTGGATTGGCGCCGGCTCCGATCCATGGGCCGGCGTTCTTTGTGTACGGCCCAGGGCCGAAGGCCGGGAGCCGCACAGCCGGACGAGCCATTGCCATGCGAGAGACACCGACGATGCCAGAGATCACAGCAACCCTCGTCAAGCAGCTGCGCGACAAGACCGGCGCGGGAATGATGGAGTGCAAGAAGGCGCTGACCGAGGCCAACGGCGACATCGAGGAGGCGATCACGATCCTCCGGAAGCAGGGTCTGGCGCAGGCGGCCAAGCGCGCCGGGCGAGCCACCGCACAGGGGATCATCGGCAGCTACATTCACATGGGCGGCAAGATCGGCGTCCTCGTGGAGGTCAACTGCGAGTCCGACTTCGTCGCCCGGACCGACGATTTCGGCAATCTCGTGAAGGAGCTCGCCATGCACATCGCGGCCGCCGATCCGAAATGGGTCCGCCGCGAGGACGTGCCGCCCGAGGCGATTGAGAAGGAAAAGGCGATCTATCGCGCCCAGATGGAGAACACGGGCAAGCCGCCAAACGTCCTCGACAAGATCATCGAGGGCAAGCTCGGGAGCTTCTACTCGCAGTTCGTCCTGCTCGAGCAGCCGTCGGTGCGCGACGGCACGATCACCGTGTCGCAGCTGGTCGCCCAGGCGAGCGCCAAGACCGGCGAGAACATTCAGGTGAATCGGTTCGTCCGCTTCCGCGTCGGCGAAGGCCACGACTAGCCGGGCATGGCCTTTCGCTGCGTGCTCGGCGGCAGCCGCGCGGCACGAGAGGCGCTCGCCAGAGAGCTCGCGGAGGCCGAGGGCCTCCGCCTCGCTCCGCAATCTCCGGTCTGGCGCTGGCCCTTCCAGCGCAACGTTCTCCCTTCTCCAATCGACGGTCCTCATGCCGTCTGGCTCCCCGATCTCCACCTCGCGTTCCTGACCGGGCAGACGCCCGGCACACGGCTCGTCCTGACACAGTCGACGTATCAGCTGCAACGCTGGCTCGATTGGCTCGACACGAAACGCGACGTGACCGTCGTGGCCCACGCCAACCGGCGCGCCCTCGCGCGCTCCGCCGCCGAGGCATTCTCGCGGCGTGGTCCATGGCAGCGAATCGACCTGATCGATCTCGGAGGCGAGGACGAGGAAGACGACGGGCCCGGAATCGTGTCGAGCGAGACGGCACTGGCAGAGCTTCGTGCGGCGTTCGATGGCGGCACACCCGAGGAGCGGCTCGACGCCAGCGCCCGCGCCGCCGCCGCCGATACCGGGAATCCCGCCATTCACCTTGCCGCCGCCAGCGCACACATGGAGCTTCAGGACCTCCCATCCGCGCAGGCGGCGATCGAACGGGCGCTCACCCTGGCACAGGACTGGGAAGCGCCGTGGTTCGAATACGGAAAGCTCTGGCTGCGCAGCGACGATCTCGAACAGGCGGCCGAACGGTTTGCCGAAGCCGCACGGTTGATGCCGTCGTTTTCGGCGGCGCTCAGCAACCTTGGCGCCGCGCTGGCCGAGACCGATCGGCCGGAGGAAGCGATCGACGCGTTGCACCGGGCGCTGCGGTATGACCCTGACGGCTATTCAATCCTCAACAACCTTGGCGTCATCTGCCGTGAAGCCGGCCGCCTCGACGAGGCAGTCGAGGCGGCAGAGCGCGTCGTCCGCCTGGCGCCGGAATTCGTCTTCGGGCACTACAACCTGGGACACGCGCTTTTTCTTCAAGGACGCTTCGAGGCCGCCCGGGATGCATACGCCCGGGGACAGTCCCGCGACCCGCGGAAGAACCCGGTGCAGGCCGGACGATTGGCGGTCGCACGCGTTGCCGCCGGGGAGGTGCAGGCCGGCGTAGACGAGTTCGCCGCGCTGGCGGCAGCGCTGCCGGCAGAGGCGTGCGCTCAACTGCTGGAGGAGGCGGAGACGACGCTCGAAGCGCTCAGTCAGATGCCTGGAAGCCCTGCCGGGGTGAGGGCGGCACTGGCAACGGTCGAAGAGCTGCGAAAAAGAAAAGCCGGGCCCGATCCGTCATGAGGACCGATTCCCGGCAATTCTTCGCAGCGCCAATCCTCAGATCGGCTGTGACCTGACTACTCTGTGTAGTTGAACCCGCACTGCTCGCAGGTCCAGGTATTCCCTTCCTTGTACATGTTGCCGCCGCAGCGTTCGCACACGCGGTACTCGCGGCCATTCTTGTCGACGAGCTTGTCCGGATCCTCGTTCCTGGTCGGCTCGCCCTGTTTGGCCGGAGCCTCGTTCTTGGCAGCCGGATCCTCGGGCTTCTTCTCTTCGGGCTTCTTCTCGTCGGGCTTTGCCGGTTCCTGCGCAAACGCCGGCTGCACCGCTGTCAGGCCGGCGACCGCGGCGGCAAAGAGGGCTGAGCCTTTCAGAAAGCCGCGCCGATTGATCGCCCTGTCCTTCCCCGTGAACTCAACCATCGCACCTGCCTCCACCCGGATCACCCGGCACCGCTCCGATAGTACATGATGCGGGACTCCAGGTAAACGTCGACCTCCGGTGGTTCGCGGCTCGATCCGTCGAGGAGTCTCGAGGGCCGGTCCTGGAGCCCGATCTGGCGGCAGCACTGAATGCGCGGTTTATAATCGCGTCTCGATGTCCGCTGCTGCTGACCCAGCCTCCCTTCCGACGCCGGTATTCAAGCGCGTTCTCCTCAAATTGTCGGGCGAAGCCCTGATGGGCGACCAGCAGTTTGGCGTCGACCCGGCCGTCGCCACTCGAATTGCGCGGGACGTCGAGGAAATTCAAGGCCTCGGTGTGGAGACCGCCATCGTCATCGGCGGCGGCAACATCTTCCGGGGCCTGGCGGCAAGCGCCCGCGGCATGGACAGGGCGACGGGCGACTACATGGGCATGCTGGCAACCGTCATCAATGCCCTGGCGCTGCAGGACGCGCTCGAGCAGCAGGGCGTGCTGACGAGAGTCGTGACGGCGATCGAGATGCGGGCGGTCGCCGAACCGTTCATCCGCCGCCGCGCCATCCGCCACCTCGAGAAAGGGCGGGTGGTCATCTTCGCCGCCGGAACGGGCAACCCCTACTTCACAACCGATACCGCCGCGGCACTGCGCGCGATGGAGATCAAGGCCGAGGTCATCCTCAAGGGAACGAAGGTGGACGGCATCTACACGGCCGATCCGATGCTCGATCCGCACGCCGTCAAGTACCCCAGCATCTCGTATCTGCAGGTGCTCGAGAAGCAGTTGAAAGTGATGGATGCCACGGCGATTTCGCTGTGCATGGACAACAAGCTGCCGATCGTCGTGTTCAACCTCCGTCACGCCGGCAACGTCAGGCGGGTGATCCTCGGAGAGCCGATCGGCACCACGGTTTCCTGACCGTCAGTACCCCGGACGGGGCGAGGAACGCAGAGCCACATATGGACTTCAGCGACTTGAAGGGCATGTTCGGCGAGGTGAAAGGGCGCATGGACGCGGCCCTGGATCGCGTCCGCCGTGAGATGGCGCATGTACGGACGGGACGGGCCACGGTCGGCCTGCTCGACAACATTCAGGTGGACGCCTACGGCACGCGCATGCCGATCAACCAGGTGGCCACGTTGTCGGTCCCGGAACCGGCGATGATCATCGCGCAGCCGTTCGACCCCTCGGTCATGGGGGCCATCGAGAAAGCGATCCGCGCCTCCGATCTCGGCCTCAACCCGGCAAACGACGGCAAGGTGGTACGGATTCCGATTCCAGCCCTCACCGACGATCGCCGGAAGGAGCTTTCACGCCACATCCACAAGCAGGCGGAAGAAGGCCGCAACGTCGTCAGACAAGTCCGGCGCGACGCCAACGATCGCCTGAAGAAGCTGCTCAAGGAGCACAAGATCTCGGAGGACGACGAGCGGAAGGGTCTCGAGCAGATCCAGAAGATGACCGACGATCACGTGCGGATGATCGACGATCTGCAAAAGAAGAAGGATCAGGAGCTCCTCGGTCACTAATCGCCGAACGAGACGCCGAGGCCGCGGGCGGTCAGCAGCAGATCGTAGTCGAGCGGGACTGTCTTGGTCTTGCCGACGACCTCGCCGAGCGGAATCGGGACGATATCGGGCGGATGATTGGCGACCATCTTCCCGTACATGCCGTGCAGCAGCAGCTGCATCGCCTTGCCGCCGAACCGCGTCGCCAGGGTCCGATCGAAGGCGGTGGGCACTCCGCCCCGCTGCAGGTGCCCGAGCACGACGTGCCGCGTCTCCTTGCCGGTCAGCTGTCCCAGTTTGGTGGCGCAGTGCGTGCCGGCGCCGCCCAGCCGCTCCGCGTAACCGCCATGGGCGGCTTCGAGCACCGAGACAGTGCCGTCCTTCGGCCGCGCGCCTTCCGCCACCACGACGATGCTGAACCTGGCGCCCCGCTCGTCACGGTCGCGGATGCTCTTCACGACCTTCTCGAAGTCGTAGGGGATCTCCGGAATCAGAATCACGTCGGCGCCGCCGGCGACGCCGGCATGCAGGGCGATCCAGCCGGTGTGACGGCCCATCACTTCGACCACGATGATGCGGCGATGCGCCTCGGCGGTCGTGTGCAGCCGATCGATGGCCTCGGTGGCAAAGCTGACCGCCGTGTCGAACCCGAAACAGCTGGTGGTGCCGACGATGTCGTTGTCGATCGTCTTCGGGACGCCGACGAGCGGGATCCCCTTCTTGTAGAACTCGTAGGAGATCGCCAGGGTGCCGTCGCCGCCGATGCAGACGAGCGAATCGAGCTTCATCGCCTGGAACATTTCCAGGACGCGTTCGGCGTAATCGAAGGTACCGTCCGGTGTGACGATCGGCTCCACGAACGGATTGCCGCGGTTGACGGTGCCGAGGATCGTGCCGCCCACCCGCAGGATGCCGGTGACATCGCGGGGCGTGAGCAGACGCGACTTGTGGGGGTAAATCAGGCCGTCGAAGCTGTCTTCGAGGCCCACGACCTCGACGCCGTGGTTGTTGGCGGTCTTGACGACAGCGCGAATGACGGCGTTCAAGCCGGGCGCGTCCCCGCCGCCAGTGAGGACGCCAACTTTTTTCGGTATGGCCATGTGTGAGGGAGATCGCCGCCCACGCGAGGGGGTGATCGCGGGTGCCGTTTTCGAGTATAGCTGCTCGGATCTCGTTTCGGCGCGGCTTTCCCGGAACGCCAGATGTGTCGCGCGCGAGGGCACAGTCTTGTCCGCCGAGCCTTGGCCGGTGGTGAAGCGCCATGCTAGACTCGTTGGTCGGCCGTGTCGTGACGCGCGCGAGCGTGCGTCGACGGGCGGCCTCACACCCGACAACGTGGGCGGCTAGCTCAGCTGGGAGAGCGCTGCGTTCGCAATGCAGAGGTCGCGGGTTCGATCCCCGCGCCGTCCACCAGCCTTCGCTCTCATACACTCCTCGCGAGCTTCGGCTGGCAGGCCACCTTGGATGCGGCCCGAGTCTTGTGGAAATTGCTTTGACGGCGTAACCGCTTGCTGAACGGTTGACTCACTCTACGCTCTTACGCGACT
>DASUGH010000172.1:0-39486 GCA_036274155.1 Vicinamibacterales bacterium | reverse complement strand
GAGCGCTACGGCGGGACCTCGCCGAAGCTCAAAGAGCGGAGGTGGGCCGGCGACCGGACCGCGCTGCGAGGGCGTCGAGGGCCGCTGGACGCGAGCTCCGTGAGCTCGCTGATCCCCACAGCCTTCTCGCGCGGTCAGGCGAGTCTGGTCGGTCGTCTCCACAGGGATTCGCATCCGCAACACAAGTGAGCTCTGGGTCTAGAACGGTTGCATGTGCCATGGTTCCAATCGGCTCAGTGCATGTACTCCCGGCCCGGCCACGGTGAAGACAGTTGTATCGGTCCGGGCTCACAGGCCACGAACGTCCCAGCGTCGGTTTCGCACAGAATCCTCCGGGTCACCAGCGACCTCATCACCGAGTCACACGCGCTCTCGTCCAGTCCCCAGATCCGCTGGATCTGGCGGCGCGTGAGGTTCAACCCTGGCAACTCGCGGTACTCGGCCTCGATGAGGCCCGCCCACTGAGTCACGTCCGGCGTGGCGGTGTATTCAAGAACTGCCATGACGTGCTCCTTCCTCGAGCGGAGCCGAAGCTCCGCTCTGCGTTCTGACCGAGAGGAGCTGACGCTCCTTCTTCCAGCGGAGCTGAAGCTCCACTCTGCGTGCTGATTTACGGAAGCTCACGCTCCGCTCTGCGTCGAATCGAGAATCGTTCTCATGCGGATGGGGCAGAACGCGTGCCGACGGCCGCAGGAGGTTTCTCACGGCAGGACGCGCGTCGCACTGAAAGCCCCATCAGGTGACCGGGAAATAGTTCGCAGACGGCGTGGAATGTTTCGGGCACGCCACGCAGGTCGCAGCCCGGAGACGCGGACCTTCGTCAAAGCGGAGGTGGCACGAATGCTGCCCTTCAGTCAGCCGAACTGAAACAGGTGTCCGGCTCGAGCCGGACGAAGCCGAGGGAACACCGATGCTCATCGAACTGATTCTGGTGCCGGCGCTGCTCGCGACACCCACCGTCTCGTGGGATTTCGAAGGGCAGGCGCTCAAGCAGTTCTCGAGCGCCATCAGCGCATACACACATACCCACCGCAGCGCGGTTCAGCAACTTGCCCCCGCGCTCCCCTGCCGCGGACCCGAGGCCATCACAATGCGGCGAGACGAGCTCGCCGGCAATATCCGCGCGGCCAGGCCCGATGCGCACGAGGGCGACATCTTCACGCCGTCGGTCGCATTCGTGCTTCGCAAGCGGCTTCGCGACGCCATCCCTCGGCTGATGCCGATGCCGGCGGACGAGGCGTGGCAACCGGCCGAACAAAACGAGGGCTCGCCGCTTGCGGTCAATGAGTTCCTGCCGTGGCAGCACGGGACACATCCATATGAACCGCTGCTGTCGGTGCTGCCGGCGCTGCCCGAGGAGCTGGAATACAGGCTGTCTGGCAGCGATCTCGTGCTGCTCGACGTCGACGCCCGCATAGTCGTCGACATCCTGCGGGAGGCTGTTCCGTAACGGCCCCGTGCCGGCGACATCAATCGGCGTCGATGGCATCCAGCCAGCGACGCCCGCGTCAGGAGGAGACGTCATGGCCCGAACAGCAATCGCGACGTTGCAACCAGTGTGGGACTGCCGCTGGAGCCGGCCCGGCCATCGCCTGAGCGGCGTCAGCGATGCGCTGCAGCCCGAGTCGGCCTGGCTCTGCGTGCGGGACGGAAATCGAAGGAATGCAAGCGAGGACGAGTGCCAGACGTGCCCGCACTGGGAGCTCGACGCCGGCGGCGGCGCAGCGCTGATCGATGCGGGGGCGATTGCCGCAACGGTGCGTCACCAGCCGGTCGATGTCATCGGCGCATCCGTCCGGACATTGCTCGCGGTGATCGCGCTCACGTTCTTCGCCCTGGGTTTCTCGATTCTGACGAGTCTGCTGGCGATTCCGGTCACGGTGACGCTGTGGACGAGCGGCGCCGCATTCGCGGCTCTGGCCGTGTGGTGGCGGCTGCCGGAGAACTGAACCGCCACCTTGCGCGCCCGCCACCGATCCGGCGTAGGATTGCGGGCCAGCATCCTGGAGTTCGCCAATGGATACTCGCACTTCGTATCTGGGAATCCGCCTCGAACACCCCTTCATCGCCGGCGCCTCGCCGCTCGGCTATCACGTCGACGCCATCAAGCGCCTCGAAGACGCCGGCAGCGCGGCAGTGGTGCTGCATTCGCTCTTCGAGGAGCAGATCACCCGTCTCGAGTCGGGACGCGTCGCGCACATGAGCGTGGCCGATCGGGAATTCGAGGACGCGCTGGCGGTGTACCCGGGCCCGTATGAGTACCCGCTCGGCCCTGACGAATACGCCGAGCATGTCCACAGGGTGAAACACGCCGTCTCGATTCCGGTCATCGGGTCGCTCAATGGCCGGACGGCCGAATCGTGGCTCAAGTTTGCGCTCATCATCGAGCAGGCCGGCGCCGATGCCATCGAGCTGAACATGTACGACGTGTGCACAGAAGTGTCGGTGCCGTCGGCCGCGATCGAGTCGCGTCTGGTCAGCGTCGTGAGAGAGCTGAAGCGACTCCTGAAGATTCCGCTCGCGGTAAAGCTGTCGCCGTTCTTCACCGCGTTTGCCAACCTGGCGCACCAGCTGGACAACGCCGGCGCCGACGGCCTCGTCCTCTTCAACCGCTTCTATCAACCCGACATCGACATCAAGAGGATGAGCGTCGTATCGCAGACCGAGTTGTCGACGAGCGCCGAGCTGTTGCTGCGTCTTCGGTGGATCGCGATTCTGCACGGCCGCGTGCGGCCGTCTCTCGCCCTCACGGGCGGGGTCGCCACCGCCGAGGACGGCATCAAGGGGCTGCTCGCGGGCGCCGATGTCATCCAGATGGTATCGGCCCTGCTGCGCCATGGCGCGGAGCACATCGCTACTATGCGTCGAGGTCTCGAGGCCTGGATGTCGGAGCAGCAGCTCTCCACCCTGCTCGACGCACGCGGCCGCGTAAGTCTGAAAAAAACCAATGACCCGGCCTCGTTCGAACGGGCGCACTACATTCGCTCGCTGCACAACACCGTGATTGGAGGGTAGCTCGGACGGCGCCCCTCAGGCGGACCTGACCGCCTCAGCCAAAGCTTCGGGACCCGAACCCCGAGCCCCGGATCCCGGACCCCGGACCCCGGATCCCGGATCCCGGCCCCCGGACCCCGGATCCCGGCCCCCGGATCCCGGATCCCGGATCCCGGATCCCGGATCGTGGCATCACTCCGCCGCCCGTTCCTGGATTGCCTGCAGATAGCGGACGATCGCGGCGATGCGCGCCTTGGCGGCATCCTCGGATAGTCCCCCGCGTGTCGCCCTGAACGCGTCGCCCCACACCGGCATCTCCCGATCACCGTGTGACGCGACGTCCCGGCCGTCGATGATCCGCGTCAGACGCTCGCTCGGAAAGACACCGCCGTTGCGCTGCGTGAACCTCGTGAGATCGGGTGGCGCACGGCGCAGGTGGGCGCCGATCGGGCCATCGCCACGCGCGGATGTGCCGTGGCAGCTTGCACAGTACGTCCGGAACGCCTGAGCCCCTGCATCGCTCGACCCCGAGGAGGCCTGCTGCATCGACTCGATGTGCGTCACCAGATTCTCGATCCGCTCGCGCACCCGGGCATCCGATTCGAACGCGCGAAACATCGGGCCCCAGATAGGCATCTCGGTCGTTCCGTGAGCCGCCGGCGCCCGGCCGGTGCCGGTCACGAAGTCCCTGACCCGCTCCCGCGGAAAGGCGCCGTTGTTGCGCTGTGACAGGACGGTGAGGTCCGCCGGGTGGGTCCGCAGCGCCGGTGCCACCGGCCCGTCGCCGCGGCCGCCGGGTCCGTGACACGAGGCGCAGTACAGTTCGTAGGAATCGCGCCCGGCCAGCGAATCGGCCAGCGCCGGCGTCGTCTGCCGGACACCTGACTGCGCTGCCTCGATCACGGTAACCGGGCTCACGCTCGGGGCTGCAAGACCAGCGAGACCGGCGAGACCGAACCCGGCAACGCCGAAAGCAACGCCGAAAGCAACGACGAATGCCGTGACGTTCCTCATGACGTCCTCCTCTTAGAAGGCCTTGCCAATGAACGGCAGCATCCGCCCCAGATACATCACGGCGAACCACGACGTGATCGACACGGCGCCGGCCAGCTTGCAGCCGAGGGGAGTGTCGGCGCCGTCGGCCAACATGAGCAGCCTCCGGCCCTGGCGGGTTTCGAACACCGCGATGTTGATCATCGCCACGGCGAGGAACGCGAGCTTGCCCCACCACACCGGGCTGTCGATGTATTGACCGGGCGCGCCGATGAAGAACAGCGTCCCCGTGACCAGATTGATGACGAAGCCGAGCGCCGCCCACGGACGCAGCTGCATCGCTGCGGCAAGCGGCACCCGGCGCAGAAATCCCATCAGCCGCAGATCGAGGAGTCCTGCGCTGCCGATGAGCAGCGCCAACCCGATGAAGTGGAGTGTTTCGCACAATGGCCACAGCCATATCGAGTTGACCATCGCATGTGAGATCGCCGTGCTCTTGAGAAGGTGGACAACGGATTCGCTCATGACGATTGGATCTCCTTCAGATGTAGGCCATCAGCCGGCCGGCGGCGATTGCGCTGACCCACAGCACGAGCGACGCCACCGCCAGCGCCTTGGCGGAGCGCGTGGCGCCGCCAGCGCGCGCTGCGCGGCCGTAAAGCAGGCGCTTGGTGGCGATCATCACCGTGACCGCCGCGGCAATGAGCACCAGCTTCCCCATGAACAACCGCGTCGTGCCCTTCGTGGTCGGATCGGCAGCGAAGAGCATCACCCCCGAGACGGCATTGACCCAGAAGCCGATCCACATGATCCGGAACGTCGACGCCAGCGCGTCGAGAGGAATCGCCCGCGCCAGACCGAGCACGCGCAGGTCGATCGCCCAGTTCGCGCCGACGACGACGGCCAGACCGACCGTGTGAAGCGTCAGCACCGTGGGGTAGGCCCAGATACTCGACGACTCGCGCAGCCACGTCGAAAACGCGCTGCCCTCCAAAGCTGCCAGGTACTCCATCATGTCGTCCTCACCTGCGGGTTTTTTCGCACCGGACCGGAATAGTCCGCGGCTCCAGATCGATGCATCTGCAAAATCACATCGAACCGGCGTGCCGTTCGTCACCAATTCAACGGCAGTGCCACAGTTTGGAAGCACACCGCCGGCAGCCCCGGATGACGGGACGAGCGACGCTACAGACTTGCGTCGGCAAGGTTCGTGCGTTCGTGTTTGCAGGAGCACAGATCGAAGGGAGGCGCTTATGTCGCGAGTACTCGTCCTCTACGGCACCACGGACGGCCACACCGCCAAAGTTGCGGCGCGCCTCGCCGACGCTCTCCGCTCGCAGCGGCTCGACGTCGACGTCGTTCTGGCGGGACGTGATCCCAAGACCCCGCGCGCAGACGACTACGCAGCCGTCGTTGTCGCGGCGTCGGTGCACGCCAGCGGATATCAACGGCGCGTGCGGCGCTGGGTCCGCGAACACGCGCCGGCGCTTGCGGGGCGCCCGACGGCGTTCGTCAGCGTCTGCCTAGGGGTACTGCAGCGAGAACCGGCCGTCGATCGGGAGCTCGACGCCATCATGGGCCGCTTCCTCGAGATCACCGGCTGGCGGCCGACGACGACCAAGATCGTCGCCGGAGCGCTGCTCTACACGCAGTACAACTGGCTGAAGCGGCTGGTCATGAAACGCATCGTCGCAAAGGCCAAGGGCGATACCGATACCAGCCGCGACTACGAGTACACGGACTGGGCGGACCTCGAGGCGTTCGCGAGAACGTTTGTCGCGCTGACGGCTGAATGGCACGGCAGCGGTGCGGACCGGGGCACATCGATCAGCGCGGCGTGATCGGCTGCTCGACCGGAGCCTCTCGAATCTGCAGAATGGAAACCACCTGACCCAGCACCGAGGCGATCGGGCCCGACGCGTCGACCCGCTGCCAGCCGATCGGGCCGGTGTCCTGGGCCAGCTGTTGCCGGATGACCGAGGCGTCCGCATCGGAAGGATCGGCAGCTCGCGCCCCGGCGCGCTCGATCAGCTGGCCGTCCGGCGCGTCGAGCCAGATGCCGGCGAACGGCACTGCGGCGTCCTTGGCCACGCGCTCGATGGCATGCCTGTCATCCGCCTTGAGGTGGACAGCGTCGACAATCGCGCTGTGTCCTCCGCGAACGATCCGGCTCGCCCGTTCCGCCATCGTGGCATACACCCGCATGGAAACTTCCTGTGCGTAGCCCTCGGGCCCGAGCCGGTCGAGAGGGCGCACACCGAGGAGTTGCTTGCGGATCTCGTCGCTCCGCAGGACGACGGCGCCAGGCACGGCACCGACCATCGGGGCGAGCGCCATTGCCACCGTCGACTTCCCGGAACCGGACAGGCCACCGATGGCGATGATGCGAGGACCTTCCGGACGCAGCAGCGTTTCCGCCAGCGCGAGATAATCTCTGGCGAGCTGGTTGAGCTCGTCGCGGCGGCCGGCGTCGGACTGCAGACGTGCCGCCGTTGCGCTCGTCTTCGCTCTCACAGCGGCCCGGCACGACAGGAAGAGCGGCAGCAGGGAATTGCCGTCGGTCTGATCCGTTTCCCGCAGGTACGCGTTCCAGACCTCGTTCGCGTGCCGCGGCAGCCGGCGACGCCAGAGGTCCATCAGAAGGAACGCGAGGTCGTACAACACGTCGGTGCAGGCGATCTCGTCGTTGAACTCGACGCCGTCGAAGAGTGTGGGTCTGCCTTCGAGCAGCACGATGTTGCGCAGGTGCAGGTCGCCATGGCACTGACGAACCCAGCCTGCGTCCCGCCGCGCCTCGAGCAGCCCGCCGTGCCGTTCGACGGCCGCCGACGACGCTTCGGTGACACGGCGGCACGCAGCGGAGTCGAGCACGCCCGCCCCGTCGTCGGCAAAGCCGGCGGCGTTGCCATCGACCACCCATTGCATGCCGGCTTTTCCACCGTGGTCGCGGCGCGGCGCGGCCGCGGCGTGAAACCGCGCGATCGCCGCGCCGAGCGGCGCCATCAACGTCGTGGATAATCGTCCGGCTGCGGCGAGCCTGTCGAACAGAGCCTCCTGATCGAAGCGCTCCATCTCCACGACCCAGTCGACCGCGCCGAAGCCGTTCGATTGCGAGGGCGAAGGCGCGCTCAGCTCCAGGCCGCCGTCGGCGGTGCGCGTGAGCGCGAGGACGCCGCGGTAAAGGGTCGGGGCCGTCCGCTGGTTGAGCCGCACTTCCGCATCGCACGACTTCCGGCGGAGCTGCGGCGTCGAGAAATCGAGATAGTCGAACCGGACGGCGCGCTTGAGCTTCAACGCCCGCGACCCGGCAAGAAACACGATCGCACTGTGGGTCTCGATACGCTCGACGGCGTGGCCACCGTGCGTCGACGGGGACGCGAGGAACTCGATCACCTCTCGCTGGTCGCCGACGATCACCGTTCAACTCCACCGTTAGCCATGCCTTGACGGAGAGCGAAAACCCTGCCAGAGGTGCCAGCGGCGGGTGCAGGACGCAATCCGGCTGGAGCCGGACAGCTACGTAGAGGAATCTCGCGGAAGAGGGATGGGGCGCTCGACGGGAAGACGCCAGCCCGGGCGCGGAGCCGAGTCCCGCGCCCCGGCCCCGGATTTCAGTCGCAGGCGTCGGTGATGCAAATCGACTCCAGCGTCCGCCCCATGGGCGGCGCCTGGAGTCCAGCCGCGGTCATCAGCTTGCGGAGCAACAGGCCGGTCTCCGGGTGCGCAATCGCCGACTGCACGCCAACCCTGACGAGGCCGTCGGCGTAGTCAACCGCCTGCCAGGTGTGGACGGCAAGCTTGCCGCCGCGATTGTCGGTGTTCCCGTAGTCGCGCACGTCGAGCCTGGCACCGTGGTCGACGAGAATCTGCACCACATCGTTGCGGCCCTTGTGAGCGGCGCCGTGCAGCGCGGTCCGTCCGGTATCGGCCTGTGCGTTCACGTCGAGGCCAAGCTCGATCAGTATCTTCACGGCGTCGAACGTCGCCTGCGGCGACCATTCGTACGTGATGCCCTCCACCCAGCCGATTCCGGCAGCCACCTGCAGGGCGGTCACGCCCAGGGTTGTCGCAATCTTCGGATCGGCGCCGCGCGACAGCAGCAGCTTCATGAGCACCACGTCGCCCGACTGCGAGGCCCGAAGGAACGCCGTGGCGCCGTTCTCGTCGAGCCACTGATTCGTGAAGACCGTCCGCGTCTCCGTGCTGTCCTTCATCCGGGCGTTGACATCCGCTCCCTTGTCGATGAGGAGGGTGATGAAGTCCAGATGATCCATGTCTCCCTTGCGGACCGGATAGTCGCCATTCTCGATGTTGCGGTTATCGGTCGCCAGGTAAAGGGGGGTCCACCCGCCCTTGTTGGTCAGGTTCGGGTTGGCGCCGCGCTCGAGCAGATACGCACCGAGCTTGTAATAGCGGTTCTGCGCGGCAACGAGCAGCGGGCTCCAGCCGTAGCCGGTCACCTGATTGACGTCGGCGCCGGCCGCGAGCAGCACCTTGACCGTCTCGAGATCGTTCGAGCGAACGGCATAGACGAGCGGCGTCAACGCGCCGCCATCCGCCGGCGCCCCGCGTCCCCGTCCAATCCCCGCCGCCACCGCGGCATCGTCAACCTGATCGTCCCCCGCGGCGCCGGTGGCGCCGCCACCACCGGCAGCGCCACGGCCGCCACCGCGCCCGCCGCGTCCGCCACCGCCGCCGCGGCCGCCGCCGCTCAACGCGTTCAGGGTCCCGAGATCCGGCGACGCTTCCCGCGCCGCCAGCGCTGCACCCTGGGCGGCCACTGCCTTCCGCGGATCGTTGGCTTTTCCGAGCGCCGGACCGCGTCCGCGTGGAGCAGGATTCGAATGCGCCCTGAAGTCGGCGCCGCGATCGATCAACAGCTTCACTGCCGCCGCGTGCGCCTCGTCGGCGGCCCACATGATCGGCGTGGTGCCGCGCAGTGTCTCTCGCGCGTTCACGTCGGCGCCACGGTCCATCAGCACTTTCATCGCTTCGACGTTGCCGGTACGCGACGCAAGCATGAGCGGCGTCCGCCCGAGCGGCAGGCGCTCATTGGGATCGGCGCCGGCGTCGAGAAGCGCGGTCAGCATCGCCGCATCACCGTTCACGCTGGCCAGCCACAGCGGAGTGGCCCCCTCGCGATTCGCCGCCTTCGCATTGGCACCGGCTCGAATCAGGACGTCGGCCATCTCCTTGTCCGAGCGATATGCCGCCCAGTGGAGCGCTGTGGCCCCATCCGCCTGCGGTGCGTTCACGTCGGCTTTCTGAGCCAGCAGGGCGCGCACCGCCGCCGTGTCGCCGCGCATGGCGGCATCGGCGACATCGCTCTTCCCTGCTGCTGGCACTGAAACCACGAACGCCAGACACATCACGACTGCCGCGAAGACACCAAACCCGAAACCATTCACGAGCGTCGTGCGCTTCGTGGTCTTCGCGGTCCTCGTGGTTTCTGCCGCGCGCGAGGCCTGCTGGCGCATCACAGATCCTCCAGTCGGCCGGTGCTGTCGCCGATGCTGTCCTGGTGGATGTCGTACTTGTCGAGGAGGCTGAGGAGCAGGTTCCCCGTCGGCACGGTCTTGCTCGGGTACGCGAGGTGCCGGCCACCCTTGAGCCTTCCGTTCAGCCCGCCGATCACCACGTGCGGGACGTCGTAGTGGACGTGCTGGTTGGAGTTCCCCATGTTGCTGCCGTACAGCACCAGCGATTGATCCAGAAGCGTACCGTCGCCGTCCTTCTTCGTCGCCAGCCGGTCCACCAGGTAGGCGACCATCTTGACGTGATACTGGTTGATCTTCGAGAGCTCGGCGATGCGGCGCGGATCCTCGCCGTGATGCGAGACGCCATGGAACCCTGCCGTCGGCGCTTCGCACTCGGGATACGTGCGGCCGGTGAGATCGCGGGCGAAGAGCAGCGTGCCCACGCGGGTGATGTCGGCCTGGAAGGCCAGCGCCAGCAGGTCGAACTGCAGCTTGATGTGCTCGTCGAACGTCTGCGGCACGCCAACCGGGACCGGCATGCTTTCCGGCGCCACGGTCGAGGCCTTCATCGCAATCTGGAGACGCCGTTCGATCTCGCGAACGTTCTCGGCATAGTCGTCGAGCCGCGCGCGATCGGAACCGCTGACATCATTGCGCAGACGCGAGAGCGACCCGGTCAGCGAATCGAGAATGCTCTGGTCGCGCCGGCGGCGGCTTGTGCGCAGTTCGGCCGTGCTGCCGTCGCCGAACATCCGCTCGAACACGACCTGCGGGTTCAGCTCCATCGGCAGCGGCGAGGTTGGCGACGACCACGAAATGGTGTTGGTGTAGGTGCAGCTGTAGCCTTCACCACAGTTGCTGGAGTTGGCGCCGGGATCCTCGACCGCGAGCTGCATCGACGGCATCAGCGTCTCGCGCCCGATCTTCTGGGCGATGATCTGATCGATCGTCGTGCCGGCGTAGACGTCGGCACCCGCGGTCTTCTTCGGTTTGTTCGCGCACAGGAAGGCGGCGGCCACCCAGTGGTCGGCGCCGGTCACGCCGGGAGGCGGTTCTGCCGAGCGCGAATGCAGGCCGCTCATGATGACGGTGTGATCCCGGAACGGCTCGAGCGGCTTCCAGTTGAACGGCAGCTCGGCGGCCAGCGGTCCCACCGCAGACGGCACCCAGTAGCCAGGCGCCATTCCATGCGGCACGAACAGGCCGACGAATCGCGGCTTGGGGCCCGCAGCCGTCTGAGCCAGCACGGTAGCCGCCGGCACCATCGCCTCGAGCAGTGGCAGCGACAGCGCCACCCCGGCCCCACGCAGAACCGTCCGACGTGACAGATGCTTCTTTGTCAGAAACATGTATGGGCTCTCCGTTAACGCGCCGCCCGCTGCAGGGGCTCGCTCGCCTTCATGTTCATCTGGAACGGGTCGCTCTTCACGATCCCCATCACGAGTGTCGAGAAGCGATATCGGCTCGGGGCCGATTCACGCACGATCGATCGCACCATGGGCATATCCTCGTACTCGACGCCACGCCCCAGCGCATAGATGAGCAGCTTTTCCGTCACCACTCTCGCAAACTGGGGAGAATAACGGACGAGCGAGTTCCGCAGACCGGTAATCCCATCGATCGCGGTGCCGTCAGGGAGCACGCCGCTCGCATCGATACGCTGCCCCTCGTCCTCCGTTCGCCAGGCGCCGACGGCATCGAAATTCTCGAGCGCCAGCCCCATCGGCTCGAAGATCTTGTGGCACGACGCGCAGGCGGGGTTGACGCGGTGGGCTTCGAGCGCCTGCCGCATCGTCGGCGCCTTGAGGTTGCCGGTCGTATCTGCCGGCTTCTCCTTGAACGCCGGCACGTCGCCCGGAGGATCCGGAGGGCTGACGCCAAGGAAGGTCTGCAGGAACCACTTGCCGCGCGTGACCGGAGACGTGCGGGCGGCATTGGAGGTCACCGTCAACAGCGCTCCTTTGCCGAGCAGGCCGCGGCGCATATCGAGCTCGGCCGGCAGCGTGACGCGCCGGAACTGCGGGCCGTAGACGTTCGGAATGCCGTAGTGCTTCGCGAGCCGTTCGTTGACGAACGTGTAGTCGGCCGTCAGCAGATCGAGCACGCTGCGATCTTCCTGCACGACGCTGGCGAAGAAGAGCTCCGTTTCGCGCTGATACGCGTTCCGGAGGTTGTCGTCGTAGTCGGGGAAGAGATTCACGACCGGCTCGCTGGTCTTGAGCGAGCGCACTCCCAGCCACTGGCCCGTGAAGTTGCTGACGAGCGCTTCGGACCGCGGATCCTTCAGCATCCGCCGCACCTGCTGCTCGAGGACCGCCGGATCCTTGAGCCGCCCCTGCGCCCCGAGATCGATCAGCTCGTCGTCCGGAATGCTGCTCCACAAGAAGAAGGACAGGCGTGACGCGAGCGCGAGATCGCTGACACGGTAGCTTTTGCCGGCGGCCAGGCCCGCCGGCTCCGGCTCGCGGCGGTAGATGAACTCGGGGTCGGCGAGGATGCGCTGCAGCGCTGCTTCGATCCCCTCGTCGAAGTGACCGCCTTCCTTCCTGCCTGCCGCGTAGAACGGCATCAGGCCGTTCACATCGGCAGCCGTCACCGGACGTCGGAAGGCGTGCCTCGCAAGCGTCGACACGATCCGGCGCGCGCAGGCGTCCTCGTCGGCGGCGCTCGTGGGCCGACAGACGAAGATCTTCCGGCGGCTGGCCGTGTCGGTGGCGCCTTTGGCGTTGAACGGCCCTTCAATCGTCACCTGCCCGACGTGGGGATAGAAGATGAACCCCGGAATGGAGCCCGGCGTGTTCATCGTGCGCTGGAACGGCTTGTTCAGCTCCGTTCCCGGCACGTCGTTGGTGGCCAGGAACGTCACGCCGACCGTGTGCATGCCGGCCTTGATCGGCACTTTCGGCGTCGACCTCCCGTTGCCCGTCGTATTCGAGATCTCCTTGTCCCAGTCGAACAGCTTCACGCGTTCGCCGTCGACCGTGACCTCGAGCTGCTCGCCCGTGACGCCGCCGAGAACCGCCTGGAAATAGCCGGTCACCCCCTTGACCTTGAACGAGTACTCGCCGTCGGCCGCGAAGGGATGCCTGATGAGGATGCCGCCGCGGGTTCCGAACGGCAGTCCTTCGATCCGGTGGTTCTGCGCGGTATCGGCCGGCACGTCGAACACGACCTGCGAGGGCGCGGTGACATCGCCCATCGCCAGACGGCTGATCTTGCCGGAAGCCGACAAGTACGCCTCCATCAGCGCCGGCGACATCGTCAGCGCGCCGGCGATGTTGTCGAAGCCGCGCGTCGAATCGTCCGACGGCAGGAACTTCGTCGCGTCGACCTCGAGCGCGAGCAGGTCGCGAATCGCGTTCGCGTATTCCGTGCGATTGAGCCGGTGAAGACCCGGCGCCGGCAGGTGCGGCACGGCAGCACGATCCAGCTCACCCTCCATCCACGAGATGAGCGACTCCATGGTGGCGGCGTCGGGACGGCGAGATCCGGTTGGCGGCATGAGGCCCGCACGAAGCTTGCGCACGACCTTTTCACCGACCTCGGCATGGTCACCGAGGTGCGCGAGATCCAGGTCCTCGAGCACGAGGTTGGCGGTCTTCAGCTTCGCGTTGTGACAGGTGACACAGTACTGATCGACCAGAGCGCGCTGGGCGCCGGTGGTACCGGTGGGCGCCGGGGCGGGCGAGCGAACGGCGCCGGCTGACGGCGCCCTTGGCTGGGAAGCCGCAGCTGGAGCCGGTGTTGGCGTCGACTGCGGCGCAGCCGGCACGGTCTGCCCCGACGCCAGGGCGACGCACATCACTGCCACACCACCCGCCAGGAATGGTCTCGTGCTCACAGGCCCCCCGTAACGCCTTCGAGAATACCGACTTCGCTCGATGCGCCCATCGGCGTCAGGCGAAGTTCCAGCCGCCAATGGTACTCGTGATTTACGCGGACAGTTTACGCCTGTCAAGGAATTGTTGATAGACGCTCAACCGGTGCGTCCGGTTGGCTGGAGGCGGGTGCAGAAGCCGCAGGATGCCGGCTGGACCAGGCCAGCCGGCATCCGAAATCGACGCGCTATCCGTTCGCCGGCTTGACCGTGGCGAAGATCGTCGTTCCCTCGCGATTGATCAGCAGAAGCGCCGGTTTGTCAGCCGATTGGCGCACGGCTGCACGAAGCTCCTCCACCGACGCGACCGGCTGACGGTTGACCTCCTGGATGATGTCGCCCTCGCGGATGCCGGCATCAACCGCTCGACCGTCCGGGTCGACGTCCTGCACGACGAGGCCTTTGGTGGTCCTGGGCACCCCCAGTCGCTGCGCCAGCTCGGGCGTCATCGGCGAAACCGAGATGCCGAGCGCCGTCCGGTCACCGCTCCCTGGTTTGCCCGGCTCGAGCGGATCCTCTCCGTTCCTGCTCAACCGCCGGACGTCGAGCTCCTCGAGCTTGGCGGTGACCTTCTTCTCGGCACCGTCCCGGAAGATCACCAGCTCGGCGTTGCTGCCGGGCGCGGCCTCGGCCACCCGGTTGCGAAGCGTATTCATGTCGCGCACCGGCTGACCATTGAGCGACGTGATCACGTCGCCAACCTTCAGACCGGCGTGTTCGGCGGCGCTGCCGGGTGTCACCGAACTGACGATGACGCCGCCGGTGCCCTTGAAGCCGAGGTTCGCCGCCATGTCGGGCGATACGTTCTGGACGCCGATTCCGAGCTGCGAACGGGTCACCTTGCCGCTCGTGCGCAGGTCGTCCATGACGCGCTTCGCCATGTTGGCCGGAATCGCGAATCCGATGCCGATGTTGCCCTCGGAGACCGACACGATCTGCGAGTTGATGCCTACGAGCTCGCCCTTCAGGTTCACGAGCGCGCCGCCCGAGTTGCCGTGGTTGATCGGCGCGTCGGTCTGGAGGAAGTCCTCGTAGCTGCCGTTTCCTGGACCGGGTGCGGAACGCCCCTTGGCGCTGATGATGCCCATCGTGACCGTCTGTCCGACGTTCAGCGGGTTGCCGACCGCGAGCACGATATCGCCAACCCTGACCGCGTTCGAGTCGCCCATCTTGATGGCGCGGAAGTCGGATCCCGCGACCTTCAGCAGCGCAAGATCGCTCAGGTTGTCAGTGCCGACGAGCTTCGCGGTCATTGTGCGGCCGTCCGTGAAGTCGATGCTGATGTCGTCGGCCCCCTCGACCACGTGGTTGTTCGTCAGGATGTAGCCGTCCGATGAGACGACGACGCCCGAACCGAGCGCGTTCTCACGCGGCCGCGGCAAGCGCCGCGGGTCGATGCCGTTCTGGCCGAAGAAACGGCGCAGAAAGTCATCGTCGGGGAGCTGAAACTGGGTGTCTCTTACCCGCGCCCGACCTGAGGCGTGAACGGTCACCACAGCGGGAGAGACCATGTCGACAACGTCGGCATACGAATCCCGCCCGGCGGCAACGGCGTGTGTGACTGGCGCGGCTTTCGGTTGTGCCACGGCCTGCACGGCCTCGTCAGCGGCGCTCGTGACGGCCATCGAATGCCAGGTGGCGCCGCCCATCAGCAGCGTGACTGCCGCCGCAGCCGCCCACGTCCTCAAAGCACGCGGGGTCAGGTGATAACGTCCGTTCATGGCAGTGTTCCCTCTTTCTCAGTAATTCGCCGAGCTGGACCGCTTTTCACCCCTCAACCCGGCGCTCAAACGATTCCCTATTCGATTAGACGGCGAACACCCTTTCCCGGCGCTTACACGACCATTACAGACGTGAAAGGTTGTGACAACGTAAATGCCTGCCCGTTGCTGATGTAGGGTCCGCCTTTAGATAGGCGGACCGCTCAGCCTCAGGCGGACAGCTCAGCTGAGCGGGAGGGAGACGGTGAAGGTCGAACCGCGCCCGGGCTCGCTGTCGACCGCCACACTGCCGCCGTGCGCGGTCACGATCGCCTTGACCAGGCTGAGGCCGAGACCAAGCCCGCGTTCGGCGCGGCTCTGGTCGCCGCGGAAGAGGCGATCCCAGATGCGCGGCTGCTCATTGGGGGGAATGCCGATGCCGGTGTCGCGGACGCGAATCTGGGCACTGCCGTCGCGGGTCGACACCGACACCTCCACCCGCCCGCCGGCGGGCGTGTATTTCACCGCGTTGTCGAGCAGATTCGCCGCCACCTGCTCGAGCCGCGGGCGGTCGCCCGACACGACCACCGGACCATCCGACTTCGAGCGCTCGATCGTCAGGCCCTTGGCCTCCGCCGCATCCGCATACAGGTCGACGGCGCGTTCGAGCACGTCGTTCAGATCGATCGGCTGACGCTGCAGCTGCATCGTCCCGCTCTCGGCCTCGGAGATATCCATCAGCGCGTTCAGCATCGCCAGCATGCGATCGCTCTCTTCGACGCAATCGGCGAGCGCATCACGGTATCGATCCACGTCGGCGGGCGAGGCGAGCGCCAGTTCGGCAGTGCCGCGCAGCCGCGCCAGCGGCGTGCGCAGATCGTGCGAGACGTTGTCGAGCGACGCACGCATGGCATCGACCAGTCTCGCGATCCGGTCGAGCATGGTGTTGAAGAGCACCGTCAGCTCGTCGATCGCATCACCCTCGCCCGGCGATTCCGTCAGCGGCACGCGTGCATCGGTCCGGCCGGTACGGATGATCTGCCGGACGGTCTGGGTCAGACGGCGGATCGGAGAGAGCGCGGACTGGGTGGCCAACCACCCGCCCCCGAGGGCGACCGCGATGATCAACAGCGTCACCGCCCCGAGCGTCGCGCGGAACCGTGCGAGCAACGCTTCCCGCTCCTCGCTGCTCTTCCCCACCTCGACGAGCGTTCCGTCGCTGAGGCGCGCCGACTCGAGCTCCAGCCTCGAGAGATCCCAGCCTTGCGAGTTGCTGAGCACCTTGATCTCGATTCCGCGATCCACGACCCGGACATACAAGCGCTCGGGGGCCGTCGCCTGCTCCGCCTGCACCGTCCGCGTCAGCGATCCGAGGCCGCCGCGGGCGTACGCGGCCGCATACTCACCCACCTTGCTGCGGAGGATCTGACGATCGCGCAGCGCCAGCGACGTCGAGGTCAGGAAGTAGGTGAGGAACACGATGGACATGGCGCCGAGGACGAACCAGATGGCGTACCAGAGTCCGAGGCGAAGGGCGAAGGCGCTACGCGCGGAGGACATATCCGACGCCGCGTACGGTGTGGAGCAGCTTTCGTTCGAACGGGCGATCGATACGGTCGCGCAACCGGCTGACCAGCACGTCGACGACGTTCGTCTGCGGATCGAAGTTGTACTCCCACACGTGCGACAGGATCATCGTCTTCGAGACGACGCGGCCGGCGTTGCGCATCAGGTACTCGAGCAGGCTGAACTCGCGCGGCCGCAGCTCGATCGCCCGGCCGCCGCGACGAACGCGGCGCGAGAGCAGATCGACCTCGAGATCGTCGACGGCGAGCGTGGTGGGACCCGGCGACTGCGTCGACCGGCGCAGGAGCGCCTGCACGCGCGCGAGCAGCTCGGTGAACGCGAACGGCTTGGTGAGATAGTCGTCGCCGCCCGCCTGAAGACCGCGGACGCGGTCGTCGACCGATCGCCGGGCGCTCAGGATCAGCACCGGCGTGAGGATCTTGCGGCGGCGCATCTCGTCGATGATCGCGAGCCCATCGCGCTTCGGCAGCATCACGTCGAGGATCGCCACATCGTAGGGCGTGGTCAGCGCCGCGTGCAGCCCGCTTTCTCCGTCAGGCTCGTGATCGACGGCGAAGCCCGCCTCGCGCAGGCCACGCCCGACGAACTCCGCTATCGTGGCATCGTCCTCGACGAGAAGAACTCTCACGAGGGCATGATAGCTGACGGTAGCGGTGCGAGGGTGCGAGGGTGCGAGGGTGCGCAAGGGTGCGAGGTGCGCAAGGGTGCGAGGTGCGCAAGGGTGCGAGGTGCGGGGTGCGAGGGTGCGTGGTGCGAGGGTGCGAGGGTGCGGGTGCGGGGTGCGAGGTGCGGCGCAGGGTGCGAGCGGGAGGGCACGCAGCAGCGTCGCACCCTTCGCAGTGTCGCACCCGTCCCGTCGCACCATCGCACCTTCGCACCGTCGCGCTTCTCGCACCGTCGCACCGTCGCACCGTCGCACCCTCGCACCGCGCGATCTCTTCTTAAGACTGAATCTCAGACTCGCTGTCACGTTTCCGTTCTCGATCGCGGTGCGATAGCCTGCGGCGCTGACGCCCTACGCGGCATGAGCCTGCCTCGCCGAAGCGGAGGCGGCAAGGAGCGGGATGCGCAAGATCGGCTGGCTGCTGCCACTGGTTCTACTCTCAACGGCGACGGCCAGCCGGCCGGTCGCGGCAGCCGGACAGCAACCAACACCTGCCGGCGCGAGCTCGAGCGGGGTGACGGACGAATCGACCGGCGAAGAGATCTTCAGGCTGGCGTGCGCGACCTGCCATGCCCATGACGGGTCGGGGTCACCGCAATCGGTGGTCGGGTTCCCGCTGCCGCTCCCCAACGGGCACACGTTCCCCGACTTCAACGACTGCCCGACCAACACGGTCGAACCGTTCGCCGACTGGATTTCGGTGGTCACGCGCGGCGGACCGGTGCGCGGGCTCGACCGGCACATGCCGGCGTTCGGCGACGCCCTGACCGCCGAGCAGATCGAGCGAACCGTTCGTTATGTCGGGTCGTTCTGCGGCGACAAGGCGTGGCCGCGTGGCGACCTGAACCTTCCGCGGGCGTTCTTCACGGAGAAGGCGTTTCCCGAAAACGAGGCCGTGTGGACCACGGGCGTCACCAGCTCCGGCACCAAGGCGGTGGTCAACACACTCGTCTACGAGCACCGGATCGGGGCGCGCAATCAGTACGAGATCACGGTGCCGTTCGCGGTTCAGCAGAGTGCGGCAGGCGGCCCCTGGGCGCGCGGCCTCGGCGATATCGAGCTCGCCTTCCGTCGGACTTTCTATGCGAGCGAGAGCCGCGGCAGCATCTTCGCGGCTGGCGGCGCGCTCACCCTGCCAACCGGAAAAGAAACCGAGGGACTCGGCAACGGCTACCGAGTGTACGAACCGTTTGCGATGTGGGGACAGCTGCTCGGCCCCAGCGCATTCCTGCAGCTTCACGCCGGCTACGAGATCCCGTCCGACCAGGACGCGGCAGACAACGAGGCGTTCCTCCGCACCGCGCTCGGCTACACCTTCGCACAGGACCAGGGGTTCGGCCGCGCGTGGACGCCGATGGCGGAGGTGCTCGTCGCAAAACCCGAACGCGGCGACGCGGAATGGGACGTCGTCCCGCAGATGCAGGTGTCACTCAGCAAGCTGCAGCACATTCTCCTGAACGTCGGTGTGCGAGTGCCGCTCAACGAGCGTCAGGAACGCAAGCCGCAGTTTCTCACCTATTTCCTCTGGGACTGGTTCGATGGCGGACTCTTCCAGTTCTGGAAGTGATGACATGCAGAATCGGCTGAGACGGGCCCCGCGCTTCTTTCTCGTCGCCTGCAGCGGCTGGATGCTCACGATCTTTCTGATCCTTCCTTCGGCACAAAGCGGCGCCGAGCGCCGGCCGCGGCACGCGGCCATCCACGCCAATCTGTCGCTCTTCACCCATTCGGAGAACTGCGCCGCCTGCCACAACAATCTGTCGACACCGGCCGGCGAGGATGTGTCGATCGGCGCCAGCTGGCGATCGACGATGATGGCGAACTCGGGAAGGGATCCCTATTGGCAGGCCGCCGTCCGCCGGGAGGTCACCGATCACCCGCGGCACACGGAGGCCATTCAGGACGAGTGCGCCGGCTGTCATATGCCGATGTCGACGCGCATCTCACGAGCGGCCGGCGGCAAAGGCGAGGTCTTCGCACACCTGCCGATCGCTGAACAGAGCTCGCCGCTCGGCCGGCTCGCCGCCGACAGCGTTTCGTGCACCGTCTGTCATCAGATCTCGAACGAACGCCTTGGGACCCGTGAGAGCTTCAACGGCGAGTTCGTGCTTCCCGAGACGCCGCCAGACGGCAAGCGCCCCATCTTCGGCCGCTACACGATCGACCAGGGGCGCACCACGATCATGCACTCGGTCAGCGGCTTCGCACAGTCAGAGGGAAAGCACATCACCGAGTCGGAGTTGTGCGCCTCGTGCCACACGCTCATCACGCAGGCGTTCGGACCCGACGGCGAGGTCATCGGCTCGCTGCCCGAGCAGATGAACTATCAGGAATGGCAGCACAGCGATTTCAGCAGGGAGCAGCGGAGCTGCCAGTCGTGTCACATGCCGGCTGCATCCGGCCCCATTCGAACGGCGTCGGTGCTCGGCGACGTTCGTGATCGGCTCTCGCGCCATCTCTTCGTCGGCGGCAACGCCTTCATGGTCAGGCTTCTCAATCGATACCGGGCGGAGCTCGGTGTGGAAGCCACTCCCGCGGAGCTCGAAGCGACCGCACGAGCCACCGAGCGTCAACTGCGTGATGAGACAGCCACGGTGTCAGTGTCGACGCCGCAGCTGGCCGGACGAACGCTGACCTTCGACGTCGACGTGAGGAATCTTTCGGGGCACAAGTTTCCCACCGGCTACCCGTCGCGGCGCACCTGGCTGCACGTGACGGTGCGGAACGCCCAGGGTGCGCCGGTGTTCGAATCGGGCGCGATCGCTGAGACCGGTGCCATTCAGGGAAACGACAACGACGCCGACCCGCTGCGACACGAACCGCACTACGAGCGCATCAGCCGGCCCGACCAGGTGCAAATCTACGAGGCGGTGCTCGGCGATCGCAACGGACGGCCGACAACAGGATTGCTCACCGCGACACAGTATCTGAAAGACAACCGGCTGCTGCCGCGCGGCTTTGACAAGACGACCGCCGACCCGATGATTGGCGTCTACGGCGATGCGGCGCGTGATCTCGACTTCAGCGGTGGCGGCGACCGTGTGCGTTACGTTGTCGATACCACGGGCGATGGTCCGTTCAGCGTCAGCGTGGAGCTTCGATACCAGTCGATCGGCTTTCGCTGGGCTCACAATCTCGCCGCCTACGACAGCGCTGAACCGAAGCGATTCGTGCGCTACTACACCGCTCTCGCCCCTGCCTCGTCATCGCTCGTGACGTCCGCCACGGCTCGCCTCGAGCCGACGGGGAGTCGGTAAACAGCCGTCTCGCTCCTCGCTACACCGGCGCGGATGTACTGACTTTTTCCAATCGATCGGGCATCATCCCGCCGCAAATGGCTGAGCCTGCCGGACGGGCTTCCCCGATCACGGAGGTCACCGTCCATTGCCACAATCCGGCCTGCTCATCGACGACGGCAGCCATCAGAATCCTCACACCATCCACCGTGACGTTCAGATGCCCGGCCTGCCGGCTGATGTGGTCTGCCGCGATCGCATCGCTGCCACGTGAAATCACGGAATCCATCGCACGTATCCACCCCACAGGGGCGACGGCTCAATGACGATCACCACGGACGGACGCTCGTTCTCGGTGGCAAGCGAGCGGGAGTTGCTTTCACTGCTTTTTGCGCTCGCCACGATTTCACGATCAACGCTCGAAGCTCACTTCGTCCGGCTCTCTGGTTTGTAGCAGGCGCCCACGCGTTTTGCGAGTGCCGGTCGCCGGCGCTCGACCGCGCCAGGGGCTGTGAAACCACCAGCAGATAATAGAGGTCTGAGCGCTTATACCGCCTTCGAGTCCCGCAACTACCGCTATCTCCTGGCCGGCACGACGTTGTCGAACCTCGCCGCGCAGATGCTCACCGTGGTGGTGGGGTGGGATCTGTACCTGGCCACGAGGTCACCCGTTGTGCTCGGGAACGTCGGGCTGGTGCAGATCATTCCGGTCTTCCTCTTTACGTTCATGGCCGGACACGCCGCCGACCGGCACAACCGCCGCACGATATCCATCCTGATGCAGGTGGCTGTGGCTGCGGCCGGATTCGCGCTGGCCGCGGCCGGTATCCACCGCGGTGTCTGGGCGATCTACTCTGCTCTTTTCGTCACGGCGTCGGCGCGCGCGTTCCAGTGGCCAGCGAACTCTGCGCTGCTGCCGCAGACCGTTCCGCCGGCGGCGTTGACCAACGCCATCTCGTGGTCCGGTACCGGCCGTGAGTTCTCCACGGTCGGAGGCCCGGCCGTCGGCGGCGCGCTGCTGACCGTGTTCGACAGTGAAAGCGTCTACCTGACGCAGGCCGTCTGCTCCGTCGTCGCCGTGGCCTGCTTTGCCGCGATCAGAGTGCCGCCGCCGACGCCCATGGAGCGTACGGGGGCGAGCGGCTGGCGGACGACGCTCGAAGGACTCCGATTCGTCTGGCGCGAGAAGATCATCCTGAGCGCCATGAGCCTGGATCTGCTCGCCGTGTTCTTCGGCGGCGCCGTTGCCCTGCTGCCAATCTTCGCAACCGACATTCTGCAGGTGGGCGCATCGGGGCTCGGATGGCTGCGCGCGGCACCGGCGTTCGGCGCCGGGCTGATGTCGCTGTGGCTGGCACATCGATCGCACATCCGGCACGGCGGGGTCGTGCTGCTCGTGTCGGTGGCGCTCTTCGGCCTGGCGACGATCGGCTTCGGCCTGGCGACCGCCGGCTGGCTGTCGTTCCTGATGCTGTTCTTCACCGGCGTGTTCGATGCCGTCAGCGTGGTGCTGCGCATCTCGCTGGTCCAGACGCGCACGCCCGACGGCCTGCGGGGGCGCGTGGCCGCAGTGAACGGCCTCTTCATCGCCTGTTCGAACCAGTGGGGCGCGGTCGAGAGCGGCCTCACCGCGCAGTGGTTCGGAACGGTCCCCTCGGTCGTCTTCGGCGGCGCCGCGACGATCGCCGTCGTGGCAGTTCTCTGGGTGACGTCCAGAAGTCTGCGTGAATGGGAGCAGGAGTGAGCATGGGAGCACTATAATCACGCACCGCCCAACCCGTGACACTCGCCATTGGTTCGCGGCTCGGACCGTATGAAGTGCTCTCCGCTATCGGCCACGGCGGGATGGGCGAGGTGTATCGGGCGAAAGACATCAGGCTCGGACGCGACGTCGCCCTGAAGATCATTCTACCGAGAAGTCTTCCTCGAAGAACTCCATCGGCGCACGCTCGCCGCGCGCCCGCCGCTCTTCTTCGACGCCACGAAGCTCCACACGACGGATCTTGCCCGAAATCGTCTTGGGCAACGGCGCGAACTCGAGGCGGCGGATGCGTTTGTACGGCGCCAGCACGGTCCGTGCGAAGGTGAAGATCTCGAGCGCCAGCTCGCGACCAGGCTCGTAACCCTCGGCGATGGTCACCACGGCCTTTGGCACCATGTGACGCACCGGATCGGGACTGGGAATGACAGCGGCTTCGACGATCGCCGGGTGCTCGATCAGTGCGCTCTCGAGCTCGAAGGGGCTGATGCGATAGTCAGCCGCCTTGAACACGTCGTCGGCCCGCCCGACGAACGTGAGGTACCCATCAGCGTCGCGCGCCGCCACGTCGCCAGTCCGGTAATAGCCGTCGCGCATCGCCCCGGCCGTCCGCCCGTCGTCGCCGTAATAACCGGCGGTGAGGTTGAGCGGATTCCCGGAGAGCTGAATACAGACCTCACCTTCGTCGGCCGGTTTGTCGTCGGTGTCCAGGAGAACGATGGGACAACCCACGAGCGGCCGCCCCATCGACCCGGGCTTGAGCGGCTGTCCCGGAGGATTGCCGACCAGCGCCGTCGTTTCCGTCTGACCGTAGCCGTCGCGGATCGTGACACCCCAGGCCTGCCGTACCTGGTCGATGACTTCTGGATTCAGCGGCTCGCCGGCGCTCATCGCCTCACGGATCGCGACCGGATACCCGGCGAGCGGCTCCTGCACGAGCAGTCGCCACACCGTCGGCGGCGCGCACATCGTCGTCACCCGGTGCGCGACGAGCGCTTGCAGCACCCGCTTCGCCTGGAACCGCTCGTAGTTGTACATGAACACCGTGGCCTCGGCGTTCCAGGGCGCGAAGAAGCTGCTCCAGGCATGCTTCGCCCAGCCTGGCGAGCTGATGTTCCAATGCCGGTCGCCAGGCTGAAGGCCGGTGAAGAAGAGCGTCGACAGATGGCCGACGGGATAGCTCTGATGCGTGTGCAGGACCATCTTCGGCCTGGCGGTCGTGCCCGAGGTGAAGTACAGGAGCAGCGGATCCGCCGCGAGCGTGACGCCGGTCGGCTCGAACATCGACGGCGACGCCTCGCTCGCCGCGTACGACGTCCAGCCAGGAACGTCGTAGCCCACGGCGACCCTGGTGAGCTCGCCCTTGATGTGATCGAACTTGTGCACCAGCGCCGACCCGGCGATGACGTGCCGGACGTGACCACGGTCGACGCGGTCCTGGAGATCCAGCGGTGTGAGCAGGCTGCTCGCCGGGCTGACGATGGCGCCGAGCTTCATCGCGGCGAGCAGCGTTTCCCAGAGCGCAACCTCGTTGCCGAGCATGAGCAGCACGCAGTCCATCCGGCGCACGCCGTGCTCACGGAGAAAGTTGGCGACCTGATTCGAGCGCCGCGCCATCTGCGCGAATGACCGCACGTGTTCGCCGCCATCGTCGTCGACGATGTGGAGGGCCGGAGCGTCGTTCCCTGAGGCGATGGCATCGAAATAGTCGAGCGCCCAGTTGAACCGGTCGAGAGCCGGCCAGCGAAACTCCCGCACCGCCGCTTCGCGGTCGAGCCGATGGCGGAGCACGAGGTTGCGTGCCGCCAGAAATGCCTTACCCGCCGCAGTGAGCCCCGCGTCCTTCATGAGCTTCGCGCAGCAGGAAGTGTAGCAACCAGCCCCGCCGGTTCGTCCTGCCGGGTTCTGCTCGACGACGATCCGCGCTTGACTCCCATAAGCGTCTTAGGTGAGACTCACCTAAGGCGCTTATGGGAAGCGACACGAAGCCGGCCGATCTGCTGCAAGGCACGCTGGAGCTGCTGATTCTGCGGACCCTCGCGATCGGCGAGAAGCACGGCTACGAGATTGCGGAATGGATTCACTCCGCCTCGGCCGAAGCGCTCGCCATCGAAGAGGGCGCGTTGTATCCGGCCCTGCACCGTCTGGAACTGCGCGGCCTGTTGACCGCCGACTGGGACGTCTCGGCCAACAATCGCCGCGCCAAGTACTACCGGCTCACGCAGGCCGGCCGCCGGCGGCTGAAGGAGACCATCGAGTCGTGGCGCCGCACCAGCACCGCGATCAATCTCGTGCTCGAGGCGAACTGACGGAGCTCCCAATGCGCGAGTGGCTGAACAGCCTGCGTCTTCGCCTGCACGCCACCTGGCGGCGCCGGCAGCTGGACCAGGACCTCCGCGACGAGATGGCCTTTCACGTCGCCATGCGGCAGGCACAGCTCGGGCAGGCCGGTGCCGCGAACCCGGGTGCGGAGGCGCGCCGCCGGTTCGGGAGCACCGCTCGCATCGCCGAGGAGCTGCGCGACCGATGGGCGCTCATGCCGCGTCTGGCGAGTCTCGCACGGGACTTCCGGTACGCCGTCCGTGGGCTTGGCCGTCATCCCGGGTTTGCGCTGGTCGTCGTTCTGACGCTCGGAATCGGCATCGGCATCAACACGGCGACGTTCAGCATCATCAACGCCGTCCTCATCCGCCCCCTCGGATTCCCCGACCCGGATCGTCTCGTTGCGCTGCAGGAAGACCTCGCCGGCTTCAGCTTCGGCGGTGCGCCGTTCTCCCCTCCCGACTTCATCGACCTTCAGCGCGAGCAGCAATCGTTCGAGGCCGTCGGCGCATATCGCAGCGTCGCTCTCGAGCTGTCGGGCACGAACGAACCCGTACTGCTCGATGCCGCACGGGTGACCCCCAACCTGTTTACGGTTCTCGGAGTGTCGCCGCATCTCGGTCGAACGTTCCGGCCGGAAGAGGAGAGACAGGGCACCGACGTGGCGATCTTGAGCTGGAGCCTCTGGCACGCTCGATTTGGAGGAGACCGGTCCGTTCTCGGTCGAACGATCGTGCTCGATCGCCGGCCGTACACCGTCGTGGGGATCATGCCGGCCGCATTCGAGTTTCCGCGACCGGGACCGCAAATCAACAATCGACGCGCCGAGCTCTGGGTTCCGCTGGCCTTCACCGATGCGCAGCGTGTGATACGGGGCAACGAATTCATCTACAGCGCGATCGCCAGGCTGAAGCGCGGCACCTCCGTTGAAGCAGCGAACGCCGAGCTCGCCGTGCAGACGCGCCGCATCAACGACCGCTACCCCCCTGGCCTGAAAGGGGCGGGTTTCGTGATCGGTCTGTCGGCCGTTTCACTTCACGACGAGATCGCCGGCCACACCGAGCGGCCGCTCCTCCTGCTGCTGGTGGCGGTAGGCCTCGTTCTGCTCGTCGCGTGCGCGAACATCGCCAATCTCGTGCTGAGCCGCGCTGCAACGCGCGCGCGCGAGGTGGCTCTCCGTCGCGCCCTCGGCTCGAGTCGAGGGCGTCTGCTGCAGCTCCTGCTGGCGGAGACGTCGGTTCTGTCCGTCGCCGGAGGCACGGCCGGCGTTGCGATTGCCATGTTCATCGTCGCGTCATTGCCGGCAACCGTCGCGGAACAACTGCCGGCCGCCCGTTCCGTGCCGATCGACGGGAGCGTACTGGCGTTCACCGCTGGACTGATTGTCATCACCTCTCTCGCCTTCGCCCTGATCCCTCTCGCCGCCGCCGAGCGCGGCGCACCTGGGCGCACGCTTCAGGAAGAGACGGCGCGAACCACTCCGGGAGTGCGCCGGCATCGCATTCAGGCAACGCTCGTCGTGCTGACCGTCGTTCTCGCCTGCGTGCTGCTTGCCGGCGCCGGTCTCTTCATCAGGAGCTTCACCGCACTCATGGCGACCGATGCCGGATTCAATGCGGACCGCGTGTTGACGGCGGCCGTCACGCTGCCAGGTCCCGGGTATCAGAGCGCGGCGAGCGTCCACGCATTCCATGACGCAATCTTCCGGCAGGCGTCTTCGCTCCCCGGCATCCGGTCGGCTGCGCTGGCGACCGACCTGCCGCTCGAGGCCTACGAGCGACGGACGCTCGCGCCGGAAGGTTTCAGCCTGGTCACCTCGTCTCCTCGCAACACCAATCTCTCGTGGACGCGCGGGCCGTATTTCACCACGCTTGGAATCCGGCTTCGCAGCGGCAGGTTCTTCACCGACGCGGAGGACCGCGGACACAGGAACGTCGTCATCGTCAATCAGCGGCTCGCGGACACGTTCTGGCCCGGTCAGGATGCCATCGGCAAGCGGCTGCGGTGGGGACTGGACGTGACGCAGAACCCGAACCCATGGCTCACCATCGTCGGCATCGTCGACGATGTGGCCGACGGCCCGCTCGAGGTCGAGCCCTACCTGCACGCCTATGAACCGTTCACCCAGCTCCCTGATTTCATGCTGGAGAACTTTCCTGGCTCGTTCGGACGCGACGTGAAGCTGGTGATTCGTACGAACGACGACCCGCGAGCGCTGGCCTCGCCGGTGCGCGGCGAGATCGCGAGAATCGACCGTTCCCTGGCCGTCCAATCGATCTCGACGATGAGCGAGCAAATGGCCGATGCCGTCGCCCCGAAGCGGTTCAGCGCCCTGACGCTGAGCGCGTTCGCGGGCGGCGCGCTGCTGCTGGCAGGAATCGGCCTGTATGGCCTGCTCGCGTTCGGCGTTTCCGAGAGACGCCGTGAGATCGCGGTTCGGCTCGCCCTTGGCGCCGAGCCTGCGAAGATCGTACGGCTGGTTGTCAGACAGGGGCTGACGCTCGTGGCGATTGGGCTCGTGCTCGGCGTCTGCGCCGCTTACGCAGTGGCGACCACCGTTGATTCGCTCCTTTATCGAACCGAGAGCCACGACCTGGTGGCGTTCGGGGCCGTTCCGGTTCTCCTGGCAATCATCGCCGTGGCGGCGTGCCTGCTCCCCGCGTATCGCGCGTCACGCGTCGAGTCGATTACCGCGCTGCGCGCGGAATGAGTGGGATACGATCGTTTCACGCCGCTCCCGCCGGCGCGCTGAGCCGAGTCAGTTCGCGGGCTGAGGGAGCGCAGATTCAGGCGACACGATCTGCGAACTGGCGAGCGCGTGGAACTCTCCGATGGCACTCCAGGCGCCAAGGCCGATGCCACGAGCCAGCTGGTGGAGTTCGACCATGTTGTGCGTCATGAAGATCAGGATCGACCTGTCGGTCGGATCCGCCTGCCACCAACTGCCGTAGGCGCCGGGCCAGCCAACGGTTCCGATTCCGCCGCGGCATCGAAGGGGATCGGCTTTCTCGTGTTCCATCACTACGCTCTGCACGACGCTGCCGCCATGCCACACGAGCGTCGCCGCCCCGCATAGGCTGCCCGCGTCGACATGCGCCTGGATCGCCTTTCGAATCGGGTCTGGATCCGAGCTGGTTTGTGTTGTCGCTGACAAGGAAGTGGAGTGGATCGACCGGTGTAGTGAAAGAAACGCGGCGCGCCCATGGCGCGCCGGTTTCAGGAAGGATTCGATCGCGAAACGCTCGCGATCAATCTGCCGTCGACCTTCGAAGCAGCGTCCGGCTAGTTCTGACCGCGACCGCCGCGGCCACCACCGCCGCCGCCCGCTCCGGCCCCACGACCGCGAGCCGGCGCGGCAGGCTCGGGAACCTTCTCGCCACGGGCCGCCGCCTCAGCACGCCGCTTCTCCTCGGCGCGCGAACCCGCGAGCAGATTGGGCATCGCGTAGTTCCCTTCGTGGCAGGCGTATTCGTAGTAGCCGTAGTCTTCTTCCCGCGGGATCGGCAAGCGAGCGGTCCACGGTGCGACGTACACCTTGGGGTCGTTGACCGTTACCCGGTAGTCGAGCGTGTTCGCATCTGCGAGCGTAAACCGCTCGATCAGGACTCCCTCGTCTGAAAGCGGCTGTCCGTTGACCGCCGATTCGGGCTTGATGTTTCGGGTCTCGACCACGAGCACATCGCCCTCCCAGTGACCGACCGACGTGCCCATCCAGTTCTTGACAGACGCGCCAACCTGCTTGCGGCCGTCGGTCGGGATGACGCGCGTTTCGTGAATCATCTCGTTCTGGAACGCGAGCCAGCCCGGGCCCTGCACGATACGGCTGCCCGAGTTGTAGATCTTCGGGGTGATCGAGTTGATCACGCCGGTGCTGATGCAGCGGTCGTAGTTGCTGCGATCCGTCGTCCACTCGGCCTCGATGCCGTTCAGCTGCTGACGACGCGCCAGCTGCGCCTGCTGCCGTTGCTGGCCTGCCGCCTGGGCCGCCGGTGTGAGAGCCGGAATGCGTCCGTCCGGCGGGTCGATGACGTACGACGTGACGCGGCTCACAGTTCGTGCGCGCTCGAGCCAATGCGGCGGTGGGGACACCGCGCCACCGACGGTCCCGAACCTCTTCTCGAACTCCTCCGCGCGTTCCAACGTGAATTCGTCGCTGTTGTCGTTGGCCACGTTCTGGTCGCGCTGCGCCACACGCTGCTTGTACTCTTCATCGTTCAGCCGATAGCGCGTGCCCGCCGACTGCTGCCGCTGCATCGGAATGCCTTGCAGGTCGTTGGCGTTGTAGGTGCCCTGGAGGTCCGGCTCGCCCCACGGCGTCTTCGGCACCTTGTAGCTGCCAAGCGCGGGCACACCACCCTCCCGCGTCATCACGCCGGGCGAATCGACGCGTCCCTGCCCTGACACTGTGCTCGTGGTCAGGATTGCGGCGCCAATTAACGCCATCACGGTTCCAAGAAAAAGGCGGCTCATTCTGTTCTCCGTCGGCGGGGTCCACACCTCAGCCCGCCCTGTTCCGTAGGAGTCTACCGCCTTTTCCGCTTTTTTACTCCTCGCGCAAGGCAGAAAGCGGGCTCATGCGGGCGGCGCGACGGGCGGGGATGAATGCGGCAATCACGCCCACGACGAAGACGAAACCGACGATGGCCGCCAGCTGCAGCGGGTCCAGGCTCGGAGGGTGAAAATCGATGTTCGCGGGGCCGGCCGAAAAGTTGGAAAACGCGCGCATCCCCAGGATCACGATCAGTGCAAACGTCAACCCGACGCCGGCTCCGGCGCCAAGCACGACCGCCGCGTCGCGAGCGACGTCGCGCACGACGTTGCCGCCGCGGGCGCCGAGCGCGATGCGGATGCCGATCTCGCGCGATCGCCGCGCGACCGCGAACGCCATCACCGCGTAGAGCCCGATACCGGCCAGGGCGAGCCCGAGCGCCCCGAGTAAACCCAGCGACCACGCCACGGCGATCGGCCCCGCCAGTTTCTGCTCGATCTGACGCGCCATCGTGATCGCCGAGAAGACCGGCAGCGACGGATCGATCGCCAGCAGCTCACGCTGCATGTCACGCACGAGCACCGACGCATCGGCCGACGTGCGCGCAACGGCGGTACGGCCATTGCCGGCGAGCGCTGCCGGCCCCTCAGCCTGCTCGACGGAATGGAAGAAGACCTCGGGCTGGTCGGCCCCGCCCGTGTCACCCACTACACCGACCACCTCGATCCACCAGGCCCGCTGGTCCATGCGGAAGCGTCGGCCGACGGCGTTGACCCCTCCGAAATAGTGCCGCGCCATCGATTCGGTGATGACAGCCACCACCGGGCTGTCCTTCCGGTCTCGCGCATCGATGGCGCGGCCGGCCAGAACAGGAATCCGCATCACGTCGAAGAATCCGGCCCCTGCCCACATGCTGCCGGCCTGGACCTTGCGCTCCCCCGAACCGGTGTCCTCGAGAACAATCGGCTGGGTTGCGTTCTCCATCGGCGCTCCGTGCGTGAGCGTCACCGCCTCGACGCCCGGCAGCGCAGCGACGCGACGCCGCAGCTCGTCGTAGGCAACTGCTGCGCGTTCGGGCGTGTAGCCTGAGTAACCTGCGTCGGTTTCGAGCCAGGCGACACCCTCGGTCGCGAAACCGCTGCGCTGCTCGCGAGCCGCCTTGCCCATCTGGAGAAACGCCCCGGTCGCGGTGAGCAGCACGACCGACGCCGTGACCTGGAACACCACGAGGCCATTCCGCAGCGTGAACCAGCGCCGCCCTGAAGAACCGGTGTGGCCGTCCTCGCGGATCACTGCCAGCAGGTCGAGGCGGGCGGCCTTGAGGGCCGGCGCCAGGCCGAACAGTACGCCGGTGATCATCGACAGTGCGACGGCAAAACCGAGCACCGTCGCGTCGACGCCGAAGTCCACGACGACCGGCAGATCGAGCGTGCGCAGCCAGCGCATCAGCCACCATGCGAGCCCGCAGCCGGCCGCACCGCCGGCAGCCGACAGGAGGAGGCTCTCGGTCAGCAGGTGGCGAACGACCTGCCAGCGCGTGGCGCCGATCGCGAGCCGGATGGAGATCTCCTTCGTGCGCGCAGCAGCGCGGACGAGCAGCAGCGTCGCCAGATTGCTGCACGCGACGGCGAGCACCAGGCCGACCACTGCGAGCAGCAGCGTCGCGAGCGTGTTCACCAGCGTGTCCATCCCCGGGTGAATGCGCACATCATCGGTGGCAAAGACGCTGATGCCGGTGCCCGCATCCTGGTCGCGATACTCGACCGCCAGACGGCGGCCCAGAACGTCCATCGCGGCCTGCGCCTGTGCCACCGTGACCCCGTCGCGCAGCCGCGCCTTGACGAAAAACGGGGCGCCCTCGGCAACGCGCACGCCGGCAATCGGACCCAGCGCCGACTCGACGGGCAGCCAGACGTCGGTGATGACTCCGACGTTGAACGTACCGCGGTATCCCCGGGGACCGACGCCGACAATCGTCGCCAGGCTTCCCTGAACGTAGATGGTGCGCCCGACGATGTTCGGGTCGGAACGGAAGCGCGTCTTCCAGGTCTCGTGACCAATGACGGCTACGACGGGCGCACCCTGGCGGTCCTCGTCAGCGGTGAACCAGCGGCCGATGGATGGCTGGATGCCCAGCACGACCGGGTAGGAGGCGCTCGCGTACTCCGCCACGCCGCTCCGGACCGGCCCAACGCCCTCGCGATATCTCACCGGGATCGGGACGGTCGCCGTCATCACGCGCGCGAAGACGTTGGTGGCGGCTGCCATGTCCCGATACGCCGGGTACGAGTTCGAGGAGGGTGCGCCGTTCCGGTCGTTCTGGTAGATGTCCACCAGTCGCTCAGGACACGCAAACGGCGACGGACGGAAGAGCGCGGCGTTGACGACGCTGAAGATCGCCGTGTTGGCGCCGATCCCGAGGCCAAGCAGCAGCACCGCGGGCACGCTGAACCGCCAATCGCGCGCCAGCCGCCGTGCCGCATGACGAATGTCGCGGGCAACGGCGTCCCAGGCAGCGGTCCCACGCGCGTCGCGGCTTTGCTCCTTCAGCGACTCCACGTTCCCGAACTGCCGCTGGGCGCGAAGCCGTGCCTCGGCAGGCTCGACTCCGTGCGCGATCCACTGCTCCGCCTGCTGTTCGATGTGGAGACGCAGCTCCTCCGCAAGATCCTCTTCTCGGCCGTTGCGGAAGACTACCGATCGGAGGCGGGACCGCAGGATGTGCCACATGCGCATAGCCAGGCCTCGCCCTTCTATTCCTGGCGCAACGAAGAGATCGGGCTCACGCGGACAGCGCGGCGGGCCGGAATGAACGCGGCCGCGACGCCGACCGCCACGATGAACACGGCGATCGCCCCGAGCTGCAGTGGATCCAGGCTCGGGCGGTAAATCGCGATGCCGGGCGCCGGGCGCGCGAACGCGCGCATCGCCAGGATCACGAGGCTCGCGAACACCAGTCCGATGCCCGCTCCCGCACCCAGCACCACCGCCACGTCACGTGCCACGTCGCGCAGGACGTCGCTGCTCCGTGCACCAAGCGCCATGCGGATTCCGATCTCGCGCGTCCGCCGCGACACCGCAAAGGCAATCACTGCATAGAGTCCAACTCCCGCCAGGACGAGGCCGAGCACCCCGAGCGCTCCGAGAGACGATGCCACGGCACGAGGGGCTATCAGCGACTGCTCGAGCCGCTGCGTCATCGTCAGCGCCGAGAACACAGGCAGTGACGGATCCATTGCCAGTAACACGCGCTGCATGTCCCGCGCGAGCGCGGCGTCATCGCCTCGCGTGCGGGCGACCACCGTATTCGGTGGCAGGTTGGCCTGCTCGAACGGACGGAAGAAGAGCTGCGGCCGTGGATCGACCAGGTCGGCCCCGCGATCGAGCGTTCCCGTATCCCGGACGACGCCGACGACCTCGATCCAGTCCGGCCGTTGATCCAGGCGGAAGCGGCGGCCGACAGCGTTGACGTCGCCGAAGTACTGCCGTGCCATCGACTCGGTGACTACGGCGACGAGAGAGCTGCCCTGGCGATCCCGCTCATCGAGAGCGCGACCGAACAGGACGGGAATCTGCATCACTTCGAAAAAGCCTGGACCGGCCCAGACGTTTCCGGCGCCCACTACGCGACCGTCTGAAACGCGGTCGTCGATGACCACCGGCACGCCGGTGACCTCCATTGGCTGCTCAGGCAGAAGGATCGCCGCGTCGACGCCAGGAAGAGCGGCGATACGGCGCCGCAGCTCGTCGTAGATCACCGCCGCTCGCGTACCCGTGTAGCCCGAGTACCGTGCATCCGTTTCGATCGTCGCCACGCCATCGACAGCGAAGCCGATGCGCTGCGCGCGTGCCTCCACGATCATCTGCAGAAAGACGCCGGTGGCCGACAGCAGCACGACCGACGCCGTCACCTGGAACGCCACGAGCGCGTTTCGCAAGGTGAACCAGCGACGCGCCGACACGCGGCCGTGACCGTCGTCACGGATGACAGACAGCAGATCGAGGCGGGTTGCCTTCAGCGCCGGCGCAAGGCCGAACAACACGCCGGTCGCCAGCGAGAGTCCCAGGGCGAAACCGAACACGGTGGTGTCGAGGCTGAAGTCGAGCGTTATCGGCAGCTCGAAGGCGCGCAGCGAGCGCAGGACCCACCACGCGAGGACGCACCCGGTTATACCGCCGGCAACCGAGAGCAGTACGCTCTCCGCCAGCAGATGCCGCACGATCTGCCACCGTGTGGCGCCAATCGCCAGCCGGACGGACACTTCTTTCGTGCGTGCGGCCGCCCGCACGAGCAGCAGCGTCGCCAGGTTACTGCTCGCGATAGCAAGCACGAGCCCGACGACGCCGAGCAATAGCGACGCCACCACCGACAGCAGCGTGTCCGCCTGCGGGTGGGCGCGTACGTCGTTCGCTGGGAGGACGGTGATCCCTTTGCCCGGATCCTCGTCGGGGTACTCCGCGGCAAGACGTCTGCCCAGTACCTCCATGGCTGCCTGCGCCTGCGCCACGGTGACGCCATCACGCAGCCGCGCCTTCACGAAAAACACCGCCTCGACGGGCCGCCTCGCGAGCACGTTGGGCATGCCACCCAGGACCGGCGCCGACTGCACCGGCAGCCAGAAGTCGGTAACCACCCCAAGGTTGAGCGTGCCGCGATATCCCTGCGGCCCGACGCCAACGATCGTCACCGGCGCGCCCTGCAGGTACAGAGTCCGGCCGACGACCGAGGGATCCGCGGCGAAGTGCGTGGTCCATGCCTGATAGCCGATAACGGCGACGACAGGCACCCCTTGGCGGTCCTCGTCGGCTCTGAACCATCGGCCCAACGACGGTGTGACACCGAGCACGACCGGGTACGACGCCGTCGTGTACTCCGCGACCCCATTCCGTACAGGACCACCGGACTCGCGGTAGCGCACGCCGTCGGGAATGCTCGCCGCCATGACGTGGGCGAACACGCCGGTGGCGGTCGTCATGTCCAGATAGGCCGGGTACGAGTTGGTGCCTGGTGCGCCGTTCCGGTCCTTCTGGTAGATATCCACCAACCGATCGGGATGCGCAAACGGCGACGGACGGAAGAGCGCGGCGTTGACGACACTGAAGATCGCGGTGTTGGCGCCGATCCCGAGGCCGAGCAGCAGCACCGCGGGCACGCTGAACCGCCAATCGCGCAGCAGCCGCCGTGCCGCATGACGAGTGTCGCGGACAACGGCGTCCCAGGCAGCGATACCACGCGCGTCGCGGCTCTGCTCCTTCAGCGACTCCAGATTGCCGAACTCCCGCTTCGCACGCTGGCGTGCTTCAGCCGGATCGGCGCCCTGCGCGATCCACTGCTCCGCCTGCTGTTCGATGTGGAGACGCAGCTCCTCGGCAAGGTCGTCCTCGCGCCGATCCCTGAACAGGATCGATCGGACGCGCGATCGCACGATGTGCAGCAGACGGTTCACGACGTCCTCGCCAGAACGAGATTGACGCCGGCGGACAGTCGTTCCCACTTGGACAGCTCGAGCGCGACCTGTTTCCGCCCGGCTTTCGTCAGCGAATAGAAACGGGCCTTACGGTTGGCTTCGGACGTTCCCCACTCGGCGGTGATCCACCCCTGGTGCTCGAGGCGGTGCAGCGCGGGATAGAGCGACCCCTGCTGCACCTTCAGTAATTCGTCAGAAATCTGCTGGATTCGCTGGGCGATCGCCCAGCCGTGCATCGGCTCGAGGGCGAGGGTACGTAGGATCAGCAGGTCGAGCGTGCCCTGAATGAGATCGGTCTGGTCGCTCACGTGGTGTCTCAACGGCCAGGCTTCGGCCGTCCTCTTGTAGATTGCCAAGGGGAAAGACGGAGCGCAAGGCTGGAAAGTTCCAGGCTCCTTTCGGCGTATCGGGACGCACCGATTACGGCAGCGGCCCGAACCCTTCCGGCGGCCGCCGGTTCTTCGTCGCCGCCTCGTACGCTGCGGCGATGCGGAACAGCATCGGCTCACCAAATGGCCGGGCGATGAAGTCGACGCCCACGGGCAGCTTCGCGGCGACCGGTCCGACGAGCCGTGTCCCGTTCCCCACCCTTTCCCGGTCCCACACGGAGGTCGTAAAACCTGCCGGCACGTCGATAACCGGGAATCCCTGCTGCCCGAACATGAACCAGCCGATGGGCGTGCGTCCGTTGCTCGCCGGCTCGCGCGGTGCCAGCAGCTTCTTCGGCGGCACCGTCGACATCGGCGCCACCAGCGCGTCGAGCTTCTGCTCCTGCATGCAGTTCATCAGGAGGGTCTGCAGCGCGAGGCGTGTATGCATGCGGACGGACGTATCCAGAGCGGTCGCGCGTTCTGCCTGCTCGCGGGCGGCACGCCGATTCGGGAAATTCGGATCGTCGTAGAAAGTGGCCCTGGCGATCAGATCGGCGTTGCTCTTGATGTTTGCGTCGCCGCGCTCGCGCAGGTAGCGATTGATCATGTACTTGTCCTCGCCGGGATCGCCGAAGCCGCCGCCCAGCGTTCGCAGCGTCAAGGCGTCCGGCGCACGCGACGGGCTGGCCCGCATCTCCACGAGCGTCGCGATCTGATCGCCCTCCGGCTGCCCTGACGGGTTCACCGGAAACAGCTGTCGATACTGCCGGGTGAAGGCCGAGGACAGGAGCTCGGGTGCTGAGCGCGCGATGCACGGCTGGAAGAGCGCCCCTTCAGGCCCCGGATCCACGACAGTGGCGCCGAGCTTCCTCAGCACATCGATCGCGCGTTCGACGAGGTCGACGCTTTCCATATCCGCCTGCGCGAGCAGCTTTCGATTCAGGTACTCCCGCACCACGCCGATGCGCAGACCCGAGAGCGAACGGACGTTCGCCGCGCTCAGATAGGACGCTGTCGGCGTCCGTCCCACGCTCAGAGCGGTGTACTCGTCCTTCGGGTCGTAGCCGGCAATCACGTCGAGGATTCGGGCGGTGTCGGCAACGGTGCGGCACATCGGCCCGACGCGCATGTTGAGCCCGGCGCCGATCATCCCGTCGGTACTCACCAGCTCCTTCGTCGGAGCGAGGCCGACGATGCTGTTGACGGCGGAGGGCCAGCGGACTGACACGACCGTCTCCTCCCCGATGGCGCAGGTCACCAGATTGGCGGCGACGGCCGTTCCCGAACCGGCGCTCGACATGCCAGGCTCGCGCTCGGTGTCGTACGGATTGCAGAACGTGCCGCCGAACGAGCTGCGCGCGCCGTCGACCGCATATTCCGCCAGGTTCGCCTTGGCCAGGATGATGGCGCCCGCGTCGCGCAGCTTCGCTACGAACGTCGCATCGTCCGGCGGCCGGTCGTTCGCATATTGCGCGTCACCACCGGACGTCGTGCGCATGTCCTTCGTGTCGTACTGATCCTTGATGGCGATGACGACGCCGTGAAGCGGGCCGGCGAGCCGTCCGGCGCGCGCGAACGCCCGGTCCTGCGCCGCGGCTGTTTCAAGGGCATCCGGCATGTCGGGCGCAGTGTCGGCGCCATCGGTCATGCTCCTCGCCTTGCGGGCGTCGAACCCCCATTTCTCGCGAGCCGCCGGTCTGAGGTTCAGCGTGGAGAGCGCATTGATCTGCCCGGCGCGAGCGATGGTCGTGACCGGTCCCAGTCTTCCCTGTGGCTCGTTCACGCACGTGCCGTTGTAGGCCTTGATACGCCGCAGATACTGTTCGACGATTCCCACCGTCGTGACCCGCCTGGCCTGCAGCGCGCGCTGAATGTCGGCAATCGTCGACTCGTAAACGTCGAAGGATGGCGCGCGCTGGGCGCCGCCGGTGGCGCCACCGATCAGCAGCATCGTCAGCAGGACGACGACAGCAGCTTTGCGAGTGTCATTCCGTTTCATGGGCGAACCATATCGCAGCCCTGGCGCCGTGTCAGCTGTAAGCCCTGATAATGTGACCCGGCGTTCCAAAAAGGCTGGACCAGATATCGAGAACATGGCAAAGACGAAATCCGTTCGCAAGCCGTTGTCCGGGCGCGTGGCCCTCGTGGCCGGAGCCACACGCGGCGCCGGCCGCGGCATTGCTCGTGCGCTCGGGGAGGCTGGCGCGACGGTCTATTGCACGGGTCGCAGCGTCAAAGGCAGGCCGTCGGCGTACGGACGCCCCGAGACGATCGACGAAACAGCGAAGCTGATCGAGGCCGCCGGCGGCAGCGCCGTGGCGCTTCGCGTCGATCACACCAGCGAGAAGGAGGTAAAGGCGCTGTTTCGACGCATCCTGCGCGCCCATGAACGCATCGACGTCGTCGTCGACAGCGTGGCGGGTGAAGACCCGCTGATGGGCGTGTACGGCCTGCTCTGGGAGGCGGATCTGCAGCACGCGGACACGATCTTCCGGCAGGGGCTCACGTCGCGCATCACCACGGCGAAGCATGCCGCGCTGGCGATGCGACCGGCCAAACGCGGTCTCATCGTGGAAGTGACCGAGAACGACATGATCGGCGGCGGCGGAAATCCGATGGCGCAGAGCGTCAAAATGGCGCAGAAGGTGCTGCCGCTCCTCTGGGCGGCGGAGCTCGCGCCGCACGGCATCACGGTGCTTGCCATCACGCCCGGATTCCTGCGTTCCGAATCCATGCTGCAGCACTTCGGCGTGACCGAGGACAACTGGCGCGAGGCAGGAAAGAAAGATCCGAACTTCCTCGAGTCGGAGTCACCGTTGTTCGTCGGACGCGCAATCGCCGCGCTCGCCGCGGACCCGAACGTGCAGGAGCGCACCGGAACGCTCTACAGCTCCTGGGAGCTGGGTCGCGACTACGGCTTCGTCGACTACGATGGCCGCCGCCCCGACTGGGGCCGGCACAAGATCGATTTTTCCGTCCTCCCGAAGACCTGGATCGACCTGTTCCGCACCGGCACGGACCTCGAGATCAGATGGTTGACGACGCTCGCCGCGCGAACCCGACGATTCAAGAAAAAGATCCCGACCTGACCTCTATGCGCCTGACCGGTCAGGTCGCTGATCGAACGGCAAAGACATTGCCCTCCGGATCGATTGCCTCGACACCGCCCCAGGGACGTCTCAGCAGCGGCAACCCCATGCCTTCGATCGAGGCCAGCGTCGCGTCGACGTCCCGTACGGCGAACGTCAGCTTGGTCGCACTCTGCTCGCGGGCGCGTGGTGGCGAGTCGATCGGGATGTCGGCAGCGATCGCGGCTGGAATCGCATGCAGTGAGAACTGCGCGCCATCGAACTCCACCCAGTCGGGCTGCCGCGTCGCCTCGATCGGCCGGAGTCCAAGCACGTCACGGTAGAAGCCGGTCATTCGCGGCAGGTCCTTTACGAACAGCATCGCTCCATACAGTCGCATAGCCAGCGCTCCTCCACTCCTTCAGCTGTTTCATCAACGCTTCCGGCCGTGTGAGAGTTTCCTCGTTCGATCGTAGCCTTCCGGTCGTTATTCGAAAGCAGGGCTGACATGCTCGACGAAAAAACTGTGACGGTCTTCCCCGCGTACGGCTACCGCAAGGGCGGTGCCTGGATTGTTCCCGTAAGGGTGTGGGTACACAAACGCCGCCCGATCGACATCGTCTCCGATGACCAGATTCACACCCTGCTGTCAGGCGATGACACGCTCCTCGTGCTGAAGGCGGACGACATCACGAGATGTCGGGCGCGGGTGATGGACTTCATCGCCGACAGTGATTCGGGTGAACGGGTCACAATCCAATGCGGCGGCGAACGATTCCGGTTCCCGGAAACCGACGAAAACGGACTCATCGAAGGCGAGCTCAATCTGTCCGGCAGCAAATCTGGAACGCTGACGATCACAGCCACCGTCGAGCAGAAAATCGGCAGGGACTTCGAGGGCATCGGCTCCGTGACGCTTGTCGAGCCTGAAGGCAAGTCGGTCGTTTCCGACATCGACGACACCGTGAAGGTCACGGAGATTCCGGCGGGCGCGGCGATCGTCCTGCGCAACACGTTCCTGCGCGACTTCGTCGCTGCCGAGGGGATGGTTGATCGCTATCGAGGCCTGGGTAGTCCCTCGTTCCATTACGTGTCCGGGAGTCCGTGGCAGTTCTTCCGCCCGTTGGAGAAGTTCCTCACTGAAAGCGGGTTTCCAAGAGGCACCTTCCACATGAAGCATCTCAGGACGAGCCCGCAAAACGTGCACGTCTTCCTTCACGATCTGAAAGGCCTGGTCTCGGGCAGGCAGCACACCAAGGAGCAGAAGCTGGAGCAGATCTCTGCCCTGATGAATCACTTTCCAGGGCGGACGTTCACGCTCATAGGCGATTCGGGGGAACTCGGGATCCGGCCCGAGAGCTGTGGAAAATGAAAATGGCGTAACCTCCTGCTGACCAAAGCAAATCGCCGTTAGCAGCGGCGACGGAGGTACGCCATGCAGGAGACTAGCACAAGCCCCGCCACGATTCTGCAGTTCCGCC
>DASUGH010000171.1:0-2978 GCA_036274155.1 Vicinamibacterales bacterium | reverse complement strand
GAGCGCTACGGCGGGACCTCGCCGAAGCTCAAAGAGCGGAGGTGGGCCGGCGACCGGACCGCGCTGCGAGGGCGTCGAGGGCCGCTGGACGCGAGCTCCGTGAGCTCGCTGATCCCCACAGCCTTCTCGCGCGGTCAGGCGCTCCGAGTCGGCCTGACCTCCGCAGTCGCGCTCCGCTCGACACAGCCGAACTCTGGGCTCAGTGTCTTCGTGTCCTTCGTGTGTGCCCAGGGGGCCTTCGTGGCCTTGACCAGCCGGAGGACAAGCACGAAGGCTGGCCGGCCGTCAGGTCTTGATATCGAACTCCGTAATCCGCACCCCGAGCGTGACCTCCGACGAATGTCCCTCGCGGTAGCGGATGCGGCAGAGCGGCTCGCTCGTGTCGATGCCTTCCTTCGCGGCGCTGAGCGACACGTATGTGAGCAGGTTCAGCACCCGCTCGGGTGGGCTCTCCTCGGGCTCACGCAGCGTGATCGACGAGGGCGCGATGGAGGCGAGCGTCCAACCAAGCCCTTCGGCGAACTCCCGGACGAGACGCAGCAGCGCTGCGCTCTGACTGACAACGGTCAACTCGAGGCGCACGACCGTCAGTCTATCGCGGCCGGACGCGATGTGACACTTTGCCGTGCCCGCCGTTTCGGCTACGCTGTGCGCGCCTTGCGCCGCTCATGACCAGTTCGCTCGTGCGCCGCCGCATTCTCGGGTTCTGGCTGGCCGGTCTCCTGCTGCTCGGCGCAGACGTGCGAGCGGCCGACGTCGTGGTGATGACCTCCGGCGGCTTCACCGCTCCTCTGCTCGAGGTCATCCCCGAGTTCGAGCGCGCGTCCGGCCACAAGGTCATCACGGTGTTCGGCGCCTCCACCGGCGGTGCGCCCGATTCGATTCCGGTCCGGCTCGCACGCGGCGAAGCGGCCGACCTCGTCATCCTCACCGCCGAATCGCTCGACGCGCTCACCGGCGAGGGCAGGCTGGTGCCGGGCACTCGCACCGATCTCGTGCGGTCGCGCATCGGCATGGCGGTGCGAGCAGGCGCGCCGCGACCGGACATCAGCACGGTAGACGCGCTCGTGCGCACGCTGCGGCAGGCGCGGTCGGTCGCCTACTCGGCGAGCGCCAGCGGCACCTATCTGTCGACCGAGCTTTTCCCCCGCCTCGGCCTCTCGGCGCAGATGAAGGAGAAGGGGCGCCGCATCGTGAGCGAACGCGTTGGCGCCGTCGTGGCGCGCGGCGACGCCGAGATCGGCTTCCAGCAGATCAGCGAGCTGCTGCCGATCCAGGGCATCGACTACGTCGGCCCTCTGCCGGATGAAGTCCAGCGCGTCTCCACGTTTTCGGTTGCGCTCGCAAGCGGGGCCACTCACCAGGAAGCGGCGCGCTCCCTGATCGCTTTCCTGACCTCCTCTGCCGTGCTGCCCGCCATCCGCAAGTTCGGCCTTGACCCGGCGCAGCCGTCGCAGCGCACGAAGGGCAGGACCGGGTCAGAGGCGCCGTGGGCGCAGCTGAGGATCGTCGCCCCTGCCGCACCGGGAGGCGGCTGGGATCAGACCGCCCGCGTGATGCAGCAGGTGCTCCAGCGTGCGGGGCTCGTGCGAACGGCGCCGGTCGAGAACATCCCCGGCGCGGCAGGCACTATCGGTCTCGCCCGCTTCATGGGCGCGGAACGCGGTCGCGACGACACGGTGATGGTGTCGGGGCTCATCATGCTCGGCGGCATCGTGACCCACCAGTCGCCGGTCACGCTGAGCGATGTGACGCCGATCGCGCGGCTGACCGGAGAGTACGAAGTGATCGCGGTGCCAGCCGCTTCTCCGTTTCGTTCACTGTCGGATCTCATCGCCGCGCTCGAGGCGCGTCCGGAATCGATTTCCTGGGGCGGAGGGTCAGCAGGCGGAAGCGATCAGATGCTCGCCGGCCTTGTGGCCGAGGCCGTCGGGGTCGCGCCGCGCCGCCTCAACTACGTCGCGTTCTCCGGGGGCGGTGAGTCGCTCTCGGCCATCGTCGGCGGTCAGGTGTCGGTCGGTGTCAACGGTCTCGCCGAATTCGCGCCGCACTTGGAGGCCGGCACGCTGCGCGCGCTGGGCATCTCGAGCGCGTCCCGCCTGCCCGGCCTCGACGTGCCGACGTTGCTGGAGCAGGGCGTCAACGTCGAGTTCGAGAACTGGCGTTCGATCGTCGCGCCGCCCGGGATCAGCCGCAGCGATCGCCGTCGCCTGGAAGGGCTCGTCGAGCGGATGACCAGGACTGCCGAATGGCAGGAAGCGCTGGCGCGCTACCGGTGGCTCGATCGCTATCTTGCCGGACCGGCGCTCGACCGCTTCGTCGCCACCGAGGAAGCTCGCGTCACGGGCATTCTTCGCGAGCTCGGGACGGGTCAGAGCGGTGCAGCCGATCCGGCGGCGTCGGGACCGTATCCGCTCCTGATCCTCGCCGGTCTGGCGATGAGCGGACTCGCCACGATCGTCGTCGCACGAAGGGCCAGGGCGACGGCAGGCGGCTGGCCCGCGTGGAAACCGATCGCTCTGGTCGCAGCGGGGATCGCCCTGAACGTCCTGCTGCTGGAGCGATCAGGATTTCCGGTGGCGTCGGCGGTCCTCTTCTGGTGCACGGCGCGCGCGTTCGACGCGCGGCACCCGGTTCGTGACGCCGCGGTCGCGGTGGCCGTGTCGCTCGCCGCCTATCTGGTGTTCTCACACCTGCTGCAGCTGCAGCTGCCGGCCGGCCAGCTCGGGCGCTGGCTCTGACGTGCTCGAGACGCTGCAGGCGCTCTTCAACGGATTCAGCCAGGCACTGCTGCCAGTTCATCTCTTCTGGGCCTTCGCCGGTGCGACGCTCGGCACGGCCGTGGGTGTGCTTCCCGGCATCGGACCGGCCATGACCGTGGCCGTTCTGCTGCCCGTCACCTTCACGCTCGACCCGATCAGCGCGTTCATCATGTTCGGCGGCATTTACTACGGCGCGATGTACGGCGGATCGACCAC
>DASUGH010000170.1:0-25928 GCA_036274155.1 Vicinamibacterales bacterium | reverse complement strand
TTCCCCACTGCTGCCTCCCGTAGGAGTCTGGGCCGTGTCTCAGTCCCAGTGTGGCCGTCCGCCCTCTCAGGCCGGCTACCGATCGTCGCCTTGGTGAGCCATTACCTCACCAACTAGCTAATCGGACGCGGGCCCCTCTTCAAGCGCCAGGTCTTGCGATCCCCAGCTTTGATCTCCACCCGTTCAAGGGCAGGATGTCATGCGGTATTAGCGTCCCTTTCGGGACGTTATCCCCCACTCGAAGGTAGGTCACCCACGCGTTACTCACCCGTTCGCCACTCTACTCAGGGCCGAAGCCCCTTTCGCGTTCGACTTGCATGTGTTAGGCACGCCGCCAGCGTTGATTCTGAGCCAGGATCAAACTCTCATGTTAAATGCGCTGCACCCCTCGACTCCGCCTCACCGCGCTTTCGCGCGCCGAAGCCTCGCTCAGGGCAAGCAACTCGTCTAACGCGAGCGCCTGTTGACTTGGCTCTTGCGTTGTTTTCGTACTGTGCATCTCACCGCACCAGTCGAACGACGTATCGCTTCGACCAGAAATCAGCGAGATGAGCTGACACTCGACGGGCTGCCCCGACCAGCCACCTTGCAGTGACGGACCGGAGCAGGGTCCGATGTCCACCCGCGTGACGCTTGCGCGCCCCGCCGGCAGCACCGGACTGTCGTTGTGCTTGCACGCACTATCTAGTTTTCAAAGAACCGGACCACCCAGACACGCTCGCGCCAATCGTGGCCGCCAGCGCAGCTGGCATTCCCTCGAGCGATTTTCTCGGCTTCAGGGGAACCTTCTGAGGTTACGCTCCTCTGCACACCCTGTCAAGCTCTACCGAGAACACACGAGCAAAACCGTGTGATTCGGGACTGTCGTGCTCAAGGCGTGCTCGAGGGAGGACCTCAGCCTCTGCCCAGTGCTTACCTTACCGCGCTTACCTTACCGCGTGTACTCACTGTGAGCGAGTGCGCTCAGCGGGCAGACTTTCGATACTACGACACCGTCCGACTCGTGTCAAATCCTGGCCCCTCGTGGCCCGCCGTCCCACTGAACTGCAGCTCACAGCTCAGCCCTCGATTCTCAGCAGAAAGAGCTCTTTCTTCCCCTTCTTGACGACGAAGAACTCGCCCTCGATGGCGTCGGCGGCGGTCACCCTCGCCTTCTCGTCCGTCAGCAGCCGCCCGTTCACGTGCACCGCCCGCTGCCGAATCAGCCGCGTCGCTTCCCCTGCAGAGGTCGCCAACCCAGCCTGCACCACCAGCGACGGCAGACGCCAGCCCTCGGCTTGCCTCGGAATCACCGCCGAGCCGACACTGGCAAAAACCTGCAGCAGCTCCGAGCGGCTCATCGAAGCGATCTCCCCTTTGAAGACCTTCTCCGCAGCGCGCTCGGCCTGCTCCATCTCGTCGGCGCCGTGCACCAGCCGCGTCACTTCGCGAGCGAGCTCGCGTTGTGCGTGCCGCTTCTCCGGCTCCCGCGCCGCCGTCTGCTCGATCTCCTCGATGCGAGCGCGCTCGAGGAACGTGAAGAACCTCAAATACCGACCGGCGTCGCGATCGTCGACGTTGACCCAGAACTGATAGAACTCGTAGGGCGAAGTGCGCGACGGATCGAGCCAGATCGTGCCGGCCTCGGTCTTGCCGAATTTCGCCCCCGTGGCGGTGGTGATCAGCGGCAGCACCAACCCGTGCACTTTGGCGCCGGTGACACGCCGGACGAGATCCATGCCGGCTGTGATGTTGCCCCATTGATCGCTGCCGCCCAGCTGCAGTGTGCAGCCGACACGGCGGTGCAGCTCGAGGAAGTCGTACGCCTGCAGCAGCGAGTAGCTGAACTCGGTGTAGGAGATGCCCTCCTCGCCCTCGAGCCGGCGCTTCACCGAATCCTTCGTCAGCATCGCGTTGACGGAAAAATGCTTGCCGACGTCACGCATGAACTCGATGGCGCTCAACCGCGTCAACCATTCCGCGTTGTTCACGATGCGCGCTGGATTCGGCTGCCGCTCGAAGTCGAGAAACCTCGCGAGCTGCGCTCGAATACTCGCAACGTTCGCCTCGACCTGTTCGGGGGTCAAGAGGGCGCGCTCGGTGGTCTTGCCGCTCGGATCGCCGATGAGCCCCGTTCCTCCACCGACGACCGCAATCGGCGAATGGCCATACCGCTGCAGATGCGCCAGCGCCACCATCTGCAGCAGGCTGCCGACGTGGAGGCTCGACGCCGTGGGGTCGAACCCGATGTAGGCGGAGAGTGACTCGCGCGCGAGTGCGTCCCTTGCGCCTTCCGTCGCATCGTAAACGAGACCGCGCCATGTCAATTCGCTGAAGAAATCCATCAATCGCTACTATAGCGGAGGCAGCCGGCGGCTCCCTCGGAGCGCCCCGCGAACGCGGAGAGCCGTCGGGCACGGCATGCCGGTCGGTCGTACACTTAGGGCTGGAGGTCAGAGATCTGTCGGTATCTGTCAGTCGCCGCACCGCCCTCAAAGGCCTGCTGGCCACGACGGTTGGAGCCGTCGCCGGAGCGAGCGTCTATGGCGGCGGCTACGAGCGGCATCAGATCGGCGTCACTGAGGCTTTGCTGAAGGTCCGCAGTCTCCCGCCGGGGTTCGAAGGTCTGCGCATCGCGTTCCTCACCGACATTCACCACAGCCTTCTCGTCCCTGCCGACGATGTTCAAAGAGCCGTGGCGCTGGCCAACTCGCTCGAGCCGGACCTCATCGTCCTCGGCGGCGACTACGTGACCGGGTTCAACCGTGCCTATATGAATCCGGTCGCCGAACTGCTGGCTCCTCTGCACGCTCCCCTGGGCGTCGTCGCGATCCTCGGCAACCATGACGACGACCGCGAGATGCCTGCGGCGCTTTCGCGCCGCCATATCGAAGTACTCAAGGATGCGAGAACGCAGATTCAACGGCGCGGTGACGTTCTGGAGTTGGCGGGCATCCAGTATTGGACGCGACGCGAAGCGGAGATTCAGAAGGTGTTACGCCACTCACAGGGACCGGTACTCCTCCTCGCCCACGATCCCCGCCGGCTGCTCGAGGCATCGATGCTCGATGTGCCGGCAGTACTTTCCGGACATACGCATGGTGGACAAATCGTCATCCCTGGACTGGGGGCGCCAGCGGCGCGCAAATTCCCCGTCACCGCCGGACTCGGAAGCCAGGGCGGCACGACGATCTTCGTCAGCCGCGGCATCGGCACGGTGTACGTGCCGGTCAGGATCAACTGCCCTCCGGAAGTCGCGCTGGTCACGCTGCGTCGGCAGTTCAGCGTGTGACTCGCAACACGCCTAGCACAGAGAAAATCATAGGAATCTCTCTGGTCTCGGTGCCTGTGGTTTGTTCCGGCGCCTCAGCAGCCCGTCACCGCCTTTCGCCACGGGCTGCTCGCTGACGCACGGAGTCACGGCTATCGCGGCGCACCCGTAGCCGCCGCAACGAACCGGCGGCCCTCCACGCGCCAGCCGCCCTCGAGCACCAGCGCCACGGCCTCGGGGTAGGCTCGATGCTCTTCGATGAGAATCCGCGCAGCCAGCGTCTCGGGCGTGTCGTCGTCGAGCACAGGCACCGTACGCTGGAGGACGATGGGACCGGCGTCGAGCTGATTGTCCACCAGGTGCACGGTGACGCCGCTGATCTTCACGCCGTGCTGCAGCGCCTGTCGCTGGGGATGAAGGCCGGGAAACGCCGGGAGCAGCGATGGATGGATGTTCAGAATCCGCTGCGGAAACGCCTCGATCATCGGCGCGCTGAAAATGCGCATGAAGCCGGCAAGGCACACCAGACCGACGTCCCTGGCGCGGAGCTCCTCGAGCAGCCGGCGATCGTACTCCTCGCGGGACGGCCACCCTCGATGACTCAGATAGACGGCCTCGATTCCGGCGCGCCTGGCACGATCGAGGCCGGCGGCGTTCTCGACGTTGGAGATGACGACGGCGATCGTCGCCTGGAGCCGGCCGTCCTGAATGGCGTCGATCAGCGACTGCAGGTTGGTTCCGCGCCCGGAGATGAGAACACCCAGGCGCGGCGTGATGAGTTCCGCCATCTCACGCGCGCCGTCCAACGTATGTCACCACGGGATCCACACCCGTGACGATTTGGCCGATGACCCGCGCGCCAGTCCCGCCGCGCGCCGACAGCGTTTGTATCACCGAGTCGGCATGCTCGCGTGCAGTCACGAGTATGAGGCCGATTCCCATGTTGAACGTCCGCCGCATGTCGGCCGATGGGACGTCGCCGGCCTGCTGCAGCCACCGGAATAGCGACGGCACTTCCCAGGCGTCGGTGTCGACCACCGCGGCGGTGCCGCCAGGCAGGACGCGCGGCAGGTTCTCGGTAATCCCGCCGCCGGTGACGTGCGCCATCGCCTTGATCCGGCCTGTGTCGAGGAGCGGGTGCACGACTGAAAGATACGACCGATGCGGCGCGAGAAGCGCCTCGCCCACTGAACATCCCAGTTGCGGAACCTGCGAGTCGACGGTCAGGCCCAGATGCTCGAAGACGATGCGCCTCGCGAGCGAATATCCGTTGGTATGGAGGCCGGACGACGGCACGCCGACCAGAACATCGCCGGCTTCCACGCTGTGGCCGTCGATCAACCGCGATCGATCAGCGACGCCAACGATGAAGCCCGCGATGTCGTATTCGCCATCGGCATAGAAACCGGGCATCTCTGCCGTCTCGCCGCCGAGCAGGGCACAGGAGTTGTCGCGGCAGGCACGAGCCATTCCGCTGACCACTTCCTCGGCGACCCGTGGAGACAGCCGGCCGGTCCCCAGGTAGTCCAGGAAGAACAGCGGCTCGGCGCCCTGCACGAGGATGTCGTTGACGCAGTGATTGACGAGGTCCTCGCCGACGGTCTCGTGACGGTCGGCAAGGAACGCCACCTTCAGCTTGGTGCCGACACCGTCGGCGCTCGACACGAGAACCGGATCGCGGAACCTGGCCGCGTCGAAGCGAAACAGGCCGCCGAACGATCCGATGTCCGACAGGACGTTCGGCGTGAACGTGGATCGGGCCAGACCTCGGATCCGACGCACGGCCTCGTTGCCGGCATCGATGTCCACTCCAGACGCTTTGTAGTCCATGGATGCGCGCGACGCGTCAGCCGGCGACGGGATCGGTCTCGGTCTCGGTCTCGAAGCGCGGTTCGGCGTCGAGAATGTCGTGCGGCTTCGCCGCCGGCTCCGGATTCAGCTTCAGCGCCAGCTGGAGGTAGGCCGCCTCGTCACGCGGGAACGCCACCGGATAGACGCCGGTATAACAGGAGGTGCAGTATCGGGACCGCCCGCCGTTCATGGTGCCGGTGAGACCGTCCAGACTCAGATACGCAAGGCTGTCCACGCCAAGGTGCTTGCGGATTTCTTCGAGCGTGTGCGTCGCGGCAATCAGCTCTTTCTTCTGTGGCGTATCCACCCCGTAGAAACAGGGCGAAATCGTCGGCGGACAGCTGATGCGCATGTGCACTTCCTGTGCGCCGGCACCGCGCACCATCTTCACGATCTTGCGGCTGGTCGTTCCGCGCACGATCGAGTCGTCGATGAGGACGACGCGTTTGCCTTCGAGGATGCTGCGCACAGGATTCAGTTTGACGCGGACCCCGAAGTGACGAATCGACTGCTGGGGCTCGATGAACGTCCGCCCGACATAGTGGTTGCGTATGAGTCCCATCCGCATCGGGATGCCGGACGCTTCGGAGAAGCCGACCGCCGCACACACACCGGAGTCGGGAATCGGCACCACGACGTCGGCCGTCGCCGGGCTCTCGCGCGCGAGTCGGCGGCCGAACTCGGTGCGAACCTCGTTCACGCTCTCGCCGAACACGTAGCTGTCGGGGCGGGCGAAGTAGACGTGCTCGAAGACGCACTGCGCCTGCGGTGCCTGCGCGAACGGCTTGATCGACTTGAGACCGTGCTGCGCGCTGATCACCACGATCTCGCCGGGCTCCACGTCGCGCACGTACTCGGCGCCGATCAGATCCATCGCGCAGGTCTCGGAGCAGATGACCCACGCATCCTTCAGCCGGCCGATGGCCAGCGGGCGGAATCCGTGCGGATCGCGAACGCCGACCAGGCGATCCCTGGTCATCATGACGAAGGAGAATGCGCCCCTGACCTGCGACAGCGCGTCGACGATGGCCGTCTCGGCGCCGTCGGTTCGCGCCCGCGCAAACAGATGCACGACGACCTCGGTGTCACTGGTCGCCTGAAAGATCGCGCCGTCGCGCACGAGCCGATCCCTGAGCTCGCCGGCGTTGACCAGGTTGCCGTTATGACAGACGGCCAACGGTCCGTGAATGCTGTCGATGACGATCGGCTGCGCGTTCGCCAGACGGCTCTCACCGGCGGTCGAGTAGCGGACGTGGCCGACAGCGATGGTGCCGGGCAGCTTCGTCAGCGTCTCTTCGCTGAAAGCCTCGCTGACGTAGCCCATGGCCTTCGACGCGCGAATGTGCATCCCGTCCGACGCGGCAATGCCCGCGCTCTCCTGGCCGCGATGCTGGAGCGCATAGAGGCCGAGGTACGCGTGTTTGGAGGCCTCGGGATGCCCGAGGATGCCGAAGACACCACATTCCTCGCGGAATTTGTCGAACATAGGCCCTCAGGAAACGCGCTTGCTCTTCCCCAGTGTACGGCCTTCAGGCAATGGCGCGACGACGTTCGAAGAAGCGCTCGATCGCAGTCGACCAGATCTCCTCGAGTGCCGCCCGCGACTCGTCGATGACGATCCGCCCGGCTACCGCGATTCGTATCCGATCGCCTCCCACGCGTCCCACCACCGCTGCGGGCACCCCTGCCGCTGCCGCACGCGCCAGCACAGCCTGCACCTCGTGCTCGGGGGTCGATATCAGCGCCCTCGACGCAGACTCGCTGAACAAGGCGGCGATATCACCGAATCCGGCGGCACTCGCCTCGGTGTCCAGGCCATCGGCCGGACTGATCCCGGTCTCGACACCGAATCCGGAATCGAAACAGCATTCCGCGAGGGCCACGGCGAGCCCTCCCTCGGCGCAATCGTGCGCCGACGATACGAGGCCCGCCGATGCGAGCTCGACGAGCAGCGCCTGCAGGCGTCGCTCCTGCGCAAGGTCGAGCGCCGGCGGCACGCCGCGGACGAGATCGTGCTCGACGTTCAGGTACCCGGAGCCGCCGAGCTCGGCCCGCGTGCGGCCAAGCAGCACCACCGCGTCGCCGGCGGCGCGGAATGCCCGTCGCACGACGCGCGCCGCGTCCTCCAGCAAACCGACCACGCCCAGCACTGGCGTCGGCAGCACTCCGCGTCCGTCCGTCTCGTTGTAGAGACTGACGTTCCCTCCGGTGATCGGGATGTCGAGCGCCTGGCACGCTGCTCCCATCCCCTCCACGGCACGGGCGAACTGCCACATGATCTCGGGACGCTGCGGGTTGCCGAAGTTCAGACAGTTGGTGGCGCCAATCGGGAGGCCTCCCGCGCATGCGACGTTGCGCGCCGCCTCCGCCACGGCGTGCTGAGCGCCGAGGAACGGATCCAGATAGACGAACCTGGCATTGCAGTCCACCGAGAGCGCCAGCGCCTTCGACGTGCCCTTGACGCGGATCACGCCGGCGCCCATGCCCGGAACGACCAGCGTGTTCGTCCGCACCATGTGGTCGTACTGCGTGTAGACCCAACGTTTGCTGGCGATCTCCGGCGACGCGAGCAGCCGTTTGAGAACCTGCGCAGGAGCGGCAGGAGCGCCAAGCGCCGCCAGTGACAGCTGGCGGGCGCCAGCGAGATACTCGGGCTCCGCCATCGGGCGACGGTAAACCGGAGCATCGTCGGTCAGCGCCTGATTCGGGATCTCGGCCACCACCTCACCGTGGTTCTTCACCCTCAACCTTCCGTCGGTGGTGACGTCGCCGATGTGGACGGCGTGCAGGTCCCATTTCTCGAAGATGCGCTCGACCTCGGCTTCCCGCCCCTTCTTGACCACGAGCAGCATGCGTTCCTGCGACTCGGACAGCATGATCTCGTAGGGCGTCATGCCGGTCTCGCGCTGCGGCACGAGCGACACGTCGATCTCGACGCCGGCGCCGCCGCGCGATCCCATCTCACACGTCGAGCACGTCAGCCCGGCAGCGCCCATGTCCTGGATGCCGACGAGCGCATCGGTCCGCATCACCTCGAGGCACGCCTCGAGCAGGAGCTTCTCCATGAACGGGTCGCCCACCTGCACCGCCGGCCGCTTCTCCGCCAGCTTGTCGTCGAACTCTGCCGAGGCCATCGTCGCACCGTGAATGCCGTCGCGGCCGGTCTTTGCGCCCACGTAGTAAACGGGGTTGCCGGCGCCGGACGCCACCCCCTTGATGATCTCGTCCGCGCGGGCCACGCCGAGGCAGAAGACGTTGACCAGCGGGTTGCCGGTATAGCTGTCGTCGAAGCCGATCTCGCCGCCCACCGTCGGAATGCCGATGCTGTTGCCATATCCGGCGATCCCGGACACGACGCCTGCCATGGTCCGGCGAACGAGCGGGTCGTCGAGTGGTCCGAAGCGCAACGAGTTCAAAAGCGCGACCGGACGCGCTCCCATCGTGAAGATGTCGCGGATGATGCCGCCAACGCCGGTCGCCGCTCCCTGGTAAGGCTCGATGAATGACGGATGGTTATGGGATTCGATCTTGAATACAGCCGCGAGGCCGTCGCCGATGTCGACTGCTCCGGCATTCTCGCCCGGACCCTGCAGCACGCGCGGGCCGGTCGTCGGCAGCGTCCGCAAGTGAACACGTGAGCTCTTGTAGCTGCAGTGCTCCGACCACATCACAGAGAAGATGCCGAGCTCGGTGAGGCTCGGCTCGCGACCGAGCGCGTCGACGATGCGCTGGTACTCGTCGGTTGTGAGTCCGTGGCGTTCGAGCAGGACAGGATCCGGGGTCATTTCCTGAGAGCACCCTCCGTCGCCAGGTCCATCGCTTTCGAAAATCCGCCGTTCGTCACCGCAGCGACCGCCGATTCGAACATGACGAGACCATCGTCACTGCCGAGCGCCAGCTCGCACGCCCGCTCCGGATGCGGCATCAGTCCGACGACGTTGCGCGATTGATTGCAGATCCCGGCGATGCTGTTGACCGAACCGTTGGGGTTGACGCTGTCCGTGACTTCGCCATCGGCGCTGGAGTAGCGGAAGACGACCTGCCGGTTGACCTCCAGGCGCGCGATCACGTCCGGCGGCGCGTAGTAATTGCCTTCCCCGTGCGCGATCGGCATCCGCAGCGTCTGACCCGGCTGGCAGAGAAGTGTGAACGGCGTGTCGCTCTGCTCCACCCGAACGTGCACGTGTTCACAGCGGAAGTGCAGGCTGCGATTCCGGAGCATCGCGCCTTCGAGCAGCCCGGCTTCGAGCAGGACCTGGAACCCGTTGCAGATACCGAGCACGGGACCGCCTGCCGCAGCAAATTCGGTCACCTCGGCCATGATCGGCGAGAAGCGCGCGATGGCTCCGGTTCGCAGGTAGTCACCGTGCGCGAAGCCGCCGGGCAGGATGACGGCATCGGCGCCACCGAGGCTCGTGTCTTTGTGCCAGATCAGCGAGGCGTCCTGACCGAGCACGTGCTTGGCCGCATGGTAGGCGTCGTGATCGCAATTGGACCCGGGGAAGACGACGACGGCGAACTTCATCGAGGCGCTCCCGCCGCGGCATCGATTTCGATGCGATAGCTTTCGATCACCGGATTGGCGAGCAGACGGTCGGCGGCCTCCGCGGCGATGCGCCTGGCATCGTCTGCCGAAGGCGCGTCGATTTCGAGCTCGAAGTACTTGCCTTGACGAACGTCGGTCACGCGCTGATAGCCGAGCGTGTGCAGGGCCTCCCCAACGGTAGTGCCTTGCGGGTCGAACACCGATGGCTTCAGGGTGACGAAGACACGCGCGCGCATACGGCCAACCTCCGCTGTCCGGTTGCGGGTCAACGGCTCTCGCGAGCCGCAGCACTGCGATCGGCTGAGGCGCCAACCGCGGCCGGCTCGCCCGATCCAAAGACCCGGGCAAAGATCTCATCGACGTATCGGAGCTGATCGTCGAGATCGAACGCGCGCTCGATCTCGGCCGGCGGCAGCACCGCGGTGACGTCGGCGTCGGCGAGCAGCAGCGGTTTGAAGTCGCGCTGCTCGTGGAACGCGCGCATGGCGTTGCGCTGCACCCACTCGTACGCCTGCTCCCTCGAGACGCCCCGTTCGGCCAGCTTCAGCAGAACCGTGCCCGAGAAGACCACGCCGCGGGAGCGGGCCAGGTTCTCGAGCATTCGTTGTGGATAGACGACGAGTCCGGTGACGATCCGGGTCATCCGCCGCAGCATGTGATCCAGAACGATGAAGCTGTCCGGCAAGACCACGCGTTCGACCGACGAATGCGAGATGTCGCGTTCGTGCCAGAGCGCATTGTTCTCCATCGCCGCCGCCGCGTTGCCGCGCAACAGCCTGGAGAGACCGACGATCTGCTCGCAGCCGATCGGGTTTCGCTTGTGCGGCATCGCCGAGGACCCCTTCTGTCCGGCAGCAAAGGGCTCCTCGACCTCGCCGATCTCCGTTTTCTGCAGCCCGCGTATCTCGAGGGCGATCTTCTCCAGCGTCGACCCGGTGATCGCCAGTGCGGTCAGGAGCTCCGCGTGGCGATCCCGCTGCACGACCTGCGACGCCACCGGTGCCGGCGTCAGGCCGAGCGCCGCACAGACGGCGGCCTCGATGGTCGGCGGCAGATGCGCGAAGGTTCCGACCGCCCCCGACAGCTTGCCGACGGCGACGACGGCGCGGGCGCGCTGGATCCGTTCGACGTCGCGATCGAGCTCGGCGTGCCACAGCGCCAGCTTCAAACCAAAGGTCATCGGCTCGGCGTGAACGCCGTGAGTCCGGCCGATCATCGGTGTACGCCGATGCTCGTCGGCGCGCACGCGCACGGCCGAGCGTAACCGGTCGAGCCCCTGGAGGATCAGGTCGCAGGCCTGACGCATCTGCAACGCCTGCGCGGTATCGATGACATCGGACGACGTCATGCCGAAGTGCAGCCAGCGCGCCGAAGGACCGATGTGCTCCTGGACGGCCGTCGTAAAGGCGATCACGTCGTGCTGGGTGTGGCGCTCGATTTCTTCGATGCGCGGAATGTCGAAGGCTGCCCTCGCGCGGATGTCGCGCGCGGCGTCGGCCGGCACGATCCCCTCTCGCGCCATTGCCTCCACCGCGGCAATCTCAACCTGCAACCAGGTTTCGTAGCGCCGCTGATCGCTCCAGATGCCGCCCATTTCAGGGTGCGTGTAGCGTGGAATCATGCAGTCCCACGAGTCCGGCCCCGCCAGCCTCTGCCGGGCGACCTGCTAGGCACCGAGTGACAGCCGCTCTCGCGGAATCTCCAGCCCGTTGACGGCGCCGAGCACCGTCGCCGCCAGTGCACCATCCGAGAACAGATCGCGCGCGACGCGCTGAACTTCGGCAATCGACACCCGCTCGACACCCTCGAGTGTCTCGTCGAGACCGAAGTGACGATCGAAGTAGATCTCCTGACGGGCCAGATGCGACATGCGGCTCGACGTGCTCTCCAGATTCAGCATCAAGCTGCCCTTGAGATGATCCTTCGCACGGCGGAGCTCGGACGCCGGCATCGGTTCGTCCTTGAGGCGCCGAAGCTCGGCAATCACGACATCGATGAGCTCCTCCACCGCCGAATTGGCGCAGCCCGCATAAATCGTCATCGAGCCGGTGTCGCGATACGCGCTGAGGCCGCTGAACACGGCATAGGCGAGCCCGCGCTTCTCACGGACGTTCTGAAACAACCGCGAGCTCATCGAGCCGCCAAGGATGGTGTTCAGCACATAGCTCGCGTACCTGTCCTCGTGATCCTGGCGGTAGCCACTCGTGCCGAGACACACATGGCTCTGCTCCAGCTCCTTGTTGCGAATCACGATCTGCGGAACGACGTGCGGAGGCGCTTCGTTGAGCGGCTCGGTGTGGGACGGCAAGCCTTCGAACGCCTTCATCGCCAGATCGCGCACCTCGGCGTGCGTGATGTTCCCGACGGCGGCGAGGATCAGGTTTGGCGCCGTGTACGCCCCGACGAAGTAGCGACGGAGCCCCTCGGCCGTCAACGACTCGACGGTCTCCGGCGTCCCGAGGATGGGCCGCCCGAGCGGGTGGTCCTTCCAGAAGTGCTCGGTAAAGAGCTCGTGAACGAGATCGTCGGGAGTGTCCTCGACCATCTTGATCTCTTCGAGGACCACCTTCTTCTCTCGCTCGATGTCATCCGCGCTGAATGCCGGACGCATCACGATGTCGGCCAGCACCTCGAGAGCCAGCGGCAGGTGCTCGTCGAGCACCTTGATGTAGTAGCTCGCGTACTCCTTGGCCGTAAACGCGTCCATCTGCCCGCCGATGGAATCGATCGTCTGGGCGATGTCCTCAGCGGTACGGCTGGTCGTCCCTTTGAAGAGCATGTGCTCGACGAAATGGGCGATGCCGGCCTGCTCGCGCGGCTCATGACGCGAGCCACGCGCCAGCCACACGCCGATGCTCACGGAGCGGACGTGCGGCATCTGCTCGGTCAGGAGACGGACGCCATTCGGAAGCACGTCGCGGACGATGGTTGATTGAGGCACCGATTTTTTTGAGGTTGCCTGGCCGCGTCTGTCATCGATTTACAGCGGCCACACCACCTAAACCATTGACAGACAGGTAATTAGCAGAACACCGGCATCATAGCATGCGCGGGATCGGGAGTCAAAGACACCCGAGTCCGGTTTTCAGTGGATACTGGATCGTTCGGGGTGGTTTTCGGAGTTGCTGCAAGGGCCGAGCTCCGCTCGTGCGCACCCATGTCCATCATGTCTGTCACACCTCCCGACCTCGCCGAGCTCGAGCTGTCGGATCTCGAGGCCGCGCTGAAGGCCGACGGCTTCGAGCCGTTTCATGCCCGACAGCTCTACCGCTGGATCCACAAGCGGGGAATCGTCGAGCTCGAGCGAATGACGGATCTGTCTCGTGCGCTGCGCGCACATTTGCACTCGGCCTTTACGCTGTCAACCCCGCAAGTCGTCGGCGATCAGCGATCCCAGGACGGCACTCGCAAATTCATGCTCGAGCTCGGCGACGCGCGCCTCATCGAAGCGGTGTTCATCCCCGACACGCCGGCGATGACCTTCTGCATTTCCACGCAGGTGGGCTGTGCGATGGCCTGCGGCTTCTGTCTCACCGGACAGATGGGATTAGTACGCCATCTCACCGCCGGGGAGATCGCCGGCCAGGTCCGCGTGCTGGCCCGCGAAACCGGGCTGCTCGACCAGCCGTTCAACATCGTCTTGATGGGGATGGGAGAGCCGCTTCACAACTACGACAACACGATGAAGGCGCTGCGCCTGCTCCACTCCGAGCATGGGCTCGCCGTCTCGCCGCGACGCATCACGCTGTCGACAGTCGGCATCGTCCCGGGTCTGGAGCGGCTCGCCCGGGAACCGTTGATGCCCAATCTCGCCGTCTCTCTGCACGCGACGACCGACGAACAACGGACGATGCTGGTGCCGCCGAACAGGAAGTATCCGCTCGCGGCCATACTCGACGCGTGCCGCCGCTTCCCGCTGAAACGCAGAAGCCGGATCACATTCGAGTACGTGCTGCTCGACGGGGTCAACGACACACCTGACGACGCACGCCGCCTCGTACGACTCCTCGACGGCCTCAGAGCCAAGGTGAACCTCATTCCGCTCAACCCCGCTGCCGGTATTCCCTACAATCGCCCGTCGGACGCTCGCGTCGACCGATTCGCACAGATCCTTGCTGACAAACATCTGACCGTGTCGGTCAGGAAGAGCCGGGGGCGCGACATCCGCGCCGCCTGCGGCCAATTGATCGTCGAAGGGGGAACACGCAGGACGGCGGCGCAGCAGATGGCGCTGCTGTTGCGGTAGCCTCGCCGGCGGCTGTGTCGACGGGCGTACCGGCGGGGCGATTTCTTACGATTCCACGCGCGCGGAGAGCGGCTCTGCGGTCTCGATGCGCAGCGTGACCCATTCGTTGCGCGGACGCTGCCGATCGAGCTTCACCTTCAGGTAGTTCGGCGTCACGGCCGACCACCCATCGTCCACCGTCAGACCGCGGACCGTTCGCCCGACCTGCGAGCGGCCGAAGCGACTCACCATGCGGCGGCCAATCTCCCGAAGCGCCTGACCGCGATCACGAATGGCTGCGCCGTCCACCTTGTCGCCGAGCGTGGTTGCCTCCGTGCCCGGCCGATCCGAGTACGGAAAGACGTGGAGGTGCGTCAGCGGGAGCTGTTCGAGCAGGCGGCGTGTTTCGTCGAACTGCGCCTCCGTCTCGCCGGGGAAGCCGACGATGAGATCAGTCCCGATGGAGGCGTCGGGGATGCGGGCGTGAATGCTCTCGACGAGACGTGCGAAGTACGCGGCCGTGTACGGCCGGCGCATGGCCGACAGCATCCCGTCCGATCCGTGCTGAAGCGGCAGATGGAAGTGAGGCGCCAGCCTCGGGGACGAAGCGACGAGATCGACGAGCTCGGGTGGACAGTCCATCGGCTCGAGCGAGCTGATTCGAAACACAATGTCCCCGGACAGGCTCGCGAATCGACTGGCGAGCGCGGTCAACGATGTGGCCGGAATCAGGTCACGGCCGTATGACCCGAGGTGCACGCCGGTGACGATGACTTCCTTGTAGCCGGCGGCAATCGCGTGCCCGACGTCGCTCAGCACCCGATCGAGTGACCGGGATCGACTGACGCCGCGCGTCTTCGGAATGATGCAGTAGCTGCATCGTTCGTCGCATCCGGTCTGCACGCGCAGCGTCATCGCCGTACGCCCGCCGGTTCCCGGCAGCCAGCGGCTGCCACACGCGTCATCACCTTCACCGAATCGCTCGGACGTCGAGAGCGACGGTTCGTCGAAGAGCAGTTGAGTGAGCCGTTCCTTCTCGTCGTTGGCGACAACCCGGACGACGTTTGGCAGAGCGCAGAGGTCGTCCGGGCGCCTCGTCGCGTAGCAACCGGTGACGACGATCTTCACGTGCGGATTCGACCGCGCCAGACGTCGAACGGTCTGCCGCACACCCTGATCGGCGGCAGCGGTCACCGTGCAACTGTTCACGATGACAATGTCCGACTGTTCGGGTGACGCATTCGTCGCGCCGCGAGCGAGCAGCGCGCGCTCCAGTTCGAGAGAGTCTGCCTGGTTGACGCGGCAGCCGAAGGTGATGACCGAGTAGGATGTCACGCCCGCTTGCCGTGCACCGCCTTCGACCCGATGTCACGGCGGAACTGCATGCCCTCGAACACGATCTTGCCCGCGGCTCTGTATGCCACCTCGATCGCCTCGGAATACGTGGCGCCCCGGCCCACGACCGTCAACACTCTGCCACCCGACGTGACGATCGCGTCGCCTTGACGGCGAGTCCCTGCATGGAACACCAGCGCGCCCGGCACGGCGGCAGCCTCGTCGAGGCCGCGAATCGTCCGTCCGGTCTCCGGCGTGTCCGGATATCCTCCGGCGGCAATGACGACGCCCACGTGCGGTTCGGAGCGAAAGCGCGCGACGCGGCCTGCGAGAGCGCCCGAGGCAGCGGCGTAAAGAAGGGAAGAGAGTTCGCCGTCGAGCATCGGAAGCACCACTTGCGCTTCGGGATCGCCGAACCGGACGTTGAACTCGACGACCCTCGGGCCACTCAGCGTCAGCATCAGACCGACATAGAGAAAGCCTCGATATGGAACCCCCTCGTGTTGCATGCCGGCGAGCACCGGTTTGACGATCTCGTCGATGACCTGGGTTTCGACCGATGGCGTGAGCAGAGGGCTCGGCGCGAACGCTCCCATTCCCCCGGTGTTTGGTCCCCGGTCGTCATCGAAGATGCGTTTGTGATCCTGCGCCGACGAAAGTGTGACGAAGGCGGGGCCGTCGGCGAGAACGAAGTACGAGGCCTCCTGCCCGACGAGAAACTCCTCGAAGACGACGCGATCAGCGGCCGTGCCGAAACGCCGTTCGACCATCATGGCGCGGATGGCCGACTCGGCCTCGCCACGGTCGGCGGCGATGATCACGCCCTTGCCGGCAGCCAGACCGTCTGCCTTGAGGACGACTGGAAACCCGAGATCACCGCGCGCCACCAGCGCGAGCGCCTCATCTGGCGAATCGCCGACGATGAACCGGGCGGTCGGAATGCGGTGCCGCGCCATGAAGTCTTTTGCGAAGACCTTGCTCCACTCCAGAGCGGCAGCGGCGCGGGTCGGTCCGACGATCGGCAGCCCCCTGGACGAGAAGAGATCGACCAGTCCGAGGCTGAGCGGCACTTCGGGTCCAACGACGGTGAAGCCAACCTGTTCTCTCGAGGCAATGGCCAGGAGTTCGTCGGGATTCGAGATGTCGGCTGGAAAGCACTCGGCGACGTCGGCAATGCCTGGATTTCCCGGCGCGCACACCACGCCGGACACTCCGGGCTCGCCGGCGAGCTTCCAGGCGAAGGCGTGCTCGCGGCCACCGCCTCCGACGACGAGAATCTTCATGAAATCAGGCTAACTGACGGCAGGAAAGGTGGTTATTGCCGGCAGCCGGCGGCAGTCGAAGAACGCAGCGCACCGACTATTTAATTGACGCCGGCGCCGCTTGCGCCTAGAATCCGCGCCTGCTTGTGATAGGCTACCACATTCGCCACTTTTCTTAAGTTTCGGTAAGGGATCATCACACAGCGAGCTGTGCGAGGGAGGTGTTAACCGTTCGTGGCTGAGGTAAAGATACAGGAAGGCGAGTCCATCGAGAGCGCGCTTCGCCGCTTCAAGCGTAAGGTCCAGCAGGAAGACATCATCAAGGACATCAAGAAGCACTCTTTCTATCTGAAGCCTGGGGACAAACGACGGGCCAAGCAGGCCCTGGCACGAAAGCGAAACCGCAAGAAGCTCCGTCGGGAATCGGAGTAAGGAACGGGGCAGCGATCGCGAGCTCACGAGGTGGCGACCGATGGAGTTCCAAGACAAGGTCTTGAGGTGTGTGGATTGCGGCGCCGAGTTCATCTGGACCTCCGGCGAACAGCTGTTTTTCGCTGACAAGCAGTTCAAGAACGAACCCAAACGCTGCAAGACCTGCAAGGCGAAGCGGGCGAACCGGGTTTCTGCGGGACCAACCGTGCCCAACCGGGTTGAGACGCAGACCACATGCTCCGCCTGTGGCAAGGACACCACGGTCCCGTTCCGGCCGACTCAGGGCCGTCCAGTCTTCTGCAAGGAGTGTTTCCAGCAGCGGAAGTTTGCGGGCGCAGGCGGCGTATAAGGCACGCCATCGTTCGGCAGATCAGCCCGCTCTCTGCCCAGCCATCCGCGGGCCAGGCGACAGTCTGGCTCGTGTATCTGTGCTAAAATTTGGCATTTTACTTGGCGGTATCCACGCGAGGACATGATGCAGATCGAGGAACGATCCGCAGGCGACGTGATGATTCTGGACCTCAAGGGCAAGATCACCCTGGGCGACGGCGACGAGCTGCTCAAGGACAAGATCGCAAGCCTCATTCAACAGGGACGCAAGAAACTCGTCCTGAATCTGGCTGAGGTCCCCTATATCGACAGCGCCGGCCTTGGTGAGCTGGTGCGGACTTACACCACCGTCAGCCGGCAGGGCGGCCAGTTGAAGCTGCTCAGCCTGACGAAGCGGATCACCGATTTGCTCGCCATCACCAAGCTGCTGACCGTATTCGAGACCTACGACAGCGAAGCCGACGCCGTCCGCAGCTTCCACACATCGGCGAACGTGTAACGCAGCCGGGTTCGGGCGATGACCATCTCCCGGCCGTCTCCCGTGCCCACTGCCTCGCTCGACGTCGGGCTGCGCGGGCAGATCGGCCCACTGCTCCAGGCGATGCGTCCGGAGCAGTGGACGAAAAATCTCCTGGTCTTCGCCGGCCTGATCTTCGCCGGCCGTCTCTTCGACCTCGACGCCACCGCACGCGCATTCGCCGGCTTCGCGATTTTCTGCGGCCTCTCCGCCGCTGTATACCTCCTCAACGACATCCTCGATCACAACGTCGATCGCCAGCATCCTCTGAAGCGCTCGCGGCCGGTCGCCTCGGGCGAACTGTCGGTCGCTACTGCCCTTTCGACAGCGGTGGTGCTTGGCACGGCGTCGCTTGCCGGCGCGCTCGCGCTCGGCCCGCAGTTTGCGCTGACCGCCTTCGCGTATCTGGCGCTCTTCGTCGTCTACTCGGTCGCGCTCAAGCACGTCGTGATTGTCGACGTGCTGACGATTGCCGCCGGCTTCGTGCTTCGGTCAATCGCGGGAGCCGTCGTGCTCAGCGTGCCCTTTTCGTCGTGGCTGCTCGTCTGCTCGACGCTGCTGGCGCTGTTCCTGGCGCTCAGCAAACGCCGCCACGAACTGACGCTGCTCGGAGAGACCGCGATCGGTCACCGCAGAATCCTCCAGGAGTACAGCCCATATCTGCTGGATCAGATGATCTCCGTGGTGACTGCGTCGACGCTGATTGCGTATAGCGTGTATGCGACGAGCGCCGACACGGCGGCGCGGCTTGGCACGACCAGGCTTGGTCTCACCATCCCGTTCGTGCTCTACGGGATCTTCCGCTACTTGTATCTCGTGCACCAGAAGTCCGGCGGCGGCAGCCCTTCAGCACTGCTGCTCACCGACCGCTCGCTGCTGACCTGTGTGGCACTGTGGACGGCAAGTGTCGTGCTGCTGCTCTACTCGCCGCTCGGAAAGTGGTCGCCGTAATGCCGGTCACCATCGAGGCCCCCGCTCCGCCAGCCGCACCCGCGCGCTCGCGCACGGCGCGCGTGGCGGTCGTCCGCACGTCGCCGGGACGCGTCATCGAAGACTACGCCCGGGTCATGGATCTCGCCGGGTATCGCGATGTCATCTCGACGGATCGGGAGACGCTCATCAAGCTCAACCTGTCCTGGACGAAATACTTTCCGTCCTGCTCCTCGCAGCCGTGGCAGGTCGACGGCGTGCTGTCCAAGCTGCTCGCCGACGGGTACAGACGCGATCAGCTGATCCCGATCGAGAACAAGACGGTGGTCACCGACCCTCGAAAGGGCTGCCGCAACAATCGATGGGAGCCGGTGCTCGCCCGTCACGGCCTCGGGTTCACGGCGCTCCCGGAAGTCGAGTGGCGGGTCTACTCGTTCAAGAGCCCGCTCCTGAAGCTCAACGCGATCTTCCCGGAAGGAATCCAGATTCCGGCGATCTACCCGGGACGACAGATTCTTCACCTGCCCACGGTCAAGACCCACGGCCACGCGGTCATGACCGGCGCAGTGAAGAATTCGTTCGGCGGACTGCTGAAGGAAGTCAGGCACTACGCGCACAAGTACATGCACGAGGTGCTCGTGGACCTGCTGTACATGCAGCGCGAGCTCCATCCGGCAGTCTTCACCGTGATGGACGGGACCGTGGCCGGCGACGGCGCCGGCCCGCGCACGATGATCCCTCGAATCAAGAATCTCCTGCTCGCCGCTTCCGATTCGGTGGCCATCGACGCGATCGCCGCGCGGTTGATGGGATTCGACCCGATGTCGATCCCGTTTCTCCGGATGGCTCACGAACGGCAGCTCGGAATCGCCGACCCGCGACAGATCGAGCTGGTCGGAGACGACGTCAGCGGCGAGAACTTCGGATTCACCACCAGGAAGTCACTCGTCATCTGGGGCGACCAGATGATTCGACGCGGCTTCCTGCGACCGCTCGAACGCGTGCTCCTGCACTCTCCCCTCGTGGCCTGGGCGCCGCTCGCCTCGAACATCTATCACGATCTGTTGTGGTATCCGACGATCGGACGCTCGCGCATCCGCGCCTTCGCACAGACAGAATGGGGCCGGCTGTTCCGGCGTTACTGACGGAGTGCTCGATGTCCTGTGACCCATGCCGGCCGCTCGTTCGACAGACCTCGACCCCGACTCGCGCCAGGGCTGAATCGAGCAGTGCTCAGCAGGCGACGGGCCCCGCGTACTAATCGGAAGATGTCCAACGACCACAATTCATCACAGGGAAGGCGGCCCCATTACCATCGCGGCCGGCGCGGACAGGACCGGCGTGGCCCGGAACGGCGAACGCCACCCGCTCCACAGGAGCAGGGAAGCCGCGATCACGTCGACGTCGAGCAGATCATGCGCGACATCAGGTCGCGCATCGCGAAACGCCACGGCATCGATCTGACACCGCAACAGATCCACGAGCTCGCGGCACGACGGCTCGAGGCGATCCTCGAGCCTCGCCATGTGTCGCCGTCGCTGATGGAGCAGATGCGCCGGTCGGCCGGCGAGGCGATCGAGGTGCCCTCGCCGTCTTCCGAGGCACCATCTGCTCTCTTCGACGAGTCGTCGCTCTACGCGTCGCACCGCGGATTCCTCGGCCGGCTTCGCCGCTGGCTCAATCCGGTGCTCAAACTGTTCATCAATCCTGCTCCGCTGGTGGAGGCGATCCGCGCGCAGGAGCGTCGCAGCCAGGCGGCGGCCGCGCGCGAGGCGGAGCTCTACGCACGCCAGGCGGAATGGAACGCCCTGCACTTCGAGATCCTGCAGAGGCTCGTCACCGAGGTCTCGCGCACGACGCTCGAAACGCAGGCGATGGCGCTCCGTATCGAATCGCTGGCCGCCAAGGTCGACTTCAACGAAAGAAGAGTGCGCGGGATCGAGAGCGGTACGTATCAGTCCGCAAAGCCGGCTTCACGGTCCGCGGAGCCGGCTCCTGCCGAGGGAGTTCGTCCATCAGCCCCCTCCGCTCCAGAAGGCACGCAACCCGCAGCCAGCGGAACGGAAGGTGCTGCGTCGCCGGAGGGCACACGCCGGCGCCGTCGGCGGCGTCGTGGCAGGCGCAGCGGCCTGCCGCCTTCGGCTGGTCCGGCTCCGACAGCCACCGATGTCGCCGCTGCTGGCATTCCAGAGCTGGACGTCGACGACGCCGATGGCGATTCCGAAGGCGATCTCGAGGGTGAAGGCGACTCGACCGAGACGGCGCCGGCTGTGGAGTCCACCGTCAGCGAACGCGGTGCAGAAGCCGCATCGTTGGAACCGGCTGACACGTTCTCGCAGCCGCAACCGGCGGAGCAGCATCAGTCACCCGAAACCGATTCGTTCACTCAGACGGCGCCTGAACCGGCGGCCGCGCCGACACCGGAGCCCCCTGTTCAGCCGACACCGCCGCGCGACGAGCCGGTACCTCCGGCGCCAGTGGATCGTGCCGACCCGGGTCCACCCGATCGTTAGAACCTGTCGACGGCGGCTCGACGCCACGCGCCGCTTCTCGATTGCGGCAGAGCGGCGAAGGGCCGATCTCAGCACCCACGGTGGCAAACGGTGATCCGGTGAAGCTCGGCATCGTCGTGCAGCGCTACGGCGCGGACATCAGCGGCGGCGCGGAGCTCCATGCGCGCTATATCGCCGAGCGCCTCTCCAGGTTTCACCAGGTCAGGGTGCTGACGACCTGTGCAACTGACTACGTGACCTGGCGGAACGAGTTCGAGCCCGGCGAGACGCGCGTCAACGGCATTCCGGTCGAACGTTTTCCCGTCGCCCGCGAGCGCGCTGCCGATCTCATCGACTTCGGCCGGCACTCGACCCGCGTCTTCACGCAGACGCATTCTCTCGAAGACGAGCTCCAGTGGCTGGACGCGCAGGGCCCGGTCAGCCCGGCGCTCGTCGCCCGCCTCGCGCAGGCGGACGCGGAGTTCGATTTCGTACTGGCGTTCAGCATCCGGTATCACCCTGCCTATCACCTGGCGCGGGCGCTTCCGCGCCGGGCCGTGCTCGTCCCGACCGCCGAACGGGAATCGGCGCTCGGACTCTCGCTCTTCCCGCCGGTGTTCCGCGGCGTTCGCGCGATCATGTACAACTCGTTCGAGGAGCGCGCGATGATCCACGCCGTGTCGGGCAATCAGCACGTGCCTGGTGTCGTGGTCGGCATCGGCTCCGAGATTCCGGGAGCGCCGAGCGCCGAACGCGCGCGTCAGAAGTTCGGGCTGCAGAACCCGTTCCTGCTCTACATCGGACGGATCGACGCCAACAAGGGGTGCGCGCAGCTCTTCGATCTGTTCCTCGAGTGGCAGCGTGTCCGCTATCTCACACTGCGCGAGCGAGAAGTCGATCTGGTGCTCATCGGCAGGCCAGTGCTCGAGATTCCCAACCACCCGCGTATCCGCCACCTGGGATTCGTCAGCGATGCCGACAAGTTCGACGTGCTGGCCGCCGCCTCGCTCCTCGTCATGCCGTCATACTATGAGAGCCTGTCCATGGTGGCGCTCGAAGCCTGGGCGCTCGGCAAGCCGGTGCTCGCCAACGCTCGCTGCGATGTGCTGCTCGGCCAGTGCATTCGCAGCAACGCCGGGTTGTATTACGAGAACGCCGGAGAGTTCGGCGGGGCGGTCGACGCGATTCTCGATTCGCCGGGACTCGCGGATGCCATGGGTCAGCGAGGACGACGCTACTATGCGGATCATTACGACTGGCCGGTCATCGAACGGAAATATCTGGATATGTTTGCCCGTCTGACCGCCACGCCTCCCGCGCACGACATGGAGCCGCTGCCCGGATTCCTCGATCGACGCCGGCGCGACAAGCCGCCCGCGGATGCGGTCGTCGCATCACTGCCGTCGGGACCGGTGCGGGCGGCCGAGAACCTCCTGGAGACCGGCGCGTGAGACTCGCATTCGTGACACCCCGTTACGGCGCCGACATCTCGAGCGGTCCCGAACACGCCTGCCGCCTGCTGGCCGAGCAGGTCTGTCATCGCCACGACGTCGACGTGCTGACGACGTGCGCGCGCGACACGCTCACCTGGAGGAACGAGTACGCTGAGGGGCCCGACCGCGTGCGAGGGGTACTCGTCAGACGCTTTCCGGTCGGGCAGCCGCACGATCGCGTATCGTTCGCGCAGTTCTCGGCCCGCATTGCCGAATCCCCGCGCGCGCGCGCCGACGAGATCGAGTGGGCACGCCGCCTCGGGCCGGTCTCCGCCGGGCTGCTCGACCACCTGAAGCGCCAGCACCGCATCTACGATGCGCTGGTCTTTTTTCCGCTCCAGCATGCGACAACGGTGGAGGGCATCAAGCTCGCGCCTGAACGCAGCATCCTGTTTCCCTGCCTGCAGCTGCGGTCGTGGCTGCGCTTCGGGTTGTGGAAAGAGATCCTCGAATCCGTTCGGGCGATCGGCTTTCTGTCCGAGGCCGAACGTCGCCTCGCACGACAGTATGTCGGCGCCGAGGTCCAGACGGAGGAAGTCGTCGGCATCGGCATCGACCCGCCGCCGCAGCTGGCCTACCCTCGGCACCAGCAGGATCCGGCCGACGCGCTGACCGCCGAAGACGACAGCACGACGGAACCGCCCGAGGCAGAGCCCACCTATCTGTCCTCGCGCGGCGTAACCTTCCGTCGCCGGCATCGCCTGTATGGCTGCTTCGCGGTCTACGGCGGACGGGTGGAGCCCGACAACGGCTCGGAGGAGATGCTCGAGTACTTCAGCAGTCTGAACGACGAGCAGGAACAGATGCCGCTCGTGCTCATGGGCGTCAAGATGATGAAGCTCCCCGACCAGTCCGGAGTACGGCTGGGAGCGGTCTTGCCGGATCGCGAGCGCATGGCTGCCTACGAAGCCGCCGACGTGACGATCGCGCCGGCCGCCGACGACCTGCTCGCCCAGGCGCCGCTCGAGAGTCTGGCCGTGGGCACGCCGGTGCTGGTCAGCGCCCGGAACGGAGCCGCGGTGGAACACTGCCGCCGCTCGAACGGCGGGCTCTACTACGCTAATCGCGAGGAGTTCGTCGAGGCGTTTCAGCTGCTGGCCGGCAACACCCGCCTTCGTGAAGCGCTTGGAGAGAACGGCCGAAACTACGTGCGCCAGCATTTCCGCTGGGAGCACGTACTCGGCCGATTCGAGCGGCTCGTCGCCCGGGTCCGATCGCGGTGACCTGCCAGGGAGTTCCATGATGTTCACGCGTCTTCGCGCCCATGCCGCCCGGATCGCGCTCCTTGCGGCCGTGGTGTTCCCGGCGGCAATCATCTCGGCCCAGGCACCGGCCAATCGCCAGAGCACCGGCAAAGGGTTCATCTGGAAGTTCGAGCGCGAGGGCCGGGTCGGCTGGCTGGTCGGCTCGCTTCACCTGCTGTCGGCGGATTTCTACCCGCTGCCGGGGTCGATGAATCAGGCTTTTGCCGGGGCCGACATGCTGGTCGAAGAGATCGACATGGACGAAGCGTCGAATCCGGCCTTTGCGGCGATGGTGCTCTCGAAGGCGATCTATCCGGCGGGAACGACGCTGGCGACCGAGCTGTCGCCTGCCACCCTCAAGATCCTCACCGCCTGGTTGTCCAGGAACGGGCTCGCGATGGCGACCTTTCAGCAGATGAAGCCGTGGATGGTGTCGCTGACGCTGCAGACGCTCGCTCTACAGAAGATCGGCTTCGATCCCGCATTCGGCATCGACAAGCACTTCGCCGACAACGCACAGAAATCGAAGAAGCCGTTCCTCGCTCTCGAGACCGCGGCCGAGCAGATCGACTTCCTCGATCGCCTGAGCCCCCGGACACAGGATCTCATGCTGCGCGAGAGCCTCGAGAGCGCCGACACCGAATTGCAGGAGATCAAGGCGATCGCCGCCGCCTGGCGGGTGGGCGACGTGGCGGCAGTTGAAAAGCTCGCCTTGTCGAGCCTTCAGGACGCCCCTGAGGTGTATCAATCGCTGCTCGTCGAGCGGAACAAGCGCTGGGTTCCGAAGATTGAAACGTGCGTGCAGACGCAGCGCTGCTTCGTCGTAGTTGGCGCAGCCCATCTCGTCGGGCCCGATGGGCTCATCACGCTGCTCAAGCAGAAGGGCTACGCGGTCGAACAGCAGTAGCCGCGCACCGATCAGTCGCGGCTCAGTTCGGCTCCTGAAAACGACCGCGAGCGATCGGGCCGCGCGTCCTCCTCACCCTGGTTACGGCGGCGCCGTCTGCCGATGTCGTGCCGCTTGATCATCTCGTTGAGCGTCGTCGGCTTGATGCGCAGCAGCTCGGCGGCCTTCTTCTGCACGCCGCCGGCGGCTTCGAGGGTCGATTCGATCAGCCGCTTCTCGACGTCCGAGATGACGTCCTTGAAGGATATGCCTTCCGGCGGCACCACGAATTTCGGGATGTGGAAGGAGGGTGATGCACGTACGTGCTCGGGGATGAGGTCGGCGCCGATTCTCGGCGCGGAGCTGAGCACGACCGCCCGTTCCATGACGTTTTCGAGCTCCCGGACGTTGCCGGGCCAGTCGTACTCCATCATCAAATCGAGCGCGCCGGCGGTCAGCTCCATGTCGCGCTTGTTGTTCTCTTCGCCGTACTTCTCGAGAAAGTGCTGGGCGAGCAGCGGGATATCCTCGCGGCGCTCGCGCAGCGGCGGCAGGTAGATGTTGATGACGTGCAGCCGGTAGTAGAGATCCTCTCGAAAACGTCCGTCGTCCATCATCTGGCGGAGATCGCAGTTGGTTGCCGCGACGATCCGCACATCGATTCTGATCGTCTCCATACCGCCGAGCCGCATGAACTCGCGCTCCTGCATCACGCGCAGCAGCTTGGCCTGCGTCTCGATCGGGATGTTGCCGATCTCGTCGAAGAAGAGCGTGCCCTTGTCCGCGAGCTCGAACAGGCCCTTCTTCGCGTAGACCGCGCCGGTGAACGCGCCCTTCACGTGCCCGAACAGGTTCGACTCGAGCAGCTCATGCGGCAGCGAGCCGGAGTTCACCACCACGAACGGCTTGTCTTTTCGCGGCGAGTTCTGGTGGATCGCCTTCGCCACCAGCTCCTTGCCGGTGCCGCTCTCGCCCGCCACCAGGATCGTCGAGCGCGAGGGCGCCACCTGCGCGACGAGCTGGAACACCTGCAGCATGCGCGGGCTCTTGCCGACCAGCTCCATGAAGCGGCCCTGGTCGCGGAGCGCCGTGCGCAGCTGGCGGTTCTCGTCGGCCAGCCGGCGCTGCAGCAGGC
>DASUGH010000169.1:0-19657 GCA_036274155.1 Vicinamibacterales bacterium | reverse complement strand
GAGACGACCGACCAGACTCGCCTGACCGCGCGAGAAGGCTGTGGGGATCAGCGAGCTCACGGAGCTCGCGTCCAGCGGTCCTCGACGCCCTCGCAGCGCGGTCCGGTCGCCGGAACCGGGATTCGCATCCTCAACACAAGTAAGCTCTGGGTTTAGGTGTGGCAGGACTATACTGCGCTTTCCTATGAAAGGAGACTTCATGGTGCGGACGGCGCTTGTGATTTCGATTGCTGCGGCGGTCGCTGTCGGCTCGGTGGCGCTGGCGCAGCAGTCCCGCCCGTATCGGCCAATCACGCAGGACATGCTGCTCAACCCGAGCCCCGACGACTGGCTCATGTTCAGCCGCACCTACGACGCGCAGCGCTACAGCCCGCTCCGGCAGATCACGCGGCAGAACGTCGGCCGGCTGAAGCTCGCCTGGTCCAAAGCCATGGTGACCGGCGTCGTCGAGAGCATTCCACTGGTGCATGACGGCGTCATGTTCGCCATGACCACGGGCAGCACGGGCGCGGCAGGCGGCGTCCTCTGGGCGCTCGACGCGACGACCGGCAAGCTGCTCTGGGAGTTCCGTCGCGGCGGGGCGCGCAACTCGAAGAGCTTCGCCCTCTACGACGACATGGTGTACTACCCCGCGGCCGATGGAAACATCGTCGCGCTGGATGCCAGGACCGGTGCGATCCGGTGGGAGACCCCGGCGGTCAACGGCGGCGCGCTGACAGGCGGTCTCGTCGTGGCCGGAGACAAGGTGCTCTCCGGCAGAACGTGTACGGCTCAGGCCGGCTGCTACATCGCGGCGCACGATGCCAAAACCGGCAAGGAGCTCTGGAAGTTCTATACCGCCGCCGGCGCGGACGATCCTGTCGGCGACAAGTCCTGGGGCGGCGCACCGGTGGAAGGACGCCGGGCATCGACGTGGGGGCTGACCGGCTCGTACGATCCCGAGCGGCGGCTCGCCATCTGGGGCGTCGCCAACCCGGTGCCCAACACGCGAACCGTGCGGCACCAGGGGAACTCGAACGCGATCGGCTTCTCCGCACCGGCGGATCTCTACAGCAACTCCACGGTCGCGCTCGACATCGACACCGGCAAGCTGAAATGGTATTTCCAGCATCTTCCGGGCGACGACTGGGACCAGGACTACACGAACGAGCGCATCCTCCTGCGTACTCGCGTCAATCCGAATCCGCAGGCGGTGAAGTGGATTGGCGGCGACCTGCCGCGCAATCAGCAGCGCGACGTGTCGGTGTCCGTTGGCGAAGGCGGCGGACTGTTCATGCTGGACCGCACGACCGGGAAGTTCCTCTGGGCGATGCCCTTCCCGTACGACGCACCGAACTTCCTGATCAAGAAGATCGATCCCGACGGTACTTCGTGGATCAACGAAGACGTGATCGTGGACCGTCCCGGCGAACGCCATGTGATTTGCGCGTACAACACGAAGAGCTATTGGCCGATGGCCTACAATCCGCCGCGCAATTCGCTGTACGTCCAGTATGTGGACAACTGCCTGGACATGACGTCCGCGGTCCAGGCGGGCCAGACGGCCGTTGAAAACGCGCCCGTCGAGCCGCAGCCGAACCCCGTGTGCGCCGGCCTCACTCCGGCGGAGCAGCAGATCGCCGCGGCGATGAATCCACCAGCCGAGACCACGACCGCGGATGGCGCCGCGGCGGCGCCGGCTCCGGGACCGAGGGGAGCGGGCGGGCGTGGCGGCGCACCGGGAGGAGGGCAACGCGGCGGCGCAGCGCCGGCAGGAGGGCGCGGTGGCGGCGGCGCCACGGCGGCCGAACGCCGGATCGCCATCCGTCGTGCGGGCTCGGACCCGGCGAAGTTTTCCGGCATCGCCAAGGTCAACATGGAAACCGGTCAGCTCACACGATTCTTCGAGACCTGCGCGCCAACCAACGGCGCGGTGCTGACGACAGCGGGAGACCTGGTGTTCTTCGGAGATCTCGCGCAGAAGTTCCGGGCCATGGACGCCGACAGCGGCAAGGTCCTCTGGGAAACGCCGCTTCCGGGCAGCGTTCAGAACAGCACGATCACCTATGCCGTGAACGGCCGTCAGTATGTCGCCGTCATGATCGGCCGGGGGGCCGTGACCAGCGGCCTGATCACGCAAGCCAACATCCAGCCACCGCCGCAGACCACGACGGGGCTGTATGTGTTCGCGCTGCCGAATTGAGCACCTCTTCGTTGACGGCCGACCGGGCGAGCTTCCTGCTTCACGCGATGGGGCTGCCGGCGCTTCGCGCCGAGCATCCACTCACCTGCGCGGTGATCGAGGCAATCCCGGCGGCGCACGCAGCCTTCCGGCCGCACACGGATTCCCGCAGCGCGATCGATCTCGCCTGGCATATCGCCTCGGCTGAGATCAAGTACCTCGATGCGGCAGCTGCGGGAGTCTTCCCGCACGACCTGAAAGCCTTGCCTGACACGGTCCGCACGCCGGCGGATGTCCTGACCTGGTACCGTGAGCGATTCGGGCCGGCGATCGAACGGCTCGAACAGACCACCGGCGATGACCTGCTGAGGATCGTGGACTTCTACGGCATCCGGCAGTTCCCGGCGGTCGCACTGATCCAGATCATTCTGAATCACACCATCCATCACCGGGGACAACTGTCGACATACCTGCGCCCGATGGGCGCGCGCGTGCCATCCATCTACGGTCCGTCGTTCGACGCGGGCGGATTCAGCGGCGGGACCGTCACCCTGCCGCGCCGCTGACGCTCGAGCCCGGTCGCGAAGCTCCCCCTTTCGCGCCCGGCCTCTCCAGCCCTCCTTCCTGACCGCAGGGTCGTATCCCCGCTGTGAGCCCGTTTTCCCCGGTCCTGCACATTGGCCGGAGACGGAAACAATCAGGACTTTTCAGCGATCCGGTCAGGACTTCCGGAGTGTTCTGTCGCATCGTCGGGGGGCGGGTGGTCGACGCCGGCTGCGACGCCCGCCAGGGAGGAAACGGCCATGCCCGCCAGCGTGCTTCGCGTGTTGCTCACGGTGCTCCTGATTGGATGGGCGAGTACGGCGGGTGCGGATGTCTGCATCGCCATCGACGAGTCGCGCGACACGTTCGCGCCGCGCGACCGCGACGCTGCGCTCCTTCTGGTCACGACACAGTTCGAGAGCGAGGGAGAGCGCGTCGTCCCACCCCCGTGTCCACAGTCGTTCCTCCTCTTCCACTCGCAGCTGGGCAACCTCGTGGTCGTCACCATGTCGGGTCAGGGGAAGACGTGGCAGACGACGGCGCTGACGCTGGACGATGTGCCGGCGATTTACAGTCAAATGGTCCGCTCGATCGTGACCGGGCGTCCGATGACCGGCTTGAATGTCGTCGATCGGACGAACGTCACCTCGTCACAGGCGCAGGCGCATCGTGTCCACTCCGACTCCCTGTGGTACGGGCGCCTCGGTTACGGCGGCGTCTTCGCCGATCGCAGTTACGGCACGCCGGCGCTGGGGTTCGGCTATCGCGCGGAGCTCGATTCGTTTGCGATCGACGTGTCGTTCATCAATCACCAGTTCACGTCGCCTGGCAGCTACGCGTCGCCCAGGGCATCGGCGTTTACCGTGTTGAAGCTGTCGGGATTCCGGTTCCTGAGACCGCAGGCCAATCGTTCGGCGTACTACGGAGGAGGTCTGAGCTACGGATTCCGCAACATCAGCCGCGGGAACTATCCCTATACACTCGGAACCTACACGACGAGCTGGGATGGCAGCGGCCTGCAGGGTGAGCTGACGGCCGGCTACGAGCTCGCGCGCGCCACCAGCCTCCGCGTGTTCGTGCAGGCCGACGCGGTGCTCCCCTTCTACACCCTGACGTCGGAAACGCGCGCGACGAACGGAGTCGTCTCGACCGACAGTCGCTACGCGCCGTCGCTCGTGCTGTCGATCGGCGTGGGGCGCTGACGCGGGGCCGGGCGACCGAAAGCGTCTCCGCGGTGTATCCTTCGCCGCATGTGCTCTGGACGCTCCGCCGCTTTCGCCGTTCTCGGCGCTCTCCTCACGGCACCTCCGCTCGCCGCTCAATGGTTCACCCAGCTCGCCGAGGGAGTGCCGCGAAAACCCGACGGGACTGTGAACATGTCGGCTCCCACACCCAGGATGTCGGACGGAAAGCCAGACTTCTCAGGCATCTGGATGAGTGGCGAACCGAATCGACGGACGGCGGGCCTGTCGAGCCCGGGCAATCAGGTCAGTGCCCGCGAAGCGCAGCCGGCCGACGACAAGCCCGGAGATCCCACCGCCATCGGCGCATCTCGCCAGATGGCGAATATCGGCATCGATCTTCCGGGAGGGTTGCCCTATCAACCGTGGCTGGTGCCGATCGTCAAGGAGCGCACGGCCAACGAGGCGATAGACGATCCGCACATCCGTTGCCTGCCTGACAACTTTCTGCGCGCGTATGGGCTGCCGCATCTGCTGAAGTTCGTCCACACGCCCCGTCTTCTGGTGGTGCTCAATGAGATGAACGCAGGATATCGCCAGGTCTTCACCGACGGGCGTCCGCTGCCGAAGGATCCGAACCCCACGTGGCAGGGATACTCCTCGGCGAAATGGTCGGGCGACACGCTCGTGATTGACACGATCGGACTGCGCGACGACACATGGATCGACTGGAACGGAAGCGTGCTGACCGAATCGGCCAAGGTGCGGGAGGAAATCCGGCGGCCGGATTTCGGACATCTCGAAGTCCGGGCGACGGTCGATGATCCGAAGGCATACACGAAGCCGTGGACCGTGACATTACGGCAGCGCATCGTCGTGGATGCCGAGCTCATCGACGAAATCTGCCTGGAAAACGAGAAGTTCCAGAACCGGTCGAAATGACGCGACCAGAACGGCTTCTCTGCGCGATCGGCCTCAGCCTCTGGTCAGCCGTGCCGGCCGGGAGCCAGACAGCTCCCGTTGGAGCACTGCCGGGAGAGCTGCGCGCCCACATGAAAGACGAACGATTCGGGATCGTGACGTCGATCAGAGGGCTTCCGCTCGGCGTCCGCGAGGAGCTGCAGAAGCTGTTCGGCAGCGGGTCGCTCGACATCGCCGACCCCGGCGCCGAATTTCAGGCGGGCAACGCGAGTGCCAATCCGGCACTACCCACGCGCCGGCTGGTGGCGGCAGGGTGCTCGCCTGACCAGCATTGTCTCGTCTACTACCAGCGTGGCGGCGGCACGCCGACATGGCGCGTGGTGCTGTTTCACTGGACGCCGGACGTCACTCGATTCGAGTGGGGAGCAACCGCGCCAGGCGGCCTGGCAACCGTCGAGGACGTTCGGAAAGTCATCCTGTCCGGAGCAACCACAGGCGAGACCATGCTCTGGTAGCCGAGCGGTCATCGACTGCCGAGAATCCGTCGTGCGGTGCGCCCGTCGTCGCACGGCCATCGTGTGCGTTTGGACGAGCATCGTGTTTTCGCTATCGTGAAAGGACGATGGCGATACAACAACCGACCGCTGACTCGAGGGGCGAGTCCATCAGAATCGGCGCAGAGCATCCGCAGTACGCCGCAGTCCTGAACAAACAGTTCAACAAACGATTCACAGCCCGGCCGGACTACGTTCGGTTCGCGGCTTCAACCGACCAGGTAGTGACAGCGGTTCAAGAGGCCGTGAACGAGCGGCAGAGGCTCGTCGTCACGAGCGGCGGGCACTGCCTCGAAGGGTTCGTCTCCGATCCCGACGTGCGCGTGATCGTCGATGTCTCGCCGATGAAGCAGATCTACTACGACTCGGAGCTCCGTGCTGTCGCGGTCGAAGCCGGTGTGACAGTCGGCGAGACGTTTCGCGAAGGTGTCCACGTCCCGCCGCCTCCGGAGCTGGCACGTATGTCGTGGCTCGACTTTGCCCTGAACCCGTTTCCCGATCTGTTCACGATGCCCCCGGGCGGTGTGTGCATGAAGGGAAAGGACGCCCTGCTCAAGAAGCGACTTACCGACGAGCAGGTTGGCGTCGCCTATGACTACCTGACGGACACCGATCACGATGTCATCGGCGGAATGTTTGCGCTCGCCACCTACGGCGGCCGAGTCAACACGGTCGCTCCCGACGCGACCGCATCGGCGCATCGCAGTGCGATCTTCGATCTCGCCTGCACGAGCGGATGGCTGGATCCGAAGGAAGAAGCGCAGAACCTGGCGTGGGTGCGCGCCTTCTATCGCGACCTCTTCGCAGCCACCGGCGGCGCCCCGGTGCCAGGAGACGCGTACGACGGCGCACTCATCAATCATCCCGACGTTGACCTCCTGGACCGGACGTTGAATCAGTCGGGCGTGCCATGGCACACGCTCTACTACCAGACGGGCTATCCCCGGTTACAGCGCGTCAAGGCGCGGTGGGACCCGCTGAACGTGTTCCGGCACCCGCTCTCGATTCGTGCCGAGGGCTGAGGCGGCAGAAGGGGAGGTCCTGACAGTACTTGGTACTGCTGACGATCTGGCCGATCAGCGGTGCAGGTTGAGCGTGGTGGGATCGTCTACGCCGCTGGCTTGTCGGTCATACAGGCCGAGGACGATCGCGCTGACGCCAGCTGCGAGGCTGAGCAGCATCAGGATGCTGCCGACGGCGAAGCCGTGTCCTGGCTTCACGTAGGACTGGACGAGCCACAGCACAGGACATGCGAAGGTCACGACCAGCCGGAACCACCTTGGCATGACGGGGAAACTATACTCCAAGCACCAGCGGTACTCGTCCTTGGGTCCGGTTCGGCCGTCTAGATCCAGAGCTCACTTGTGTTGAGGATGCGAATCCCTGTGGAGACGACCGACCAGACTCGCCTGACCGCGCGAGAAGGCTGTGGGGATCAGCGAACTCACGGAGCTCGCGTCCAGCGGCCCTCGACGCCCTCGCAGCGCGGTCCGGTCGCCGGAACCGGGATTCGCATCCTCAACACAAGTGAGCTCTGGGTTTAGAGCAGGCCGTGGTGAAATCCTATCGGCATGAGAGGCACCGAGATTTTCGCCACCGAGGCACAGAGACACAGAGAAACCCCATGGATCTCTGCTGTCACGCATGCTGACGTGGTTCTCCGGAGGCTGACATGAACCTCGGGTTCTGCGGCGCGGCCCTTATCGCGGTTGCCGTTCTCTCGACTTCCGTTTCGGCCCAGTGGCCTCGTTTTCAGGCGCCCGGCGTCCCGCGCGACGAGAAAGGCCAGGTCCGCATGGACGCCGCGACGCCGCGGCTGGCCAACGGCAAGCCGGACTTCTCGGGCAACTGGGTGCGGTTCAGGGGCGAGGGCGGCGGTGCCGGGCGCGGCAGGGGCGCGGCACCCGCACCTCCTCCAGACCCCGGCTCCCCGCCGATCGCCACGTTCTTCGAGCTCGGCGCCAACCTGCCCGGCGGCCTGCCGTTCACGCCGTGGGCCGCCGCGCTGCGCAAGGAGCGTGAGGCCGCCAACTCGAAGGAAAACCCGGACGCGAACTGCCTGCCGATGGGCATCACCCAGTTCCACATGCATGGGCAGCCGCGAAAGGTGCTTCACACACCCGAGCTGCTCACGCTCGTCTACGAGGCGAACTACGGGCTGCGCTACATCTACACTGACGGCCGTACGCTGCCGCCGCAGGGCGAGCCGCAGCCGTGGTGGTATGGCTACTCGGTCGGCCGCTGGGAGGGCGACACCCTCATCGTCGACACCAACAATCTCCGAGATGACGGCTGGCTGGACGTGCGCGGAAGCCCGTTGACGGATCAGGCGCGCATCACCGAGCGAATTCGACGGCCAGCCTACGGAAAGCTGGAGATCGACATCACCATCGAAGACCCGAAGGCTTATACGAAGCCGTTCACCGTCCGGGTGAATCAGCAGATTTCGCCCGACGATGAGCCGATCGAGTTCATCTGCAACGAGAACCAGCAGTTCCGGAGGCGGGTCAAGATCGATTGACGATCAGCGCTATTCGCGCGCCAGCGCTTCCGGCGCGTGCCTCTCCCACCACTCGCGGGCCTTGTCCTGCGTCCACGGCACTTCAACCGCTATGCGGGCGAGCGCAGCGTCGAGCTCGAGGGCGGAGCGTGGGCGCTGCCCACGCTTCTTCTCGAGACAGTTCATGAGCGCGACGTCGAGCGCATGAGGGATCGGCAGCTCGGACATCTGTGACGGCGGCACCGGCGGCGTCTGCACATGGTGCATCAGCATCTGCGCCGGCGTGGTCGCCTCGAACAGCAGTTGCCCGGTCAGCACGAAGCAGGCGCTGCACGCCAGCGCATAGAGGTCGGCGCGGCCGTCGACCTCTTCGCCCAGCACGATTTCCGGCGCCATGAACGCCGGCGTGCCCTGAAGGAGGTTCTGCGCCGAGAGCTGCGTGGCGTCGGCGCCGTCCGGCTGATCCTTCACGATGCCGAAGTCGAGGACTTTCAGGTAGTCGTACTCCGAGCCGAGGCGCGTGACGAACAGATTCGCCGGCTTGATGTCGCGATGCACCAGCCCATGCTCGTGCGCCTCGGCCAGCGACCGGCACGCCTGCCGCAGCAGCATGATCACGCGCGCTGCCGGCTGCGGACCAAAGCGCGCGACCATCCGCTGCAGGTCGAGGCCGTTCAGCAGCTCCATCACGTAGTAGAAGCTGCCGGTCTCGTTGACGCCGAAGTCATAGAGCTGCACCGTGTGCGGCGATTGCAGTCCGGCCGTGACCTGCGCCTCGCGCTGGAAGCGGCGAACCAGGCGGTCGCGCGGCCCGCTCTGCGGCGCGTCGTGGCGAATGAGCTTCACGGCCGCCGGCCGGGCGAGCAGCCGGTGCTTCGCGAGCCACACCTCGCCCATGCCGCCGGCGCCGAGCTGAGAGACGAGGCGATAGCTGCCGACCGAGAGTCCTTCGTCGAGCAGGTCCTCGTCGACGTCGAGCACCGTGCTGCGTCCCATCATGACCGCACGCTCGAGGACCGTACGAAGCTCGCGGACGTTGCCCGGCCACAAGTAGGCTTCGAGCCGCGCCATCGACTCGGGCGAGATCGACGTCACCGTCTTTCCGAGCTGCCTGGCCAGCCGCTGGACGAGGTGCTGCGCGATCGCCGGAATGTCCTCGCGGCGATCGGCCAGCGCCGGCACGACGAGACGATGGCGCGAGAGCGTGCGGAAGAGCGCGTCCAGCCGGCCACTGAGATCGCGCGTCATGTCCTGTGTCGTGGAGGCGACGACCCGGACCGACCACCTGTCAGTGCGTTCCTTGCCCAGCATCTGCAGCAGCCAGTGATGCAGCTCGGTCGGCAGCTCCTGTATTCCGTCGAGAAACAACGTGCCGCCCGCGGCGAGCTCGAATTTGCCGGCCAGCGTTCGAGCGTCCGGCGGCTCTCCCTCGCGCGCCTTTTCGGAACGCTGGCCGCCGGTCGCATGCAGCTCCGGGCAGCTCACCATGATGAAGGCGCCGCCTCGTTTCGATGATTCGTGGACCGCCCGCGCCACGGCCTCCTTACCGGCGCCTGGCGGACCGATGAGCAGCAACGGCTCCGCGTGCCGCGCCGCCTGCGCGATCGACTCCCTGAGCACACGCACCGCGGGGCTGTCGCCGAGCAGCGGGCCCTCGACGCGGCTGCGCGCGTCGCTGAGCAGCTCCTCGGCGACGCGCAGCTCGCGCTCGAGCGCCGCCGTCCGCTCGGCCACCCGCACCTCGAGCGAGGCGTTCGCGGCCTGCAGCGCCGCCGCCGCTTTGCTGCGCTCCTCGAGCAGACGGGCGACATGGATCGCCGTCGCGATCTGATTGGCCACGATCGACACCAGGCCGCGCTCGTGCTCGTCGAACGTCCGCTTGACAGGACTTTCGATCGAGAACACGCCGATGAGCTCTCCACGCATCAGCAGCGGAATCGCGAAGTGGCTCTCGGCGTTCGGCAAGCCTGGCACCGGCACCGCGTCGCCCAGCTCCTCGCCACGGCCGGCCTTCATCATCTGGCGGCGCTGCGCCGCGGCGTAGACGCGCTGCTGCCCCAGGTTGCCGACGTAGAGCGGCTTGCGCCGCTCGGCCACCAGGCCGATGACGCCAGTACCCACCTTGACGCGGCCGCCCATCGCCTGGTTCTCGTACCCGCGGCTGGCGACCACCCTGAGCGTCTCGCCCCCTGGATCCAGCAGCAGGATGATCGCGTGATGGAACTCGAACAACTCCCCCATCGTCCGCAGCGCCGACTCGTAGATCTCGTCGAGGTCGAGCGTGGCGGTGATGGTCTCGGCCGCGCGCTGCAGCACCTGGAATTCGCGCGTCCGCCGGGCCAGCAGATCCGCGGTCCGGCCGGAACGCCCGTCGTTCGAATCACGGGGATCGTCAGACATCGATCAGTCGGAGCGCTCCGGAGACGAACCGTTGTCCATGCTCACCGGAAGCCGCAGGCCTCACGAGCTCGCGGGCGTCTGCTCGTACGGCTGCTTTTCCACGGCGAGCACACGATAGATGTCCGCGGCGCGAAGCTTGAAAATGCCCGACATGCCGGTTGCCGAGGCGATCGCCTCGATCTGCATGTCCATCGCGTCGAACACCGGCCCTTCGGTTTCCGAGTGGTCGAACTGGAGGTCGAGGATCCACAGGGTGAACCCGGGGATGTCCTGCAGGGTGACGTTGGCGCGCGGATTCTCGCGCACGTTCCGGATGGTCTTGTTGAAGAACTGGAACGACAGCGCCACGTGCGTCTCGTCGACGTAATAGACCTGCGAGATGACGGTCGTGTTCGGGACGCCGGCCGCCGAGCACGTGACCATGACTGCCGGGATGCCGTTGTCCATCACCGGCCGGATCTCCTCCGGCAGCCGCACAGCCATCACGCCTCGGCCGCCGGAAACAGGCGGGCGCCCGCCCCCGGACCTGGTGTCTGAACGTAGATCTCGTCCACCAGGAACTCGACGGCGAGCGCCGGCCGCTGCGAGAACGCGCGCAACGGCACGGCGGCCGCTTCGCCAAACAGCTGGATGACCGAGCTCACGAACCGCTCCCTCACTCGATTCGCCACGTCGATGTCGTCGCCATCGACTCGACGATGGCGGACGTAGCGGCCCTTGAACTGATACGTCTCGTGCGCCGGGTACTCTTCGATCGTCACCGAGAACTGCCCGTTGTCCTCGAGCGACTCGATGAGGTGCGGGCGCGCGCCGTCGGGCAACAGCACGGTCAGCGTGCTGCCGTCGTGGTTCAGCCGCCAGCCGGACACGCGGTGGCCGTGCGGGACGAGGTTCCGATCGCGAGTGCCGGCGTGCGAGACGTTGGCGCGATCGAGGAAGCTGACGATCTTTCCGGGAATCATCGAATGCTCACATGGTATCCTCTCCCCGGCGTCCAGAGCGCCTCCGTGTCCGCGGGAAGGACTGAGTCCATCTGATTCGTCGTTCAGGGGCATCGAGCACGTCGATGAACTCTTTCGGCCCGAGCGAGCGGACACCGGGCCCATCGGGCAGGCACCAGCGGCCTGCCGGAAGGAGCTCATCGTGTCTACTCCTCGGTCTACCCGCTCGCTTCCCGATCGTCCCGACCTCAATCAGCTGAAGCGACAAGCCAAAGAACTGCTGTCGGAATTCCGCGCCGGCAGCGTTGACGCCGTCAACGAAGTTGCCTCGCACTACCGCGGCGCCGACCCCGCGACGTTTGCCCTGCACGACGCGCAGCTCGTGCTGGCCCGCGCTCACGGGTTCGAGAGCTGGCCGAAGCTGAAGGCCTTTGTCGACGGCGCCACCGTGTCGCGCCTCATCGAGGCGGTCCGCGCCGGCGAGACGGCGCAAGTCGAGGCCATGCTCCTGGCGCGCCCCGAGCTCGTCAACATGGACGTCTCCGCCAGCGACGAGCATCGCGCGCTGCACCACGCCGTGCTCGCGCGCGATACGGCGATGGTCCGCCTGCTGATGGCGCAGGGCGCCGATGCGCACATCGGGATCTATCCGCATCGGGTGCCGACAACGGCGATGGCCATCGTCACCGAACGCGGCTACGACGACATCGCCGCCATCATCCGGGAGGCTGAAGCCAGGCGCGGACACGTCACGCGACGGTACGAGTCGGCGTCGATGCCTCCGCCGCCGCGCGAGCTCACAGACGCGCTCAACCGCGGCGACGAGCGAGCGCTCATCGCCTTCCTGGAATCGAGTCCGCTGCTGCGCCAGCGACCGGCGCTCATTCACGAGGGCCCCGACGGCACCACGCTGCTGCACCTCGCCGGTGCTCGCCTCATGCCTGAGGTCGCCCGCTGGGCGCTCGCGCACGGCGCCGACGTCAACCGGCGCTCGGGACCCGGGTTCACGCCAATCGACATGCTCGGCCGCTGGCCGACGGGACATCCGCACGATCGCCTGGAGGAGCTGAGCGATCTGCTGCTGCGCCACGGCGCCGAACCGACCGCGTTCTGGGCCGTGGCGATGAACCAGGGCGACTGGCTTCGCGCGCGCCACGCCGAGGGGCGGCTCGTCAACCAGGTGACCGATGTCGGCGGGCTCGTGACGTTTGCGGTGCGCCTCGATCGTCCCGAGATGCTGGAGCTGCTCCTCGATCTCGGCTTCGATCCCGACGAGCGCCCGGATCCCGCCGAGCCGCTCGGCAAGCCGCTCGAGTACTGTGTTCTGGAGCAGCGCGTCGCGCTGGCGGACATCCTGCTTCGGCGCGGCGCCATGCTGCCGGCGACGACGGCGGTCGCCCTCGGCAAAGCCGACTGGCTGCGCGCGAAGCACGCGGCGGGAGCGCTCGCGCATCCTCCGCACGGCGACGGCCTGCTGACCGCGGCCGTCGAGCATGGACGTCTCGACATGCTGCAGCTGCTCCTCGAGCTCGGGTTCGAGGTCGAGGAACGCTCGCGCGTCGTCGGTGGCGACGAGGTCTACGAGAGACGCGGTGTGCCGCTCGAACGGGCGGCGGCGAAGGGAAACCTGGCGATGGCCCGGATGCTCCTCGACCAGGGCGCCGACCCGAACGGGATGGGAGAGGGCGGCGGCAACCCGATGTCGACCGCGTATCGACGCAAGGATCAGGCGATGCTCGACCTGCTGACTCGCGCCGGCGGTGTGGTGTCGGCGGGTACCGCGGCCTATCACGGCGACGTCGCAATCGCCCGGCTCCGCATCGAGGAGGAGGACGCCGGGCGGCTTCCTCATGGTGCTGCCTCGCCGGCCGGGGTCGCATCAGACCTGCTGGCTGGCGACTGCGGCGAGCCCGAGATCATCCGCCTGGCACTGGCTCGGATCGACTGGCCGCCTGACGACCCACGGTGGTACGGCGTGCTGCGCGGTCCGCTATCCTTCTGGAGCTATGTCCCCTGGATAGAATCGCCGCTCTGGCAGCCCCGGCGAAGTGGATACCTGGAGAGCTTCCGGTTGATTCTCGCGCGCTGCCACGGCAACGTGAGCGGCTCGTTCGGACGCACGATCCTGCACGACGTCATGGCCATGGGCTTCCACGACGGCGCGTCGGGCTGGATCACCGAAGAGGAGGCGTTGGCGTTTGCGGTGACGCTGCTCGAGGCCGGCGCGCGCACCGACGTCCGCGACGACCTGTTGAAGAGTACGCCGCTCGGCTGGGCGTGCCGCTGGGGACGCGTGCCAATCGTCGAGGAACTGCTGCGCCGCGGTGTCGATCCCATCGAGCCCGACGCGGAATCATGGGCGACACCACGCGCGTGGGCAGAGAAGATGCGACATCACGAGATCGTCGCCATGCTTGACCGGCGCGTCCAGCCTTCGATGTCCGCGATCACGGAGCCCGGCGCGCCGGCTACTCCGCCCTATGGTCATGAGGGCTATTCCTGATTGATTGGTCACATGATCTAGCCGATTATTGCCGGGCCAGGCCACGATGATTCGCTGTCCCTATTGTGACCAGACTGGTTGGGTTACGGTTCAGCGTATCGTGGATGCGAGCGTCTCATTCACGCAGTACCGCTGCGTGCAGTGCGACAGCGCATGGTGGACGCGACTGCACGAGCCGCCTTGCAACGAATTGATAGGCTGGCACGACCCGAACCCGCACGTTCAACCGCGACGATAGCGCCCTCCGTTGCGTCAACGCGCCACCTGCCCCTACTTCTTCTCGATGATGAAGTTGGACAACCGGACCGGCTCTGTGCCGTAGTTCTCGATTTCGAGCGCCTGCTTCTTCTTGTCGAACGTGATCATCGTGAAGGCGGCGAGCTTGCCTTCGTTCTTGCCGTCCTTGTTCAAATGAAGCTGGACGAGCGTGAACGGGTAGTCCACTGACTTCGGTTGATTGCGAATCTCGAGGAAGCTCATATACCGATCGACGGCCAGCACGACGCGCTCGCCGCCATTCGGAAGCGCCTCGTGCCAGGCGTAGCGCAGGTTCCATCCCGTGCGGTAGTTGTTTGGGTCGGCGCCGGTCCATCCCGGGATACGGATGCGCCCCTTGACCGACTGGTCCTGCAGCGCCGAGAGCAGCGCCGGCTGTCCCTTCTCGACAACCGTACCGAGCAGCTGTTTCCGCTCCTCCGGGGTCGACCACTTCTCTATCGTGATCTCCAGGATGCCATTCGCGCCGGTCAGGTTGTTGCTCATGTTGACGGCGGACATCCGCATACGAACCGGAAGTTCCAGAACCTGCGCGCTCGCGATCTGCAGAGCGGCCACGGTAAGGATTCCGGCAAGCATCACTGAGACGGAGAGTTGGTTGCGCATGTTGGTTGCACCCGTCATATAGCTGGTTCGTTGACGTGACACCGCCTGCCAACCTGATTGTCTGGCAAGCGGTAGCGGTTCCGCGATTAGTACACCCGCAGCCTCCCCCTGGGGAAGGGGTTGCGCCCCAAGCCATCACCGGCAAGGCGACGCGTTATCCGCAGGGTCCGCCTTCAGACGGACCGGTCAGCGGTGAGTGCAGCGCGCGCTGTTCGGACCGGTGGGGGCATTGGCCCCGCCCGCGACATTCGCGCCTCGCCCTCGTCCACCGACGTCGCGATACGTCCGGTGACACGCGTTGCAGGCGTTCGAGAGATCCTCCGTGAACGCCGAGACGGCCTCCTGATTCCGCGTCTGCGCAAGCCGGTAGGTCCGCTTCGCAATAGCGATCATCTCGTCGGTGAACCTGATCCAGTCTGGCTCGGCGACCGGGGCGAGCCGCCCGTTTTCGCACCGCAGTCCCGGAACGAGCATCAGCGTCGAGGCGTCGGCCAGCGAAGCCGCGGCGTTTTCGACGACGGGCCAGCCCGTGTAGATCTGCTGACCCCATTCGAAGATCGTCAGTCCACCGGGTTTGGACGATGGCGGCTGCGGCGGCAGCTTCTCCGGCTCCAGCTCCTGCACGGTGAAGATCAAGTTCGAGTTCGGAAAAAAGACACCACGCATCAACTGGTTGAGGGTAGCGGCCGGCACATATCTGGCGGCGGTCGTGGAAGGCCGTTCGCCGGCCGGTGCCGGCGGCCACCCGATGGTGCTCGCCGTCGCATCCGCGGCGGGGAAGTCTGCGGTGCCGGCGGGGAAACCGTTGGACTTGAGGACGTGAGCCACCAGGTCGGCGCCCTGTTCTGGCGTCAACTTCGCTTCATCGGCGGCATTGGGCGGCATGGTGTAGCGGATCTTGATGAACAACGCCGACAGCAACTCTTTACGCCATTTGAACCGGAACTCCGCCCCCTCGAGCGGAGGCGCCTGCCCACCGGTCAGAGCCGCCCCGTGACAACCGGCGCAGCGCTGCGTGTAGAGCGCCTGGCCCCGCGATGCCTGCGCGTTGCTGAAGACGCCATCCTGCACCGTTCGAGGCGCCTGCGCGTCGATTGACGTCGCAGTGGCCAGCAAAACGGTGACGGCCAATGCCGTCAGAAGTCCGCGCAGCTCAAGCCCGGGATGTGACATGTGACCGGGAATTGTCGCATGGCCCGGGACTTATAATTCGACGGATTCGATGAGCCTCTCGCCGGGCATCAGTCTCGGGCCGTACGAGATCATCGCGCCGCTCGGCGGCGGCGGCATGGGAGAAGTGTATCGGGCGCTCGACAGCGCGCTCGGTCGCGAGGTCGCGATCAAGGTCCTGCACGAGGAGCTCGGACGGCATCCGGAACGGCTGGCCCGCTTCTCGCGCGAGGCGCGGCTGCTCGCATCGCTGACTCACCCCAACATCGCCGTGGTCCATGGCCTCGAACGCTCCGAGGACCTCAGTTATCTGGTGATGGAGCTGGTTCGAGGCGAGACGCTGCACGAGCGGATCACTCGCGGTCGAATCGGCCTTCGCGAGGCCCTTGGGTTCTTCAAGCAGATCGCCGAAGCACTCGAGGTCGCCCACGCCCAGGGCATGGTCCACCGTGACCTGAAGCCGGCGAACATCATGGTGACGCCCCAGGGCACCGTGAAGATTCTCGATTTCGGCCTCGCCAAGATGGTGGCGTCCGAAGATAGCGCTCAGACACAGTCGCCAACGCTCGGCAGCGCGCCCACCGCAGTCGGAACCATCGTCGGGACCGCGGCTTATATGAGCCCCGAGCAGGCGCGTGGCGACCCGGTCGATCGCCGCACCGATATCTGGGCTTTCGGCTGCCTGCTTTTCGAAAGCCTCACCGGCCGCCGGGCATTTCAGGGGCGCACCGTGTCGGACGTGATTGCCGCGGTGCTGAGGGAGGAGCCGGACTGGTCGCTGCTGGCGGCGTCTGCCACACCCAACCTGCAGCAGCTGGTGCGGCGATGTCTGCAGAAGAACGCTCACCTTCGTCTGCACGACATCGCAGACGCCCGCATCGAGATCGATGAGACGCTCGCGCAGCTGAGTGCATCCACGACACCTTCTGCCCTTCTCGGCATCACGCCACCGGCGCGGGCCTGGCCAGGCGTCAGGATGCTCGCGGCGGGCGCTGCGCTCGTGACGCTCGGCGCCGTGGCAGGCATCGTCGGATGGCGGCTCGCCTCGCCAGTGCCCAGGCTGCCCTCGCTCGCGCGGCTCACGGTCACCCTCCCCGCTTCTCAGACGCTCGAGCGAGGCCGCTTTCCGCCCGCGGCGATCTCTCCAGACGGCAACCAACTTGTCTATGTGGCCACGGTAAACGGAGGGCGCACACAGCTCTACCTCCGCTCGCTCGACGATCTCGAAGCTCGCGTCATTCCGGGAACCGAAGGGGCGATCACTCCCTTCTTCTCGTCCGACGGGCTCTGGCTGGCGTTCTACGCAGACGGACTGCTGAAAAAGGTATCGCTTGCCGGCGGCCTGCCGCTGACAATCGCACCCACGTCGCCAGTCTGGAGCGCCTCATGGAGAAGTGAGCGGATCACCTTCGCGACGACGGAGAACTCCAGTGGACTGTGGGTCGTCTCAGCCAACGGCGGCGAACCGGCTCCACTGACGGAGCTGGCGAAGGGTGACAGCCAGCACGGATATCCACAGATTCTGGGCGACGGCAAGCAGTTGCTGTTCAGCGTGAGGCGCGCAGACGGCTGGCATCTGGCGACCACGACGCTGGACGGTGGCGATTGGCGGCTCCTCGGCAATGGCCGCATCATCGGCGAAGGCGCTCAGTATCTGCCCACCGGTCATCTCGTCTATGCGCAGGCAGCGGGACTGGTGGTGACGCCGTTCGACCCGTCGCGTGGTTCTTTGAACGATTCTCCGGCGCCGCTCCTCGAGCGCCTTGCGACCTCACGTTTCGGCGGAACGTATTTCGCGATTGCCGCCGAAGCGGGAACGCTGGTGTACGTGCCGGCAACGGGCTCGCCGGGCGATCGAACGCTGCTGCGCGTCGCCCGCGACGGTCGCGTCGCGCCTCTGTTCGATTCGCGTGGCGCGTATGAGCACCCGGTGTTGTCTCCAGACGCCCGACGGGTGGCGCTCACGATCGCAACCAGTACCGGCAGTGACATCTGGCTCGTCGATCTGGATCGCGGCACCCGTACCCGGTTCACCTCAGGAGACACGAGCGCTTCTCCCGTCTGGGGACCGGATGGCGATCGCGTGGCTTTTCAATCGACGGCGCCGGGACCGTGGAATCTGTACTGGATGCCGCTCGACGGCACCGCCGAGGCACGGCCACTGTTTGGCAACATCGACTCCGCCGTCTCCGGGTCCAGACCTGGTGAGAGTCTGCTGCCAGGCACGCTGCCTGTGCTCTCGGGCGCGGGTCCCCAGTTGCCGGTGTCGTGGATCCGGGATGGCTCGGCGGTCGCCTTTCACGAGCGGAAGCCAAATGGCGAGCGCGACATCTGGATCGTGACGCCAGGCGGCGTCCCATGGCCGTTCCTGCTCACGCCCTTCGACGAGCACCTGCCGCGCTTCTCACCGGACGGCAAGTGGCTCGCCTATGTCTCGGACGAGTCGGGCCGTAACGAAATCTACGTGCAGCCGTTCCCCGGTCCCGGTCGCAAGTGGCTCGTCTCCACGAGCGGCGGAACCGATCCCGTCTGGTCGAGGAGCAGCAACGAGCTGTTCTATCGCCAGGGGGATCAGATGATGGTCGCTTCGGTCGCGCCGACGGGTGTCGCGTTCTCGTCTGCCCCGCCCAGGCCGCTGTTTCAGGTGGGCTTCGATGTCGGCAACGACGGCCCGAGCTATGACGTGTCACCGGACGGTCAATGGTTTCTGATGACGAGGGGAAGCCAGGTGCAGCCTCCCGCGCAGTTGGACATTGTCCTCGGCTGGCTCAACCAGGTGACCGGACGGACGTCCCAGCGGACACGGATTTCGGCCACGCCTGCAGAGTCGCTCGCACTCCGGGAGGTGAGACGCTGATGGGTGCTCGCTGGTGGTGCCGTGCGGCTCCGGTGCTCGTGACATGCGCGCTGGCAATCATGGGAGCGGAGCCGTCCGCTCAGGCGCCACCCGCGTCTGCCGAAGCCGCGATTCGCCAGACCCTGCAGCGATACGCAGCAGCCATGGAGAGTCTGGACGCCGCCGAAGTGAAGAAAGTCCAGCCGGCGATCCCGGCCGATAATCTGGCGCGCGCATTCAGGGACATGCGTGAGCTCAAGGTCACGATTGATGAAGTCCGTATGCTCGCCATCGATGGGGCCAGGGCGAGAGTGAGCTGTCGCGTGACTCAGATTCTGATCCCGCGCGCCGGAACGAAACAGATGACCGCGGTGACTCGCGTGATCCTGCTGCGCAAGGAGCCCGAACTCTGGGTCATCGACGGCTTCGAAAGATAGTGCTGAATTTTTCTGCCGGCGGGGAAAATTCCGGACCGGGAGCCACCTTGTACACGGTCTGCGCTGTTTTCAACCCATTCTCGGCAGGTGATCCTGGCAAAGGGCTTGCGACGACCATCGCCAAAGGCGGGCCGATCATGCATCAGTGCGACAGTCAGATTCCGTTCGCGCTCCTGTCGGAACCGGGCGAAGGCGTGGCCGTCGAGTCGCTCGCGCCGGGGACGACGGTAGAGGTCAGGACCAGGAACTCCCGCTACCGCTTCGGCGTCGACGACGGCGCGCGGCGTCTCGTGCAGGTCACCGGTGGTCACCTCTTCCCGGTTGCCACCAGAGCGAGGCTCGAGGGATCAACAACCGGCGGCAGCATCGTCAGATGCGGATGGATCGGAGTCGGGCTGCGAATGGAACTGACCCAGGGCATCCGTCGTATCGTCTCCTCACCCGTCGCGTCGATTACAGTTCACGACCTGCAATCGTCATCCGCGGGTCGTTCCGACGTGTGATACATTCCCCGTTTCACTACGAGGTTCTTGGACGCTGGGACAATCGTCGCCCGGAGGCGCACGTTGCGGTTGTTCATGCTCATCGCGGCCGCACTGGCCGCGGCACCGGATGTCTGGGCACAGAC
>DASUGH010000168.1:0-4499 GCA_036274155.1 Vicinamibacterales bacterium | reverse complement strand
AGGTCCGTGATGTCGCTGGCTTCGTCCGGGTCGAGCACGCCGTCGCCGTCGGCGTCGGCGAATACGGTCGCGCCCGCCACGTAACCGTCGACGGAGTGACCCTCCAGCGTCTCGACCACGTTGGTCACCGTGATGCTCACGGTTGCGGTGTCGGACTTGGGCTGCGAGCCGTTGTCCGTGACCTGGACGGTAAGGGTGTACGAGGACTCTGCCGGGTTTTCGAAGTCCAGTTTGCTCGCGTCGGCGACCGTGATCGCGCCCGTGTCCGCGTCGATGGCGAACGCGCCGCTCTCGTTGCCGCCGATGATGGCGTAGGACAGCGATTGCCCGGCGTCGGCGTCGCTTGCCTCGACCTGCCCGACGACGGTGCCGGCGGCCGAGTTCTCGGCGACCTCGAACGCCTGGTCGTCGACCACCGGCGCGTGGTTCTGGTCGAGGATCTGGACGTCGATCACCAGATCGTTGAAGTCGCGGTCGCTGTGGCGCACGAGGTCCTCGAACGCGATGCGGCCGAGGATGCCGTCGGCGTTGTCCGTCGCGAGATCGGCGGGCGACTGATGCTTGCCGGGATGCGAGGAGGTGTAGTCGACGTCGTGCTTGTTGAGCGCCGGATCCGTGAAGATGAGCTCGTTCTGCTCGCCGCGCAGCTTGTGGCCGTCCGCGTCGAGGATCACGCCATCGCCGTTCGGCTTGGTCTCAAAGCTGAGCGGGCCATTGAGCACGCTCTTCTCGCCGGTGCCGTAGAGGTCGGCGCCGTTCGGGATCAGGAAGAAGCCGATGTTGCCCGCGTCGATGTCGGACTGGTCGACCTCGAGCTCGGCGATCGTACCGGGCGAGATGCTCGCGTGCGGGCCGTCATCGTTAGTGCTGAGGAAGATGATCCCGGCCTCGCCCGTGCGGCTGTTGTACCAGCCCAGAACGTTGTCGTAGCCGGCGCTCTCGGAAACGAACGTGATTTGCAGCGTAGCCATCTGCACCCCCGCATCGCAACCTGCTCAGCACACGCGGACTGCCGCGTGATCCGACGCCCGGCGTTCTGCGTCCGGTGCGCCTCCTCGTCGCGATCAGATTCTAGGTCCGCGCAAGGCCGAGCGGCATCCCTCGTCGAAGGGAGCCGCGCTCGGCTTGTGACGTGAAGGTGACCGGCGGCGGGGGGCGGTATGACGGAAGTACTTATCCCGCCGTCCCGATGCCGGGCTAGGTGGGCACCGTGCTCTCGGCTCGTCGGCGGCGCTCGATCCATTGCGAGGCCACGACGACGCCGAGCAACGCAAGCCCGACGAGGTCGGTGTAGATCCCGGGCTTGATCAGGAAGAGCGCGCCCGCGACCAGCAGGACGCGGTGCCAAGCAGCGGCGAAGCCGACCAGCCAGCCGAACAGCCCGCCGGCGAGGGCGACGACGCCGAGCGAGGCGGACACCACGGCCCACACGACCCACGGCCAGTCGCCCGCGTCCTTGACGATCAGCAGCAGGCGCGGCTCGTAGACGAACATGAACGGCACGATGTAGGCGGGCGCCGCCGCGCGCATCGCGTTGAAGCCGGCATGCCACATGTTGGCCTTGGCGAGCCCCGCCGCGGCGAAGATGGCGAGCGCGACGGGCGGGGTGATCGCCGAGAGGATCGCGAAGTAGAACGCGAACATGTGCGCGGCCGGGGTGATCTCCTTCTCGGCGAAGCCGATGTGCATGCCGAGCTTGATGGCCGCCGGCACCAGCAGCGCCACCATCATGATGTAGGCGGGCGTGGTCGGCATGCCCATGCCGAGCACGATGCCCGCCATCGCGGTGAGCACGAGCGCGAGGATCAGCTGGTCCTGGGCGAGCGCGACGACCATTTGCGTGAAGACGATGTTCAGGCCCGTGATCGTGACGCAGGCGATGACGACGCCCGCGCAGGCGCAAGCCATGGCGACGGCCAGGGTGTTGCGCGCGCCTTCCTCGAGCGCCTCGAAGACCGTCTTCCAGGTGATCCCGGCGCGCGTCGTGCGCCGCAGCAGGGCGAGCGGCAGGCAGGAGAGCGCGCCGACCAGCGCGCACAGCGGCGCCGAGTAGCCCGCCATCAGCCCGAACAGCACGAGCAGGATCGGGACGAACAGGTGCCCGCGCGCGAGCATCACTTCGCCGAAGCGCGGCAGCTCGCTCGCCGGCACGCCGAGGAGGTTGTAGCGCTTCGCCTCGAAGTGCACCGCGGCGAACACCGCGAGGTAGTAGAGGAAAGCGGGCACCACCGCCCAGAGCGCCACCTGCGCGTACGGCACGGCGAGGAATTCGGCCATGACGAAGGCCGCCGCGCCCATGATCGGCGGCATGAGCTGGCCGCCGGTGGAGGCGACCGCTTCCACGGCGGCCGCGAAGGCCGGCCGAAAGCCGGTGCGCTTCATGAGCGGAATGGTGATGGGTCCGTCCACCATGACGTTGGCGACGGCGCTGCCCGACACGGTGCCGAACAGGCTCGAGCTCACGACGGCCACCTTGCCGGGGCCGCCCGCGTAGCGTCCGGTGATGGACAGCGCGAAATCCATGAACAGCTGCCCGGTGCCGCTTTTCTCCATGAAGGCGCCGAACAGTACGAACAGCATGACGTACGAGGCCGAGACCCCGAGCGTCTGGCCGAAGATACCCTCGGTGGAAAGATAGACCTGCTCCATCAGCACCGGCAGCTTGACGTGCGTTTGCAGCGCGTAAGCGAGGAAGCAGATCGACGTGAGCGGCAGCGCCCAGCCGATTACGCGGCGCGTCGCCTCGAGCACGACAAGTACGCTGACTACGGCCCAAGCCTTGTCGGCGGGGGTCAGATCGTCGATGTAGATGATGCGGTTGACGTAGTACTCGTAGTTGAGAAAGATGTGCAGGACCATGCCGAGCCCGGCCAGCAGCAGGATGGCGTCCAGTGAGCGCCATCCCCAGCCGCCACCGGTCCGCGACGGATACAACAGGAACACCAGCGTGGTCGCGAACATCAGGTGCGTGCCGCGGAAGATGAGTGCCTCGGGCGGACCGAAGGCGGCCACGTACATGTGATACAGCGACATCGCCACCGCCAGGCCGAGCGCGGTCCAGCGCAGAGCCGCCGCGGCCAGCGTAGTCGCCTGCTTTTCGTCGAGCATGGGCTTCCTCCAAGCGAAACGGGGCGGACAGGCCGCCCCGTTTCCAAATCAGGCTCGAGCGAGCCCTACATCGCCCCCACTTCCTTGTAGTACTTTGCCGCACCCTTGTGGAAGGGCACACCAATGTCGAGCGCCATGTCCTTGGCGGTGGAGCCCTTGATGGCCTTGACCACCGCAGCCATGTCGTCCACATGCGTCGCCATCACCTTGGTCATCTTGTACACCACGTCCTCGGGCAAACCGCACGCAACGATGACATGGGTCGAGTAGCCGATGACGGGTACATCGTGGTCTTGTTTAGGATACGTGCCAGCCTTGATGATCAGCTTGTGATGCCCTGCATTGGCCTTGATCACGGCCTGCAACGTGGCGTCATCGACCGGAACAAGCTTGACGTCCCTGGCGCTCGCCAGGTCCATGATTGCCGAAGCGGGCGCGGTGGTGCCGAGCGTGAAGACCTGCGCGTGGCCGTCCTTCATCATCGCTACGGCGTCCGTATATCCCGCTTGGAAATCCACCTTCGCGAGCGAGTCGTAGGTCATCCCATTCACCTGAAGTGCAAGCGCCGTCAGGTATTCGGCCGTGTTTCCGCGAGGCTGCGCAACCAGGACCTTGCCTTTCATATCCTTGAAGCTATTGATATTGGCGTCCGCCGCCGCGACGACCTGGAAATACTGGGGGTAGAGGTTCGCCAGTTGGCACACCTGGGTCGTCTTCTTCGTATACGGCTTCTCACCCTGAACTCCAAGCACCGCCGAGTTCGAGTTCGAGAGCCCGATTTGCGCCTTGCCCACGTCAACGCCAAGTACATTGGCGACGCCCGCACCCGGCGTCTGGGTGATCTTCAGGCCGGGAATCTCCTTCTCCCACAGGCCTTTCAGCGCGCCACCGAGCGGAATCCACGAGCCGCCTTGCGGCCCGGTCATGAACGTCACTTCCTGCGCGGCAGCCGGTACGGCCGCGAGCGCGCCCACCGCTAGGGCGAGCAGGGTCAGCTTGGTCTTCATTCTCTCCTCCTCCTGTGAATCGACTCAGATCTTGAATCGGTCGCCGATCATAGCGCGGACCGTCGGCCCCGACGTGCTGCACCGCAACAGCCAAGGGTTCCCGACGCGTGCGTTCAGCCCGCGGCCCAGCGCGCGACGTGGTAGGTCACGAAGGACGCAAGGTAGGCGAGCCCGAACAGATAGCCCGCGGCCACCAATGGCATGCGCCAGCCGCCGGTTTCGCGCCGCAGGGTCGCCAGGGTGGCGATGCACATCGGCGCGAACACATACCAGACGAGCAGCGAGAGCGCCGTCGCCAGCCCCCAGCTCCGCGCGATGAGCGGCGTGAGCAGCTGCGCGGTGTCGGTGCCGGTCGCGGACAACGCGTACACGGTGCCCAGCGCG
>DASUGH010000167.1:0-21689 GCA_036274155.1 Vicinamibacterales bacterium | reverse complement strand
CGACCGTCTTGGCCACAGCGGTGCCGAAGGTGAACGCTGCCAGAAAATTGAATGCGGCGGCCCAGATGACTGCCTGCCCTGGCGTGAGGACGCGCGTCGAGACGATTGTGGCGATGGAATTGGCGGCGTCGTGGAATCCGTTGATGTAATCGAAGATCAGGGCAACCGCGATGAGCCCTGCCACGGCGAGCAGCGTGTGGTCCATCGCTACCCGTGTTTGACGACTACGCCTTCGAGCAGATTGCCGACGTCCTCACATCGATCGGTGGCGGCTTCGAGGATGTCGAAGATCTCCTTCCACTTGATCACCTTGATTGGATCCGTCTCCTGATCGAAGAGCTCGACGATGGCGTCCTGATGAACGCGGTCGGCTTCCCGCTCGAGCTGATTGACCCGCGCGGCGAGCTCGAGCACGCCATGACGCTTTTCGAGGTCGGCGAGCGCCTCGGTGATGCGGTCCGTCGACTCGACGATGATGTCAGCCAGGCGGCGGGCGCCGGGACGGATCTGCGTGACCTTGTACAGACGGACCACGGCCGCCACGGCGTCGATGGCATCCATCACGTCGTCGAGCGAGACCGCCAGCGCATGGATGTCTTCGCGATCGAGCGGCGTGACGAAGGTGCGATTCAGCCGGTCGATGATGCTGCGTGTCTGCCCATCGCAGACGTGCTCGAGATCCTTGATCGCCTCCGCCTGGCGCATGTCTGGCGGATCGGCGTAGAGCATCTGTTTGAGCGTCCGCGCCCCCTGCTGGATCTGCTGCGCGAGGCGGACGAAATCGCTGAAGAACTGTTCCTGACGCGGAATGAGACTGAGTCGAACCATGTGACCTCGACAAAACCTCCGCATCGTAGCAGATGCCGTTATGTTGCCGTTACGGTTCGGCTCGTGGTAACGCGCTGATTCGCATTCGGGCGTTATCGGCTCCTCCGAAACGGGTTGAGCCCTGCGGTGGACATCCCAACCGTTGCACGTTCACAGAAGGCCGATAACTCCTTGAGCGTTCAACCTCTTATACGGCTCGGCGAACATGGCACGAGGCTTGGGAAGACATCCGCCGACTGTCTGAAGGAGGAGAACGATGAGACCGATAGCTGCAGCCATCGCGGTCGCCACGATTGCCGCAACCGCGTTCACGGTCGGGACACGAACGAGCGCGCAGACGTTCACGTCACCGGCCGCGCAGGCGTTCACGTCGCCGGCCCCGCAGTTGAGCGCTCCGACGGTGCTGGCGGGTCCGGCCGCGGCGCCGGCGCCGGTGCGGCCGGTCTCACGGACCGTGCCGGTAGTGAATTCCCGTCCAGCCGCACGCACCACAGCGGGTCCGGATGTGGAAGCCCGTGAGGAGACGCGACGAGAGAGCCAGCCGGAGCGGCCATGGAGCAAGACCGCGATGATCATTGGAGGCTCCGCAGCCTCCGGCGCCGGTGTCGGCGCCATCGTCGACGGAAAGAAGGGAGCCCTCATCGGTGCTGCCATCGGTGGCGGCGCCGCCTCGATATACGAGGCGACTCGCCGTCAGTAAGGCGCGCCGGCGGGAAAGGGGGCGGGTCGATCCCGCCCCCTTCGTCGTCCTCCGTAGGGTCCGGCTTCCGCCGGATCAGCCAGTCAATCAGGCGGCCTGGTCCGACGCCACCTCGGCGGTCAGGCGTTTGTACTCGCGGGAGATGCCGACGACGATTGCAAGGGCAATCGCCACGAAGACGATGTTCAGAACCGCGAAGTGACGCAGACTGAACGCGAGGCCGGTTCCAACGAACACCACGACGGCCTGCAGCATGTCGCCGAACCTCACGAAGAATGAATCGATGGCCTGCTTGGCCTTGTACTTTGCCTCGCGACTGGTCGGCAGGAACAACGCCTGGCGGGTGGTGTTCTGAATCGAATAGTCGGTGCTGTTCTCGAGAATCTTCGCCACCCGGACGATGCCGAAGATCGGGAGGAGTGCCATCAGCGAGTAGCTGCCCAGGGCAATGAGCGGCAGTATGAACAGCGCGCCGCGGACGCCGATGTACTTGAGGACCCGCGATACCAGGAACGCCTGGAACAGGAGGCCCAGCAGGTTCACGGACGTTTGCACGCCACCGGCCATCGTGCCGATGAGCGCACGCTCGTCGAGGCCGCCAGCGGTTCCGGAGGCGACGGCTGCTTTGGCCTCCGAGGTGATGAGGTCAGCGAGCAGGAATTCGCCAATCGTGTTGATCAGATTGAGCGTCACGAGCAGCATGGCAATCAGCAGCAGGTACCGTTGCTGGAACACGAGCTGAAAGCCGCCGGCCTTTCCCAGCGGCTGCTCGGCGGCGGCGGCAGCCTTGTCGCGTCCGCTGTCACGTTCTCGCCGGTTCACCCACAACGTGAGCACGATCGGAAGCATCAAGCCGCCCGCTGCGATCAGCATCAACAGGTAGGGACCTGCGCCGGCAAAGTATTTCGTGGCCAGACCGGCACCGAGGACGGCGCCGAGCGACGCTCCCATGCCGACGATCGGGAACAGCCGTCGTCCGCGTTCGGTGCTGAAGAGGTCGTTGGCGAACGCCCAGAATTGAGCCGGCATCATCATGTTGAAGATGCCGATCCACAAGTAGAAAGCGATCCCGACGCGAAAACCGGCCGAGCCGAGCAGGTAAAAGATGATCAGGTGCGAGGCGAAGAAGAGCGTCACGCCGCAAATGAGCCGAAGACGGTTCACACTCGATGCAAACGCTCCGTAGAGCGGAACGATGCCGAGCAGGAGGAGCGCCTGTCCGGCAGCGGAGTAGCTCTTGACGACTGCGCCTCCTTCACTCAGGATGAGCGATTCACGGACGACCTTGAGCAGCGAGTAGAACAGCAGAATGCAGAAGATGTTGGCCGCGAGGAGCAGCGCCGTGGCGCCCTCACCGGCGCGGACCTCCGTAAAGAGCGAGAGGCTCCGGTCGAGCCAGCTCTCGGTCGCAGCAGCGGCAGGCCTGTCGGTGACTATCGGCACGCGCATCCCTCGGAAGAAGACCCTGGATCGTTCGGCTCATGAGCGTACTGCATTCCCGCTCGGTTCGGACACGGGAGTCGGCCGCGGCGGCTAAACCCTCGATGCGCGTGTGCGGACGCTCGAATCGTAGTCGGTGGCGGATGTCAGAGGGCCGCTGAGGTCGGGCAGATGGGTTTGCCACCATGCCTGGGCGGTGTCCCAGGTCCAGCCTTCGCAGGACTGGCACTTCAACGCCATCCGGAACAGCTCACCGGCGCTCTGGGGCCGCTTCCTTGGATCCTTCTGAAGGCAGGCGAGCACGAGTCTGTCGAGTTCCTCGGGGACCGGAAGCTCGGTGCGCGCCGATGGCGGCACGGGCTCGGTGTGAAGGTGCTCGACGAGCATTTTCATCGGCGTGTCGGCCTGGAACACGAGTTCGCCCGTCAGCAGATAGTAGGCGACGCAGCCGAGCGCATACACGTCCGCGCGGCGATCGACGTCGGCGCTGCCGAGAATGATCTCGGGCGCCATATACGCCGGCGTTCCGGTGGTCGTGTGATCGAGCGTCGCCAGGCTGTCCGTGGTGCGGGCCCGGGCATTGGATTTCACCAGACCGAAATCGAGCACCTTGACGAAGTCGAACTCGAGGCCCATGCGGCACACGTAGATATTGGCCGGCTTGATGTCGCGGTGCACCAGATCGCGTGCGTGCGCGTCGGCAAGGGAGTGCGCCACCTGGCGGAGCAGGAAGATGGCGCGGCTGGCGGGCACGGGGCCGAACTCGCGGACCAGCGACTCGAGGTCGCGTCCTACCAGCAGCTCCATGACGTAGTAGAAGGTGCCCTCCTGAGTGACGCCGAAGTCGAATACCTGAATGGTGTGAGGTGAGCTGAGGGCCGAGGTCGCCTGCGCTTCGCGCTCGAAGCGGCGCAGCATGACGCGCGCTTCCTGGTCGTTGCGGGCGCCGAGGACCTCGGGCCGTACCAGCTTGACGGCCGCCTGTCGCGCGAGCAGCCGGTGCTCGGCGCGCCAGACCTCGCCCATGCCGCCGCGGCCGAGCAGCTCGACCAGGTGATAACTGCCGAGCTCCTGCGCCTCGCGCAGGCGCCGCCGGAACCGCTGCAGAACCTTCGACGGCACCATCGCGATCACCGCGCAGGCATAGTTCGGCCAGCACAGGACCACGGCCATGGGCAGCGACGGCGCCGGCAGATCGAGCAGGTGCGCGAGCGCGTAGCAGACCGGATCCATGGTGGCGGCCGCCAGCGACGCCATCAGCGTCCGCCGCGGACTGCTCGGCGCGATCATCGAGTACACGAGGATGAGGATCGTGACCCAGGAGAGCTGCCGGATCTCGAAGGCGACGGGCGGCATGGCCCACGCGTTCAGCAGCGCGATGGCGAACGCGTTGGCAATCATGAACGCGAAGCCCGCATCCGTCTTGATCTGTGACCGCGTCTTCGACAGACGGGCGAAGAGGTACATCGCCAGCGACGCGCCGCTGCCGAACAGCTCGACGGGGACGGCGCGCCAGTTTGGCGCCTTCGGATATCCGGTGGCCGGCAGGAACACCAGGTCCATGAAGAGCCCGAACGTCCAGACGGCGGCTGCAATCGCAGCGAACACCGACAGGCGGCGGACCTCTTCCGACAGCAGCTCTTCCGGGAGCGGACCTGTGGACCGGGTCGCGGACCCTGTTGTCTGTCCGGTGTCCTGGCGCCGCGCGATGAGCTTGTGCTCCATGCCTGAAGTCGAGCCTCGCAGAACCGAGCTTTAACGTACGTCGCAGAACCGAGCTTCAGCTCGGTTAGGAAGCGCCTCGCAGAACCGAGCTTCAGCTCGGTTAGAGCGAGCCTTGCTCGTCCCGGCGACCCTCGGGGGCGCCTAAACCCAGAGCTCACTGGTGTTGAGGATGCGAATCCCGGTTTCCGCCTCCGCGCGGAGCGCTACGGCGGGACCTCGCCGAAGCTCAAAGAGCGGAGGCGGGCCGGCGACCGGACCGCGCAGCGAGGGCGTCGAGGGCCGCTGGACGCGAGCTCCGCGAGCTCGCTGATCCCCACAGCCTTCTCGCGCGGTCAGCCGAGTCTGGTCGGTCGTCTCCACAGGGATTCGCATCCTCAACACCAGTGAGCTCTGGGTCTAGCGGCCGCTCGCAGCTTTCCGGCGCAACTCCTCGAGGTTCATCTCGATCGACTCGTTCGATCGTAAGAGATCCGCAAGGATCTCGTCGCGCGATCGAGTCTGACGCGTCTGCTGAGGTCCGTCGCCGAGGAACGGCCAGAGCCGCTCCCGGATATCGATGGGCAGGACTTCCTCGAGGTATTCGAGGGCGGTGCCGCGCAGCTCCGGATCGTTCGTGTGCAGGCCGCGATACGCGATCTGCAGCGGCGCGGTCGGCAGCACGAGCGAGAGCAGCGTGAACACGTGGCCGAGGCTCTGGCTGCTCCGATCCTTGATGAAGTCGTCGAAGCTCGGACGACTCTCCTCTTCCTGCACCCGGTCGAGCAGCCGGTGGCTCTCCCAGACCGAGCGCTGCACGCTCACTTCGTGCTGCACCACTTTGAAGATGCGATTACGGTCGATGCGGACGAGGCGATTCTTCGCCAGAATCGCCGCCAGCGAGCGGCCGCACTGGAACCGCACCTCGAATCGAAGATCGTCGAGCCCGAGCATCAGCCCGTCGACGGCGCGTTGCGAGACCGCCGTGCTGAACACGCGCGCGAGACGGCGACGGACCGCGAACGGCTGGTTGACGTCCACCAGCGCGTCGGTCAATTCGCCGACGTGCTCTTCGACGACGCGCCGGAGCGCGCGCATCGCCTCGTCTGCCACCGGATCCCAGGCGAGCAGCGGGATGACATGCGGAATCAGCGTGCCCGCGATGCCTTCCTCGTCGCGCAGCACCGCCAGGATACGGTCGCGATCGCGCGAACGAAGAGCCAGGATCTCCTGGATCTCCGGGTCGGCCATCGTCAGTTTGTTGATGGCGGTGGTGTCGCCCGTGCGAGCCCGCATGGGAATCTGCGTCGTCTGAATCGTGCGGAGGATCGTCGTGCGCGTGGTGAGGTCGTCGACGTCACCGAGATCGAGCTCCACGGCGCGGTTGAGCAGGCTGCGCTCGAGCGTCTGCACGTATCCGCGGTTCAGACGTCGCGCAACCAGCAGCGCGGCGAGCGAGCAGACGATCGCTCCCGCAAGGATCGCCGTCGACTGCAGCGCCGCCGGCAGGAAGATGAGCAGCCGGATGAGCCCGCCGCCGACGGCGTCGCCCAGGCGATCGAACCCGACGTCGATGATCGACTTCGCGGCGCGTTTCTCGGTGGATGGAATCGGCGTGAAGAACAGCTCATAGCCGGTGCGGAAGAGCGAGCCGCGGAAGACCGCTTCACCGGCGCGCGCGGCGAGCCCTCCCCACACGTCCTGGAACAGGATGGCGCCGAGGCCGCCGAGCGCCAGCGCCACGGACGGACTGCTCGCCGTCAGCGCCAGGCCGAGCTTCTGGAGCGCGAGCGTGCTCGCAGTTGCCTGGATCACGAAGGCGACGAGGCTGGTGGCCGCATAGTACACGGCGAAGAACCGCAGCAGCAGATCGCCGTTTCCGAACGCGTCGACAGCCCGCACCTTGAAGACGTAGTCGGCCAGCGCCGCCGCCACCGTTCCGAGGAAGACGAGCATCGCCAGGTTGCGCAGATACGATGCTTCGGAGAGGACGCGCAACCCGGATTGCGGTGAGTCGAGCATCAGATCGGTGGCGCCCTCGGTGGAACCATCCTGAACGACGCCCGCCGCCGGCGCGGCATCGAAACGCAGCGTCGGCGAGCCGTCGCGCGGGCCGAAGCTGACCGCGAGGCGGCGAATCTGCCAGGCACAGATGACGCTGAGGAGCGCGAGAACGGGCAGCATGGCGCTCACGCCATACGTTGCCGCGACGCGCTCGGCCAGGAGCGCGCCGCCCAGTCCACTCAGCGTGCCGACGCCGGCAATCTGCCCGAAGTTACGGCGGGCCGTGCGTGGATCGAACAGGTCGGTCGCAATCAGCCAGAAGCCGGAGCCGAGCATCGGACCGAGGCCGGAGAAGTGCAGATACACGGCGCGAGCCGTCGAGGCCGGCGCGATGCCGACCAGCGCCCATTCGAGAATCAGCAGTCCGGCATTCAGGATGAACGCCGCCGGAACGGCCACGGCCGGGGTGATCCGCTTCAGGGTGATCGAGCTGATCGCCACGAGGCCTATCGAGAACGCCGCCGTGGCCACGACGATCATCGGCAGCGACGTGACGTCCAGCGCGCCGAGATACAACGCGTCGCGCGTGGCCTTGCCGGCGATGAACTGCGCGCTGACCGCGCCGGCGCAGATCATGGCCGTGACGACGGCGGCGTTGGAATCCGGAGGGGCAGACCTCGTCATTTCGCTGGAGGAGACACCGTGTGCCTTCGTTTAATGGTAGTAGACGAAGATGGAAATACGAATTGACGAATCGACGAATCGACGGATTGACGGATGGGGCCTCAGAATGCCGGCCTGACCTTGATGAACAGCTGCCAGCCTTCACCGCCGCCGGAGGCGACGTCGACCCTGACGATGGTCTGGTTTGCCGCGTGAAACCCGACGCCGGTGCCGTAGCCGGCCCGCAGCCGGTTCAGGGCGAGCGCGTTCCAATCGTCGGAGACGTGTCCGGCATCGGCGAACACCGCGACGCTCAGCGCCGGGCGCGGCCGCCATTTGTACTCCGCACTCATCCACATCGCATTCTCGTCCTTGAAGCGGTATTCATGGAAGCTGCGGATCGTGTCCATGCCGCCGGCATAGGCGAGAAAGTAAAAGGGTACCCGGCTTCCTGCGCTGCTCCTCACCGTGCTGGCGCCGACGCGTCCCGAGAGCACGTGCACGTTGTCGCGTGTGAGCGGCAGGAACTGCACCAGTTGCATGTCGAAGCGATGGAAGTTGAATTCATCGAGCGACACATCGTTCCAAATGGCGTACGACAGGTGATAGAAACCGCCGGTCGAGGTGTTGCCGGGGGTGTCGCGGTAGTCGATGTCGAGAATGGCGGTCGTGTGCAGGAAATCCGGCTGCTCGAAGAGGCCCGGGGCTGTCGTGTCGGTGAACAGATCCTCTGTCGACGGGTACGCGTCGTCAGTGCCGCTGCCGATATCAGGCTGCATGAAGCCGAGCGCCAGCTCGAGGCGGGCCCACGGCCTTGGGCGGAAGAGGCCGCGAACGCGAACGCCTGCGCTGTCGAAGTCGTAGCTGGTTCGAGTCTCCTGCGTCGACGACATGCCGATTCCGTAGAAGTCTTCCTGGGGGAAGTCCTCGTACCGGAACTCGGTCCAGAGTGAAAACCGCCTGTCGATCGTCTGCAGCCACCGCGCGCGGAGGTCGATGGCCTTGTATCCCTTGATCGACACTGCGCCGGAGAGATCGAAGAACGGGGCATCGTTCGTCACGTCGCCACGCAGGCCCGGACCGCCGTTCAACCCGGCGCCGCGACGGATGCCGCCAAACCGCGGGTACCACCCGTGCGTGTCCCCGTTGATACGTCCAAGGAGATCGGCGCCGTCGGCCCAGTGCCGGAGGCGGGTGATGAACGCGTTGCGGTCGGTTCGCGAACCTTCCGCCTGATGTTCCTCAGGCGGCGCGGCAACCGGGTCAGGCTGCGCGGCGGCACCCGAGGCGGCCGTGACGAACACGAGCGCGAGCAGGCCGACTCGTGATCTCATTGGACCGCTATACGGCTCCCGGATGTGAATTCCGTCATCACTGCCGCCGCCTGGCCATCCGTCTCATAACGGCTCCAGCCGCGCGTCCCCCGACGTGCTCGGGACAGCTCTGAGCACGGTCAAAGGGCGGGGCGGCACACAGTATTGAAAGACCAGCCGGAGGCTCTGGTGGTATCGAGCGCCGGGCTGGTTTCCTACAATTCCCTGACCCCCTGCTTTCTGAGCAGGAACCATACTGCGACGCAACTGAGCAGCACCCCGTTGATGACGAGAACGGTGGGTGCCGACGTCATGTTGGCCACCCAGCCGCCCGTCAGGCTGCCGAGTGGCATCCCGCCGCGGAACGCCACCATGTAGATGCTCATGACGCGCCCTCGCATTTCGTTGGGAGCCGTGAGCTGGACCAGCGAAGACAGCGTGGCGAACACCATCACCATGCAGGCACCGGCCGCAAAGAGCAGGACGGCATTGAGCCACAGGATCCGCGTGAGAGCAAAGACCACGATGATCGCGCCGAACACAATCTGCACAGCCAGCAGCGCGCGCCCCATGTGGCGGAACTTTCCAAGCCAGGCGACGACGAGCGCTCCCGATACCGCGCCGGCGCCGGCGCAGGCCATCAGACGCGTGTACTGGTTCACGTCGCCGCCGAAGACGTCTTTGGTGAAGAGCGGCAGGAAGGTGATGAGCGGGTTCCCCAGGAACGTGGCGGCAAAGCCGAGGGCCGCCAGAGCGACGAGCGACGCGTGCTCGCGGACGAACCTGAGGCCGCTGGCGAGCTCCTGATGCAGTCGCGTAGTTGCCGTAAAAGGTGTGTGCCGGATGTGGAGCGAGAGGATGGCGGCGATCACCGCCACGAACGAGAGGCCGTTCAGCGCGAAACAGGCGGCGATGCCGAATGCGGCCAGCGCGGCACCGGCGAGCAGCGGTCCGAGCACGCGCGCCAGGTTGAACTGAATCGAGTTGAAGGCGATGGCGTTCGGCACGTCATGCTTTTCGACGAGCGAGGGCAGCAGTGATTGATGCGCGGGGCCTCCGAACGCCTGGGCAAGGCCGGTGACAACCGAGAGCGCCAGGACGTGCCAGATGCGCACGGCATCGAAGTACACCAGCGCCGCCAGCGTGAAGGCGGTCGTCATCTGGATGTACTGAGAGGCGAGCAGCAGCTGCCGGCGATCGTGGCGGTCGGCGATGACGCCGCCGATCAGCGTGAACAGCAGGATGGGCAGCTCACCGAGAAACGCGTCGAGTCCCAGAAAAAAGGCGGACGCCGAGCTGGTGATGGTCAGCACCAGCCAGTTCTGAGCGACCTTCTGCATCCACGTGCCGATCGTGGAGACGAAGGCACCCAGCCAGAGCACCCGGAAGTCGCGGTATGTCAGCGCGGCGGCGATCCGGCGAAGACCGGTCGGCGGGGATGGGGATGTGGTGGAAGTGCCGCCGATGGTCACGAAAGGCCGCCTGGATTTTACTTGCTTGATCCCGGGCGCCGATCTTCGCTATATTTTCGCCTCTGCGAACATATGGCGAATCACGCTCGAGAACTGGTCGAATCGGCGCTGCGAAACCGGAAGCTCGACCGGACGCTGACCACGGCGTTGCCGCCACTCGAGCGGATGGATGCCGCCGCGCTGGCGGCCACCGGCGTCACCCCACTCGATGCCACGCTCCGCGGCGGCCTGCCTCGCGGTCAGTTGAGCGAAGTGGTGGGGTCGCGTTCATCCGGTCGGACGACGCTGATGCTGCGGTGTCTGGCAGCAGCGACCGCTCGCGGCGAGATTGCCGCGCTCATCGATACCTGCGATCGGCTGGATGTGGCGACGGCCCTGGCTGCCGGGGTGGACTTCGATCGGTTGCTGTGGGTTCGCGGGCAGGCCTCCGAGCGAACCGCTCAGAGCGCGCTCACGACGGTCGAGCGCGCAGTCGACCACGCGCTCAAAGCGCTCAACCTGGTGTTGCAGGCCGGAGGCTTCGGCGTGGTGGCGATCGATCTGGTGGACGTGGCGCCGGCTGTGCTCAGGCGGCTGCCGTTCACCACGTGGATGCGGGTGCAGCGAGCTATCGAAGGGCGCGACACCGCGTGCGTGCTGCTGGCGTCCGAGCCGCTGGCTCGCAGTGCCGGCGGGTTGACGCTGTCGCTGGCCGGACGCGCGTCGTGGGCCGGCGCCGCGTGCCGCAGCTGGCGTCTGGAGCGTCTGGATATCTCGACGCGCGTGATTTCGCCGAGGCGGAAGGTGAATGGAGAGGTCACGATAGGAGCCCTTGCGATTGACGAGCGATGAGGTTCCTTCGCAGCGCGGATGTTTAGATCCGCGGCTCTCCGCGATTCGAGATCGATGAGGACCGCACCGATGCACGACGTCTTTGGTGCTATCTATGCCGCCGATGATGGCTCCTCGGCCGCGTTGATCGAGATCGCGCGCGAGTTCTCACCGCGGCTGGTGATCCACTCAGCCCGGGAAATCGTGCTCGATCTCGCGGGGCTCACACGCTTGTTCGGCCGGACGCAGACGATTGCCGAAGAGCTGCGGCGCACGGCGGCCGCCCGCGGCGTGCAGATCCGAGTGGCGGTCGCTGGTACCCGGACGGCGGCGCGGATCCTCGTACGCCATCGAGCCGGGTTGACGGTGATTGCCTCCGGGACCGAGGCCGAGGCGTTGGCGCTGCTGCCGCTCGAACTGCTCCAGGATCTGTCGCCACTTTCGCCCAGGCTCTCCGCCTCGGCGTGGCATCGGAACTTCCCGAACGATCCGAACGATCCGAACGATCCAAACGGTCCGAACGTCGTAGTTCGCACCCTGAAACGGTGGGGCTTGCGCACGCTGGGTTCACTGGCGGCGCTGCCGCCAGACGAGCTCGTCGCTCGTCTGGGGCAGTCGGCGATACGGTGGCAGCGTGCCGCGCGTGGCGAGGATCCAGGACCGCTCGTGCCGAGTGTGCCCGAAGAGCGGTTCGAGCAGGCGCTCGATCTCGAGTGGCCGATCGAGGGACTCGAGCCGCTGTCGTTCGTGCTCGGCCGCCTGCTGGAACCGTTGTCGGCGCATCTCGAGCGGCGGGACCAGGGCGCGGCCGTTCTGCACGTGCGCCTGCAGCTGGTGACGCGAGAGATGCACGAGCGGTCGTTGCAGCTGCCGATCGCGATGCGCGAGCCGCGGACGCTGCGGACGCTGATCCTGTTGGATCTCGAATCGCATCCACCGCCGGCGGCAATCGATCGGGTGGTCATCGCTGTCGATCCCACGCCGGGGCGCGTGGTGCAGTTCTCGCTGCTCACGCGTCCGTTGCCATCGCCGGAACAGGTCTCCACGCTGATGGCTCGACTGCAGGCGCTGATGGGAGAGGCGCGATGCGGTTCGCCGGTCGTGGTGGACTCCTGGGAGCCGGGCGCGTTCGCGATGAAACCGTTCGCGCCGGTCGAGGCCGTCGCACCGGCGCCTCGATCCGGCGGTCTGGTGGCGTCGCTTCGACGGTTTCGCGCCCCCATCATCGCGCGCGTTCAGGCCGAAGGCGGCAGGCCGGCCCGCGTGGTGACCGATCGGCGCGAGCTGCCGGGTGGCCGGGTCGAGTCGTGCGCCGGCCCCTGGCGCACGTCGGGCCAGTGGTGGCTTCACGATGCCAGGGAGCGTCGCGACGGAGCGCGTGAGATGTGGGACCGCGATGAATGGGATGTGACGCTCGCTGATGGTGGAACCTACCGGATCTTCCGCGAGCGGCGCGCCGGCAAGTGGTTCGTCGAGGGCGTTGTCGATTGAGCTGGGTGCTGTCTTCTGTTGAACCGAGCTAAAGCTCGGTTCTGCGTGCGGTTCTGCGTGAGCTAAAGCTCGGTTCTGCGGGCGTCTTCTATCTTCTATCTTCTGTCTTCTGTCTTCTGTCTTCTGTCTCCTGCTCCCGTGTCACCCTACGTCGAGCTCCATGCCGCTTCCGCGTTCAGCTTTCTGCAGGGCGCCTCGCTGCCCGAGGCGCTGATCGAACGTGCGGCCACACTGGGGTACCCGGCGCTGGCGCTGCTCGATGCCGACGGAGTCTACGGCGCCCCGCGTTTCCACAAGGCGGCCAGGCAGGCGGGGCTGAGGGCGATCATCGGCGCGGAGCTGACGATCGGCCCCGGTCCGGCAACCGCATCATCTGGTCCGGCTAAAGCCGGACCCCACACCGGAACAGGGGAGTGGCGGCTTCCGCTGCTCGTCGCCTCTGCCGACGGCTATCGCAACCTCTGTCGTCTCGTCACCCGCATGAAGATGCGCGCACCGAAAGGGGAGGGCGCGCTGGCTGTCGAAGAGCTCGAGGGCTCTACCACCGGGCTCGTGGCACTGGCCGGGCGGCCGCTGCTCGACACCCGCCAGCATGGTGTCGGCGGCCTGCTCGATCGTCTCGTCGGTCTGTTCGGCCGCGACCGGGTGGCGGTCGAGATCCAGCGTCATCTGCTCAGAGACGAAGAGGCCGACAATGCCGCGCTGACCGAGCTGGCGCGCGCCTACCGTGTGCCGATCGTGGCCACCAACGGCGTTCGCTTTGCCGCGCCGGCCGATCGCCCGCTGTTCGACGTGCTCACCTGCATCGGCCAGCGGACGACGCTCGATCAGGCGGGCCGCCGGCTGTCGCGAAACGCCGAGCGCTACTTGAAATCGCCTGCCGCGATGGCCGAGCTCTTTGCCGATCGTCCCGACGCGATCGCCGGGACGGTGGCGCTCGCGGAGCGGCTCGAATACTCGATGGCCGATCTCGGCTATCGCTTTCCCACCTATCCCGTTCCGTCCGGGCAGACGGAGATGTCGTTTCTCCGCCACATGACCGAGGTCGGGGCGCACGACCGCTTTCGTCCGTATCACGACAAGGCACGCGCGCAGATCGCGCGCGAGCTCGATCTCATCGAGAAGCTCGATCTCGCCGGCTATTTCCTCATCGTCTGGGACATCGTGAACTACTGCCGCCAGCAGGACATCCTCGTGCAGGGCCGCGGCTCGGCGGCCAACAGCGCCGTCTGCTACAGCCTGGGCATCACGGCAGTCGATCCGATCAAGATGGACCTGCTGTTCGAGCGCTTCCTGTCGGAAGAGCGCGGTGAGTGGCCGGACATCGATCTCGATCTGCCGAGCGGCGATCGCCGCGAGCGCGTGATCCAGCACGTCTACGAAAAATACGGACGGTTGGGCGCCGCCATGACGGCCAACGTCATCACCTATCGCAGCCGCAGCGCCGCCCGCGAGGTGGGCAAGGCGCTGTCGATGAGCGACGACGACATCGACCGCCTGGCGAAGGTGATGAACAACTTCGAGTTCACCGACCCGCACGAGACGTTCGGTCGCAACCTCGAAGCAGCCGGGCTCTCGATCGAGATGCCGCGCATGCGCACGTTCGCCGAGCTGTGGCTGCGGATCCAGGATCTGCCGCGCCATCTCGGCCAGCATTCCGGCGGCATGGTGATCTGTCAGGGCGCGCTCGATTCGGTCGTGCCGCTCGAGCCGGCCTCGATGCCGGATCGCGTCGTCGTGCAGTGGGACAAGGACGACTGCGCCGACATGGGCATCGTGAAAGTCGATCTGCTGGGGCTGGGCATGATGGCCGTGCTGCAGGATGCCATCGAGTTGGTGAACATCGGGCCTCGGGATTCGGGATCCGGGACTCGGGATTCGGGTGGTTCGGGTCCTGCCGTCCGAGGCCCGGACCCCGAGTCCCGAGGCCCGGCATTCGATCTCGCCCACCTGCCACCCGACGATCCGGCCGTCTACGCGATGCTGCAGAAGGGCGACACGATCGGCGTCTTCCAGGTCGAGTCGCGCGCGCAGATGGCGACACTGCCTCGCCTGAAGCCGACCCACTTCTACGATCTCGTCGTCGAAGTCGCCATCATCCGTCCCGGCCCGATCGTCGGTCAGATGGTTCACCCGTATCTGAACCGCCGCGCCGGACGCGAGCCGGTCGTGCCGCTCCATCCCTCGCTCGAGCCGGTCCTCGCGCGCACGCTGGGCGTGCCGCTGTTCCAGGAGCAGCTGCTGCGGATGGCCATGGTTGCCGCCGGGTTCACCGGCGGCCAGGCCGAGGAGCTGCGCCGTGCCATGGGCTTCAAGCGTTCCGAGAAGCGTATGAAGCAGATCGAAGTCCAGCTCCGCGAGGGGATGGCGGCGAACGGGATCACCGGTGAAACGGCAGAGCGGATCATCACGTCCATCACGTCGTTTGCGCTCTACGGGTTTCCCGAGTCGCATGCGGCGAGCTTTGCGCTGCTCGCCTATGCGAGCGCCTTTCTCAAGGTGCATTACCCGGCCGCGTTCTACACGGCGCTCCTCAACAACCAGCCCATGGGGTTCTATCACCCCGCCACGCTCGTCAAGGACGCACAGCGTCGCGGGGTCCGGTTCCATCCAATCGACGTGCAGCAGTCCGACTGGCTGTGTCGCGTCGAGCAGGATGGAGCGATCCGTCTCGGTTTCATGTACGTGAACGGCTTGCGGAAAGACGCAGGACAGGCCATGGCGGCTTTCGACAGGACGAAGACGATGGCGCCACTGCTGCTGTGCCCGAAATGCGGGTGCGATGACGAGTCGATGATCGAGGCGGTGAACGAGTCGGGGCCCGGGATCCGGGGCTCGGGATCCGGGGTCCGGGGCTCGGAAGAATCGAGCGAACGCGTCCGGGACTCCGGTCAGATCGAGTCCCGAGCCCCCTTCGACTCGCGCTCCCACTCTACGCTCGCTCAGGGCAAGCCGAGCCCCGGACCCCGAGCCCCGGACCCCGGACCCCGAGCCCCGAGCCCCGAATCCCGAACGCACTATTGCAACATCTGCTCGCACGAGTGGACCGTGACGCTGGAGCTCGCCGGACGCTTCCCGTCGATCGAAGCGCTCGTGCAGCGCACCGGGCTGCGCCGCGACGAGCTGACGACGCTTGCGGATATCGGCGCGCTGAACGCGTTCACGAGCGAGCGGCGGAGCGCGTTGTGGCAGGTGGAGCGAGCCGTCCGTCCAGCAGGGGAGCTGTTCGCAGAATCCGAACGACCCGAACGATCCGAACGATCTGAACGATCTGAACGATCTCCATTACCATCAATGACCGCGAACGAACGGCTTCATGCCGACTACGCCGGGATGGGCCTGACGATCGGACCGCATCCGATGGCGCTCAGGCGCAGCGACCTGGCACTGCGTGGCGTCCTGCGTGCCGTGGACCTTCCGAAGTCACGCGACGGCCGCCGTGTGCGGGTGGCCGGCATGGTCATCACGCGGCAGCGGCCTGGCACCGCCAAGGGGTTCGTCTTTCTCACGCTCGAGGACGAGACCGGCATCTCGAACGTGATCATCCGTCCCGATCTGTTCGATCGCGACCGCATGGTCGTCATCCGGAAGCCGTTTCTGATCGTGGAGGGCATCCTGCAGCATCAGGATGGCGTGCTCTCGGTGCGTGCGGAGCGCGTGGACGGCATGGAGGGAGGCGCATCAGTGGACGCTCACGACTTCTATTGACGCCCGGTCGCCTCGACGCCTCACACTGGACTCGCCGCCGCGAATTGACTCTGTGGCCACATATGGCTACAATTCACTCCATGAATGAAAAGGGCGTTCGCGAACTGAAGGACAATCTCAGTTACTACATCAGACGCGTCGAGTCCGGTGAGCGCATCGCCATCACGGCGCACGGCCGCGTCGTCGCCGAGCTCGGTCCGCCGGCGCACAAGCTTCGCTCCGGCCGCCGGGCGCGGTACGACGATCTGGTGGCCTCCGGCGTCGTTCGTCTCCCCGTCGAGGACGGTGACCCGCTGGCCGACTGGGTGGCTCTGAATCTTCCAGCCGGAACCGCGGCCGCGCTCATCGACGACGATCGTGGCGACGCGTAAAGCGCCGCGCCGGCCGCGTCTGGATGCCGCAGCCGAGGCTGCCACCGCGTCGATTCGCTACATCGAGTCGAGCGCGCTCCTCGCCGCACTGCTCGAACAGGATGCCGGTGCGCTGTCGGATCTTCGCGAGCTTGGGATACGCGTGACCTCGGCATTGACGTTCGCCGAAGCATCGCGCGCGCTCATCCGTGCTCGCGCGGCAGGCCGCATCACGCCAAACGAGGAGCGTCAGGCGCTGCGCGCGCTGCGAACCTTCGAGCGCCGCTGTTCAGTGGTGGCGGTCACGAGTGAGGTGCTGAGCCGCTGCATGCGTCCGTTTCCCGTCGAGCCAATCCGTACGCTCGATGCCGTTCATCTGGCGACTGTGGAAATGCTGGGCGAGTTGCCGCCGCTCGTGACCCTCGTCACCCGCGACGAGCGTGTCCGTGCGAACGGACGCGCCCTCGGATACGAGGTCACCTGACCCCGACACCCATGACACTTCGCTTCGGCGTCGATCTTGGCGGGACGAAGATCGAAGCCGTCGCTCTGGACGGCAGCCGCGAGATTGCCAGGGTTCGCGTCGCGACCCCTCGCGACGACTACGAGGCGACGCTCCTGGCGATCGCCAACCTCGTGGCCGCGCTCGAGCGCCGGGCCGGTGCCGCCGGTACTGTCGGCATCGGCATCCCCGGCGCGCTGGCACCAGAGACGGGGCTCGTCAAGAATGCGAACTCCACCTGGCTGATCGGCCGGCCGCTGTCGAGCGATCTGGCGGCGCGTCTGGGCCGGCCGGTCCGCGTCGCCAACGACGCGAACTGTTTCGCGGTCTCCGAAGCGGCCGACGGCGCCGGAGCCGGCGCGGAGGTGGTGTTCGGCGTCATTGTCGGCACCGGCGCCGGGGCTGGTGTCGTGGTGCACGGGCGTGTGCTGACCGGCGCCAACGCGGTGGCAGGCGAGTGGGGGCACAACCCTTTGCCGTGGCCGGCGCCCGGCGAGTGGCCCGGCCCGCCGTGCTATTGCGGCAAGAGCGGCTGCGTCGAGACGTTTCTCTCGGGGCCAGGCCTCAGCCGCGACCTCGAAGCGCCGACCGGGCGGGTCCTCGCGCCGTCGGAAATTCTGGCGCACGCCGCGAACGGCGATGCAGATGCCGAAGCCGCCCTCGTCCGATACGAGGATCGAATGGCCCGCGCGCTCGCCGGCGTGATCAACGTGCTCGATCCCGATGTGATCGTGCTCGGCGGCGGGCTCTCGAACATCGACCGCCTCTACGACCGTGTGCCGCGGCTGTGGGCCCGCCATGTGTTTGGCGCCGTTCGCGATGCGCGCCGGAGCGATCATTCTCAACCGGGTGAGGCGCCAATCGTGCGCACGCGCCTCCTGCGCGCCGCGCATGGCGATTCGAGCGGCGTCCGTGGGGCGGCCTGGCTGTGGCCCGCCGAGTTCCACGGTCCATTGAATGTACCTGTGCGCTGAACCCCTTCCGGAGTACTGCTCGTGACGTCCTTTCAGGCTGTCGCTCGAACACTGAATTTCGAGCGCTGGGCCCCGGCGCTGCTGCTGGCGCTTCCACGCTACTCGCGCCGCACCTTCGTATCCGATCTGATCGCCGGCGTGACCGTCGGCCTCGTCGCGCTGCCACTGGCCATGGCCTTTGCCGTGTCCTCCGGCATGTCGCCGCAGGCGGGCATCTACTGCGCCGTCGTCACCGGGTTCGCCATCTCGGCGCTCGGCGGGTCGAACGTCCAGATCGGTGGTCCCACCGGCGCGTTCGTGGTCGTCGTCGCCGGGATCGTTTCGACGTACGGCATCGACGGCCTGTTCATGTGCACGATGATGGCGGGCGTCCTCCTCGTCATCATGGGCATTACCGGCACCGGCACGGCGGTGAAGTTCATTCCGCGTCCGGTCGTCATCGGCTTCACCAACGGCATTGCGCTCGTAATCGCGAGCACGCAGATCAAGGACTTCCTCGGGATCACGGTCCCTGGAGCCGTACCGGGCGAGCTCATCGGCAGGCTGGAGACGCTGGCGCGGCATGTCGACACGGTCTCGCCGCCCGCTGCCGTACTCGGCTGCAGCGTCGTCGTGCTGATCGTCGTCTGGAACCGTCTGGTCCCGCGCGTGCCGGGCTACATCGTGGCGCTCGTCGCCGGCACGGTGGCGGCGGCGCTGATGCCGTGGCCGGTGGAGACGATCGGCTCGCGCTTCGGCGGCATCCCGGCCGGGCTGCCCGCGCTGCACGCGCCGCGTTTCCGACCCGAGCTCGTCCTGTCGCTGCTGTCGCCGACACTCACCGTGGCGATGCTCGGCGCCATCGAGTCGCTCATGTCCGCCGTCGTGGCCGATCGGATGACCGGCGGCAAGCACAATTCCAACGTCGAGCTCTTTGCCCAGGGCGTTGCCAACATCGTGTCGCCGCTGTTTGGCGGCCTTCCCGCGACCGGCGCCATCGCCAGAACGGCCACCAACATCCGCTCAGGCGCGAAGACGCCGGTCGCCGGCATGACTCACGCCCTGACGCTGCTGATGGTGCTGCTCTTCGCCGCGCCGCTGGCCGCCGCGGTGCCGATGGCGGTGCTCGCCGGCATCCTGCTCGTCGTGGCGCGGAACATGGGGGAGTGGCACGAGATTCCCGAGCTGTGGCGTCAGGGATGGACCGATCGTCTCGTCTGGCTCGTGACCTTCGTGCTGACGGTCGTGGCCGACCTCACCGTTGCGGTCGAAGCGGGGATGATCCTGGCGGCGCTCCTCTTCATCAGGCGCGTCGCGACGACGACGACCGTCTCGAAGGTCACCGGCGAGTATGTCGAAGTGGGACGCGCGCACACGCTCCAGGACAAGTACATTCCCGACTATGTCAGCATCTTCCGCATCCATGGCCCGTTTCTGTTCGGCGCCACAGACAAGCTGTCGGCGGCGATCGGAGACGCCGAGAGTCTGCCGCCGATCGTCATCCTGCGGTTGCGCAACATGACGGCCATCGATGCGACCGGCTTGAAGGCCATCCAGGACATTGCCGATTCGCTGCGAAAGTCGGAGCGCACGCTGCTGCTCTGCGGCGCGCTGCCGCAGCCCGCCAGCCTGATGCGGCAGGCCGAGTTCCACCGGCATGTCGGTGCGGAGAACATCCTGCCGAACGTCGAGGCCGCGATCCTGCGCGCGGCGGCCATTTACGCCGCTAATTCGTCGAGACTGCCTCGCGGCGCGTGATCGTGCCCTGGTCGACGACCTGCGCCTTGCGCGAGATCGTCTGGAAGAACAGCTCGTCCTTCGCGATCTCGACCAGCATGAACGAGTTGTCGGTGTCGAACCCCTTGTCGGTCATCGGCGATCGATCGGCGATATTGCCTTTTCTGAGCTTGGCCGAGCCGCCGGCGGTGAAGTAGTAGATGCCCTTCTGCGGCTTCAGACGCTCGTAGAAGTGTTCGTGGCCGGCAAACACGACGTCGACTCCGTTCTCCACGAACAGCGGTTCGAGCAGCGTGCGCATGTCGGTCTCTGAACCGTGCTTCTCGCCTGATGAATAGAGCGGATGGTGGAAGTAGGGAATCTTCCAGTTGGCATCCGACCGTTGCAGCGCGTCCTTGATCCAGTTCACCTGCGCCGGCGTCATGTAAGTGGTGTCGAGGACGAAGAACTCGACGTCGCCTTTTCTGAATTTGTAGTACCGGTTGCCGTCCATGTTGAACAGCTTGTAGTAGCGCTGGGTGGGCTCGTCGTGGTTGCCGAGCGTCGCGTAGAACTTGACCCCGGCGTTGAGGATCGGAGCGTACGGACGCTCGAACTTGCGCACGAAGTCGCTCGGGCTCTCGCCGCCGTACATGTTGTCGCCGAGCATGATGACGAACTCGTAGTTGAACCGCGCGCGCGCCTCGGACAGCAGTTTCGCGATCGCGTACTGGGCGCTCCCGCCGGTGCCGGTGTCGCCGATCACGCCGAACTTCACTGAATCCTTTTCGTTGGGCAGCCCGGCACCAGGGAGCGGCGAGGCTGGTGCGGGCGCCGTCGCCTGGGGCCGCTGCAGCGCGGCGAGATCGGGACTCGCGGACTGGAAGGGCGAGGCGAACACCAGGGCGACGAGCGCAGCGACTGGAAAGATGCGTTTCACGACAACTCCGTAGACCGCGTCGATGACTCAGCGTGGCGGCAGCACGTTGTCGACGTAGTCGACGATCAGCTGCGTGTCGCCATCGAGAAGAACGACGTGTCGTCCTACAAAAACGTACTGCAGATTGTCCGGCAGCGCCGGCAACTTGTTGAGCAGCAGCGGCGGCACAGTGGGGAGCGCCGCCTGCGCCGGGTAAGTCCTGTTCACAGCGACGACCACGCCCTCGGGAACCTCGCCGAAAGCTGCCCGTCTCGCGTCCGGAGCCCGGCTCTTGAAATCGTCGGCGACGATGGTCCGTATCCGGGCGGCCGCGGCCATGGGAATAAGGTCACCCTTGCGCGCATCCTTGCGCGCAATCTTGATGGCGCTGGCCAGCGAATCCTGGCGCGCGGTCAACTCGGCGGCGTCCGCGGTCGAGCTCAAAGGTTTCAGCTTGTGCGTGAGGTCGGAACGCATCTTCAGATAGCCCTCGAGCCTCTTCTTCATCTCCTGCACGCCGTCCGCTTCGGCGGCGGATCCAGGGGGCGTCGTTGGCGCCGCAGCCTGCCCGGGAGGCGGATCCGCCGCAGCGGACCGACCCGCGGCAGCGAAGCTGGCGGCCGCGACCAGGCTGATTGCGATCACGACCGTTCCCACGTCCCGCTGAACGCGGCTCGTCAGTTTCATCGTCGCCTCCTGCCTGAGCGGCCAGCTCTTTGCTGGGCAAGAACAGGGCTGCCGGCCTTGGCTACAAAACCTGTACCCCGGCGGCAGGCCCGTGGGAAGGCCACTGCTCACGTGGCCCGCCGGAGGACGACAGTTGGAACTCATCGTACAACCGACCGACGGCGTCGCGCCGTTAATCTCAGCCGTTGAAGGCGCGCAGAAGACGATCGACCTCATCATCTTTCGCTTCGATTTGCGGGCCGTGGAGAAGGCCATCGAGTCGGCGGTCAAGCGTGGGGTTGCTGTTCGTGCGCTGATCGCTCACACCAACTCGGGCGGCGAGAAGCGACTGCGTCAGCTCGAAACGCGCATGCTCGATTTCGGCGTCTCGGTGAGCCGGACCGCCGACGATCTGGTCAGATATCACGGCAAGCTGCTGATCGTGGATCGCGA
>DASUGH010000166.1:0-19394 GCA_036274155.1 Vicinamibacterales bacterium | reverse complement strand
CACCCCCGCACCCCCGCACCGACGCATTTCTCCCCCGTGGTAGCATCGACCGACATGTCCGCTTCGTTGACCCTGACCGATGTGGAACGCATCGCCGCGCTCGCGCATCTCGAATTGACCAGCGAGGAAACGGTTCTCTTCGCGCGACAGCTCACCGACATCCTGCATTACGCCGAACAGATTCAGGCGCTCGACACGAGCGACGTCCCCGGCACCGCCCACGTGCACACGCTCGGCTCCGCGGACCGCGACGATGAGCCGCGCCCGTCGCTGCCGGTGGAGGAGGCGGTGGCGAACGCTCCCGACCCGTCGCCGGACGGCCGTCTGTTCAGGGTCCCGCGCGTGATCGGCGGCTGACGTGCTGCCGACGGCAAAGGAGATCAGAGACCAGGTCGCGTCGGGACGGTTATCGGCAACCGACGTGTGCCGCGCCGCGCTCGATCGCAGTGAAGCGGTCAACGCGCAGCTCAACGCGTTCAATCTCGTCGCCAGGGATCGAGCACTCGACCGCGCGGCAGCCGTCGATCGGGCGCGCGCATCCGGCGACAGCCTCGGCCCGCTCGCGGGCGTTCCGATTGCGCTGAAGGACAACATGTGCGCACGCGGGATGCGCACCACGGCGTCTTCGAGGATCCTCGAGCACTTCGTCCCGCCCTACGACGCAACGGTGGTTCGTCGACTCGAAGCGGCCGGAGCGGTCGTCATCGGCAAGACGAACTGCGACGAGTTCGCGATGGGATCCTCGAACGAGAACTCGGCGTTCGGACCGGTGCGCAATCCGTGGCACACCGGCCACGCGCCCGGCGGCTCGAGCGGCGGCTCCGCGGCCGCCGTGGCCTCCGGCTGCGTGCCGCTCGCACTCGGCTCCGACACCGGCGGCTCCATCCGCCAGCCGGCGTCGTTCTGCGGCGTCGTCGGCCTCAAGCCGACCTACGGCCGCGTGTCGAGGTTCGGCCTTCTCGCGTTCGCTTCGTCGCTGGATCAGATCGGACCGTTCACGCGCACGGTGTCCGACGCCGCGCTGGCTCTCTCGGTGCTCGCCGGCGCCGATTCGGCAGACTCCACGTCGGCCCGCGAGCCGGTCCCCGACTTCACTGGTGCCCTGACCGGCGACATCCGCGGCCTGCGCATCGGCGTCCCGCGCGCCTTTGTGAGCGAGGGCGTGGACCCGGCCGTCCGCAGCGCGTTCGACTCCGCGCTTGCCACTCTGTCGAGCGCCGGCGCGAGCATCATCGACATCGAGCTGCCGCACGCACGTTATGCGGTGCCGGTCTACTATCTCGTCTGCACCGCCGAGGCCAGCTCGAACCTCGCCCGTTATGACGGCGTCAAGTACGGCTACCGCGCGCCGCTCGGACGCGACGACACGTTGAAAACGCTCTACAACCGGACGCGCGATCGAGGATTCGGCACCGAAGTGAAGCGGCGCATCATGCTCGGGACGTACGTGCTGAGCGCCGGGTACTACGATGCGTTCTATCTCAAGGCGCAGCGGGTACGGACACTGCTTCGCCGCGACTACGAACAGGCATTCGAACGCGTCGACATGGTCGCCATGCCGACCAGTCCCGTGCCACCGTTCAGGCTCGGCGAGAAGACCGACGACCCGCTGCAGATGTACCTCGCGGACGTCTTCACCGTCAGCGCCAACCTGGCGGGGCTGCCCGCCATCAGCATCCCCTGCGGACTGACCGAACCAGAACGACCCGAGGCCGCGGCGAGCGAGCGATCGGGTCGGTTGCCGATCGGCTACCAGCTGATCGGCCGTCCATTCGACGAAGCCACGCTGCTGCGCGCCGCCGACACTTTCGAGCGGGCGACCGAGTGGCACACCATGAGGCCGGCCATCTGACCCGCTGCCGGTCCGGCTTTTAGCCGGACCGTGTAAGCTACGCGCAAACGTGCGACGCCTATATATCGGAGACCGCTCATGGACCCACTCAACCGGCGCGACCTGCTCCGTCATGCGACGATGCTCGGAGCGGTGGCAATGACATCGAAGCCCGAGCCGTCTGCCGCACAAGCGCAGGCCGGTGCGGCCGCGCCTGCGGCCGACACGACGCGCTTCTTTCCAGGCTTCAAGTCCTTCAAGGTGCAGACGAGCGGCGCCGTGATCAACGGCGTGGTCGGCGGCCAGGGACCGCCAATCCTGCTGCTGCACGGCGCGCCGCAGAGCCACGTCAGCTGGCGGCTCGTCGCGCCGAAGCTCGCCGCGACGCGAACAGTGGTCGTGCCCGACCTGCGCGGCTACGGCGACAGCAGCAAGCCGCCCGACGGCGAGAACCACGTCAATTATTCGAAACGGGCGATGGCGCTCGACCAGGTCGAGGTGATGAAACACTTCGGCTTCGACAGATTTCCGGTGATCGGACAGGACCGCGGCGGCCGCGTCACGCATCGCCTGGCGCTCGATCACCCCGACAAGCTCACGCACGCGGCGGTGCTCGACATCGTCCCGACCCATTACCTGTACACGCACGTGACGCTGCAGTTCGTACGGTCGTACTTTCACTGGTTCAACTACCTTCGCGCGGCGCCAGGACCGGAGAACGAGCTCAAAGCCACCAACGACGCGCAGCTCGCGAAAGCGACCTCCGAGATACAGCGGGAGTACCTGCGGACGATGACCGACCCCGCCACGATTCACGCGATGTGCGAGGACTATCGCGCGAGTGCCTCGATCGATTTGAAATACGACGAGGCGGACCTGCAGAAGAAGATCGCCTGCCCGCTCCTGGTGCTCTGGGCGGAAAAGGGCGCGATGGGAACGCAATACGACGTGCTCGGCATCTGGAAGGCACGTGGCAGGAAGGTCTTCGGCAAGCCGCTGCCGGGCGGACACAACCTGCAGGAGGACGTGCCAGACCTCGTCTTCGCAGAGATCCAGGCGTTACTCAAGAGCTGAGCCGCAGCGACGCGACTCCGACATCGCCAGGAGAAGACGCCTTCTACGGCTTCACGCCGGCATCCTTCAGCGCCTCGAGCTTCGCCAGATCGAGGCTGGCGACGGCGCTCTTCAGGTCGTCGATCTTCAGGTCGCTGCTTTCGGCCGACACGACGAAGCGCTCGCCGAGCACGATGGCAAACTCGTTGGTGCCGCCACGCTTCGACACTTTCTCGTGGACGAACCGGCCGCCCACCTGCTGCGTCCGCTCGTAACCGTTGTCGTCTTCCTTCTCTTCCTGCAGCCCCATCCAGCTGGCGAACCCCACCAGGCCGCTGGCCCCGCCCGTGTCGAGGAGCTCGAGCTTCACCTCTTTCTGCGCGCCGTCGCCGTATGTCGCATTGGCCTTCGACACCGTGATGCCGAACCCGGTCTTCTCGGCGCCGCTGCTCTTCTTCGACAGGCCGGCGAACCTGTCGGGCACGAACGACTTGAGCTGATCGAGCGAAATCGGATCGACATGCTTGCCGCCGCCGAGCAGCGCGCCGAGACCCTCGAACGCGGCGGCGACCTGCGCCCCCTGATCGCCACTCTTCTCCGCCGCCTCGATCTTCTTTCCGCTCTCCTCCTAGTGTCGAAATCCGCTGATCCGTTTCATCAATCGCGGCGGGCAGCGTGCTAGGATCGCGCCCTGACAGTCGCCCGCCGTGCGACGTGCGAAAGGAGGTCGGTCGTGAGACGTGGCCTTTCGTGTGGGTTGTGCGTCTGTGGATTGATCTGGCTGGCCGCTGCGTCAGTCGGCGGACAGTCGACTGCGCGGCGGACCGCCCCGGCGGCGGCAGCCGCAGCCCCGACCCCCCGGACCCCGTGGGGCGATCCGGACCTGCAGGGCACCTGGAGCAGCGAGTCGTCGCTCAGCGTTCCGTTCGAGCGCGCCCGCGAGTTCGGGGACAGGCAATGGCTCACCGACGCGGAGTTCGCGGCGCGACGGGCGCAGGGCCAGCGGCAGCTCGATACCGACAACGCCGAGTTCAACGTGGAGACCGCCGACATCTCCAACGCCGGCCAGGTCGGCTCCGCCACCTCGCCGCCGCCGCACTGGCTCGAACGGGGAGCGCTCGCCCCGTCGCGGCGCACGTCGCTCGTGATCGATCCGCCAAACGGCCGTCTCCCCGCCACCACGGCGGAAGGCCAGAAGCGCGGGCTCGCCGGCGCCCGCGGAACCTTCGGCGGCAACACCTTCACGAGCCCGTCTGATCTCAGCCTGTGGGAACGGTGCATTACTCGCGGGGTCCCGGGTGCGATCTTCCCTACCGTGTACAACGCCAACATGCGCATCGTGCAGGGGCCGGGAGTCGTCGCCATCACCTACGAGATGATTCACGACACGCGGGTGATCCATACCGATGGCCGCGCTCATGCCGGCTCAGGGGTGCGCAGCTACTTCGGCGACTCGCTCGGGCACTGGGAGGGCGACACACTCGTGGTCGACGTGACCAACTTCAGCGAGAAGAGCAACTACCGCGGCTCGCGCGAGACGCTGCACCTCATCGAACGATTCAGCCGTGTCGGGTCAGAGCTCCGCTATGAGATGACGGTCGACGACCCACGCACCTGGAGCGCCCGGTGGACGGCGGCGCTCAACCTCGAAGCCAACCCGGAAGGGCTGTTCGAGTACGCGTGTCACGAAGGCAATTACGCGATGCGGAACATCCTGAGTGGATCGAGGCCAGGGGATCGATCGAAGTAGGAAAGAGAGGGCCCGTTCAATTCGTCTTCACCACAGGACGGCCCTCGACCGTGTAGGTGAAGAAGCCAATCATCATCTCTTCCCAGGTCTGATCGCCCCACCGGACCGTCGCCGCTGGATCCGGATTGCTCCTGTTGGCAGCCGAGTTGTCGAAGTGAGCGCTCACGTACAGCTTCGAGCCCTTCGGCAGCGCCAGCGGCTGCGCGAGCCAGTAGTCGGTCTGCCAGCCGAAGTCGAACCGCGGCACGCGCAGGACGATCTCGCGACGGCCGTCGGGATAGATCGCCGTGTACGTCATGTCCTTCCCGCGCAGGTGCATGTGCGGGTGCAGCGTCCACACGTTGACGTCTTCGCTGAAGGTGGCCTCCGCCTCCACCTCGTGGTTGGCGGCGTTCGGCGGAATTGCAAAGAGCGCGTTGCTGATCAGACCGGTTCGCAGCTCCCGTACCGGCGGCTCCTTCGCGAAGACGAGCCCGATCCTCGACCGGTCCTTCGCCGCGGTGCCGTTCGTCGTGTAGTGCACCTGGAAGACCAGCGTCGAGCCGGCCGGGATCCGCTTCGCCGTGCCGGGAAGGTACACGGGAGCGTCTTCGCCGACCGCCCAGTTCACGAGCATGCTGTCGCCGGTGCGGCGGAGCGTGGTGCCCTGACCCTGAGCGGCGGCCGGGCGCGCCGCTGCGGCTCGAACAGGCGCTGGTTGTGACGGCGCAGCTGCCTGCGGACGTGCTGCGGCAACCGCCGCTCCGGGCGTGCCGTTCAGAATCGGCCTCACGCTCATCACGTTCGGGCGTGTCGACGCGTTCGGTTCGCGCACGTAGACGATGATGTGGTGGACGTGGGCGCGGTCGCCGGCGCGGACTTCGCCAGCCTGCATCCACTTGTCTTCGGTGAAGTTGGTCGGTACCTCGAAGTACTGGTAGTCGATGGTGCCGGTCGCCGGCACCTGGTATTCGGTCTGCATCTCGAATACCGCGTCCGGCGTTCCGATCTGCCATCCCTCCGCAAACTTCGGGAGCGCGGGCATCGCTGAGGGGTCTCCCTCGCGCGCGCCGGCGTCCACCCACTTCACGATCGTGTCGATGTCGTTTGCCGCCAGGCTCAGATCGTTGCGGAACTTCCCGTAGTGCGGATCGGCGCCCCACGGCGGCATCGCCCGCGCGACGACGCGTTCGCGGATTTTCCCCGCCCAGGGACGAACGTCGCGATACGTGATGAGCGACATCGGCGCCACTTCGCCGGGGCGATGACAGCTCACGCAGTTCTTATAGATGATCGGCGCGACGTCTTTGCTGAACGTCGGACCGGCGTTGCCGGCACCGGTGCCAGCCTGCCCCGCAGCCTGATCGCCATGAAGGACACGGCCAACCGAGGCAACGGCCAGGAGAGCGAACACGAGCCGGCGAGTCGCGGTCATAGCTGACTCCTCGAGGATGGAACCCACGCCGAGAACTCAGGGCGGACCCGAACCTGAACGAGCCCACATGAGTCTACGGCCAAGCGTTGACGCGTGCCAGTCCGATTTCAGTCAAATCCAAAGGCCAGCAGCACGTTGCCGGCCCGCCCGCCGAACGCGCCGTAACCCGACCCGACGAAGAGCATCCCGCCGGCTATCGCCGGACCGGGACCGATCATCGATGCTCCCCTGGCCGGCACGCCGTTGACCGTCTGGAACTCCCGGTTGGTGTCGAACTCCCACAGCACCAACCCATCCGCAGACGCATACGCGCGAAGCACCCCGTCGTTCGAGCCGGAGAACACCGCACCCTCGATTGCGGTGATGGCCGCTGACTGAGCCGCGTTGCAGCCGCGGCCGCTGCCGCATTTCGCAGGAGGCGGCGGCGTGAGCCACGCCCGCTCGCCGGTGGCGAGCAGCACGGCATGCAGCCCGCCGGGCTGCGGCAGCGTGATGTCCGACACGGCGAAGTAGGCGCGCGCATCGTCGGCGGCGGAGCCCCACTCGATTCCGCCGAGCACGCCGCCGCGCCCGGCACGATACTGCCAGACGATTTCGCCCGACTTCTCGGGGTCGATGGCGTGGGCAACCCCCGACTTCTGACCGATGACGATCAGGTCCCTGCCTCGCCCATCCGTCGCCAGAATCGGCGGGCTGCCGAAGTCGAAATCAGGGCCGTTCGTCTCGGGGCAGTTGGCGTTCCCGGGCCGGCAGCCGGTGAGGTAGACGTCGTTCGGCGTGAACTGCCGTTGCCAGCGGATCCGGCCCGAATCGAGATCGAGTGCGACGACGGCGTTGCTCGACGCGTGTGCCGGACCGCTGTACGCGTTGCCCGTGGCCACATACAGCGCGCCGCGCTTGACGTCGATCGCCGGCGCCGACCAGATCGCCGAGCCCGCCGGTCCCCACAGGGGCACACCGGCGCTGCTCGTGCCGCGCGGCTTCGGCGGGTCCGGAATCATGTACGTCTTCCACACCACGGTGCCGGACGCCGCGTCGAGCGCCACGAGGCTGCCGCGAAACGTGCAGCAGCCGTACTGCGGATCGGCTCCCTGCGACTCTTCGTACGAGGAGACCGGAGCGAAGACACGATTCTGATGCACGACCGGCGACCCGGTGACTCGCGCGAGCGGATGGTCGTCGACCTTCCTGACCCAGAGCGGCTTGCCGCTGCCGGCATCGAGCGCGTAGACGTTGGCGGCCGTGTCGCCGAAGTACGCAGTGAGCTGGCCGCCGGTCGTCGGCACCACCGTCACCGCGGTGCGCACGCCGCCACCGGCGGCAAACGTCCAGTGAATGCAGCCGGTCTTCGCGTCGAGGGAATAGACGGTGCCGTTCTGGCTGCCGACGAACACACGTCCACCAACCATCGTCGGCTGCGACCACGCGGACGACGCGTCGGGGAATCCGAACGCCCACTTGAGCGTGAGACGCCGGATGTCGGGGGCGGTGAGACCGGCCTCGCCGCGCGGCTGGAATCGGGTGTTGGTCGGACTCGGGCTCCACCCGGACCATGCCGATCCTGCGTTGCTGGACAGCGGCGCAACGGCCGCACATCGTCCGGTCGAGGAGCCCGCGACGTCGCCAGCCATGGGCCGGCCGGCCGCGAACTCGGCCACTGCCCGCCGCTCGGCACCGCTCATGCGCGAACCCTGCGGACGCATCGCCCCGTTCACGAGCGCTTCGATGATGGCTGCAGGCGTGCGGGCCCGCAGTGTCTCGAGCGCCGGAGCACGCGAGTCTGCGGCGCCGCTGTGACACGACGCGCACCGGTCTGCGAAGACCTTCGCGCCGTCGGGCGACTGCGCAAGCGAGAGAACCGGACTGCCAAGAAGGCAGCCGAGCGTCGCGAATACCACCCGCACGATGCAGTTGCCAGCGAACGCGCGGCTCACGGTGGCGGACTATAGCAGGTCCGGGGGCCGGGATCCGGGGCTCGGGGTCCGGGGCTCGGGATCGGGGCTCGGGATCTGGGGCTCGGGATCCGGGATCCGGGACTCGGGGCTCGGGCTTCGGGCTTCGGGCTCCGGGGATGCGGACCGCGAAACCTCGGCGGGCATCGTTCCAGTAGCCAGAGCTGTACAACGACGTGAGCTTCGTGATCGTCGTCTCTTCGTGGTTCCGGCTTTTGCCGGGAATTTGCGGGCAGGGGCGGCGGCCGGCGGTTTAGAATCTCCCTGGCTTCGACTCTATAGCTCGGCCGGGAGAACTGACGTGCGACTAGCCCTTGCCACCGTTGGCGCCGGAATCCTTTTCACCGCCGCAAGCTTCGCGCAGCAGGCGTCCGCGCCGCCGGCCGAAACGCCGATCGTGCCTGTCTACAAGGAACCGCATCATCGCCAGGTCTTCCAGTACGGACCGGTTCGGATTCTCGATCTGCAGATTCCGCCGGGCGACGTCTCGTGGTTCCACAGCCACGAATCGCCGGTGCTCTACGTCACGCTCGGCACCTCGATGACAAGGACGCAGAACCTCGGCGAAGACTGGGGTGGCCGCGGGCGCGGCGCCGCAGGCGCCAGACCTGGCGGAGCGGCTCCCGGAGGTCCGCCGCCAGAGGGACGCGGCGCTCCCCCACCAGCGGCTGCAGCCGCTGCTCCTCCCGTTGCGGCGGCCGGACCCGGCGCGCCGGCTGGAGCAGCAGCCGCTCGCGGAGGCGGAGCGGGACGCGGAGGCGGCGCGCCGCGCGCGACGAGCACCACGAGTTATGCGCAGGAACCGGTCACCCATCGCCTCGAGAACATCGGCAACGGCCTGTTCCGGGCAATGGTCGTGATCAACGAGACGGCTGGCGACGAAACCACCACCGAACAGGCCGCCGGGTTCGAGGGAAAGCCCGAACTGACGAACCGGTGGTTCCGGGCCTATCGGCTGACGCTGGCGCCGGGGCAGAAGACCGGTCCGCACAAGCATCACGCCGCCGTGGCCATCATCCAGGCGACCAACGGCAGAGGACTGAGCGTCGGTCCCATGAAGTTCGAGTTCAACGACCCCGGTTATTGGGGCTTTTACGACGCGGAGACCGAGCATGAGGTTCAGAACTCGGGCGATACGCCGCTCGAGCTCATCGAAGTCGAAGTCAGGCGAAAATAGAGGCCTTGGACGTCGAGGTGGCGAAGTCATGCACCGACTGGTGATGCGGGTTGCGGCCCTGGCGCCGCTGGCAATCGCCGTGACCTTCGCGGGTCCGGCGTTTGCTGCCGGCGACACTCGCCTGGCCGACGCGGCGATGAAGCGCGACGTGCTGGCGGTGCGCGCTCTGCTCGCTCAGAAAGTCGACGTGAACGCGCCAGGCACCGACGGCTCCCCGGCACTGCACTGGTTCGTGCGCGTCAGCGACGTCGACTCGGCCAGGCTCCTCATCGGCGCCGGCGCCAATGCGAAGCTGGCGAACCGCCTCGGCGTGACACCTCTGGCGCTCGCGTCCGCGAACGGCGACACGGCGATGATGCGGCTGCTCATCGACGCCGGCGCCGACGTCAACGACGTCGACATCGCGGGTGAGACGATGCTGATGGCGGCCGCACGTGCCGGCACCGTTGACGCGGTGGCGCTGCTCCTCGATCGGGGAGCCACCGTCGATGCCAGGGATCGCAACTCTCAGGGCACTGCGCTGATGGTGGCCGTGAGAGAAAACCAGCCCGCCGTGGCGAAGCTGCTGATCGCACGAGGCGCCCAGGTCAACATCAAGACGCGAACCGGCGCCGAGCCGCGCAACGTCCTGCCGAACTCGGTGCCCGGCTTCGGTCACGGCATCGGCATCGTCCGGGGCGGGTTGCCCCCGCGCGGCTCGCGGGCGCCGATACCGGGCGCGATGACGCCGCTCCTCTACGCGGCTCGCGACGGACGGCTCGAGATCGCCGGGATGCTGCTCGAGGCCGGCGCCGAAATCGAGACGGCCGACGCAAACGGGATCACGCCGCTCATCAGCGCGATCACCAACAACCATCCCGACATGGCGCGGTTCCTGATCGACAAGGGCGCCAACATCAAGGCGGTGGACTGGTACGGGCGCACACCGCTCTGGGCTGCGGTCGAGACGCGTAACATGGACGTGGACAACGCGTCGTTCACCAACAGCATCGATCGCGCGCCGTTCCTCGACCTGATTCGCGTGCTGCTCGACAAGGGGGCGGACCCGAACGTGCAAACGAAGGAAGTGCCGCCCATCCGCCGCGCGTTTCTCCGCGTGACCGGGTCGCTCTCCTGGGTGGACTTCACCGGGCAGACGCCGTTTCTGACGGCGGCGCTCGCGGGCGACGTCTCGGTGATGCGCCTGCTGCTCGAGCACGGCGCCGATCCGAAGATTCCAACCTTCGAGGGCACCACGGCGCTCATGGCGGCAGCAGGAGTGAACTGGGTCTTCGATCAGACCTATGACGAAGGAGCGGCGGCCCTGCTCGAAGCGGTGAAGCTGTGCTACGACCTGGGACTCGACGTCAATGCCGTGAACTCGATGGGGCTCACGGCCATGCACGGTGCCGCCAACCGCGGGTCGGACGAGATCATCAAGTTCCTTGCCGAGAAGGGTGCACGGCTCGACGTCAAGGACAAGGAGGGCCGAACGCCGTTGACCTGGGCCGAAGGCGTGTTCCTGGCGACCCATCCCGCCAAGCCCAAACCGAGCTCGATTGCGCTCATCAAGAGCCTGACGGGCGATCGACAGGCGTCGAACCAGCCATGAGACACGGCGCGTTTCTCTCCCTCGTGGCCGCCGGGTTGTTCGCGGTCACCGCGCTCACCGGTCGCGCCGCCTCAACGGCTCCGGTCCGATCGGGCGATGATGGTCCGGCTGAAGCCGGACCCTACGAAGCCGCTGCAGACGCAGGGTCCGGCTTCAGCCGGACCCGCGCTGACCTCCAAGCCGCGCAGTCGGGTGCCATCCGACCCGTGAATCGTGACGCCCCGAGCGCCACACCACCCGCTGTCGATGCGGCGTTCCTGAAGCAGTACTGCCTCACGTGCCACAACGCGCGCACCAAGGCTGGAGAGCTCGTCCTCGAAGGACACGACCTCACGCAGATCAGGACCGAGGCGGAAACCTGGGAAAAGGTGGTCAAGAAGCTCCGCACCGGCATGATGCCGCCGAGCGGCGCGCCGCGACCGGACCGGGCAGCGCTCGACTCGTTCGCGCGAACGCTCGAGACACATCTCGATACCGGCGGCCTGCCCCGAGCGGCCCTGGCTGCCCCGGCGCTTCACCGTCTGAACAGGACCGAGTACACGAACGCGATCCGCGACCTGCTCGACCTCGAGCTCGACGTCACAACGCTGCTGCCTGGCGACGGTTCGAGCGACGGGTTCGACAACATCGCCGACTCATTGAGCGTCTCGCCCACGCTCATCCAAGGCTACGTCGCCGCCGCCATGAAGATCAGCCGCCTCGCCGTCGGCGATCGCACGCTGCCCTCGTCGCAGGCGATTTACAACGCGCCGCCCGCGTTGGCGCAGGATCGGCACGTCGACGGCCTTCCTCTCGGAACGCGCGGCGGCCTGGTGATCCGCCACAACTTCCCGCTCGACGCCGAATACGAGTTCGGCTCGGGCGGCCGGGGCGGCGGGGCCGGCGGCGCCGACCTCACGATCGACGGCGAGAAGGTGACGGCCAGCGGCCGAGGCGCGCTGCGCGTGAAGGTGGCTGCCGGTCCGCACATGGTGGGAATGGCGGTGGTCGATCGGCAGCATGGCGGCGGCGCCGACGAGATCTACTCGGACTTCAGGACCGACAGCACCTTCGCCACCGGCGGCGGAGTGTCGAGCATCTCGATCACTGGACCGTTCAATCCAACGGGCCCCGGCGACACACCAAGTCGACGGCGCATCTTCACCTGCCGGCCGGCGGTCGCCGAAGAGACGGCCTGTGCCCGGAAGATCCTGAGCACCCTGGCGCGGCGCGCCTATCGCGGGCCGGTGACCGCCGCCGAGATGGACACGCTGATGGCGTTCTATCAGGAGGGGCGCCAGGGCGGTGACTTCGAAAACGGGATCCAGCACGCGCTCGCTCGCGTGCTGGTCGCGCCGCGGTTCATCTACCGCGTCGAAGAAGAGCCGGCCGGTGCCGCCGCCGGCGCCGTCTACAGGATCAGCGACTACGAGCTGGCGTCGCGGCTGTCCTTCTTCCTCTGGAGCAGCATCCCTGATGATGAGCTGCTCGATCTCGCGAGCAGGAATCAGCTGCGCAATCCCGCCGTCCTGCAGCAGCAGGTGAAGCGGCTGATGGGCGACCCGCGATCCGAGGCGCTCATCCGGAACTTCGCCGGCCAGTGGCTGTATCTGCGGGAGCTGGCCAACGTTCAGACCGAAGCGAAGAACTTCGACGACAGCCTGCGGCAGTCGTTCCGGCGCGAAACGGAGATGCTCTTCGAGAGCATCGTCCGCGAAGACAGGAGCCTCGTCGAGCTGCTCGACGCCGACTATACCTTCGTGGACGAGCGTCTGGCGCGGCACTACGGCATACCGAACGTTCGCGGCAGCTACTTCCGCCGCGTGCCGCTGCCGTCAGACAGTCCGCGCCGCGGCCTGCTCGGCCAGGGCAGCATGCTCACGGTGACGTCGATCGCCACGCGGACGTCGCCAGTCTCGCGCGGGAAATGGATCCTGGAGAATCTGTTTGGCGCGCCGCCGCCGCAACCGCCGGTCGGCGTCGAGACGAATCTCGACGAGCCGGCCGCGGGCGGCAAGCCGACGACCCTGCGCCAGCGTCTCGAACTGCACCGTGCCAACCCGACCTGCGCGGCCTGCCACCGGATCATGGACCCCATCGGGTTCTCACTGGAGAACTTCGACCTGGTCGGCACGTGGCGCGAGCAGGACAGCGGAACCCCCATCGACACCAGGGGACAGCTTGCCGACGGCACGCCGCTCAACGGTCCGGCCGACCTGCGCCGTGCACTGCTGAGCCGCTCCGACGCCTTCATGGCCACCGCCACCGAGAAGCTCTTGACGTACGCGCTCGGCCGGCCGATACGCTATTACGACATGCCGCTGGTGCGCAGCATCGCCGGCAAGGCGGCTGCGAACGGGAATCGCTTCTCGGCAGTGCTGATGGGCATCATCGACAGCGACGCGTTCACGAAACGAGTCAAATCATCATGAGCTTCATAACCAGGACTCATCTCTCGCGGCGGACGTTCCTGCACGGTGTCGGCGTTACGCTCGCCCTCCCGTTCCTGGACTCGATGGTGCCGGCGCTCGCCCGCGGGCAGTCGGCGACGGCGGCGCTGCCGCGAACGCGCCTCGGCTGCATCTACTTCCCGCACGGCGCGATCATGCCGAAGTGGACGCCGGCCACGGACGGCGCCGGGTTCGAGCTGAGCGAGATCCTGCAGCCGCTGAAGCCGTTCTACTCGCAGATCACCGTGGTCAGCGATCTGGAGCACAAGCTCGCGTACGGAAGCGGCGCGACTGCCAATCACAACCGCTCCGCCGCGGCATACCTCAGCGCCGCTTTCGCCAAGACCGGCGCGACGCCGCAGCTCGGCATCACGATGGACCAGGTCGTGGCGCAGAAGCTCGGACAGGATACGCCGCTTCCCTCGCTCGAGCTCATGATCGAAGGCAGCAGCCTGAACTGCGGCGACGGTCTCAGCTGCTCGTACCGCGACACGATCTCCTGGCAGGGCCCCAGCGCGCCGCTGCCGATGCAGAACAATCCGCAGGTCGTGTTCGAGCGGCTCTTCGGTGACGGCACGACAGCCGACTTGCGGAAGGCGCGGCGCCAGCAGTCGATCAGCCTGCTGGATTCGGTGACCGGCGAGGTGTCGTCGCTCCAGCGCAAGCTGCCGACCGGCGATCGAAGCCGCCTCGATCAGTACCTCACCGACGTCCGCGAAATCGAGCGGCGCGTGCAGAAGGCCGGCCAGCAGCTGTCAGAGGATCTCAAGGTGCCACCGGCGCCGACCGGGATCCCGAGCGACGTCGAAGAGCACATCAAGCTGATGCTCGACCTGCAGGTGCTCGCCTGGCAGGCGGAGATCACGCGCGTCACCACGTTCCTGCTGGCCAAGGAGCTCAGCACCGCCGTCTACGCGAAGAGCAACGTCCGCGACGCGTTCCACACGCTCTCGCATCACTCGAACATCCAGGAGAACAAGGATCGCTTCGCGGTGCTCAATCGGTATCACGTGACGCTGTTTGCCTACCTCCTCGACAAGCTCCACAACACGCCCGACGGCAACGGGACACTGCTGGAGCACTCGATGGTCCTCTACGGCAGCGGCATGAGCGACGGCAACCAGCACAATCACACCGACCTGCCGATCGTCGTGGCCGGCGGGGCGTCGGGAAAATTGAAGGGTGGGCGGCACCTCCGCCATCCGAAGAACACGCCGATGGCGAACCTGCTCGTGGCCATGCTCCACAAGCTGGACATCCCGGCCGAAAGCTTCGGCGACAGTCAGGGAGCGGTCCTTCTGTAGCGGCTGCCCGCTTCACGTATGAAGGCCCGCTGCGTCCTCTTCGCCCTGCTGGCCGGCGTGGCCGCCGCGGCATCCGTCGCAGCACAGGGTGGACGCCCGGCCCCGCCGCCGTCAGTTCGTCTCTACGTACTCGATGGCGGCGTGCTCGAGTCGGACCCCGCCCGCTACCAGCTCACCAAAGCGGACGTCACCACCACCCAGCTCTCGGTTGCCGCGTACCTGATCGTCCATCCGAAAGGCGTCATGCTCTGGGACACGGGCGCGATCACCGACAGCGACTGGACGCCAACCGGGAAACCGGTCGAGCAGCGCCTCACGCTCCCCGAAGGGCAGGAGCGGCGCGTCACGATCACGTCGTCCTTGCTGTCACAGCTCAAGGCGGCTGGCTACAGTCCCGCCGACGTTGCCTATCTGGCGCTCTCACACCATCACTGGGACCACACCGCAAACGCCAACGCGTTTGCCTCGGCTACCTGGCTGGCGCGAGCGGCCGAGCGCGACGCGATGTTCGGCGCGCAGCCCGCCGGCACCTCGCGGCCGGCCACGTTCTCCGCGCTCAAGGGCAGCCGCACCACTGTCATCCCGACCGACGAGCACGACGTGTTCGGCGACGGAACCGTGGTGCTCAAGCTCGCCCCCGGTCATACGCCCGGGCACCAGGTGCTCTATGTGAAGCTGGCGCGGACGGGCGGCGTCGTACTGTCCGGTGACCTGTACCACTATCCCCAGGAGCGGAGCCTCGGCCGCTTCCCCACTTTCGAGTTCAACCTCGAACAGACTCGCGCGGCGCGCCAGGACGTGGACGCCTTCCTGAAGAAGACCGCCGCGCAGCTGTGGATCCAGCACGACCTCACCGCACACCGCGCGCTGCGCAAGGCGCCACAGTTCTACGACTGAGGACGGGGCTCGGGGCTCGGGACTCGGGGCTCGGGGCTCGGGATCCGGGACTCGGGACTCGGGGCTCGGGACTCGGGGCTCGGGACTCGGGACTCGGACCCCGGATCCCGGACCCCGGATCCCGGATCCGGATCCCGGATCCCGGATCCCGGCAGTGCTACGCTACGCAGCCGGAGGACTTCATGCGGCTCTCACGTTTGATGCTCGCGTTGCTGATTGCAGGCACGACGGCCGGTCCGCTCTCGGCGCAGTCGGGACCGACGACGACCAACGCCAAGGCGGCTCCTCTCGTGCTGGCCAGCCAGGGAAGCTTCTTCGTGGGCGGAGAGAAGAAGGCGCTCACGGCGGCGGCGGTTCCAGGGCGCGGGGCTGGTGCCGGCGGCGACATCACCGTCAATCAGATGTACGTCCAGTACCAGATTCCGGTGAACGGCGACCGGCACGTTCCGGTGGTAATGGTGCACGGCTGCTGTCTGAGCAGCAAGACGTGGGAGACGACGCCCGATGGCCGTCCTGGATGGAGCGAGTACTTCGTCCGCAAGGAGCGGCCGGTGTACCTGGCGGACCAGGTGTCGCGTGCCCGCTCCGGCTTCGATCCGTCGGTGCTGGCCGCTGTGAAGGCCGGCACTGTGCCACCGAGTCAGCTCCCGAACGTGCTGTCCGCCTCGCATCAGGTTGCGTGGACCGTCTTCCGCTTCGGGCCGAGCTACAACGTGCCCTTCCCCGACGGTCAGTTTCCAGTCGAAGCGGTCGACGAGTTGTACAAACAGATGATTCCCGACCTGAACGCGCTGCTGCCGAACCCGAACCCGACCTGGAAGAACATGGCGGCGCTCGCTGTCCGCCTGCGCGGCGCGATCCTGATGGGTCACTCCGAGTCGGGCTTCTTCCCGGAGCAGGCGGCGCTCATCGATCCAGGCGGCATCAGAGGCATTGTCTCGATCGAGATGCCATGCGTCACGAACCTGGAGCCCGCGCAGATCGCTATCCTGGCGAGGATCCCGACGCTCGTCATGTTCGGCGATCATCTCAACGACGTGAAAGGCGGTCCGGCCAACTGGGGCAACTCGTTCGACACCTGTCAGCAGTTCGTGAAGCAGCTGCAGAGCGCCGGCGGCGATGCGGAGATGATGCACCTGCCGGCACGCGGCATCCGCGGCAACAGCCACATGCTGATGCAGGATCGCAACAGCGACCAGCTGGCCGATCTGGTGATCGCGTGGATTGACGCGCACGTGGAGAAAGCGGCGCCGCGGAAGTGATCTCGGTTTCGACGCTTCGCAGAGCCGAGCTTCAGCTCGGCTGCACGAGCGAACACACACAATGACTCTCAAATCGATTCTCGAAGAAGCATTGGACGCGTGGCGATTCGCGCGGGAGGGCGTCATCAGCGAGGTGAGGAACCTTCCCGACGGCGAAATCGCGACGCAGAAAGTCGGCGCACGTACAGTGGCGGAACTGGTCCATCACATCGCCGAGAGCGGCCTGGTGATGGCCGGAGAGCTGACTCGCGAAGACGGCGACTTCCAGCGGCAGCCGTATCCGGCCTTCCTCGCCGAGCATGCGCGAGGGATGAAGCGGCCGCTGGAGAAGGCCGCGCTCCTCGATCTGCTCGAACGGACACACGCGGAGGGAGAACGGAAGTTTCGCGAGGCCGGCGAATCGCTGTTGATGCGTCCAATCCGTCAGTTCAACGGAGAACCTGCCCGTCGTCTCAGCTGGATGCACCACGGCATCGGCCACGAGGAATACCATCGCGGGCAGATTGCGTTGTCGGCACGCGTGCTCGGTCACGTGCCGGCGCTCACCAAGCTCATTCGCGGCGAAACGTGAAGCTGAAGCTCCTCGCCGACACCGGCGGGAAGGCCGACACGCTCGTTGACGTAATCACCTCACTGGCTTCTGCTTCGTGCGAGTAGACACGTACAAGTCCTGACCGCCGACCCCTCCGGCGCGATCGGACACGAAGTACAACGCCTCCCGAGACGAGTCGATGTGCGGGTCGAAGTCCAACGCGGCGCTGTTCACCAGCGCACCCAGATTGACCGGCGTCGACCAGGGATCGAAGACGGTGTCGCGCGTCGCGGTCCACAAATCCGAGTTGCCAAACCCTGGTCGTCTCGAGAAGAAAAAGAATTCGAGGCCGTCGAACCTCACTGATGCACCTGCATCGCTGACCGCGCTGTTGAGCTCCGAAACCAGCGTCGGCGAACCGAACGTCCCATCCGGCAGCAGATGGCTGACGAAGATATCGTTTCCGGTTGTTGGCGTGGTGCGGGTGAAAAACAGCTGCGGTACGCCAAGGTCTTCGTTGTCGAAGAAGAAGGGACTTTGATCGAAGCTGGTTGAGTTCACGGGTGGTTCCAGGTGCACCGGCGGTTGCCAGTCGAAGTCGTCGTGGACGTGCACGCGGTAAGACACCCAGATGTCGAACCCTGCGACGCCAGCGGCGTTCACCAGGCTGCCCGTGCGCCGGCTCATGAAGAACAGCCAGTGCCCGTCGCGGGAAATGTTGGGAGCCGTCTCCTCGGCGTTCGAGTTGACGACGTCGAGGTTCAAAGGCGGCCCCCACGCCTCGGTCACGCTGTCCCTCTCGGAGACGTAGAGGTCGGAGAGACCGCGTCCACCGGACCTGTTGGAACTGAAGTAGAGGCTCAGCCGATCCTTGGACAGGGCTGGTCCCTGCTCATTGTCGGCGGAATTGATGAAGGGTCCGAGGTTGACCGGCGCGGACCAGTCGGAGAGGTTGGGCTGTGCCGTCATGGAGCCCACGAGAATCGTCAGGAAGACACCGGTGATCGGAACGAATAGCCTGGTTGCCATCGGGTTGCTCCTCGGGAACTCTTCGTGTTTCAGGGAGGAGCGTGTGCTGAACGGCCCACCGGGCGAAACGGACAACAGCAGGCATCTTCCGGATGTCACGTAATGTCGCATCGGGCCCCCGGAAGCGACACTCCGGAACGGATGTGCTAGAGTGCTCCGCTATCCACATCCGACAGCGGTAGATGACATGGCGAAGGCCCAGGTTTCTCACCGCTCTGCCCCCCCTCAACCACCTGCGACCGACCGTCTCGACTCCTGGAAGGAAATCGCCGCGCATCTCAACCGCAACGTGCGCACGTTGTTCCGGTGGGAAGCGTCCGAGGAGCTGCCGGTTTACCGCCATCTTCACAACGGTCGCAGCACCGTCTACGCCTTCCGCTCCGAACTCGACGCGTGGCGCACGGGCCGGCAGCCGCAGCGGTTCGCCTCACCGAAGCAAAAGGTCATGCTCGCGGTGTTGCCATTCGTCGATCTCGGCGCCGATACCGAACACGCGTATTTCAGCGATGGCATGACAGAGGAGCTGATCGCCCAGCTCGGGCGCCTGTCGCCGGATCGGCTGGGCGTGATCGCCCGCACCTCGGTCATGCGCTTCAAGGGGACGACCGAGCGGGTGACGGCAATTGGCGGTGAGCTCGGCGTGGAATATGTGGTCGAGGGGAGTGTGCGCTCCGATTCGGGGCGGGTACGCATCACCGCGCAGCTCATTCAGGTACGCGACGAGAGCCATGTCTGGGCGGACTGTTACGAGCGCGATTTATCCGATGTTCTGCTGCTGCAAAACGAGATCGCGCGTGCCATTGCGGGCGAGATTCACGTGACGGTCACGCCTGAGGAAGGGCGCGGCCTGGCGCGGGCGCGCAAGGTCGACTCCGACGCCTATGTCGCCTATTTGAGGGGACGTTTTCACTGGTACAAGCTCTCTCGCGAGCACCTTGACATCGCGTTCGACTATTTTCAGCTCGCGCTCCAGAAAGACCAGAACTATGCACTGGCGCACGCCGGCGTTGCTTATGTCTGGCTATCCCGAGGGGACTGCGGAATGGTGCCCCCCAAAGAGGCGATGGCGAGGGCGAAGGCGTCCGCGATGAAGGCCCTCGAGCTCGATGACAGCCTGTCAGAGGTTCACGAGCTTCTGGCTGGCGTCAAGCTTCATTCGCAATGGGACTGGCA
>DASUGH010000165.1:0-84308 GCA_036274155.1 Vicinamibacterales bacterium | reverse complement strand
ACTCGCCTGACCGTGCGAGAAGGCTGTGGGGATCAGCGAGCTCACGGAGCTCGCGTCCAGCGGCCCTCGACGCCCTCGCAGCGCGGTCCGGTCGCCGGAACCGGGATTCGCATCCTCAACACAAGTGAGCTCTGGGTTTAGCTCTCGTTCTCGTCGAGCTCGAGCGCCGGTGCCGGCTGCGACGTGCTGCCAGCACCGGCGGCGAGCTTTTGCAGATTCCGGCAGAGAGCGACCGTTGCCGCACCGAAGACGGTCAGCAGCACGACTCCCCACAGAAACGCCGCGTCAGGACCAGCAGCCCAGACCAGCGGCTGAACATCGCCGGACCGTTGCCACTCGGGCTGACCGGTCGCCCACAGGCGCGAGAGCGACCAGACATCGCCGCCGACATGCAGAACGACCGCGGGAAAAATGGAATTGGTGGCCCACGTGAGGCCGCTGTAAACGGCTGTCACGGCGACGTAATACGGCAACATCGCCAGCACCGCCTCGCGATGGTTCGGGAAGTGCAGCAGCCCGAACATGACGCCGTTCACGAGGATCGCCGCCGCCAGGCCGTAACGCCGCTCGATCGGGCCCTGCATGTAGCCGCGAAATGCCGCCTCCTCGGTGACGCCGGCGACGACCGATGCCATCACCAGCAACGCGATGACGGTGACGGTCGGCATCGCGGGCGGCGTGACGATCTGACCCGATTCGGGCATCACCATCAGCCGCGCCATCACCGCGGTGAGCGCCAGCAGCGCCGCGAATCCGGTCAACCCGGTCAGCAGCGCCATCGCCCACACCTCCGGAGCGAGCGGATGCGCCCGCAGCCGCTCGCGTCGCTGCGCAGCGCTGGCGCGTGGACCAATGCGGCCGCCAATGTAACGCCAGTACACCCACAGATAAGCCGCCATTGGAAGCATCGCCCAGGGCACCGTCGGCAGGAGTCGCAGATTCAGTGGCGCGAGCAGCGCCCCCCACGGCAGGCTGCCAGCGAGCAGCACGGCAACCCCGAGAAGTACTGCCGGAACGATGGTCGTCATTTCAACCTGTTCATCACGAATCGGCTCTCATACGCGATCGTTCGTCAGGTCCGCCACCGCCATGTATCGTCGGCAGTGAAAGGCATGGACAGTTTCTCGGAAGGATTTGACGGTTCGCCGGAGCGGTTAGACGCTCGCCAGAGGCGATTAGACACTGCGTCCTCAGCTGTGCGCAAGATTCGCTGGGACATCGCGCGGGAGGCGGATCGCCGCAACTAGTTGCGTGCGAAACTGCTATGCTCGCAACGCGCCAGCTGATCTGTCTCAGTGTGCTTGGTGGCACCTGTCCCAAGGGCATCGTCTTGGCGAAAGGTCACAACATGCGTCTGTCGATCGCAGTTCTGCTTCTGCCTTTCGGAGTCATACACTGCGCGCAGCGCCCGCCGCTTCCGGTGCTCGACATGCACATGCATGCGCAAGCGGCCGACTCCAACGGTCCGCCGCCGCTCGCCGTGTGCGCGCCGTTTCCTGAGTTCATGCCGCGAGATGTCAGGGAGGACTATTCGGCTGCATTCGTGGCGATGCAGAAAAAGCCGCCATGCGCGGATCCGGTATGGTCCCCAGCGACCGATGATGGCGTAATGAACGCAACTCTGGAGGTCCTGCGGCGCCGTAATATCATCGGCGTACTCAGCAGCCCAGACAGCACGATGGATCGGGTGCGGCTATGGCAAGACGCGGCACCGGATCGGATCATCCCCGCATTGGGCTTCAACGTCGGCGCGACCAGTCCAACACCCGCAATGATTGCTCGCCTGCACGAACAGGGGCAATTCGTTGTCTTCGGCGAAGTGGCCATTCAATACCAGGGCTACTCACCTAGCGACGACGCGTTCGAGCCATTTCTCGCCATGGCTGAACAGCGCGACATTCCCGTGGGCATTCATATCGGCACCGGGCCATCCGGCGCGCCTTACCTCGATGCGCCCCATTACCGCGCCAGGCTTCACAGTTCGCTCCTCCTCGAGGAAGCGCTGATCCGTCATCCGAAGCTTCGCGTGTACATCATGCACGCGGGCTGGCCGATGCTGGACGACTTGCTTGCGGTATTGTGGGTTCATCCACAGGTATACCTCGATGTCGCCGTCATCGATTGGGCGCTCCCACGCGCAGAGTTCCACCGGTACCTGCAGCGAATTGTCGAGGCGGGATTTGGCAGCCGCGTGATGTTTGGATCGGATCAGATGACGTGGCCCGGCGTGATCGAGCGCGCGCTCCAGGCGGTTGAGTCGGCGCCGTTCCTGAACGACGCACAGAAGCGGAACATCCTCTACAACAATGCCGCACGATTCCTTCGCTTGAGCGACGCACAGATTGCGGCGCATCACGGCACCGAACCGATCGAGGGTCGCCCCCGTTCAGACCATCCGTAACAGGGGGCAGTTCCAAGGGGTCAGGAAGCGTCAGCCGTCTTCAGCGGGGTCACAGGCCGCTCACCGCAGTGGGCTTCGCGAGGTTTCCGCTCGTGGCTTGCCATCCGAAGCGCTAGCTTGTTCGTGCAGCCCACCTTCGCGTGAACTGAGCGCGAAGGTTGGAGGCGCCGCCCGGATTTGAACCGGGGATGGAGGTTTTGCAGACCTCTGCCTTACCACTTGGCGACGGCGCCGGCTGGAACTGTGGAGGAAGATCCGGCCGCGCTAGCTGCGGCGACAACAGTGCGAACAATCGCACGAGAGACGAGCGGGCAGGTGCGTCATCATAGCGGCCGTCAATCGATCGCTCAACTCAACCTCCGCGTGAATCATGAGCGGAAGTTGGCTTGCCAACCGTAGCTCGTTCAGCGCGACCTTCGCGTGAACCACGAGCGGAGGTTGGAGCGGGAAACGGGATTCGAACCCGCGACTTCGACCTTGGCAAGGTCGCACTCTACCACTGAGTTATTCCCGCTCGCGAGCGAACTTCAAGCGTACCACAGGGTCCCAAGCCCGGCAAGGCGATGCGGATGCACTTTGCGCCGCCCTGCGGGTGCTTTATTCGCGCTGGGAGCGGTCCGGCTGAAGCCGGACCCCACGAGCACCAATCGCGGCTCGATCGGTCCGGCAAGCCGGACTCTACATGGAACCGCGTCAGCGCTTCGACGCTGACTCCTTCGAATAGTTCAGCGTTGTCTGGTCCTTGCACTTGTCTTCCGTGTACGGCTGATCGGCCACTGCAACGATGTCCTGGCCGGTGAGCTGCCCTGTGAAATACGCGGAATCGTCAGCCGTATAAGCGCGCGTCAGCCTGAACGTCTTCGGATCGAGCGTGAAGCGCTCCACCACGTGCAGCTTGTCGCTGTGCGGGGTGTTCCCGGTCAACACCCCCGGCAGGAAACCGACGGTATCGACCACGAGCGTTTCGCCTTCCCAGCGCCCGATGGAGTGTCCGGCTCGCGTCGGCTTGACGTTCGCTGGGTGCTCCTTCATGTTCATGTAGACCGTTCGCTTCAGGTTCATCTGGCCGTACTGGATGACGATGTTGTCGCGGTTCTGCGTGATGCGGTTCACCGGACCGTCGAACGTCCAGTCGAAGATGATGCTGGTGGTCTCACACCGCATCCGCGGGTTGTAGCCGCTCTGCTTGTTCTTGGCAGCTGCAGCGGTACCGGCCTCCGTCAGCTGGACTCCGCCGCGGCCGCCGCCAGCACCGCGCCCACCGCCTCCACCGCCTCCCGGACGTGCGCCTCCCGCAGCCGCTGGCGCATTGCCGCCGGCTGCTGGCGCGTTCGCGCCGCCTGCGGGCGCATTTCCTCGGGCTGCCGGCGCGTTTCCTCCAGCTGCCGGAGCAGCACCGCCTCCAGCCTGAGCGCCAGCGGCACGGCCTCCACCCTGCCGCTCACCGGGCTGCGGACGCTCGCCGACCTGGCTGAGTGGGACCAACCCGCCGCCGGTGCCGCGTGGATCGCGCATCACGACCTGCTCAGGCGCCCAGTCGCCCGTAATGTTTGGCTCGCCGCTCTTGAGCTTCGCCTCGCGCTTCGACGTATCGGGCACGTAAACCTGCCCGCGCACCTCCTGCAGCTTGTCGCCGGCCTTCACGTACTGGCCGTACCGGTCCATGCTGGTGCCGTTCTCGAATTTGATCGTGTTCAGATAGCACGATGCCGGATCGGCTCTGTCAGGCGAGGCGTCAACGATGATCTTCGAGCCGATCGGAAACAGTTTCTGGTCCCAGCCGGATCGCCGGAGCGTGTGCGCCGAGCGCATCTCGCACCGGTGCTTCATGACCTTCCCGTCCGGCCCGGTCGTCTCGAAGTACAACCATGAGTGCGGGTTGATGAGCTCGATGCGCGTGAGCTTGCCCTCGAAGTGCACCGACTTGTTCAGCTCGAACGTGCCGGCGCCGTGATGGGCGAGCGCGGGCACGGCGTACGCGAGCACCGCCACGACAAGCGCACCTGTTCGAATCATTGCTCGTCCTCCCTCCAATGCCTTATGAATGCACGGCGCGGCAATGGACCGCGCAACCGTGCCGGTCGGTATTGTAGGCGCAGACACGCCTTCCGTGACAACGGCCCTCGCGCGGCTGCGTTCCCTGGCTGCGGAGGCCGGAGATCTGAAAACCGTCGGCGCTTCCGCGACTGTACCGGATAATCGTCGGCCATGCGCATCGGCACACTCGTTCTCACGATGTTCTTCCTCTTCAGTGCGTCGGCTTTTGCCGACGAAGTCCAGCTCCGCGGCGGCGACCGCTACACCGGCCAGGTGGTCAGCCTGGCAGGAGGCAAACTCACCTTCAAGACGGCGCACGGCGACCTCACCATCCCCTGGGCCGACGTCCAATCGCTGACCACGACCATGCCGCTCCGGGTCACGCTGAGGGGCCAGCCGGCGGCTACGGTCACCGCAATCGCCGCGGCTGACCAGGGGCGAGTCACGCTGACCCCCGGCGGCGCAGTCGCGCTTGCCGACATCGACGGCATCGCTCAGATCGAGCCGCCGGTCGTCGTCACGGGCGGCGCCAATGCCGGCTGGATCGCGACCAGCGGCAACACCGACATCAACACGCTCCGGCTCGACGGTGATGCCACTGTCAGGCAAGGCGCCAACCGGTACCGGGCATCAGCCGCCGTCAACCAGGCCGAAGACCGGGGCGAGGACACGGTCGACAACTGGACGACGTCGCTCGACTACGACCGGTTCCTCACGAAGCGTCTGTTCGTCAACGCGAACGCCATCTTCACCAACGACCGTTTCCGCGATCTCGACCTGCGGACCGCGCTCGGCGGCAGCATCGGCTACCAGGTGTTCGATACGCCGCGAATCAAGCTGACGGCCAGCGGCGGTCTCGGGTGGGTCAACGAAGACTTCGTCCTGGCGCCCGACGACGACTACTTCGCGTTCCGCGAGTCTGTAGGGCTCGACATCGGCATCGTGCCCGACCGGGTCCTCTTCTTTCACAAGCACGACAGCTATATCGGCCTCACCGGTGATGACAATCTATTCATCAAGACGCAGAACGGCGTGCGGCTGACGGTTGTGAAGAACTTCGTCACCACCGTGCAGTGGGATCTCGATTACGACCGTTCCCCGGCGCCGGGCACCCGTGACAGCGACCGGCGGTTTACGCTGACGTTCGGATACCGGTTCTGACCAGCCGGGCACGACAAAGGCACACGGACGTGACCTTCGTGCGTCTCAGCCGCGCGCATCGCGAAGCACTTGTGCGGCTTCTTCCGGCGCGGTCGGGTTGAGGTAAAAGCCGGTGGCCCACTCGAAGCCGGCTACCTTCGTCAGCTTGGGAATGATCTCGACGTGCCAGTGGTAGTAGTCGGCGGGCTCCGACATCGGCGCGCTGTGGATCAGCAGGTTGTAAGGCGGCGACATCAGCATCCGGTTCATGCGGCGCAGGATGTCGCCGAGCATGCGCGCCAGCGCCGCGTACTCATGTCGCTGTCCGTCCTCGAAGCGCGGCTGGTGGCGGCGCGGCAGGATCCAGGTTTCGAAGGGAAAGCGCGGCGCGTACGGTGCGACCGCCACCATCTCGGGAGAGTCCGCGATCACCCGGCGTCCGTCGGCCAGTTCCTGCCGGATGATGTCGCAGAAGACGCAGCGCTCCTTGCTGGCAAAGTGAGCGCGGGCGCCATCGACCTCGTCGCGAACCTCGCGCGGCACGATTGGCAGGGCGATGAGCTGGGAATGCGAGTGATCGAGCGACGCGCCGGCCGCCGCGCCATGGTTCTTGAAGATGATGATGTAGCGGAAACGGTGGTCCTGTTTCAGGTCACGCAGCCGCTCCTGAAACGCCCACAGCACCTGCTCGATCGCCGCGTCGGTCATCGTCGCCAGCGTGTCCTCGTGCCGTGGCGTCTCGATGATCACCTCGTGTGCGCCGATGCCGTTCATCTTGTCGAACAGCCCCTCGCCCTGACGGTCCAGGCCCCCCTCCACGCGCAGCACCGGAAACTGGTTCGGGACAACGCGCAGGTCCCATCCGGGGCCGTTCGGCGAGCCGCCGTTCCGGCGGTGCGAGAGCAGCTCGCGAGGAGTCATGTGCTCGTGCCCCTCGCAGAACGGGCAGGTCGGGTCGGGTGCGACGTGCACCGACTCGAGCCGGAAATCATTGGGACGCTTGCGGCGCTCGGTCGAGATGATCACCCAGCGCCCGGTGACGGGATCCTTGCGCAGCTCTGACACGGGAAGGGTTTACGTCCTCATGCAAAAGAATCGAAGGCATTCGTGTAGACCTCCACAACCGGGGTGTCCGCGGCCAGGTCTACGGTGACGACATCGAACCGACAGGGTGTCTCATTCAAGCGGGAGCGCGCCAGAAAGTCCATAGCCATTTTTGCAATTCGCCGCTGCTTCCATGGCGTGATGGCGGCGGCTCCGCTTCCGAAATCGTTGCGCACCCGCGCCTTGACCTCCACGAAGACAGTCACCGCTCCATGCCGGGCGATGATGTCGATTTCACCATACCGGGTGCGATAGCGGCGGGCGAGAATCTCGTACCCGCGCCGCAGGAGCTCGGCGCAGGCCAGTTCTTCTCCCAGGATTCCGAGCGATTGACGATGATCGCCGGCCACGGCCGACACGGAATTGCACGATTCAGACCACGCGGCGCGCCACCGTACCAAGCGCCTGATCGAGGATCGACACGGCCGTGTCGGCTTGTGCCTTCGTGAGCACGAGCGGCGGTGAGATGCGAATGGCATTGGTGCCGGCGCCGAGCAGCAGCAGTCCGCGCGAGAACGCTTCGCGGACGACGGCGTCGCGCTCGCTGGTGGCACGCTCTTTCGTCTCGCGATCTCGCACCAGCTCGACGCCGATCATGAGTCCGCGGCCGCGCACGTCGCCGATGATGGCGTGCTTGTCCATCAGCCCACGGATGCCGTTCATCAGGTGGGCTCCAACGGTTTCGGCGTTCTTCACCAGACCGTCGCGCAGCAGCCGTAGCGTGGCGAGCGAGGCTGCACAGGCCACCGGATTGCCACCGAACGTGCTGGCGTGCGTCCCGGGCGGCCACGACATGATCTCGGAACGCGCGGTCGCGACGCCGAGCGGAAGCCCGGAGGCGATCCCCTTGGCCATTGTCACGACGTCGGGCTCCACGCCGGCATGCTCGATGGCGAACATCCGGCCCGTCCTCCCCATGCCTGATTGCACCTCGTCGACGATGAGCAGCATGCCGTGCTGACGGGTCAGCTCGCGGAGCCGCTGCAGGAACGCGTCCGGCGGCACGACGTAGCCACCTTCGCCCTGGATCGGCTCCACCATGATCGCCGCCACCTCCTCGGCGGAGACGAGATGGACGAAGAGCTGCTCCTCGATGAACCTCAGGCACTCGGCCGCGCACGACTTCGCATCGAGGCCAACAGGACAGCGGTAACAGTTCGCATACGGCGCGTGGTACGTGCCCGGCACGAAAGGACCGAAACCGCGTCGCTGGGTGATCTTGCTGGCAGTGAGCGAGAGCGAGCCCATCGTGCGGCCGTGGAACGACCCGAGAAACGCGATGATGTTGTGGCGCCTGGTGTGGTACTTCGCCAGCTTGAGCGCCGCTTCGTTGGCTTCGGTCCCCGAGTTGCCGAAGAAGGTGCGGTGCGGCCCCGGCATCGGCGCGATGGCAGAGAGCGCTTCCCCGAGCTGCACCTGCGGCTCGTAGTAGAAGTCGGTGCCCGACATGTGCAGGAAGCGCCGCGACTGTTCGACAATCGCCGTCACGACGTCCGGATGAGAGTGCCCGGTCGCGGCCACGGCGATTCCGGCCGTGCAATCGAGGAAGACGTTGCCGTCCACGTCCTGGACCAGCGCGCCCTCGCCACGTTCCATGACGAAGGGATAGTCGCGCGTATAGGACGTCGACACCGCGCGCGCATCGCGCTCGATGATCGCCTGGGCCCGCGGGCCTGGCAGGCTGGTGCGAATGTCAGGACCCGTCATGGCTTGCCTTCGACTGCTGATTCCTTACTTCTGCTTCCAGCGCGTTCCCGAAGGACCATCCTCGAGCAGGATACCGCGCTCGGCCAGCCCCACGCGAATGCGATCGGCCTCGGCATAGTCACGGCGCTGCCGCGCCGCCTTCCGCGCCTCGATGAGTCGCTCGATCTCCTCGACAGCGACTTTCGGCCGCTTGTCTTCTTCGCATCGCAGGCTGACCACACCCAGCACGCAATCGAACTCGTTGACGAGCGCGCGCACTGTACGAACATCAGCTGCACCGAGCTGGCCGGCGTCGAGCGCCCTGTTGACCTCTTTGATCAGATCGAACAGCGCGGCCAGCGCCGCCGAGGTGTTCAGGTCGTCTTCGAGAGCGCTCCTGAATGCCTGGCGCGCTTTGACGATCAACCCTTCTACGGCGCCGCCGCCGCGATCTTCGGTCACCGTATCGAGGCGGGCCAGGAAGTCCATCACGCGGTTGAGCGATTCCTCCGCCGTCTGCATGCCGGTCCAGGTGAAGTTGAGCGGCGTCCGGTAGTGGGACGACAGCAGCAGATACCGAAGCGCAGACGGCCGGAAGTTCCTGTCGACGACATCGCGCAGCGAGTAGACGTTGCCGAGCGACTTCGACATCTTCTGGTTTTCGACGAAGAGGTGCTCGACGTGAAACCAGAAGCGGGCAAACGTCTGCCGCGTGGCCCCCTCGGCCTGCGCAATCTCGTTCTCGTGGTGCGGGAAGATCAAATCGATGCCGCCGGCGTGAATGTCGATGGGCGCCTCTCCGAGCAGGCGCAGCGCCATCGCGGAGCACTCGATGTGCCACCCCGGGCGGCCGGGACCGGTGCCGAAGTCCCACGTCGGCTCGCCCGGCCTGGTCGCCTTCCACAGGACGAAGTCACGTGCGTCGTCCTTCGAGTACTCGTCGACGTCGTTGCGCGCGCCGGTCTTGATCGCCTCCGGATCGAGGCGCACCAGGCGTCCGTACGTCGGCAGCGTCGAGATCTTGAAATATATGGACCCGTCGCGACGGTAGGTGTGGCCGTTGCGCTCGAGCGCCAGAATCATCTCGCACATCGCGCGCAGGTTGTCGTCGTCGGTGGCGCGCGGCGTCTCTTCGGGCGCTTCCACGCCGAGCCGCATCGCGTCTTCGCGGAAGACGTTGATCCACCGCTCGGTGTACTCGCGCAGCGGCACGCCCGCCTTGTTGGCACCGTTGATGGTCTTGTCGTCGACATCCGTATAGTTGACGACCTCACGGAGGGTGTAGCCACCGACGTGCTTCAGCGTCCGGCGCAGCACGTCCACACAGACGAACGTGCGGAAGTTGCCGATGTGCGCCGGCGCGTACACCGTCGGCCCGCAGAGGTACATCCGAACGGTGTTGTCGCGGGCGGGCTGGAACGGCTCGTGCTGGCGTGAGAGGGTGTTGTAAAGACGAATCATCCGGGGCGGTACAGTGACAGGCGGCCGATCAGATGTCGAGCCTCAGTGTGTGTCCGTTGACCACGACCTCCACCGTGCTGGCGTGGTGACGGACGGTGACGGGCAGCATGCCGTCGTGGCCGGCGCCGGACAGCGAATTCCGGACCGTGTCCTCGACCCGACGGGCAAACGCCACGGCAGCGGTTTCTGCGCACCCCGCCTGATTGGCGGCGCAGACCACCAGGGCGCGGACGGTGCCGGCCAGGCGCGCATCGTTGGAGACCGACACAATCAACTCGAAGCTCGTCTCGTTCATGACCTGGTCCGCGACACGATCGCCACCGGCTTCCGCGGCATCAAATGGAAATCCGGCTGAAGAGACGCTCGGCGCGACGCCGATCCGCCTCGATTTGCGCTTTCAGCGCGTCGACGTCCGGGAATCGACGCTCGTCGCGCAGCCGCTGGACGAACGCCAGCCTTACCGGCTTCCCATAAAGGTCGCCGCTGTAGTCGAGCACGTAGGTCTCGATCGCCGTCTCCGTCTCGCCAAACGTCGGCCGCACGCCGATGTTGGTCAGACCTGCCCGGAAGATGCCGTCGATGACGACCGTCGTGGCGTAGACGCCGTTCGGCGGCAGCAGCTCGTTGGTCGTCTGCAGGTTCGCGGTCGGAAACCCGAGCTCCCGCCCTCGTCCCCGCCCCTCAACCACCGTGCCGTCGATGTAATACGGATGCCCCATCAACGCCCCTGCCTCGTCGATGCGACCTTCGCCGACGAGCCGCCGGATCCTCGTGCTGCTGACAACGAAATCCTTGTAGCGGACCGGATCGATTTTGTCGGCCCTGAACCCGTATCGCTGCCCGAGCGTCCGCAGCAGTGAGAAGTTGCCACTGCGCCCGCGCCCGAACAGAAAGTTCGCGCCCACCCACACCTGCGCGACCCGGAGCCACTCGACGAGCACCACGCGCACGAACGTCTCGGGATCCCACTGCGACATCTCGTGCGTGAACCGGACCACCGCCACGCACTGGATACCGGCCCGATGCAGCGCATCGAGCCGCTGCTCCTTCGTCATCAAGAGCGGCGGGGCCTTGTCGGGCCGCACCACCCGCGGCGGGTGCGGGTCGAAGGTCATGGCCATCGCCGTCCCGCCGTGCTCGGCCGAGCCTCGCTTCACCCGCTCGACGATCTTGAGATGCCCACGGTGCAGGCCGTCGAAGTTCCCCAGCGCGAGCACCGGATGCACGACCCACGAAGGCTTCGGGTCGTCTGGGAAGTGGATCGTGGGCATTCACTCCACGTCGACCGCAACGTCGAGCACGAGCCCATCATATGCCAGTTCAATCCCTGCGGGCAGGCGCGCGTTGGTCGCCGCGTGACCGAGATCGTGGTTCATATGTGTCAGATAGGCACGGCGCGGACCGACGCGGGCGATCGCCTCCACGGCCTGTGCGACGGTGAAGTGCGTGGGATGCGGCTCGTCGCGCAACGCCCCCAGTACCAGGGTGTCGATCCCGCGGATCAGCGCCCAGGATTCATCGGGGATGCGGCTGCAATCGGTCAGGTAGGCGAAGGCGCCGAAACGGAAGCCGAGGATCGGCAGGGTGCCGTGCCACAGTGGCACGGGCACGACCCGGACGTTGCCGACCATGAACGGTCCACGGATCTCGATGTCGACCAGTTGCGGGACTCCGCCGCCCTCCCGCGGGAGCCCGTCGAACGCGTAGTAGAAGCTCCTCTTGATGACGTCCCAGGAGGGCGCGCTCGCATGGCAGGGGATGGACCCACCCTGCAGCGTGTTGAACCGCCTCACTTCGTCCAGGCCGAGGATGTGATCCGCGTGGGCATGCGTGAAGAGAATGGCGTCGATCCGCCGTACTCCGTGCCGCAGCGCCTGCTGCCGCAGATCAGGTGTGGTATCGACGAGGATGCGTTGCCGGTCTGCGACGTCGATGTAAACCGACGGACGAAGCCGCGAGTCACGCGGGTCCGTCGAGCGGCACACCGCACAGTCGCAGCCGATCATCGGCACACCGTGCGATGTGCCGCTGCCGAGGAAGGTGACGCGGGCGGACGCGCTCGTCTGCCGGCCTGCTGGAGGCCGCTCGATCTGCGGCTGTGTCAAGGGATGATGATGCGGGACGACGAACGTTCGGCGGCCTGCCCTTTGGTCGCCTCCACGTAACGTAAGCGGAGCTCATAGAGGATCTGCTCGAGCAGCTGCCGCTCTTCGGCCGTCAGGTTGCCGCGTGTCTTCTCTTCCAGCAGCGCCAGGATTTCAATCATCTGCTGCGCGGCCAAGAGATTCACCTCGGCGGTCTCCCCAGTGACCGGGTCTGCCACATCGCCGAAATGCACGGCGGCCGTGTGCGCGAGTGAGACGACAAACCCCACGAAGGTGATGCGCGCGTCATCGGGATCGCTGGGCGAAGCTGGCTGATCGGTCATAGAACCAAAATTGGAATGGTAGCATGGCCCGATGGCCGACACCGCCGGCTCACGTTTCGAACGCCTGCTCGACATCATGCGCACGCTGCGGGAACCGGGCGGCTGCCCGTGGGATCGCGAGCAGACGCACGCGTCACTCCGCCCGTTCGTGCTGGAGGAAACCTACGAGCTGCTCGAGGCAATCGAGAGTGGGTCGGCCGCCGACCTGAAGGAAGAGCTCGGCGACTTCCTCTTCGAGGCGGTCTTCCTGGCGCGCATCAGCGAGGAGGCCGGCGACTTCGATATCGGCGACGCCATCGACACCATCTGCGACAAGCTGGTGCGCCGCCACCCGCACGTCTTTGCGCGTGACGCTGGCGCAGACGCGCTCACCAGCCAGCAGGTCATCGAGAAATGGGAGACGCTCAAGGCGCGCGAACGCGCCGCAGCGGGACGTGACGCGCCTCGAACGAAAACGACGTTGAGCGGCGTGCCCAGGACGCTTCCCGCCCTGCTGCGAGCCTACGAGATCGGCGCCCGCGCCGCGGCCGTGGGCTTCGACTGGAATACGCCCGGCGACGTCCTCGCCAAGATCGACGAAGAGGTGGCCGAGGTCCGCCACGAGGTCGAGTCCGGAGCGACCGGCCACCTGTCGCGCGCGGAAGAGGAAATGGGCGATTTGCTCTTCGCCATCGCCAACCTCTCGCGGAAGCTGGGTGTTGAACCGGAAGCGGCGCTGCGCCGTGCGACGGAGAAATTCAGCGCCCGGTTCGAAGCGATGGAGCAGCGCCTCGCCGCACGAGGCAGGCCGCTCACCGAGGCGACGCTCGAAGAGATGGAGGCTGAGTGGGGGCGGGTCAAAGACAGTATTCGAGGGCACGAAGACGTCTCAACCACGAAGGACACGAAGAAGGCGAAGGACACGAAGCTATAGAACAATCCGATGTACGCCCTGACGGAGGAGTGGAACCCGAAAGGTGATCGGCATAGATCGACTCCAGGAAGCCGTCTCCAAGCGCTTCGACAACCCTTCCTGTCCTTGGTGTTTTCGTCCTTCGTGGTTCGTCATCGCCTGCTCCCGGCATATGTCGTCACGCCGACCTGCCGCCCATCGGTCTCAATCGTGATCTGCCCCTCCAGATCGGTCCGCACTACCCGCACCCCGGCGGCGGCGAGTCGTGCGATCACCTCCGGCGCGGGGTGCCCGAACCGGTTGCCACGCCCGCAGCTGACGATCGCGAGCTGCGGCTTCCAGGCGTCGAGCAGCTCACCTGAAGTCGATGTGCGGCTGCCGTGATGGGCGACCTTGAGGATCCGGTACCGGGCGGTCGAGAGCTGCGGGAGGATCGCGCGCTCGACCTCGGCGCTGATATCCCCGGTCAGGAGAAACGCGGTGTCGCCGAAGAGCAGTTCGAGGACGACAGAGTCGTCGTTCCGTACACGCGGACGTTCCCAGTCCGGCTCGGGCGGATGGAGGACCCGCAGGCGCGCACGGCCAACGGCACGCACCTCCCCCGCTCGCAGCGATTCGACGACCAGCCCCGCCTGGCGCGCGCGTCCCATCAGTGACTGCGTCGGCTCATGCGATGGGACGTCGACGCCGATCCACAGGCGCGCCGGTGTGAAGGCCTCGATCACCGCTGCCGCTCCACCGACGTGATCGGGATCGCCGTGCGTCACCAGCAGGGTATCGACGCCCGTGACGTGCTTCGCCCACAAAGCAGGTGTGAGCACCCGGGTTCCGATATCGAGTCCAGACCCGAAAGGAGCGCCTGCGGCATCGACGAGCAGCGGACCGGCACCCGGCACCTGCAGCAGCATCGCCTCGGCCTGACCGACGTCGAACATCGTCAATCGGAGTGACGCCTCGTTCGCGTCTGTCCTGCTCCATCCGACCGCAGACACACCGCAGACCATGACGAGTGCGGCGGCCGACATGACGATTCCGCCGGCGAGACGGAGGCGTCTGATCGGCGCGAGGACCACGGCAAGGCCGACGTAGTAGGCGATCACCACCACTGGCCACGGCGGCGGCACGCGACGCGCGAGCCACGGAGCGACGTCGACGAGACGGGCACACTCGACCAGTCCAGTCGCGCTCCAGGTGGCGATCCAGGCCGCAGGCACCGCCACCACCGACCAGTGGTCGCAGAGGACGAGTACCAGCCCGGCGGACTGAACCAGCGCCATCGCTGGAACGGCGGCCAGATTCAGCACCAGCCCGGCCACCGTGATGCGCGAGAAGGCGACGGCCGACACCGGCATCAACGCGACTTCGACTGCCGCGGATGCGAGCAGGGACGGCGCTATCCAGGACCGCCAGATGGCTCGCACAGCGCGTCGTGATCGTGACTCGCGCACTCGACGGCTTTCGAGGGTTCGCGGCGTCAAAGCACCGGCGCGGCGAGCGACTTCGACCAGCGCCAGCGTCGCACCGAACGTCAGGATGAAGCCGGGATCGCGAACATCCAGCGGCTGCGCCACGATCATCGCGATGATCGCCACCGCCATGGCATGCCACGTCGGCGTCCGATGATCGATGGCGCGCGCGGCAAGGTAGACAATCGCCATGAGCGTGGCGCGCCACACCGACGGCCCGGCCGTGATGACGCACGAGCAGGCCCAAAGCAGAACGAGCGTCGCCATCGCCGCCGGCCGGCCGCGCACTCCCACCAGCGCCAGCGTGAGGAGCAGCAGGCCGGCCAGTATCGCGATGTTCCCGCCCGAAATGGCGATGACGTGATAGATCCCGGCTGCCTGGAGCCGGGTCCGCACCGAATCTGGGAGCCCGCTGCGGTCACCGATGAGCACGGCCGTGATCACGGCGGCCGCGACTGGATCGTGTCCGGCGATCCGCCGCTCGATTACGAGCCTCACGTGCAGGCGAATGGCTGCCGCGACCTCCTGAATGCGCGAACCCGGGCGTTCGACCTCGAGGAGCAGCCCGCTCTTCACAGTTCCGAGAAGCGACGTCCCATCCAGAGCGAGAGCACGCTCGAAGTCCGGAACGCCCTCGTTCAGGTATCGCGCCGGGCGGCGAAACGTCACGGGAGCCACGATCGTCCGCCCCGCACGCCACTGAGACAACCGCTGGTCAGAGGTCGCTCCGCCGACCGTGAGGCGCACACCGTCACCAGGCAGCCGACGCCAGCGCCGATCGATCAGCAGCCCCGTTACCGACGCCGGAAACAGCACGACGTCACCGGCCCGGCCGGCGTCTTCCTGCAAGACGAACCGTGTGACGACCGGCGGGTGTTCACCTTGAGGACCGAGCGCGTCGATCGCGAACTCTCCGTAGTTGCTCTCGAGCAGGTCACGCAGAGACGTGTGGAGCGCTGTCTCACGCGCGTGAGCGGCGAGCACAGCGCCCACGATGGCGTAGCCGCAGGCAAGGCCGGCGAACCGCAGCCGCGGCAAGGCCGTCATCCACCCGAACGCAATCGCAGCGGCAACCGCTCCGAACAGCCAGACGAGAGCGCGGGCGTCCATACTCGACACGGCGCCGAACGCCGTGCCGGCGAGGCACGCCACGGCTGGAATCAAACCGAGAGAGCGCACGCAGCGCGACGTGCAAGAGCGATGACGCGGGGCTGGCGGGCAGTATCTCTTTTCCACGCTCCGCGCGGGCTGGCCCTATTGGCAGTAAAAGCCCGACTCGAACGGAGTCGTCAACAGGGCAAGGTCAGCGACCTGTGATCGTGTGCCGATCGCAAAAGTTGCTACATCTCCGCCCAATGCCGCAGCAGATTGTGATACACGGCCGTCAGCTGGACGGCGGCGGGATGCTGCGGGAGGTCGACGGTCAAACGCTGGATCGCTGTATCGAGATCGAAGAGCAGCGTTCGCTGCCCATCGTCGCGAATCATGCTCTGAATCCAGAAGAACGACGCGATGCGGGCACCGCGCGTGACCGGCCTGACGCTGTGCAGGCTGGTCGCCGGGTAGAGGACCATGTGCCCGGAGGTGAGTTTGACGCTGTGCACCCCATAGGTATCCTCGATCACCAGCTCGCCGCCGTCGTACTCGTCGGGATCGGCGAGGAAGAGCGTCGCCGAGAGATCCGTCCGTATTCGTAGCGCGCTTCCGGCCGCCTGACGAATCGCGTTGTCGACATGGTTGCCGAACCGCTGTCCTCCCGAATAACGATTGAACAGCGGCGGAAAAACCCGGAGTGGCAGCGCCGCCGAAATGAACAACGGGTTGCGCTGCAAGGCGGTGAGGATGAGCTCACCGAGCTCGCGGCCAACCGGGTGCGTCTCGGGCAACTGAGCGTTGTCCTTCGCGCGGAGGGATTGGTGCCCGGCGGTGATCCGGCCGTCCACCCACTCGGCGGCAGCCAGCCGTTGACGGGCGTGCGTCACCTGCTCAGGCGTCAGGACCTCTGGAATCTGCAACAGCATTGCCCGACCTCAGAACCTGACGTTCGTCGTGAACATTGCCGAACGTGTGTAGCCGGGGTTGTAGCGGGCGCCGTTGTTGTTGACGTTGCGGATGTAGACCTCGTCGGTCAGGTTGTAAAGATTCAGTCGCAGCGTCAGATGCGTGTTCACGTCGTATTCGACGAGCCCGTCGATGACGTGATACCCAGGCGATCGAATCGTGTTGGCGGTGTTGATGAACACGTCGTCGGTATAGCGGACTCCGCCGCCGACGCGCAGGCCAATCGGCGCCCGGTAGGTCGTCCAGACGCTGCCCGAGTGCCGCGGCGTCAGCGTCAGGTGGTTGCCGTTAATGGCCGCATCCTGACTTTCCAGAGCGGTGTCGAGGAATCCGGCATTGGCCAGCACCTCCCACCGATCCCCGATTCGCCCCATGGCGCCCACGGTGATCCCGTTCACGCGCTGCGCATCGTCCTGGTTGAAGACTGGTGGAACCACCGTGGCGTCGACGGTATAGATGACATTCCGGTTCCTGGTATGGAAGACGGCTCCGGTCAGCGACAGACGGCCGTTGGCCACGTCCCACTTGGTGCCGACTTCGAAGTTGCTGGACTCCTGCGGCGCCAGGCTCGGATTGTTCACGTTGTTGATCTGTGCGCTCAACGTGAAGTTGGCCGATCCGGGCGGTGTCACCGTCGTGCCGTATGAGACGTAGACATTGCCGTTCTCGGTGGCCCGATAAACGACTCCCACCTTGCCGCTGACGAGCTGATCGGCGGCTCCGAGGTCCACCGTCGTCGCGCCTGCAGCATCGACGGTCGTGAAGTCGGTCTCGTAGTGCTCCCAGCGAAGGCCGCCACTGACCTGCCATCTGGTCGCAAGGTCAATCGTGTCGAAGGCATAGAGCGCCACGGTACTAGTGCGGCCGCGGCTGTTGGCGCTCGTGCGCGCGGGATCGTAACCGGCCACCGGGGCGTGCGTGTCGGGCGTGTAGATGTTCGCTGGCGCCCGCGTTCCTACACCGGTCAGCGTCGGCGCGAACTGCTGCTCGGCAGTGACCTCGAGCCCTGCGCTCACGGCATGACGGAAGCGGCCGGTCGAGAACCGATCGACGAGGCTCGTCTGATTGGACAGGATTTCGTTCTCGCGCTCGTTGCCCTGACGCGCCAGCGTGACGAGGTTCGTCACCGGATTGAATGCCGCGACGTTCTGGATCGTCGTGATGACAGCCTCGCGGTGCGTGCGGTTGTAACGCGTCTGGTTGCGAAGCGTAAGGCTGCGGTTGACGTCGTGTTCGATCCGGGCCGTGTAGGCGTCCTGCGATGCCTCGTCATAGTCGAAGCTGGCGCTTCCGTAGTAGTTGGTCTGCGCCACTGACGAATCCGCGCGGATGGTGGTGGGCGTCAGAGGCTCCTCTTCCCATGCGGCGCCCGGAATGCCGTAGTCGGGAAGGTTGTCCTGGCGGACGAACTGCGCTGCCAGCACCACACGTGTCGGCGTCCCGAGTCCCATCGCGAAGGACGGGGCAATACCGCGCGTCTCGTTCTCGACCACGTCGCGACCGGGGACGCCGCTGTTCTGCCAGAGCGCGTTCAGTCGGAGGCCGCTCCGCGTGAGCCAGCCGCCGGTGGCGGTGGCCGGTGCGGACCAGTTGAAGTCGGCGCTCAGGCGGCCCTGTTCGGCGCTGCCGAAGCCCGCGTTCACCGACATCCCGGTGCCGACGTACGGGCTCTTGGTGTGCATGTTGACGTAGCCGGCGGCGGTGCCGCGGCCGACGTCCGACCCGGTCGGTCCCATGAAGACTTCGATCTGCTCGAGATTGAACACATCCCGCGAGATCAGGCCGTCATCCCGCACACCGTCGACGAAGAGACTATTGGCGGCATTGAACCCGCGCATGTTGAACATGTCGCCCGCAGTGTTCGAGGCGCCGCCACCTTCGCCTGCCTGGAGCGTGATGCCGGGGACGTTCCGCAGCGCCTCGCTCAACGTGGTCGCGCCCTGCTCCTCGATGACCTCGCGGGTAATGAGGGCGATCGTCTGTGGCACTTCGCGAGGCGGCGCCGTGTACTTCGGGGACGCAACGACAGCGGTGCGCCCGGTCACTGTGAGTTGTTCAGATGTACGGATGTCGAGCGACACAGCATCGCGCGCGGTGAACACGAATCCGACGCTCGTTCCGGCGAGCATTTGCTCGAGCGCCTGCTCGCCCGTCATCACACCTGCCACACCGGGCGACGGCAGACTCTTGATCATCTCGTTGACGATCACGACTCGGATGCCGGTAAGCGTACGGAACTGGTCGCTGACCGTTTCGATGGTTCCGGCGGGAATGTCGAAGCGGTGCGTCTGCTGTGCGACACCACCCGGCTGGACGAGCCCCGCCGACGACGCGGTTTGGCCGTTTTGTCGCGGTTGTTGGGCGTAGGCGAGCTTCCCGCCGCCGGCGGTCGAGGCCACGAACGCGGCGCCGAGCACGAAGAGGCGCGAACGTCCCCGACGACGGCGCGGCGTCCGCAGGAATGATGAAAACGTACGATTCTTCATGAGAGCGGCTCCGACAAGGGGACGTTCATGCGACCGCGGCAGTGCGGTCCGGTGGAGATGCCGCGTCGGGACGGGACACGCGGCGCCCGAGCCACGCGCGGCAACGCCGCAACGCGAGCGCAAGGCCCGTCCAGACCAGGACGACCGCCCCGGCCGAAACCAGGCCGGCGACCGTCTGGCCTGGAAGACCGAGCACTTCGCCCGTGTGGGCGAAGCGCATGACGTTACGGATGCGGCGGCCCAGCGTCAGGGTGGAAAAGTTCTCGAAGCTCACGACCGCCCCGCTCGTGCCGTCGACCGTCAGCGTGGACCGAAGATGCGGTTGACCACCGCTCCCCGCGTCGATGTTGAACACCACCGGCGCGCCTGACGATTCCGGGAGGCGCAGGTTGATCGTTCGCCAGCCGGGCACCTGCCGTTCAGCGCGGGCCAGGAGCAAATCGAGCGCAAGGCTGTTGCCGGTTCGACCTCCACCTTCGCGCTCGCGGCGGCGTTCGCCGCCTCCGTCGCGGGTCTGAGGCTGTCCGTTCCGTCGTGACTCCCGTCCGGCCTCGCGGCCCGCGCCCGCTCCACCTCTACCGGCCGGAGGCGTTTCACCAACTGCCCGGTAGACTGCCGCGTTTGCCCACTGAAAGGAGATAGGTACGGCGCTGACGACGACGATGAACAGTGGCACCGCCGACCAGAAGCCGATGACGTTGTGCCAGTTGAAGTCGCGAGCCTTGCTCGTCGCGCCTCTCTTGAAGAGCAGGACCGCTCGGACCTGCGGCCACCGCCAGACGCGCGGAATCCACAGATAGAAGCCCGACAGCACGATGAATGCGAAGAGGAGGTTTGCCCAGCCGGTGACCGCGCGCGCCGCGGCGCGCCCCTCACCGTCCACGGCGAGCCAGCGGTGCCAGCCGCGCACGCTGCTCATGAAACGGCGCATGTGCTGCGAGCCTTCCCCGAGCAGCGCGCCGCTGTAAGCATCAGCGAACAGAGTCTTGTCGGCGGCGGTCAGGGTGACGGGCGCCGCGGCATCGGACGCCACGACCACAGCGGTCACCGCGAGACCCGACTGCGACCGGGCGGCCTCGACGATCTCGTCGACCGGCAAGCGCTTCGCGCCAGGGGCGGGCGCCACAGAGCGGTACTGGCTGTCGGCCCAGGCAACCAGTTGACGTTCGTAGGTCAGGAGGACCCCGGTGAACGCCATCAGGAGAATCACGAGACCGGCTGCGGTGCCGGCGATGAGGTGCGGCCAGAAGATGAGCGGACGGAGTTTCATCGGGTCAGCGCGACGTGAAGAGTGTGAGAGTGAGAGTCAGCGTGCTGATACTGAGACTAAGTCTCAGTATTGACTCACACTGTATCTCCGACCGATTTGGTCGTCAAGACTGTTTTCGAAACCGATCGGAGAGAAGGAACGGATGGCGACGATCGCGAAGTCGTCCGACGTCCGGTGGGCTCGCACCGGACGTCTCATGTCACATGAAAAGGGATTGGGTGGATGCGCCGCCCTGCAGTGGGCGACCTCAGCGCCTGCCGCTGCCTACGCTTATCTTGCCGCGGATCTCGCCGCCCGGAAACAGCATCGAATGCACGTTCGCATAGGCCACGCCGTTGCGTATCGCCGCCAGCACATCATCGATATCGCCCGCGGCGATTCCCTGCGCCGTCACCGCCTGCACATCATCCGCATCGGCCCGGCCGCTGATCGTTCCACTCTGAGGGCACGTCTGCGTCCCCGCCGGTCCCGGGTTGTTCGTCGTACCGCAAAGCCAGACGACAATGCCGCCGTTGACACCAGGCTGGCCGAAATGGATGTGGGCCTGACGAACCTCCGCGCTCAGACCATCGTACGAGAGGGCGTAATCGATCGTTTTCTGCTGATTGTTCACTCGCGCGATAAAGAACCCGCTCGCCTGGGAGGCGAGGGCCGGCACCTCCTGCTCCGGCACGAGCGTAGCCGAAAAGACTCTCACCCCTCGTTGCGACTGCGCAGTCCCGCTCGCAGACACAACGATAGCAATCGCCACAGCAAGGCCAAGTCGTCGCTTCATTGGAGTCCTCCGAAGAGAGCGGCCTCCGTGCAATGGGGATACCACCGCCGATCGCTGCGTACGGGCTGAGAAGTACGCGAGCACCCGCCGGCTCCTCGACACGGCGCGTAAGCGATTACCGGTTTACGAACCTGCATGATGAAGCGAGAAGGTCGAGGTTTGACAGCCGAGCCCAGTTTTCAAGATCAAGTGACCAAAACCCCACCAGCCGAGTACGGAGGTGTCGCCTTCTGAGTGCCAGGGCAGCAGGTTGTGCGCGGGGGCGGGCAACTCAACACAGGAATGCCCCTTGCTAATACCCCAGAAGACCGGTCCTTCGTTGGTTCTGCTAGCGGGGATTCGTCATGAAGCAGTCGAAACCCATTGTCGAATACGGCGTGCCGATCGATCCGCGGACGATGATCGAGCCGCCAGACCCCGACGCGCTCGAGCTCGAGTCAGCTCATCCTGGCATCGGAGATGATGCGTATGTCACACGACGCCACGAGCTTTTCGCGCTCTGCCGTCGCCACCGGATCACGAACATCGGTCCGCCGGTCATCGACTATCTTCCGGAAGAGCAGCGCATCTGGCGCGAGGTCAGTGCCAAGCTCGACGGGCTGCACCGGCGGCATGCCTGTTCGATGTACCTGGCCGCGAAAGACACGCTCGGCATCAGCTCCCGCGACCTCCCACAGTTGCGTGCTTTGAGTGATCGGCTTGCCCGCGAGACGCGCATGCGCCTCGTCCCGGCCGAAGGCCCGCTTGCCTATCGCACGTTCTACAGCTACATCGCCGCCCGCAGCTTTCCGGTTACCCAGTTCATCCGCCACGGGTCGCATCCGGAGTTCACGCCTGAGCCGGACATGATCCACGACTGCCTCGGTCACGTCCCCCCACTCATGAACCAGGATTATGCGGAGGTGCTGACACTGGTAGGCAAGGCAGCTTACAGCACGCCCGACCCGCTTCATGTGCTCGCGCTCAAGCGCTTCAGCTGGTACTCAATCGAATTCGGACTCATCGAGGAAGCAGGAGAAGTCAAGGTGTTCGGCGCCGGCATCCTGTCGTCGACGCGTGAGATTCCCTATTCGCTGTTCTCCCCTGAGGTTACGCGGAAGCCGTTCGTGACGGACGAGGTGATCGAAACGGACTACGACCCGTCCCGCATGCAGGATCATCTCTTCGTCATCCCGTCGTTTGCCTGGCTGAGGAACGAGATCGAAACGCTGGTGCGCCGATTCGCGATTCCCGGCCTCTGACCGGACCGTCGCGTCTGCCGCGCGACGCTCGCGCCTGGGGCTACGCGCCGGCCTCCACCGCGTAATAGTCCTGCAGAGACCGCACGGTCAGCGCCTGCTGGCGAATCGCGCGAATGGCACTCACCGCGGCCGTCGCACCGGTGAGCGTCGTGATGCAGGGCACCTGTGCCATCGTCGCGGCGCGACGGACGGCGCGGTCATCGAAGAACGACTCGCGGCCGAGCGGTGTGTTGATCACGAGATCGATGCTGTGATTGACCAGGTGGTCGGCCACATTCGGCCGACCCTCGTTCACCTTGTACATCACCTCGACCTCGAGCCCGTGCGAACGCAGGTAGGTCGCCGTCCCGCGCGTCGCCGCCAGCGTGAACCCGAGACGAGCCAGATCGCGGGCGATTGGCAGCACTCCGGGCTTGTCGCTGTTGTTGACGCTGATGAACACACAGCCCGCATCGGGCAGGCGTTGCCCTGCTGCCAGCATCGCCTTGTTGAACGCGGTGCCGAAGTTGCTGGCACCGCCCATGACCTCTCCGGTCGACTTCATCTCAGGCCCGAGAATCGTGTCCACGCCCGGGAACCGCACGAACGGAAATACCGGGCTCTTCACGAACACGCCGGCCGCTCGCAGGTCGTCGACGATCCCGAGCTCGGTCAGCGTCCGACCTGCCGACACGCGCGCGGCAATCTTGGCCATCGGTACGCCGGTAGCCTTGGAGATATAGGGCACTGTCCGTGAGGAGCGCGGGTTCACCTCGAGCACGTAGACCATGTCGTCCTTGATGGCGTACTGGATGTTCATCAGGCCGACCACCTTCAGCTCTCTGGCGATCCGCCGCGTGTATTCGCGGATCGTGCCGAGATGCCGCTCCGCCACCATGAAGGGCGGCACGACGCACGAGCTGTCACCAGAGTGGATCCCTGCCTCCTCGATGTGCTCCATGATTCCGCCGATGACCACCGCGCCGGCGGCATCCGCGACGGCATCGACATCGAATTCGAAAGCGTCTTCGAGGAAACGGTCGATCAGCACCGGACGGTCGTGCGAGACGTCCACCGCGCCGGCCATGTAACGGTCGAGGGCGCCCGAGTCGAAGACGATCGCCATGCCGCGGCCGCCGAGCACGTACGACGGACGCACCACGACCGGATAGCCGATGCGCGCCGCCACCTCGCGCGCTTCATCGCGAGACACGGCAGTGCCACTCGCCGGTTGCGGGATCCCCAGGTCGCGCAGCAGCTGCGAAAAGCGCTCCCGGTCCTCGGCGAGGTCGATGGAGTCGGGGCTCGTGCCGATTACGTTGACGCCAGCACCCTGGAGCGCCAACGCCAGCTTCAACGGCGTCTGCCCTCCGAACTGCACGAGGCACGACACCTCGCCGCCAGCGCTTCGCTCGCGATCGACGATCGCCATCACGTCCTCGAGCGTCAGCGGTTCGAAGTAGAGGCGATCGGACGTGTCGTAGTCGGTTGACACAGTCTCAGGGTTGCAGTTGACCATGACGGTCTCGTACCCCTCTTCGCGGAAGCCGAAGACGGCATGGCAGCAGCAGTAGTCGAACTCGATGCCCTGGCCGATCCGGTTTGGACCGCTCCCCAGGATGATGACTTTCTTCCTGGGAGTCGGCTCAGCCTCGCAGACGACTTCGTACGTCCCGTACATGTACGGCGTGAACGACTCGAATTCAGCGGCGCAGGTGTCGATGCGCTTGTACGCCGGCACCAGCCCTTCCTCGAGCCGTCGTTGACGCACCATCTCCTCGTCGATGCCGCAGGCGGCAGCGATGTCGGCATCGCTGAACCCGGTTCGCTTCAACGTGCGCAGCAGATCGGCTGACATCTCGCGGAACTCGCCAAGCTCCGCCAGCCGGCGCAGCTCGACGATCTCGGAGAACTGCTGCAGGAACCACCGGTCGATCTTCGTCAGCTCGTGGATTGTTTCCACGCTCCAGCCAAGGCGCAATGCCTCGAACACCGCCCACATCCGCTGATCCGTCGGCACTACCAGCCTCTTACGCAGCGCGGTCCCGTCTTCCTCGTCGCCATCGGAGCCGAGCGCCGACGGGAACAGCGTGCCGAGCTTGCCGAGCTCGAGCGAACGCACCGCCTTGAGGAACGCCTCCTTGAAGGTGCGCCCGATCGCCATCGCCTCGCCCACTGACTTCATCTGCGTGGTCAGCGTGCGGTCCGCCTGCGGGAACTTCTCGAAGTTCCACCGCGGGAACTTGACCACGATGTAGTCGATGGTCGGCTCGAACGAAGCCGGAGTCAGGCGGGTGATGTCGTTACGAATCTCATCGAGGTGATAGCCGAGTGCCAGCTTCGCGGCGATCTTGGCAATCGGAAAGCCGGTGGCCTTGGACGCGAGCGCCGACGACCGCGACACACGCGGGTTCATCTCGATTGCGACGATTCGGCCGTCGGCCGGGTTGACGGCGAACTGGATGTTCGAACCGCCGGTCTCGACGCCAACGCGCCGGATGATGCGGCGGGCGGCGTCGCGCAGACGCTGATACTCCTTGTCCGTCAAGGTCAACGCCGGGGCCACCGTTATCGAGTCGCCCGTGTGGACACCCATCGGATCCACGTTCTCGATCGAGCAGATCACGACGAAGTTGTCGGCCACGTCGCGCATGACCTCGAGCTCGAACTCTTTCCAGCCGATGACCGACTCCTCGACCAGAATCTCGTGCACCGGGCTGAGATTGAGACCGCGTGCGGCGAGCTCGCGGAACTCCTCGATGTTGTAGGCAATGCCACCGCCCACGCCGCCCATGGTGAACGACGGCCTGATGATCGCTGGAAAGCCGGTCTCCTCGACGAGCACCAGGGCTTCCTCGAGCGACTTCGCGACGCCGCTCCGCGGAACGTCCACGCCGATTTCCTTCATCGCGTCGCGGAAGAGGAGCCGATCCTCGGCCACGCGGATCGCTTCGACGGAGGCGCCGATCAGCTTGACGCCGTGCTTCTCCAACGCGCCGCGCTCGTGAAGCGCCACGGCGAGATTCAATGCCGTCTGGCCGCCGACGGTCGGCAGCACGGCGTCAGGACGCTCTTTTTCGATGATCGCCTCGACGAACTCGGGCGTGAGCGGTTCCACGTAGGTGCGATCGGCCATCTCCGGGTCGGTCATGATCGTCGCGGGATTGCTGTTGACGAGCACCACCTCCAACCCCTCGGATCGCAGCGCCTTGCACGCCTGGGTGCCCGAGTAGTCGAATTCGCAGGCCTGTCCTATGACGATCGGTCCTGAGCCGATCACGAGCACGCGTTTCAGGTCGGTACGTTTTGGCATCTGGAGCGATTACGCAGCATGGTCACCAGGGCGATGCTCGCGGCTCACCGCTTCTCCATCGTTTCCAGGAACTGCCGGAACAGGTAATCGGCATCGTGCGGTCCTGGAGACGCCTCGGGATGGTACTGCACGGAAAAGATCGGCTTGTAACGGTGGCGGAACCCCTCGACTGTGCCGTCGTAGAGGTTCTCGTGCGTCACGACGACGTCGGCTGGCAGCGACTGCGGATCGACGGCGAAGCCGTGGTTCTGCGACGTGATCTCCACCTTGCCCGATTCGAGCTCCTTCACCGGATGGTTGGCGCCGCGATGGCCGAACTTCAGCTTGAAGGTCTGCCCACCGACGGCGTGCCCGAGCACCTGATGTCCGAGGCAGATGCCGAACATCGGCACGTCCTTCTCGACAAGACGGCGCACGTTCTCGATCGCGTAGTCGAGTGCGGCGGGATCACCGGGGCCGTTGCTGAGAAAAATGCCGTCCGGCTCGATGGCCAGGAGGTCGCTCGCCGGAGCCGTCGCCGGAAACACGCGCACGTCGCAGCCGTAAGCGTCGAGGCGTCGCAGAATGTTCCACTTGACCCCGAAGTCATAGGCGGCCACTCGCAGCCGCCGGGCCGCACGGAGCTGCGGGGCGATGCCGAACTCGCGATGGGCGGCGTCCCCCGGCTCGCCACTGCCCGGACGCCATTCGAACGGGGCGTCACAGGTCACGTCCTTCACCAGGTCGGCACCTTCCATCCTGGGGATGGAGCGGGCTTTCTCGACGAGCGCCACCGGATCGACCTGACCAGTGGCGATGACACCCCGCATCACCCCGGCCGAACGCAGCACGCGCGTGAGCGCACGGGTATCGACATCACCGATGGCGACGATGTTGTGCCGGATCAGATAGTCGCGGAGCGTGCCGTCGGCACGCCAGTTGCTCGCCACTGGCGACGCCTCGCGCATTACGAACCCCGCGACCCTGGGCGACTGCGATTCGGCGTCGCCGGACGCAACCCCGTAGTTGCCGATGTGCGGAGCCGTCATCGTGACGATCTGGCCGGCGTAGGAGGGGTCGGTCAAGACCTCCTGATACCCGGTCATGCTCGTGTTGAACACGACCTCTCCGCGAGCTTCGCCGGTTGCGCCCGCAGCTACGCCGCGGTACCACGTGCCGTCTTCAAGAGCGAGAACTGCGTTCATCTAATCCTTCGATCCGCGGCGCTCGACGACCGCCCGCTCGGTCGAACCCACACGCCACCTGACTCGAGCCGCAGGCTGAGCACGAAAGAGGTTCATGGTTCGAGAGATGCCCCGACCCGCGAACGCATACCTCGAGAGAGTGTGATGGTGGTAATCCAGGGCCGATAGCCGGGCATCTCGATCCTGACCGTGTGCGACCCCGCAGTCACGTCCGGCAGTACGAGCGGCGTGCTGCCAACGGGCATGCCGTCGACGAAGACCCTCGCGCCCGCCGGGCGCGAATCAACCTGCAGCGACGCAGGGCCCTCGGTGACCGCCGATGAAGTCCCGGGAGTGCCGATCTCGAACGACTCCGACGGGTGCTCCGGCGTCAGCATGATGCGACGCTCCCATCGCGGAAGGCCGGCGCCACTGACGGAGACGGTGTGACTCCCGAACTCGAGCCCGCGCACGGCAAGCGGCGTCTCGCCACGTGGTTGACCGTCGACGACGACGAGCGCACCAGCGGGAGTCGATCGTATGAGCAGTCTTCCAGTTTGTGCGTTCGCGGACGGAGCCGGAGGCGTTGCCGGAGAGGCGGCTGGCGGCACCGGCGCCGGCGGAGGGGCAGCAGTGTTGACGGCCGCATCCCCGCCCGGCTCGGCCGCTGCTGTCGATGAAGGCTGGGCCGCGTTCCCCGTGGTTGGCGGGGACTGGCTGACGCTTCCCGTACCGGGGGACTGGGTCGCCGCTGGAGCACCCGCTGCGCCCGCCGGATCGTCCCCGGCCGCGTTCGAGGCTGCGCCAGCCGCCGTCCCGGCCTCCGGCGTCACGGGCGGGGGCGTCGCCTGGCCCTCGCTAGATTCTGGAGTCGAGCGATCGGCAGCGTCGTTGGTCGTCCGTTGTGCCAGGAACACGCCGGTGCCGACAGCACCGAGCAACACAATCGACGCGACGACGACGACGCCGAACACCCGCGCGTTGGAGCTTTCCCGATAGGGGATCGGCCGGACATCGGGGCGGAGCAATCCGGGGGCTACGACAGGAGTCCGCGGCGTCATTCGCGGCGGTGGATCGTACGCGGGCGTGTGAAGGCGGACCTCTTCAGTTTCGCGGAGCACAGGCTCACGAAACGCAGGCTCGCTGTAGGCCGGCTCTTCGACCGGCGGGTCGCCAGGGGCGGGCGGCAGCGGTTCGGGTTCCGGGTGGTGCGCCTCGGGCTCGAACATCAGGAGCGGTGTCTCCTCGAGCGCGGAAAGCTCCAGCGGAGCCCGCGGCGCGTCGGGCTCGCGCGATGGCGGTGGCACCGACGACGGAGGCAGTGCCTCATCGCTGAGCGTGAGACGGCCAACGTTTGCATCGGCCGCCGCTCCGGCTCCCCCCGCCGACATAGACGCGCGGCGGAGCGAGGCGGCAAACTCCTGCGCGGTCGGCGGCCATAGACGAGGATCGGGGGCCAGCGCCGATTCGAGCGCGCCTGCGAGCGCGTCCACCCGGACGCCACGCGAGTCGCCAAGACCGGCGACCGCCGCGCGAACGTCGCCACCCTCGTACCGGCGACCAAGCAGCAGCTCGAAGGCCATGGCGGCGAGCGCGTAGATGTCGTCGGCGAGCGACGGCTCGTTCGTGTCGAGACCTGCTTCCCGGAGTGCCTGCGTCAGGCCGAAGCCGGACACCGACGTCGCTTCGAACTGGAATGCCACATCACGTGGCCCGAGGGCTCCGTGGTGCACGCCTGCGGCAGCCGCGAAATCGAATGCTTCGGCCAGCTGGCCGACTCGCCGCGCCACTTCCGTGAGAGGCCGCGGGCCGAGCGAGTCGAGGTACTCATCCACGGGAGTACCGGCCATCGCCTCGTGCACGACGAACGGAACGCCGTCCTCGACGCCACAGGTCAACGCGCGCGAGATGGACGGATGCTCGAGGGGCTGCGCGCAGAGCTTCGACAGCGACTCCTCGAGCGCTCCCAGTTGCTCCACCGTCATCGTCTCGGAGAACGTCCGGATGACGATGGAAGCGCCGCTCTCGGGATCACGCCCGAGGTAGACGGGACCAAAGCGTCCATCGTCCGGCCCGGCCGTCACCTGATACGGACCGAATGAGGATTTCCGTGTCAGTGTTGGAACTCCTTCAGCGGCTACTCGAGGCGGCAATGAGAGGGGAGGCACTGACCGGTGTCTTCCCTCCCCGCTCTCGCAGTCGGCGTGCGGAACAGGCTGGCCAGCGAATCCCGATCGTAGCATGCAACTTGTTGGCTCACCAGCGTGTTACCGGTTCTTGACACTGCAAGTACGGCTCTGCGAGAGTAGCCTGACGTGCTGCCCCACTCAGGTGTGACCACCTCCCCGCCGACCACGAGCACGATTCCCGTTGATATCCGCCGGTTCCCATGGCTGAGACGTCTGGTCACCGACTACGTCTTCGACTATCCACGTCTGTCGGAGTTCTATGCGGGCAATCCGCACGATCCTGCGGCATGGCGCGAAAGCATCGCGCGCGTGCACGGCAGCCCCCGCGCGCGCGACCGGGTTGCCGATGTGCTGCTGGCTCAACAGAAGGCCCGCGGTGCCGCGCCCGAGGCCGTGGCAGCATCGGCGCAGCTTCGCGACGCGCAAACGGTTGCGGTCGTCACCGGACAGCAGGCTGGACTCTTTGGCGGACCGCTGTTCACGCTCTTGAAAGCGCTCACGGCGATCCGCCTGGCCGAGCAGACCAGAGAACAGCACGGAACGCCCGCGGTTGCGATCTTCTGGATCGACGCGGAGGACCACGACTGGGACGAGGTGAAGAGCTGCGGCCTGCTCGATGCCGACACGGCGTTCCGGTCCGTCGCGATCGGCGACCCTCCCGGCGCACAGGAGGTCGCGATCGCACGGGTGCATCTCGACGACTCCGTCACCCGGGCGCTCTCGGAGATCGAGGAACTGCTCCCGAGTACCGAGTTCACCTCGGACCTGTTGAGCAGTCTGCGCCGTGCCTATCATCCAGGCGCGGGCATGGCCGATGCCTTTGCGCGATGGATTGAATCACTGCTCGGCCCACGCGGGTTGGTCGTCTACAACTCCGCGGACCCCGCATCGAAGCCGCTCCTGGCCAATCTTTTCGCGCGTGAGATCGAACAGGCGGGCACGACGTCGCGCCTGGCGTCGGAAGCGGGATCGGCGCTCCAGGCGCGTGGCTATCACGCTCAAGCGACGCCGTCCGAGTCGAGCCTCGCGCTGTTCCATCTCAACGCCGGACGCGACGCCATTCGATTCGAGGGCGGCGATTGCTTCGTCATCGGCACGCAGACGGTGGGGCGCACCGAGCTACTTGCCCAGGTTCGAGCGCGGCCTGAACTCTTCAGTCCGAGCGTGCTCATGAGGCCGCTTGCGCAGGACACGCTGTTCCCCACGGTCTGCTACGTCTCGGGGCCGAGCGAGCTCGCCTACCTCGGCCAGCTGAAGGCGGTCTATGCCGCCTTCGACGTGCCGATGCCACTCATCGCGCAGCGCGCCACGGCGACGATCCTCGATGGCAACTCGATGCGGTTCCTCCTCCGCCACGACGTGCCGCTGGAGCGGCTTCGGGCACAGGACGAGGCTGCGTTGAACGATCTGTTCGGCGCCCGGCTTCCACCTGCGGTGGACGGCTCGCTCGAGCGAGCGGCCCGCGCCGTCGAGTCGGAACTGCAGACGCTCATTGGCGCGGTCTCATCGCTCGACCCGACGCTCGAAGGCGCCGCGCGCTCGACGCTCACCCGGATGCAGGACGATCTCAAGAAGCTGCAAGCCAAGATCATCCAGGCTGCCAAGCGCAAGGACGACACGCTGCGGCGGCAGTTCCACCACGCGCAGGGGCAGGCCTTCCCCGCCGGCCAGCCACAGGAGCGGCAGATCGGGACGCTCTATTTCCTGAACAAGTACGGACCTGCGCTGATCGAGCGTCTCAGCGAGGCCCTCCCGGGCGAGGCGGGAATTCATCAGGTCCTGACGATTTGAAGCGCCGCAGCGCTCCCGGTTCCAAATCCCTGGTTCCGGGTGGCCGGGACTCAGGTTCGAAGCCCGCTCGCCGGCGGCCACCGCGGCGTACCTGGCTTCGCTATCTGCTGCTGGCCTGCGGTGTGCTCGTGCTCGCGACGTTCGCGGCAGGGTCGTACCTCTACTTCTCGTTCGCGCAGACGATCGAGGAGCGGCTGCATGGCGAACGCGAGCGCACCCTGCCGCGCATCTACGCCCGGGCAGTGGAACTGCGGCGAGGGCAGGCGATCTCCGAGCCGGAACTGATCGCCCGTCTCAACGCCCTCGGCTACGCCGAACGCGTGCAGGCGCAGCACCCGGGCGAGTTCTCTCAAATGCGGAATGCCGTCGCGATCACGCCGCGAAGCGGACCGCTGCACGACAAGGTGCTGCACGTCACGTTTCCGCCGCCGGACCCGCGGCGTCCAGCCGCAATTCCCGTCGGGATCCGATCGCTCGACGTCGTCGGCAGCGGGCCACGGGATTCCGCCGAGCTCGACGCACCGCTGCTCACTGCGCTCATGGCCTCCGGCGCGCGCGAGAAGCGACGGCGCGTTCCGCTGGCATCGATTCCGAAGCACATGCAGCAGGCGGTGCTCGCCATCGAAGATCAGAGCTTTTATTCGCACCCGGGCGTCAATCCGTTCCGGCTCGCCGCCGCCGTCATCACCAATCTGTTTGGCGCCGGACGGCCGGTCGGCAACAGCACTATCACGCAGCAGCTCGCGCGCATGTTTTTCCAGGCCGATGAGTTCAACGCCGAGCTGCAGTCCGGAACGCGCTCGTACGGCCGCTACGTGCAGGGTGCGCTGATGTCGATCGTCCTCGAGCGACGGGCATCGAAGGACGAGATCCTCGAGCTGTATCTGAACGACGTGTACCTCGGCCAGCGCGGCTCGTTCGCCATTCACGGCGTGGCAGAAGCGGCGCGCATCTTCTTTGGCAAGGATGTCGCGAACCTGACGATTGCCGAAGCCGCGCTCATCGCCGGCGTCATCCAGAGTCCGGCGTCGCGCTCGCCATTCGCGAACCCCAAGCGGTCGATGGAGCGCCGCAACGTCGTGCTTCGAGCGATGGCCGGCGAACGGTTCATCACCGACAGTCAGGCTGACAAGGCGGCGCGTGAGCCATTGCAGGTCGTGGCACGCGCCGTCGACAACGAAGCGCCGTATTTCGTGGACATGGTGGGACGCCACATCGCGGCGATGTTTCCCGGCGTGACCGCGCGGCCGGGTGCCGTCGACGTCTATACGACGCTCGACATCAATCTGCAGCGCGCCGCGCTCGACGCCGTCCGCCGCGGCCTTGCACGCGTCGACGACCTGTTGAAACGCTACAAGCGCAAGCAGCAGGCACAAGTCGCGCTGCTGGCGGTGGACCCGCGCACCGGCGACGTGCTGGCCATGGTCGGCGGGCGGTCGTACAACCAGTCGCAGTTCAACCGTGTTCTCGACGCGCGGCGTCAGCCCGGCTCCGTCTTCAAGCCGTTCGTGTACCTCGCAGCGTTCGAGTTGGCAGCCAGGGAAGAACGCACCGATCTCACGCCGGCATCGCTGGCCGACGACGAACCGAGGATCATCGAGGTCAACGGGCAGCAGTGGGAGCCGAAAAACTACGACGACTATGATGGCGAAATCACGTGGAGGCGTGCGCTGGCCATGTCCCGGAACCTCGCGACCATCCATGTCGGAGAGAAAGTCGGATTCGACACGGTGGCAAGGCTGTGGCGAAAAGTCGGGGTCGGCACACCGCCGATGGGTGTTCCGGCAATCACGCTCGGCGTCTTCGAGCTGACCCCGCTCGAGGTGGCGCGAGCCTACACGCTGTTCGTGAACCGCGGCTCGGTGTTGCCGCTGCGCGCCATCGAACGGATCCAGACCACCGACGCCACACTGCGACCGAAGGCGCAGAAGTCGACCCGCGTCGCCCGGGCCGACACGACATTCCTCGTCACCAACATGATGCGCAGCGTCATCAACGAGGGCACGGGCGCCGGCGCCCGGTCTGCCGGGTTCGTCTACGACGCCGCCGGCAAGAGCGGCACGACCAACGACCTGCGCGATGCCTGGTTCGTCGGCTTCACGCCGGAGCTGCTCACCGTGGTGTGGGTCGGCTACGACGACAACCAGCCGCTGTCGCTCAGCGGCAGCCAGGCCGCGCTACCCATCTGGACCGAGTTCATGAAGAGCGCGCTGGCGGGTCGGGCCGAGCAACGGTTCGAGGCGCCGGATGGCATTACTTTCGTCGAGATCGACCGCGATTCCGGCAAGCTCGCCTCTCCAGGCTGCCCGCATCGGATGATGGAATCGTTTCTGGAGGGAACCGAACCGACCGAATACTGCGAGCTGCACCGGTAACGAGCTGCACCGAATAGGTGCATATGTGGGCGAAGGTGCGACGCACCTCGCACCTCGCACCCCGCACCCCCGGCACCTCGCACCCCGGCACCTCGCACCTCGCACCTCGCACCCCCGGCACCCTCGCACCCCCGGCACCTCGCACCCCCGGCACCTCTTCGATAGCCCCGCCTCCACCTCCTACCTCTATAATTCCCGTAGATGAACCAGGAGGTTTTCACCGCTCTGGCGGACGCGCTCGAACGGGGCGAAGAGGTGGCGCTCGTGACCATCGTCTCGTCCACCGGCTCCACGCCTCAACGCGTGGGCGCGAAGATGCTCGTGTACGCAGACGGCCGGACCGTCGGCACCATCGGCGGCGGCTGCTACGAGAACGACGCCTTCTGGAAGGCGCGAGAGACGATTACCTCACGCCGCCCGCTCAACGTGAAGTACGAGCTCACCGACGATATCGCCGAAGAGTCGGGGCTGATCTGCGGCGGCCAGATGGAAGTGTTCATCGAACCGGTGGAGCCGGCGCCCGACGTCTACATCTTCGGCGCCGGACACGTCGGCTACTTCCTTGGCAAGATGGCTTTCGAAACCGGCTTCCGCGTGCACGTCGTCGACGACCGCGAGAAGTTCGCGAGCCAGGAGCGCTTCGGAGACGGCATCGACGTGATCGTCGACGACATCCCCTCCTGGCTGCAGAATCATCAGCTGCCGCCCACGGCGTACGCAGTCATCGTCACGCGCGGCCACAAACACGATCTGGATGCCCTGCGTGCGCTCGTCTCCACTCCCCTGCGCTATGTCGGCCTGATCGGCAGTCGCGCCAAGGTCAGGCGGATCTTCGACGCGCTGCGCGACGAGGGAGCCTCGGCGGATATGTTGCGGAAGGTCCATGCCCCGATAGGCCTGGACATCGGCGCCATCACTCCGCAGGAAATCGCCGTCAGCATTCTGGCCGAACTGATCGGCGTCAAGCACGGCAAGATCGGCGACGGCAACGTGGCCGCGATCAGCATGCGCTGGGACGGGGCGCTCAAAGCCACGGCCGAACGCTGACGCTCCTGGTCTGGTCGAGAGTACCCGGCCCGGCCTGCCCGAGCGCGCCGGTCGGCTATAATATTCGGCGACGCCCTAAGCGTCTGACAGCTAATGGGTTCCTCCGAACTGAACGATCGGTCGCGTCGCGTCCTGGCGGCGCTCGTACGCGAGCACATCGAGACTGGCGAGCCAGTGGCCTCGCAGATGCTCGTGCGCGAGAGCGGCCTGGGCGTGTCCTCTGCGACCATTCGCAACGTGCTCGCTCAACTGGAGGAAGCCGGATACCTGCATCAGCCGCACACCTCGTCAGGTCGCCTGCCGACCGACCGCGGGTACCGCGTGTTCGTCGATCTGCTCCTCGAGAGTCACCGGCCGGCTCGTCCTTCAGTCAACGTCGAGCATCAGCTTCGACAGCAGGCTGAGCGGTCGCCGCTCGTCGACGATCTGCTGGCCAGCGTGACTCATCTGGTGGCGCGCACAGCCAGGCACGTCGGGTTTGCGCTGGCTGGCGGCGATTGCGCCGTGCTGCAGCGTCTCGAGTTCGTGGCGCTCGGCGGCTCACGTGTGCTGGTCGTGGTCGTGTCACGGGGCAGCCAGGTAATGCAGAAGGTCGTTGATGCCGGCGAGGAGGTCAACCCCGATGATCTGGTGCACGCCGCCAACTACCTGAACACGGAGTTCGCCGGTCTCCAGCTGCTGGATGTCCGGGAAGCGGTGCTGGCGCGGCTCCAGCAGGAACGGACGCTCTACGACGAGCTGATGGCGCGTGCGCTCCGGCTCGCGCGATCGACGCTCGATCAGCTGCCGCAGCAGGCCTTCCACGTCGAGGGAGCAGCAACGCTGCTCGGCGGAGCCCAGGAAGGTGTGTCGCTGGCAACGCTGAGCGCCCTGCTGGAGATGATGGAAGAGAAGGAGCGCATGGTTCGGCTGTTGAACCAGTACATCGACGGCCCGGGCCTGACCGTCGTGATCGGTGCCGAACACACGGCGCCGAACCTGCGGGCGCTCAGCCTCGTGGCCTCGACGGTGGTCGACGAGGGCGCGACTCGTACGGTAGGCGTCATCGGCCCGTTGCGGATGCACTACTCCCGCGCGATCGCGCTCGTGGACGGCACCACGCGCGCCGTCTCGCGGGTGCTCCGCGATTCGAACTAGCTGGTGCCCAGGCCGCCCCGATCGGTCGGCCCTCCACGGACATCGTGAACCATGGCGGATCAGACTTACGAAGACCAGGAATCCCAGGCAGCGAGCGAAGCGAGCAGTGTCCCCGACGAGGTCGAGGAACTGCGCCGCGAGCGCGACGCGCTTCAGGATCGGTTGCTGCGCACGGCGGCGGAGTTCGACAACTATCGCAAGCGGGTGGAGCGGGATCGGCGCGAGCTCTCCGAGTTTGCGGCGGCCGATGCGCTGATGGACATGCTCCCGATCATCGATAACCTCGAGCGGGCGCTGCAGGCGCCTTCGGGCAGCGACGCGGAAGGCCTGCGCAAAGGCGTCGAGCTGATTCACCGGCAGATGCTGGAACTGCTGCGAAAGCGCGGAGCGAAGCCGATCGAAGCGCTCGGCGCCGACTTCGACCCCAACATTCATCAAGCCGTGGTGCACGAGCCCAGCGATCGGCACCGTGAAGGCGAGATCATGGAGGAGTTGCAGCGCGGATACCGTCTGGGAGAACGGTTGCTGCGGCCGTCCATGGTGAAGGTGGCGAAGACCCCGTGAGCAAACGCGACTACTACGAAATCCTGAGCGTCCCGCGTACCGCGACGGATCAGGAGATCAAGAGCGCGTATCGCAAGCTCGCGCTGAAATTCCATCCCGACCGCAACCCGGGCGATCGAGCGGCCGAGGAGAAGTTCAAGGAGGCTGCCGAGGCCTACGCCGTCCTCGCCGACGCCGACAAGCGTCACATGTACGATCGCTTCGGCCACGCCGGGCTCGGCGGCGCCGCGACCAGCGTCGACCCCAACGTCTTCACCGGGTTCGAGGACATCCTCGGCGGGCTCGGCGACATCTTCGGGTTCTCGGATGTCTTTGGAGGCGGCCGCCGCCGCGGCGGACCGCAGCGGGGCGCCGATCTCCGTTACGACCTGGAGATCTCGTTCGAGGAGTCGGCGCGCGACTTCGAGACCTCGATCCAGATTCCGCGTCAGGAGACGTGCGACACCTGCAACGGCAGCGGCGCCGCCGAGGGCTCGGCGCCCACCACGTGCCCGCAGTGCCACGGCCGCGGGCAGATTCGTTACCAGCAGGGGTTCTTTACCGTCGCGCGAACCTGCGGCCAATGCCGCGGCACCGGATCGATCATCGCCAAGCCATGCTCGACGTGCCGCGGCGCGGGACGCGTGCAGAAGGAACGCAAGCTTACCGTGCGCATTCCGGCGGGCATCGCCACCGGCCAGCGGCTCAGGCTCGCGGGAGAGGGCGAGGCCGGTTTGGCCGGCGGTCCGCGCGGCGACCTCTACGTCGTCATCCAGGTGCTGGATCATCCGTTCTTCCAGCGTGAAGGCAACGATCTGCACTGCGAGATTCCTGTTCAGTACCCGACGGCGGCGCTCGGAGGCCCGATCCGTATTCCGACGCTGGACGGCGAGGAATCGTTCACGATCCCGGAAGGCACGCAGACGGGCACGACCTTTCGCGTGCGCGGGCGCGGCATGCCCGATGTGACGGGACGTGGAGGCCGCGGCGATCTGCTCGTCACCGTCAAGGTCCTGACGCCCAGGAAGCTGAGCAAGGAGCAGAAGAGACTGCTCGAGCAGTTCGCCGCCTCGCTGCCCAAGGACAAGTACGAGCCGACGCGGCTCGACGATCAGACGGACAAAGGACTGTTCGACCGGGTCAAGGACATCTTCGGATAACCCACTCTCACATGCGTACCTGGCCCGCCATCGACGTGCGACGTCTGAGCGTGCCGGATCTGTTGCAGGCAGCGCTCACCGATTACGAGGTCGCTGCCATCGACGAGCAGTCAGAGAGCGCCTGGCGCGTGTTCTTTCAGACACCGACTGAGCGTGACCGCGCCGCCGCCACGCTGCCAGGAGCCTTCCCCGACCTGGCTCTGGAACCGGTCGACGTACCGGACGAAGACTGGGCGGCACGCGCACAGGCCAGCCTGAAGGCCATCCGGGTCGGCAACATCATCGTTGCGCCGCCATGGGACGTGCCTGACGCCGGTTCGCTGCGACCAGTGGCCGCCGGCGGCCGGTTGCGAAAGCCGATCGTCGTGGTGGTGCAGCCGTCGATGGGGTTCGGAACGGGGCACCATGCAACGACGCGGCTGTGCCTGGCCGCGCTCCAGCAGTTCGAGGTCACTGGCGGAACCGTCATCGACGTCGGCACGGGCTCCGGCGTGCTCGCCATCGCCGCGCGGATGCTCGGCGCTGCCCGGGTAATCGCAATCGATGACGATCCCGACGCGGTGCAGTCGGCGCGCGACAATGCGGTGTTGAATGGCGTGACCCTCGACGTAAGGCTGGTCGACTTCCGGACCGCCGTCCTCTCGAGGTTCGACCTGGTGCTGGCAAACCTGACGGGTGGTTTGATCATGCAGTCGGCCCTGCGGCTCCAGGACCTGACGGCGAGGCGGGGACCGATCATTCTCAGCGGCTTCCTCGCGGAAGAGGAGCCGGCCGTCCTTGCATCCTTTCCGCGGATGCGGGTGCTCGATCGGAATCAGGAGGAGGAGTGGGTGTGCGTCACGCTCCAGCACGAGGCGGCATTCGAATGACGCGCATCGTCGCGGCTCTCGCGTTCGCCCTGCTCGTCTGGCAGACGGGCGCTGGCGCAGAGCGGATGGGATATGCGCCCGAGGAGTTTTCCGCCAGGCGCGCGAAGCTCGCCGCGACGCTCGGCCGCGGCACGCTCCTCATGTTCGGCGCCACGACGCCGACGCCAGGGCTCCGGTTCAGGCAGGATCACGACTTTTACTACCTGACTGGCAACGAGTCACTCAATGCCGTGCTGGTCATGGATGCGGGCACCGGGGCTGCGCACCTGTTCCTGCCGAAGCTGTCCGAGAGCGAAATCCGTTACGAAGGGAGCAACTGGCTCGAGGAACAGAACGCTGCGCGGAAGTACGGCTTCACCTCGATTCAGCCTGTCGCGGCGCTCCACGAGTTCCTGGCCAGGCGTCGCAGCGTGTCCGGCCAGAGCCCCCTCTGGCTTCGCTTGTCGGAGCGCGACGAGGTCAATCATGGGCGCCTCGACGTCGCGCTGAACACCGCCCGTCGTCTCGGGGCCCCGTTCGCCCAGCAACCAACCGAGGATGCGGCTCGAGCCGCCGCCATCCGCGCGCAGTATCCGTATTTCGACCTGCAGGACGTCACGCCTCACCTCGACGAGCAACGCCTGGTCAAGACAGCGCGGGAGATCGAGATCCTGCGGCGCAACGGGCGTATCAGCGCTGAAGCGATGGAACGGGCGATCCGGGCCACCGCGCCAGACCGGTTCGAGTACGAGCTCGAAGCCGAGGCGACCCACTGGTTCGTCCGCAACGGCTTACAGGCCGCGGCGTATCCGGCGATCGTCGGCTCGGGTCCGATGGGAAACCAGTGGCATTACGAGAGCAACGGGCGTCAGATGAAGGCGGGCGAACTCGTGGTGATGGACTACGGCGGATCGCTCGACTACCTGACGATCGACATCACACGCACGTGGCCGGTGTCGGGACGCTATACCGACGCGCAGCTCAAGGCCTATCGCACGGCGCTCGACGCACAGAAGGCGATCATCGCCGCGATTCGCCCGGGCGTTACCCGCGACGTCGTGCGCAAGCTCGCGGAGGACATCTACCGAAAGAACGGATTCGATCCGCGCTACGCCTACGTGGGGCACTACGTCGGCTTGTCAGTGCACGACGTCGGAGACTGGACCCTTCCCTTCCGCGCCGGCATGGCGATGGCCATCGAACCGATCGTGGATCTGCCGGATCAGCAGCTCCACGTCCGGGTGGAGGACACCATCCTCGTCACCGCGAACGGAGCCGAGGTGCTGACTGCCGGCGTGGCAAAGGAAGCCGACGAGGTGGCGCGTCTGGTCGGCTCGGGATCCCCCTAGCGGACGGCTGCCGTCCAGCGCGCCGACACGTTCTGTATCCGCGCGAGCGCTTCCTCGATGTTCTCGAGCGAGGTGGCGTAGCTGAAGCGCAGGTAGCCTTCCCCGTAACTGCCGAACGCCGTGCCGCTCAACGCAGCCACACCTGCCTCGTAGAGCAGCAGATCAGCGAGCTCACGCGACGACATGCCGGTTGCAGACACGTTGGGGAACGCGTAGAACGCGCCATCCGGCTGCGTGCAGCGGAAGCCGGGGATGGCGTTCAGACCGCGCACGATCACGTCGCGGCGTTTCCGGAACTCCTCGACCATCGCGGCAACGCAGTCCTGCGGCCCTGTCAGCGCCGCCATGCCGGCGCGCTGCGTGAAGCTGGCCGTGCAGGAGTTGGAGTTGACCATGAGCAGATTGACGGCATCGGCGAGCCAGCGCGGCATCACGCCGTAGCCGAGCCTCCAGCCGGTCATCGAATAGGTCTTCGAGAAACCGTCGAGGATGACGGTCTTGTCGAGAATGCCGTCGAACTGCGTGATCGACTGCGGCGGCTCGCCGTAGTGGATGCGCGAGTAGATCTCGTCGCTCAGGATGATGACGTCGCGATCCTTCAGGAGATCGGCAATGCGCGCCAGGTCGTCGCGCGGAATGACCCCGCCGGTGGGATTGGCTGGCGAATTGAGCACCACCATCTTCGTCCGGCTCGAGAGCTTCGATGCGAAGACCTCGAGATCGAACGAGAATCCCCGGCTCTCCACGAGCGGCATCGGCACCGCCTTGGCGCCGAGGAATTCGATGACCGACTCGTAGATCGGGAACCCCGGATTCGGGTAGATCACCTCGTCGCCAGGCTCGACGACCGCCATCATCGTGAAGAACATGATGGGCTTGCCCCCGGGAACGACGCACACGTTGTCGGCGCCTACCTGTATCCCCCGGGTGCGCGACACGTAGGCGGCTATCAGCTCGCGAAATTCAGGGAATCCGGCAGTCGGGCCGTAGCCGGTCCAGCCTTCGTCGAGGGCACGCTTGCCCGCATCGATCACATGACGCGGCGTCGGGAAATCGGGCTGGCCGATTTCAAGGTGCACGACCGATTTGCCCTGCTGCTCGAGGGCCTTGGCCTTGACGAGGACTTCGAACGCGGATTCGGTCCCGATGCGGGACATTCGTTCAGCAAGAGTCATGAGCGTGGAATCGTACTGGGGAAAAAACCAGTATATCAACGGCGGCAGGACGCGCGGCGATCGGTGTCACCGGGCGCCCCTCAACGATGCGGATCACACCCTCCGGGCGGAGTGGGTGGTGCGACGATACGCTCCCGGGAGAACGGAGGTCACGGAGAAACGGGACAAGCTCACACGGAGCAACGGAGAAACGGAGACGAACGGAGTTCTGGTCACACTGACTGACGTCGCCAATCAGTCCGAGGTGGGCCCGCGCTTCGCGCGGCAGGGATCGCCGGCCAAAAGGCCGGCGACCCACCTTCTGAATGCGTGAGGAAGCTCGCTCCGTTCGTCTCCGTTTCTCCGTTGCTCCGTGTAGGCTTGTCCCGTTCCTCCGAGATCTCCGTTTTCGCCCGCTGAGTCTCTGAAGGTCAGTTGACGAAGAACCGCGCGCCGAGGTACAGCTGGAATTCGTCAGTCGCGTTGTCGTAAAAAGCGTGTCGGTACGACAAATCCCCGAACAGACCCCAGTTGTTCCCCATCTTCACCGTGGCGCCGCCACCGAACTGGAACATGAACGCGTTTGCCGAAGCCTCCAGTGTGGTGCCGCTGAAGGTTGCCGAGCTCGAATTCCTTGCATAGCCGATGAACGCCTGAGCGTACGGCAACGCCCTGACGGCGAGCGGGATGGCAAATCGTGGCCCGGCGCCGATATGGAACAGCGTGCTGCTGACCGAGTTGCCGAACGCCTCCGAAGAATCATGAGACCATCCAAGTTCGCCGGCCAGCGCAAGCTGCCCCCAACGGTACACGGCGACGTCGAGCCCCAATCCGCCGGGGAACGTGTTGTCGACCAGATCGCTGCCGACGTCGACCCACTGATAGCCGCCGCCCACCTCGAATTTCGGGATTGCGTTGGTCGCCGTGGTTTGCGCGTTGGCCGATGCTGAACATGCGACCAGCATCAGCCATGCGGCTGCGCAGGTCGAAATGCGAGTGGTCATGAAGTCCTCCGGTTCGGGCAGGCGCGCCCTCGTGACACAAGCCGCGATGAAGGAAGCGTCGGGGAATCGGTACAGAAACATACAGGCCCGGACGCGAACGCCCGGGCCTGCATGCCGAAGCGAGGAGGTCGCTTCACGAGGAACTAGTCGAGAATCATGCGGACGCCCACGAACACCCGGACCTGATTCAGCCCCGAGCTGCCGTCCGTCTCTTCATCGAGGAACACGCGCCGGTAGTCCACGGCACCGACGATCCCCCACCCGTCGCCGGCAACCCACGTCACGCCGCCGCCAGGCTGCAGCATGAAGTGCGTGTTCGTCGTATCTTCGAAGAGGTCGCCTACGTCAACGCCGTCGATATCGCCGCTCGTGTGATCGATCGCCACCCCCGCAAGGACCTGTGCATACGGCCACAGGCGCGCATGCTTCCGAGCCGTGTACCGGACACCGCCGCCGACATGGAAAAAGTTGAACATCAGGTCGTTTGGGGCTTCATCGTCGGAATCCATTGACCAGCCACCTTCGGCGACGATGCCGAGAGCTCCGAAATTGCGGGCGGCGTCAACTGCCAATCCGAACGGGAAGGACTGATCCACGTCCCCGGTGCTCTTGAGCCACTGATACCCCGCCGAGAGCTCGAACGTCGGCATGTTCGTCGTCGATTGGGCGCTTGCGGGCAAGGAAGTGCCGAACAATACGGCAGCCGCGGCCGCAAGCGTCAGAACGCATTTCTTCATTGAAGACAGTCCTCCTGGTGCTTGTAATAGCGCGGTGTGATCCTCGCGCGTGTCAGGGCGCTCAGTCAGCACGAACAATGCCGCGGCGGTCGCATCGACGAAATTGTGAAATTTTGTTCGAGAATCATCGGTTCCGTCAGATCGCTGACGGTTGTGGGCCGCACCTGATCTTTGGCCCTCTCCAAAATTCCGAAGGGGAAATTCAATTAGAGTGCGTGGGGCAGTTGATCGAGTTCGCTAAACAGCACAACAAGCTCAACCGCAGTGGCGGTTCTACCGATGTTTCGGGTGGAGGATGCGGATGCGGCGATTCGTGCTGATCGTCTGCGCGGGGCTGGCCCTCGGAGCGGCCGGCTGTTCGGCGCCAGGCACCCAGGAGCTGGCGCAGGACGCCGTGCAGGCGATGGGCGGCGAACGGGTTCGCAACCTGCAGAACTACGTCATGCGCGGTGGCCGAGGCTCGCGTTCGGCGATCGGTCAGCAGGTCAGAACCGGCGAGCCGGACGTTCCGGCGCAGCTGCTCGACGTCGAGGAGACGCTCGACCTCGCCGGCAATCGGGCGGCGCTCGAGTACGAGATTCAGACGGCCAGCGGGTTCTCGCAGCACCGGCAGGAAGTCCTGACCAGGCAGGGTGACCGGACCGTCGGTCTCGAACGAGTCGGTGGCCGCCCGCTTGCCGTCATGTCGGCCTCCGGGCTTTTCAGCTGGGGGACACAGAACTCGCCGGGCATGGCGCTCAAACGAAGCGTCGTCGCCCTCGCCTTGATGGCTGCTCGCACGGTGTCGTCGAACAGGACCGAGAACAGGTTGCTCAACGGCCGCGTCCAGCGCTTCGGCATCACCTCGCTCGGCGGCGACAGTGTGGGGTTCTACTTCGATCCCGACTCGAAGCTGATCACCGGTTTCGAGACCGACGATACTGAAACGATTCTGGGCGATGTCCGGGCGCAGTACGTCCTGGAGGACTACCGCGACGTGGGCGGCGTCAAACTGCCGCACAAGATCACGATTCGCAAAGCCGGTCAGCCCTACGCCGACGTGCAGTTCGCCTCCGCGGCGGTCGACGACGCCGAAGCGATGCGGGTGTTTACCGTTCCCGACGACGCGTCGCCAGAGACCGATCGAGTCCTCGGCTTCGGCGCCGACTATTCCCCGGTACGGCTGATACAAGTGGCCAATCAGGTGTTCTTCGCCCAGGCCTACTCGCACAACAGCCTCATCGTCGAGTTTCCAACGTTCCTGGCGGTCGTCGAAGCGCCGTATACCGAGGCGCAGAGCAAAACGCTGGTGAAGCAGCTGACGATGCAGTTTCCGCGCAAGCCGGTCCGCTACGTCGCGGTGACGCACCCGCATTTCGATCACGTCGGCGGCGTTCGCGGCATGGTCGCGCGGGGAGCCACGGTGATCGCCGCGCGGGCACACGAAAGCGCGCTGCGGGCGCTCATCGACGCGCCCCATTCCAACCCGCCGGACGATCTCGCGACGAACCGCACCCTGGGACGGCAGGTGGGCTCGCTGCAGACGTTCGAGGAAAAGCGCGTGATTACCGAGGCGGGCCAGAGCCTGGAACTGTATGTCATCAAAGGCTCGCCGCACGTCGACTCGATGGTCGTCGCTTACGTGCCCTCGACGCACGTGCTGTTCCAGAGCGACCTGTTCTTCCCCGGCACGGGCGGCGCAAGTACTCCGGAAGCCGAGCACCTGCTGAAATCGGTTCGCTCGCTGAACCTGCGTGTCGACAGGAACGCCGGCGGTCACGGCGGCGTCAACGTCTTCAGCGAGCTCGTGAAAGCGGTCGGACCGGCAGGCACGAACTGACGGGTTGTCCACGCGAGCGCATCGATCATGGAACAATGAGGATCCATGATCGATCGCGCGAATCCTGAAGACCTCGCGCGGGACTGCGCCGGGCGAATGCCGGCCTCGCCGCGCCCGCTGCACGAAGACCTGCCGACGTTCGAACGCGAGCTGACGGGGCTCATCGCCGCGGTCGCTGCCACCCACTCGCGGTACACCTTCGACTCCGACGGCCGTCCTGGCGCGATTGCGGCAATCAGGCGCGCGCTACCGGCGATGGAAGCCGAGCTCCTCGACGCGGTCCTCGAGGACGTCGCCTGTGAGCTGGCGGCGAACCGCGAAGCCTTCTATCGGCTGGTACAGGCGGTCAGAACGAGCGGGTAGACTCTGGCGCGGTCGAATAGCGGAAATACTGGTCGCCTGAATGGTCCGCCTCCTAAGAAGGCGGACCCTGCGATTGTTTGGGCCTCGCCGTCACAGCGCAGGTCCGGCTTCAGCCGGACCTGTGGCAGATGTAGTGTCCGGCTTCAGCCCCGGACCTGTGGGACCTGTCAGGCGGCCGCTACGGACGCCGGAACGAGTACCTGGCCGACGAACAACGGCCTGGCGGTGCTGACGATTGCCGCCTCGGTCACGACCACTCGCCCCTGTTGCTCGCCCACCTCAATCACCACGGGAGCGGCCCCCGTCGGGTGCTCCACGAGCATGTTCTTGCGGCGTCCGGCCGGAATCGCGGCGATGCCGTGCGCCGGACTTCCGGGCAGCAGACACGCGGTAGCGACGCTGAGCGCCGCGAAGACGCCGATCGTCGCGTGGCAGCGATGGGGAATGAACGAACGCGTCGAGATGAGGCCACCCTGCCTCGGCGGCGACACCAGGATCATCTTCGGCACCGATTTCTCGGCGACGTTCCCGAGATTCATCATCGGGCCCACGGTCAACCGGATCGCTTCGAGTCGCGCCTTCAACTCGGTATCGGCGTCCAGTTCGTCGCGGCTTTCGTACCCGGTGCGGCCGACGTCCGACGCCCGCATCACGACGACCGGCATGCCGTTGTCGATCAGCGTGAGCGGCACGCCGTTCACGACATCCACTTCGTGACCGGTCGGCAGCAGAGAGCCGCTCATGGAACCGGCCGCGTCCGAAAAGCTCAGTCCGATCGGCGCACCGCTGCCAGGGACGCCGTCGATTCGGGCGCCGCCGTGATAGATCGGCCGCCGATCGGGCGTCTGCACGGTGGCGACCACCGTCTGGCCCGTATTCACCATGAAGATTCGCACTTTCGTCACGCCGTTCTCGGCCGTGACGAGTTGCTGCTCGATGGCAAACGGCGCCACCCCGGCGAGGATGTTGCCGCAGTTCTGCGCCGTCGAGACCAGCGCCTGATCGACGAACACCTGGCAGAACAGGTAATCCACGTCGATGCCCGGGCGCTCCGACTTCGAGATGACGGCGACCTTGCTGGTCAGCGGATCGGCGCCGCCGATGCCGTCGATCTGACGCGGATCCGGCGAACCCATCACGGAGAGGAGCACACGATCACGCTCCGCCGGATCGGCTGGCAGGTCGCGCTCGAGAAAGTACGCGCCCTTCGACGTGCCGCCGCGCATGAGAACGCAGGGAATGCCGGTCTGGATGCTCATGCTCCCTCTGGTCAGCTCAGGTGCCGTCAGACTTCAGTGTAACGGCTTTTCGGGCAGCCGCAGGGACGCTCGCTCATCGGATCTCGATGAGGGCCGCGGCACTGTCGGGGGTCCACCGCCCGTCCGGGTGCTTCAACCGGACCTGGATGAAATAGTCTCCTCTTCGCAGTTTCACCACGACGCGGCAGTCGCTTGGCCCGTCCTGCCGGGCGCGGCAGATTGCCGTCGTCTGCACCTGCCTGTCGCGATCGACGGTGACGATGGCCGGGAACGTGCCCGCCGCGCGGTTGGCCTCGTCGAAACCGATCGTCGCCTCGATCCCCATGAAGTAACGCACGGCCACCGCCGCCGCGACGACGACAAGCGCGACGAGCACGACCGGCAGGGCAATCTCCAGCCGCCGGCCGAGCCTGCGGCGCTCTCTGGATGGATGACGTCTGTGGATGGGCGACATCGTACCCGGGCGCGAGAACGAGCGCTATCTCTTGCGCGGCCCCACGTAGTGCTCGATCGGCGGTGTCCCGTAGGTGTGAAAACTCTCGACGGTCTTGAGTCCCCACGCCTGTCCTTTCCTGCGTTCGGCCTCGGTCCAGACGATTGGCTGCCAGTCGGGCGCGAGCATCAGGCGCGCACCGGCGCTGTCCACCTCGATGCGGGTGCCGCCGGGCTCGTAGACGTACAGGAAGAACGTCTGCTGCACGGCGTGCTTGTGCGGACCGGTCTCGATGCGCACGCCGTTCTCGAGACAGATATCGGCGGCACGCAGCACCTCCTCCTTCGAATCGACCGCCCACGTCGCATGATGAAAGCGGCCGTGCGCGCCGTAATGGTCCGCCGTGAACGCCACGTCGTAGGTCTTGTTGGTCGCCGTCACCCAGGCGCCGGCCTCCTCGCCGCTGTCGAGCACGATCATTTCCGTCGTGCGCAGTCCGAGCACGTCCTCCATGAAGCGGCGCAACTCCGCCACGTCCGACGTCAGCAGATTGAGATGGTCGAGACGGCGAACGTTGATGCCCCGCCCCGGGAAGCGCATCGCCTGGTTCTTGAGCGACGGTCGCAGCTCGGGCGGCGCCACATACCATTCGGTCTCGTAATAGACCTCCATGTTGTGCCCGTCCGGCGTGGTGAAGGCGAATGCCGGTCCGTGGCCGAGGTCCCCATCTGTCCATCCCTTCCCGAGCCCGGCACGGTTGATGAGGTCGACCCGCCGCTGCAACGCCTCGGGGCTCGAGGCACGGAAGGCGAAGTGTCCCATCCCCGGGACCTTCGCAGCCGTCAGCTTCAGCGTGTGATGTTCGTAGTCGTCCCAGCCTCTCAGGTACACCGACTCGCCGCGCCGGCCGCTTTCGGTCATGCCCATCACATTCACGAAGAAGTGCAGGCTTTCGTCGGGCGTCGGCGTGAGGATCTCGAGATGGGCCAGATGGGCGAGGTCGAATGAACGGACTGTAGGATTCAAGGTCACCTCTTCCTCCTCAGCGTACTTGCGCAGCGCGGAAAACGAAAGCGCGTGACGCGGCCCCGGAACTCCGCCGTCCTTCCGGTGCGGCCACCGCCTGTGAGAAGCTGACGGCGGAGAATTGCACAGCGTGTCCAAGCGCATCGATCTCGGACCGTACCGGGCTGCCACGGGCAGACACTTCCGTCTCCGCGACCACGCTCCGGACTTCCTCCCGGAGGAGGCGACCCGCGAGAAGGCCGCCGAGCTGCTCGAGCGATACACATCTCGCATTCGTGAGCTGCAGGAACGTCTATACGCGCAGGACGAGTGGAGCCTGCTGGTCGTGCTTCAGGGGATGGACGCGGCTGGAAAGGATAGCGCCATCGAGCACGTGTTCACCGGGCTCAACCCTCAGGGCTGCCAGGTGCACGCGTTCAAGATTCCATCCGACGAGGAGCTCGATCACGATTTTCTCTGGCGCACGTCGATCCGTCTGCCGCGGCGCGGCCACATCGGCATCTTCAACCGCTCCTACTACGAAGAAGTGCTGGTGGTGCGCGTGCATCCGGAACTGCTCGACCGCCAGCGGCTGCCGGCATCGCTGAATGCCGGAAAGGTGTGGCGCCACCGCTTCGAAAGCATCGTCGCCCACGAGGAACATCTGTCGCGAAACGGCACGATGGTGCGGAAGATCTTCTTCAACGTTTCGAAGGACGAGCAGCGCCGCCGCCTTCTGAGCCGTCTCGCCGAATCGGAAAAGCTCTGGAAGTTTTCCGCCGGCGATATCGAGGAGCGGAACCTCTGGGAGCACTACCAGGACGCTTATGAGGACGCCATCCGGAACACGGTGACGAAAGAGGCGCCCTGGTACGTCGTACCGGCCGATCGCAAATGGTGGGCACGCACCGTCGTCGCCGCCGTCATCGCTGAGGCTCTCGAAAGCATGGAGCTGCAGTACCCCATCGTCGGCGACGCCGATCGCCGGAAGCTCGAGGAAATCAAGGAAAAGCTCGAGAAGTCGTCGCTCTGAGCCGCGGAGCTGCCAGTCCTCAGAGGACGACTTCGTCGACGAAGCACCATCCCCACTCTTCTCCCGGCTCCATCGAGCGCATGACTGGATGGCCGGTTGAATGATGATGCGCCGTGGCGTGCCGGTTCGGAGAGCTGTCGCAGCAGCCGACGTGACCGCAGGTGAGACACAGGCGGAGATGCACCCATCTGCCGCCGATCTTCAGGCAATCCTCGCAACCGCGTGCACTCGGATGCACACGGGCGATCTGATTCAGGTGCGTGCACCCGCTTCCGGGTCGTGGTGTGAAATCGATAGTCGCCGATGTGTCGATATGCCCCGATCGAGCCACGAGTCGCTCCATTTCGCATCATAGCCCGACGCGCGACGCGTCTCGGGCCGCCATCGACTATCATTCTGCAGCTCATCCCTTTCGCTCACATCAAATCATGGACACACGCGTGGATGCCGGCGCGACCGGAGGTTGCCTTGTTGCGCTCGCAGCGCTGCTGCTCGCGATCCCTTCGGCCGCGCACGCGGCCAGTGATCAGACTGCTACGGCCGACCCGGTCGTCGTCAAGGCTCCAGCCAATCCGGCCGCCACCGTGCCAGAGCCACGCAAGAAGCGCAAGAAGCCGGACCTGCGGACACGCACGAAGCAGTTCGAGCCCGGACGCTTCAACCTCTCGGCCGATGGCGGACTGGGATTGATCCGCGCGGCGTCACCGTATTCGCTTCTTCCGGGCGAAGCCGCGGGCGCTTTCTCCGTGCTGAATTTCGACCGCAATCCCGGCGATGTCGATTTCTTCCAGTACGGCTTCCAGGGTGCGATTGGCCTTCCAGGGCGCGTCGAGCTGTTCCTGCGCGCGCTGCCGGTGGTTCGCACGAACAGCGTGAATCAGGATCCCACCGGCTACCCGGTGCCCCCCCTCGACCTGATCATCGATACCTATCCGACACTGGCGGCCAGACCGCAGCCGTACTTCCTGTTCGCCCAGGAGGTGCCGTTCAAGAGCTACTACGTCAATGGCGTCACCATCGATCCACCCGGGCACGGCGCCTTCGCGAGCTCCTCAGGCGACGTGACCGTCGGGGCGAAGATCAATCTCCTGTCGCAGGACGCCGGCAGCCGCATCGGGCTCGGTGTGCGCGGATACGTGGAAATCCCCACCGAGCGTCCCAGCTACAACGTGGAGGACTGGCGTCGTGCCGCCGGGTCGTCGGGCAAGACCGACGCCGGCGCCGACGTGTTGATCGCCCGCCGGTTCAGCGGCATCGAGCTCCTCGTCAACGCCGGCTACAAGCATGTCGGCGATCCCGACAAAGGCCTGCGCGTTCAGCTCGTCGACTCGTCGCAATGGGGCACGCCCGGCTTCGTCGTCGGTCCTCCGGTCGAAACCGGTCTCGATCTGAAAGACCAGCTGATCCTGAACGCCGGCACGTCCATGCGCGCCTTCAACGTGCGTGGCATGCAGTTCTGGGTGCTCGGCGAGCTGGGGTACCTGCGCTACGTCGGCGGAGGCACATCGGTCGAGCGCCTGGTCCATCCATTCGAAACGCGCCTGGGCATCCAGGCCAACACCCCGAAGTTTCCGCGTCTCTCGATTGGTGCAGCCTGGCAGCTCCTCGTCAATGACGGTGGCAACGGCACCACGCGCCGGTCACGGCTGCAAACGCCTGATGGCACAGGCGACATCAACTTCACCGATCAGGTGGATTGGGAGCGGGCCGCCGAAGTGCGAGACGCGTTCACCAGCCAGGGGCTCACCTTCTGGGAACGAAGCAGCCGCGTGTTCGCGACCAACAACCCGGAGTTCGATCGGTGGCGGAACGTTCCGAGCGGTGACACGCCGGTCGTGGCGATGGGAGGAGGCAACATCCTCGGGTTCATCACGTGGAGAATCAACTGATCGCCGTTCGACGTTCCTTCGGCACGGTTTGGGGGTAAGACCGCTCGTCCGGGGAGTTCGAGGGCCCCAAATCGGCGGTTGCCACCCGAAATTTTGCAAAATTGGAACAAACCACCAGACGCGGTGTCTCGTCCAATCGACCAGTGCCCCGGCACGTGTGTTTGTGGACGGGGGAAGGGGTCTGTCCGTCTTCCGAATCGCAGTCGTTTTGAGAGGCAGGTGCTTTCCGTCGGTGTTGGCGTCAACGTCGGAAGCCTATGACGACTTTTCGAGTCTCGGCTACAGCCGCGCTTCTCCTTGCCCTGACGGCCGGCCGGCTCGTCGGTCAGGCCCCCCCGCCCCCACCGCCGCCACCTGCCGCCGTCATCAGCGTCGTGACCGCACCGCCGCCCGCGGGAGCAACAGTCCCCGTGCCGCCGGCGCCCATCGATCCTTCCGCCCCACTGCCGTCGTTCGAAGTGGCGTCGGTCAAGAAACTGCCAAAGGGCGCCACGATCACGAGCACCGGCTCCCGCAGCCCCGGAGGGGGACGGATCACGATCCTGAACTACCCGCTCCGTTCGACCATCATGATGGCCTGGGGCATCCGCGACTATCAGGTGATCGGCGGAGAGAGCTGGCTGACGACCGACCGCTTCACCATCAACGGAAAAGCGGAAACCAACGCGCCGCGCGATCAGCTCCTCCTGATGCTGCGCTCGCTGCTCGTCGAGCGGTTCAACTTGAAGTACCACGCCGAAAAGCGTGAGCTGCCGATCTACGCCCTCGTCCTCGCCGGGAGTGAGTGGAAGCCTTCTGCCCGCATGAAGGCGGTAGACTGCTCTGCTGCCCGCAATGCGCCGCTGCCGACGGGGCCGATCCGGCCGGAGACGATGCCGTGCCTCGGCTCGATGATGTCCTCCACCTCCGGTCTGCGCGCCACCGGCATGACGATGGCGAGCTTTGCCAGTCTGCTCGGATCGTTTGGAGGCCTCGGCACCGTGCACGACCGCACCGGCCTTACCGGTACTTACAACATCGAGCTCGACAGCTCGATTCTTTCGAGCCGGTTCGCCGCGTTGTCGTCCTCTGCGCTGGTGTCCTCCGGATCGGAGAATCTGCTGCCGTCTCTCGGCGACGGCCCCTCGCTCGGCTCGGCCCTGCAGGACATCGGGCTCAAGCTCGAACGGCGGCGTGAGCCGATCGACGCGCTCGTGATCGACAGCGTCAGTCAGCCGGACGAGGACTAGATCGTTCGGGTCGCTTGCCCGCCGGAGCCTTGGCGGAGGCGGGTTCGGGTCGTTCGGAACGTTATGGGGTGCTCATGCATCGGCGTCTCCAACGGGTCCTCGCCATCCTGCTCGTCGTCTTCATCGCACAATCACTGAACGCCGCATCGGAGCATAGTGGCCGCGTCACGCTTGGCGGTCAGCCTGTGCCCGGCGCGCGCGTCACGGCATCGCAGGGCAGCCAGAGCGTCGCCACATCGACCGATCGCGATGGGGTCTACCGGTTTCCGGCGCTGGCCGAGGGCGTGTGGAACGTTCGCGTCGAGATGCTCGGCTTCTCCACGATGACGCGTGACGTGACGATCGGCGCAGCGCCTTCGCCAGCGACGTGGGAGCTCACGGTGCTCCCCTTCGGGGATATCACGCGTGGCGTCGCGCCGCCGCCGGCACCACCGCAGGCGCCACGTCAGAACCGGTCGCAGCGCGGGACCTCGTCGAGCGATTCGGCGCCGGCCGCGGGGCAGGCCGTCGCGACCGCCGGTGGCGCCTTTCAGCGCGCCGGAGTCACCGCCGTCCCGGCCGCCGCCGCACGTCCAGCGGCTGCTCCCGCGCCGGCAGGACCAGCTGCCGGCCCGGCGCCTGGTGGTCCCGGCGAACCTGGCGCCGCCAACCCGAGCGCCAGCGGCGATTCATTCCTGGTCAGCGGCACCGTCAACAGCGGAACGTTGCCCCAACCCACCGTGGGCAACGTGCGGAGACCCACGGGCATCCGTCTGTTCAACGGCCAGATCTCCATCAGCCCGCACTACTCGGCGCTCGAGGCACGCCCCCACTCGCTGACCGGCATCCCTGCCGACAAGCCGAACACGACCAGCCTGAGCGTGAACTCCACGGTGTTCGGCCCCTGGCGGATCCCCGGCCTGATGCGGAACACACGTCAGTTCAGTCTCAGCTATCGGCGCCAGTCGACGGACACCGCCAACACCCTGTCCGAGCGCATGCCGACCCAGCTGCAACGCAACGGCGACTTCTCACAGACGCTCGACGGATTCGGTCTGCCGGTCGAGATCAGGGATCCGTTGACGGGGCTGCCTTTCGAGGGAAACGTCATCCCGCCCGATCGCATCAGTCCTCAGGCGGCGTATCTCCTGCAGTTCTATCCACTGCCCGATCCCGAGGCGACCGGCACACGCAACTATCAGATCGCGGCGCTCTCCGCCAACAGCAGCGACTCCTTCAATGGATCACTGCCCAACCTGATCAGCAATACCACGAACCAGTTCGGCTTCTCAGGAGGCTACACACGATCGCGCAGCGAGTCGACGTCACTTTTTGGATTCGACAGCACGAACGAAGGCTCGGGGTACAACGCATCGATCAACTGGGCGCACCGGTGGGTTCCCTCGAACCAGCAGGTCCGCTTCACCTACTCGTACAACCGCCAGACGAACTCGACCACGCCTTTCTTTGCGAATCGGATCAACGTCTCCGGCGAGGCTGGCATCACCGGCAACAATCAGAATGCCCCGAACTGGGGTCCACCCGGCCTGTCGTTCGCCAACCGCCTGGCCGGGCTGTCGGACGTCCAGTTCTCGCTCAACCGGACGCAGACGCACACGTTTGGCGCCACCTCGAACCGGACGCGCGGCCGCCACAACATGACGTACGGCGGAAACGTCAGGTACCAGCTGCTCGACGTCGTCTCTCAGCAGAATGCGCGCGGCAGCTTCACGTTCAGCGGATCGATCTCCGGAGACCCGTTCGCCGACTTCCTCCTCGGCCTGCCGAACACCAGCGCCATCGCCAACGGAAACCCCGACAAGGGATACCGAGGGTGGGGCTACGACGCCTACCTGTCCGACGACTTCAGAGTGAATCCGAGCTTCACCATCACGATGGGCGTGCGCTGGGAGTATGAGGCCCCGGTCACCGAGCACCTGGGGCGGCTCGTGAACCTCGACGTCGCGACCGATTTCAGTGCTGCGGCACCGGTGGTCGCCGCCGACGGTATCGGGCCTGTTACCGGCCTCGAGTATCCCAGGTCGCTCATCGAGCCGGACCATTTCGGCATCCTGCCGCGCATCGGCGTCGCCTGGCGGCCGGTCGTCACCTCGTCGGTCATTCTTCGCGCCGGCTACGGCATCTACAGGAACACCGGCGTCTACCAGGGCTTCGCCACTCAGATGGCGCAGCAGCCGCCGCTCTCGACGACGTTCAACGCGACGAGCACGCTGCAAACGCCGCTGACGCTTGCCAACGGTTTCATCGCGCCGATTGCAACGACGCTGAACACGGTGGCGATCGACCCCGAGTTCCGCGTTGGAACCGTGCACCGCTGGCAGGCGTCCGCGCAACGCGACCTGCCAGGTGCCTTCACGATCACCGGGACCTACCAGGGCGGGAAGGGCGTGAACCTTCCGCAGGCTTTCATTCCAAACACCTATCCGACCGGCGCCGATCACCCGTGTCCGGCCTGCCCGACCGGGTTCATCTTCACGACCTCGCACGGCCGATCGATCCAGCACTCGGGCCAGGTGCAGTTGCGACGCCGGCTGCGCGCTGGAGTCACCTGGCAGGCGGCCTACACGCTGATGAAGGCGAGCGACAACGCGTCGAGCTTCGGCGGAGGCGGCGGTGGCCAGGCGGCCGCGCAGAACTGGCTCGATCTCGACGCCGAGTGGGGCCCATCATCGTTCGAGCAGCGTCATCAGCTCGTGATCCAGGCAACTTACGCGACGGGTCAGGGGGTGAGCGGCGGTACGCTCGTGCCCGGCTGGCGCGGGATGCTGCTCAAGAACTGGCAGATCACCGCGAACCTCACGACGGGAAGCGGGACGCCGCGCACGCCGACGTACCTGGTGACCCCGGTTGCCGGGATCACCGGGACGGTCCGTCCCGACCTCACCGGCGCCTCGCTCGACGACATCCCGGACGGCTACTATGCAAACCCCGCCGCGTTTGCGGCGCCGGCGGCGGGCACGTGGGGCAACGCCGGACGGAACACGATCCGCGGACCCAGCCAGTTCACGCTCAACGCCGGCATCAGTCGAGCCTTCCCGATTCAGGGTCGGCTCACGCTCAACTGGAACCTGAACGCGACCAACGTCCTGAATCGCGTGACGTACTCGAGCATCAACACCACCGTTGGTTCGCCCGAGTTCGGGCTGCCGACCGCCACCAATCCGATGCGTCGCATCACGACCAACTTCACGGTGAGCTTCTGAAACCGATGCAGCGAAATCGACACCGCCCTCTGCTTCTTCCGGCGCTGGCTGCCCTCGTGCTGCTGCGGATCGCTGCCGGAGTTGCACAGCAGCCCCAGGCACCGCCGACTGCGACTCCCCCCGCGGCGGGCGCTCGCCAGACGCCGGCGCCACCCGGTGCGCCGGGGCAGCCTTCGCCGCCGCTGGCGACGTTTCGCAGCTCGACTCGCCTGATCGTGCAGAACGTGACGGTCCGCGACAAACAGGGACAACCGATTCAGGGACTGACCAAGGCCGACTTCTCTGTCCTCGAGGACAACCAGCCGCAGGAGATCGCCTTCGTCGAATACCAGCGCATCGAGGGTGAGCCCGGCTCGGCGCCGGCCGAAGCGGTGGCGGCCGACCACTTGCCCGCGGATGCTGCCGCGCCGGCCGCCGCACCGGTCATCGACGTCGCCATCTCCACACCGCCGCCCGGCACGGTGAAATATCAGGACCGGCGGCTCATCGTGCTCTATTTCGACATGCTGTCGATGCAGCCGGCCGACGAGGCGCGGGCGTTCGAGAACGCGCGGAAGTACATCGATACGCAGATGGCGGCTGCCGATGTCGTGGCGGTGATGACCTTCGCGAACGGCGTCCTCAGGGTGCGGCAGGACTTCACGGCCAGCCGCGCGGCGCTGCGCGAGCTGATTCAGACGCTGCAGTTCGGCGACGACCTCAACGGCGACGGCGCCGCCGACACTGCCGAGGGCACGGCATTCGGTCAGGGGGACGCCGAGTTCAGCGTCTTCAACACAGACCGTCAGCTTGCGGCGCTGCAGACGGCGGTCAAACAGCTGGGCAGCCTGCCCGAGAAGAAGACGCTGATCTATTTCGGAAGCGGCATGCGGTTGAACGGTTCCGAGAACATGGCGCAGCTGAGCGCCACGACGAATGCCGCCATCAAGGCGAACGTCACGATCAATCCGCTCGACGCCCGCGGACTGACCGCGTCGGCGCCGCTCGGCAACGCCACCGAGCGCTCGTCCGGCGGCACCGCCATGTTTTCCGGGGCCGGCGCCGGATCGCGTGCGGCAAGCGACGAGCAATCGAAGGACACCTTCTTCGCCCTCGCCAAGGACACTGGCGGCAAGGCGATGTTCGACTACAACGACCTCTCGCTCGGCATCGTCCAGGCGGCGCAGGCCGCCGATGACTACTACATCGTCGCCTACTACAGCACGCATACCGCTACCGACGGCAAGGTCCGGCGCGTTCGCGTGTCGCTCACCGGCGGCCGTCAGGCCGACCTCACCTACCAGCAGGCGTACTACGGAGAGAAGACGTTCGCCGCCTTCACGAACGCCGACAAGGAACGGCAGCTCGAGGAGGCGTTCATGCTCGGCGATCCGATCACCGAGATGACGATCGCGATGGAGCTGAACTACTTTCAGCTCGATCGGGCGAACTATTACGTGCCGGTGGCGATGAAGATCCCGGGCAGCGAGCTGAACCTGGCGCGCCGGCGCGGCGCCGCCCGCACCAGCATGGACTTCATCGCCGAGGTCAAAGACGAGTACGGGATCACGATCCAGAGCATCCGCGACAAGATCGATATCAAGCTGAGCGACGAAGACGCCGAGCAGCTGGCAAAGCGTCCGATTCAGTACGAGAACGGCTTCACGCTGCTCCCGGCCAGGTACGTGATCAAGGTCCTGGTGCGCGACGCCACGACCGGCCGGATTGGCACCTATCAGGCGCCCTTCCAGGTCCCGAACCTTGTGAAGGAAACAGCGCGCGTACCGATCAGCTCAGTCGTGCTGAGCAGCCAGAGGATCGCCCTCGGCGACGAGCTGTTTACCGTCAATCGGAAGGCCGAGGCGATGGCCGCGAACCCGCTCATTCACGAGGGCGAGAAGCTCGTACCGAGCGTGACCCGTGTTTTCAGCGTGAGCAAGGACCTCTATGTCTACCTGGAGGCGTACCAGCGAGGGGTGACGAACCAGAAGCCGCTCATAGCGTTCGTCACGTTCTATCGCGGCGAGGACAAGGCCTTCGAGACCGCGCCGCTTCCAGTGATCTACGGCCTCAACCCGAAGTCGAAGTCGGTGCCGATGCGCTTCAGCGTCCCACTCAACGAAATCACACCCGGGCGCTACGACTGCCAGGTCACGGTGCTCGATCCAGAGTCGCAGAAGGCGGCGTTCTGGCGGATGCCGGTGGTGCTGGTGCCGTAAACGATTGTCAGGCGGACCTTCAGGTCCGCCTCGTATAGACCGCAGCCCGCTCGATCGCTCAGTGCTTCGCCTGCGCCATCGCTTCCTGGCCGCGCTTGTGGCTGGTCGAAAAGATCACGTGCAGCGACATCAGCGCCTGCAGCGGGTGCGCTCCGGCCTCGGCCAGCGGGCCGACGTGATCGCTCACCTTGCCGCCCATCCCGACGTTGATCAGTTCGCGGGCGGCTTCCCGCTGTTTCCCTTTCAGTCCGTACTCGTCCGCGACCTTCTCGAAGTCGTTGATGATCCGGTTGCGCAACTCGGCGCTGTGGCGCGATTCGAACATCAGCTTGTTGAGCCCGTAGGCCTCGGCCGGTGGGTGCTTGTAGAACTGGAACCCCTGGTTCTGAAACTTGAACCCGCCATACAGCTCCGCGACCTTCGTCGGCGCATTCACCCGGGCACGCTCTGGCAGGAAGCGCATCATCCCCAGACCGTGGTGCCAGGTCGGGATGTAGTCGATCAGCTCGCCTTCGTGCTGGCCGATGGCGCCGAACATCACTGCCCAGTTGAGCAGCTCGGTGTTGCCCACTTCGTCGAGCTGCGTGCCGGTCATGGAGAGCAGCGCGTCCATGTTCCCCGTCTCGAACTGCGAGAGCAGCCAGCGGTCGAAATCGAACTCCGGATACAGATACTTGCTGGTGCCGGGGAAATGGGACATGCCGCCGCTCGCGATGATCGCCACGCGCTCGCTGCGCCCCTTGACGATCTCGGCGATCGCCTTGCCGAGAGCCGCGCAGCGCCGCGGCGTCGGCAGCGGCGGCACGTACACGTTCGTGAAGAACGGGATGACCGGGATGGGACGTTTGCCGATCACGTACTCGAACGGAATCGAGAACGCATGTCCGAGCTCGGCGTCCTCTGAATACGCCATGTCGAAGTGGTGATCGACGACGAGCTTGTTGAGGATGTCCTCGGCCATCTCGCGGTGAATCGGCAGATCGTGCTCACGTCCGGCGAACCGGGCAATCGCGCGGTTGCCGGCGATGATGGCGAAGCTCGGAATGCAGGTCACCGAAAACGTCTCGACGTGGTCGGCGCCGAAGAAGAGGATGACGTCCGGCCTGCTCTCGTCGAGCACCCGGCCGAGCTCCTGCATGCTGCGTCCGGCCTGTTCGAGCTGCGCCGGGTCCTCGTCCGGCGGCCGCGTGAACATGTATGGCGTGTGACACGTTCCAACGGCTGCTACGATTTCGCCCATGGCTCTACTCCTCTGACGCCTGTGACCTGCTCGCCACCGAGCTGAAGCTCGGTGCTGCGACCACTGATATTTCCCACCGAGCTGAAGCTCGGTGCCGCGACGACTGATATTTCCCCACCGAGCTGAAGCCCGGTGCTGCGACCACCTGACAGTTCCCCACCGAGGCCGAGCTCGGGCTGCGACGATCCGACGCCGCCATCTCCAGATTACTGCATCGCCCTGTCGATCCTGTCCAGAAGCGCCATCGTCGGCAACACGCTGGATGCGCTCGACTCCGGTTCGCGCCCCTCTCGGATGGCAGCAACGAACTCGACGTCCTGGCGATCGAAAGCAGCGATGTTGTCGAGCGGCACGTCCTTGCCCTCGCTGTCGGTCATCGTGTCGCGATACACCTTGTAGGTCTCCTCTTCGCCGATGTAGCGGTAGAAGCCGCCGAAGGGCCCTTTGTTGTTGAACGACATCGCCATCGTGAAGAGCGGTCCCTTCTTCGACTTCATCGCGACCGACACATCCATCGGGATGCCGAGCTGCGGGTGATCCGGCCCCTTCTGCCCCCACGCATCCCAGCTCGGATCGTCGAGCATCCACTGCGCCAGATCCACCGAGTGGCAACCATGATGCCAGAGCAGGTTGTCCACCCACGAGCGCGGCTGACCGTGCATGTTCAGGTTCGTACGCCGGAAGAAATAGGTCTCCACGACCATGTGATGCAGGTGGAAGGTGCCTTCACGGATGCGGCGGCGGATCTCACGGTGCGGGCTCGAGAAGCGCCGCGTGTGCGTGACCATGCACACTTTTCCGGCCTTGCGCGAGGCGTCGAGCATCCGCTGCGAGTCGGCCAGATTCAGCGCCATCGGGATCTCGACCTGCACGTGCTTCCCCTTCGACAGAGCCAGCAGCGTCTGCGCGCAGTGCTGGTCGCTCGGCGTCGTGAGGATCACCGCGTCGACGCCGGGCCGATCGATGCCGGCCGACAGGTCGGTCGTATGGAACGGAATATTCCACTTCGCTGCGAACTTCTCGGCTCCGTCCGGCGTCCGCGCCACGATGGCCACAATCTCGGTACCCTCGATCTTGGCGAGCGCCTTCGCGTGAATCTCGCCCATTGCTCCAGTACCTGCCAGACAGATTTTCATCGACCCTCCGCGTGTGAGCCCGCCGGCCGAACGCGCACCAGGACACTGACGCAGGGTCCGCCTTCAGGCGGACTGGTGCGGCTGAAGCCGGACCCTACACACAGGCAAACAGGCGCACTGCCGGCTGAAGCCGGACCAGGCACCTGGACGAGCACATCAATGTACATCAGGGTCACCGTCGGCCGCGCGAGCGCCCTCGGCTGCGCGGACCTGAACCTTGTCAGTTCGCACATCGGCGGACCTCCCGGCCTGCTTACGGCGGACCGGCCGCACGGGACGTCCAGATCGACGCGAATGGCTGGCCCGTTGCCAGTACTATCCACAAAGCGGGATAAACGTTCCGTCGAGGCCGCGTGATGAGCTTTTCGGTTCGCGCCAGACCAATGATCCTGGGCGTCGGGTTGATCGCTGCGAGCGCTGTGGCAATCGGTGTCTCGTCGTTCGAGCTCCTCGCGCAGCCCAGCACTGCCTCAGGATCCGCCGTCGTCACGGGCCGCTCCGTCGATGGCGTGACGGGCGCCGCCGTGCCGGGCGCCATGGTGTCGATCGCGCGCGACCCGGCGGATGGGCGCCGGATGGCGGGCCGAACGGTCCTCACCGATGCCGAGGGCCGTTTCGCTTTTTCCGCACTACCCGAAGGCCGCTTCGCCGTTACTGCCAGCCGTCCGGGCTGGACGACTGGTGCCTACCAGGAGACGAGACCGCGCCTCCCCGACGAACGGTCCCCCGCTGAGACTACAGGGATGATTGTCCTGCCGGACTTCAACCTCACGGTTCGAAGCGGCGATCGCCTCACCGTGACCGTGCCGGTCTGGCGCGATGCGGTACTGAGCGGCCGCGTCACAACCGAGTCGGGCGAACCTGTCGGCAACGCGCGCGTCTATGCGCAGCAGTGGACAGTCTTCATGGGACGCCGCAGTCTCACAGGAGGGCTGTCGTTCACTGACGACCGGGGAGCGTTTTCCATCCGTGTGCGGCCCGGCGACTATCTGATTTCAGCGGTCAGCGACGATGGCCGCGCCCGTGGCGTGACCACGGCGACTGGAACGCGGTTCGCGCTGGCGACCACGTACTTTCCGGCCTCCCCCGACCTGGCGGGGGCCGCCGTGATCAGCGTGAAGTCGGGTGAAGACCGCGGCGGCCTCGACATCAGCATGCCGCTCATTCCCGCGCACCGGATTACCGGCACATTGCGAAGCACCGACGGCGCCGTCATTCCGAACCGGATCTCCATCAGTGCTCGAGACGAAGGCGGCCTGCAGCGCGCGGTAGCCGTGACCGCGGACGGCCGCTTCGTGTTCGACAACATCCCGGCTGGCCAGTACATCATCTCTACCCTCTTCACCGGCGTGGTGAGCGGCCGCGGCGCCGCTGCCAACGATGCCTGGGCGCGCGCCAGCGTCGACGTCGGGAGCGCCGACATCGACGTGACCGTCGCCGTTCATCGCGGCCTGCGCGTGAGCGGCCGCGTACAGCTCGACGGCGCCGCGCCATCGTCCACGGCGGCCAGCGTGACGCTCACCCGCGACAACGAGCTTTCTGGAAGTGACGTCGTTCCTCCAGCGTTCCCGGTAGACAGCGACGGGCGGTTCACGGTGACCGTCACGCCCGGACGCTATATCGTCAGCGCGGGAGCTCGGGTCCCGATCGATCGAGCGGGTCTGAGGCCGGATCGATCCGCGAGCACTGCCGCACGGTCGTGGACGATTCGGTCGGCGATGATCGGCGGCCGCGATGTCAGCAGCACGCCGCTGGTCGTCACGCGCGACGTCTCCGACGTGGCTGTGACACTCACGAATCTGACCGCTGAACTGCGTGGCCGTGTCCTGGACATCCAGGACGCTGACCGGGTCGCGGTGCTGTTGTTTCCCGCCGACGAATCGTTGTGGATCGACTACGGCATCGGCCGAAGTCTCCGGCAGGCGCGCCCCGCAGCCGACGGAACCTTCGTGCTCGCAGAGCTGCCCGCCGGCGATTACTACGTCTGCGCCGTGCGCGGTGCCACCCAGCGCGACTGGCGCGGCGGCGCACTCTTCGAAGTGCTCGCTCCCCTCGCCGCGCGGGTCAGTCTCGACGAGGGTGTCGTCACGAGTCGCGACCTTCGTGTGACGACTGCACCTGCGCCGCGCGCCGCGCAACTGAAGCCTCCCGCTCTCCCGCTCGACGCGGTCGACATCGCCGAGACGCGCAGCGTCTCCGGCCGGCCATCAGGCGGCGGCAGTATCGGCGGACGCGTCATCGACGCCTTGACGAATACTCCCATCGCCGGCATGCGACTGAGCCTGGCCAGCGGGCTCGACCCTGGCGTGTACAGCGATGACGACGGCCGTTTCCTGCTGACGGATGTGCCGCCAGGCCAGCACACGATCTATACGTTCAAGACCGGGTATGTCCCGACGATCTACGGCGCCCGGCGGCCGGACGAGCCGGGCACGCCGGTATCGGTCGCCGCAGGCCAGCAGGTCGCGGACATCACCTTCCCCATCATGAAGGGCGCGTCGATCACCGGCACCGTGCTCGATCAGTACGGTCTGCCGATGGCCGACGTTGAGGTTGGGGTGCGGCAGTACCGATGGCAGCCGCAAGGGCGGGAGCTCGTCGCCGTCCGTCAAACCGGGCGACTCGCGCCGCCGGTCACGAACACCGAGGGAGAGTTCCGCATCTACGGCCTGGCTCCCGGTGAGTATGTGATCGACGCGCGCCCGCGCGGCAACGGAGCGACGTCAGCCGTGGCGCTGACAACTCAGGCCGACCTCGATGCGGCCGCGGGAAAGCCCGGCGCGATCGCCGCGCCGCTGAGCGTCATGTACGCACCTGTGTCCTACCCGACCCAGGCCGACGCGGCGCGCGGCGCGCGGTTGCAGCTCGCTGCCGGCGAGGAACGCACGGTGTCGCTGCAGACGGCGCTCGTGTCGCTCGCCAGGGTGAGCGGAATCGTTCGGGGTCCCGATGGACAACCGGCGCCGCGTATCAGCGTGCAGCTCCTCAGCAACGATCCATCCCTCTCGGTTGGCACGGCTCCGCTCCGCCTCGGCACGAGCGACGAGAGGGGCGCTTTCACCATCAACGGCGTGCTTCCTGGACGGTACACGCTGACGACGCGCCCTTCATCCATCGCAAGTCAGCCACGGACGAATCTCTCGGGCTCGATCGATGTGACGGTGACAGGCGATCTGGAGGGCGTGATCCTCGATCTGTCTCGCGAGCAGGTGCTCACGGGCCGCATTCGGACGGCTGGTTCAATCGGTCCGCCGCTCGTGACGAGTGTGCGGTTGCAAGCGACCCGAATGGGAGAGCCGGTCGCCGCAGGCCTCCAGCCGGCAGTTGCGAGCTGGGACACCGAAGGCCGGTTCACCTTCACCAACCTGTTTCCGGGTCGTTATCGCTTGACACTCACCGGTCCGAGGAACGCTGTACTTCCCGCGATCCTCTCACAGACAGTCGAGGGCAGCGAGCGATTGAACGCCGGGATCGAACTGAAGCCCGGCGCGTCGGTCAGTGTCGATGTCGTGGTCTCAGGCGGTCCCCTGCAGTTGTCTGGACGGATCCGAAGCGCCAGCGGTCAGCCTGCCAGGAACCTGTTCGTCGTGCTGTTTGCCCGTGAGGCAGAGGCATGGGCGCTGCCAGCCGTGCGCGTCTTCGCCACACAGCCCGATCAGAACAGTCGGTTCACGTTCCGCGACGTGCCACCGGGCAACTACTGGATCGCGACACTCACCGATGCAGAGCCCAACGAATGGTTCGATCCCGAGCTCTTGAAGAAGCTCGCAGCCGGCGCACAGGAACTGACCGTCACGCCCGGCTTCTTCCCCGACATCGTCGTGTCCGTTCCCTGACGGCGGGTCTGCTCGTCAGCTCCAGTAGAGTCGCATCGGATTCTCGACGAGCAGCTTCTGCCGCAGCTCCGGCGTGACCGCGATCTCCGGCACCCAGTCCACCAGGAGCCCATCATCGGGCATGTGGTCCTTCAGGTTCGGGTGGGGCCAGTCGGTTCCCCAGAGAACCCGGTCGGGAAACGTTTCGACCAGGCGCCGGGCAAATGGCACGACGTCACGGTACGCGTGCCGTTCGGCGTGGAGTGCCGGAGGGCCGGAGTAGGACAGGCGTTCCGGACAGCTGACCTTCGACCAGATGTTGTCGTGCTCGCGCATCATCCGCACGAACAGCTCGAACTCCGGGCCGCCGACCGGTTTGCGCACGTCGGGACGGCCCATGTGGTCGACCACGACGATGGTGGGCAGCGCGGTGAAGAAGTCCCAGAGATCAGGCAGATCGGCGGCTTCGAAGTAGACGACCACATGCCAGCCGAGCGGAGCGATACGCGCAGCAATCTCCGTCAGGACATCGCGCGGGGTGAAATCCACGAGCCGCTTCACGAAGTTGAACCGTGTGCCGCGGACGCCTGCCGCGTGCATATCGCGCAACTCCACGTCGGTGACGTTGCGGTCGACAGTGGCAACGCCGCAGGCGCGGCCCTCTGACGCCAGCAGCGCATCGACGAGCGCCCGATTGTCGGTGCCGTGACACGTCGCCTGCACGATGACGTTCCGCTCGAACCCCAGCCGATCGCGCAGCGCGAAGAGCTGCTCCTTCGGCGCATCGCACGGCGTGTATTTCCGTTCGGGCGCATACGGAAAGACGTCTCCTGGCCCGAACACGTGGCAGTGCGCGTCCACGGCACCCTGGGGAACCTTGAACGCTGGCACCGAAGGGGTCGGATGAAACGGCAACCAACCGGGTGTGACGGTGAACGCAGGCGGCATAGTGCTTGTCCCGGGACTACGCGCCGAACGCGATCTCCTCTGTATCGATCTCGGCCTGCGTGGCTTCGTTGTAGCGCGCCCCCGACACCGTCCCCGGGTTGATGAGACGGTTGAGACGATCGATCGTGCTTTCGGTCAGACGAACGTGCTGCGCCTGCACGTTTTCCTCGAGGTGATCCAGGCGGGTGGTGCCGGGGATCGGCACGATGTGCCCGCCTTGTGCCAGAAGCCAGGCGAGCGCAACCTGCGCAGGGGTGACGCCGCTCTCGCGCGCAATGGCCGACAGCCCGTCGAGCAGCGTCAGGTTTCTCGCGAAATGCTCACCCTGAAACCGCGGCATCGCCAGGCGGATGTCTTTTGGCGGCAGACTCGCCACCTCACGCAACCCGCCGGTGAGAAAGCCGCGGGCCAACGGGCTGAACGCCACCAGCGCGATACCGAGCTCGCGGCACGCGTCGCGAACAGCGACTTCGGGGTTGCGGGTCCACAGCGAGTACTCGGTTTGCACGGCGCTGATCGGGTGAACACGGTGCGCGCGCCGGATCGTCGCGGCGGAGACCTCGCTGAGTCCTATCGCGCGGACCTTTCCCTCGGCCACGAGATCGGCAAGAGCGCCCACGCTGTCTTCGACAGGGATGCGTTTGTCCCACCGGTGGAGGTAGTAGAGATCGATGACGTCGGTTCGCAGCCGTGTCAGGCTCTCCGCGCAGTGCCGCTTGAGGGTCTCGGGACGGCCGTCGATCTCCCGCTGCCCCTGCGCGTTGCGGAACATGCCTCCCTTGCTGGCGAGGACGAACTCGCGGCGTCGATCCGAAACAGCGTTGCCAATCAGCGTTTCGTTGGCGCCGAACCCGTACAACGCGGCGGTATCGAGGTGGGTGTACCCGAGATCGAGCGCGCGGCGCAGGACGCCTGCCGCGACATCTGGCAACGGCGGGGTCCCGTACGCATGCGACATGCTCATGCACCCGAGACCGATCGCCGACACGTCGAAAGGACCGAGCTTACGCGTCATCGCTGGTGCCTCCGGCGCGATCCCACGTCAGAGCGGCTCCCCGGGCCGCGCCGACCCCGCCAGCCATGCCCGACCCTCCGCATAGAGCCGTTCCACGGCCTCGCCGCGCAGTCCAGGCAGATTCGGCTTGACGTTGAACCCGATGCTCGTCTGCAGATAGGCGAGATGACGGTAGCCCTCCGGAAATCTGGCCAGCCGTGTCGCGTCGAGTGTCAGCACCGCGCCAGGATCGACCGGGTCCATCCGATCCTTTTCGTAGATCGGCTGCCGCCGCACGATTCCCCACCTTTCCGATCGCCTCTCGAGAAAATCGTAGAAGCGGCCGGTGCAGACGACGTCGACGAGCACGTCGTCGACGGTCGCGCGCTGATTGATCGTCATCTTCGTCTGCGCGATGGCACGCCGGCCGACGATGTCACAGCTGAAGCCGCCGAGGAAATGGAGAATGTTGACGCCGTTGTTGAACCCCTGGCGGCTGATCTCGATGAAGTCACGGGCCGATCCCTGGAACCAGGTCGCCGTCATCCACCCGTCATCGTGCCACACGGTGGCGAAGCGCTCCCAGTCGCCCGCGTCCCGCCAGACGACCCAGTTCTCGACGAGCTCGCGAATCGCACGTACGTCACCGTCCATGCGCGGCCGGGGATGCGGAGGGGGGCAGCATGAATCGATTGTATGGCGTCAGCCGCGGGTGCGTACGGCGGCTGCGGCGCTCATCCAGACGTCGAGACCTGACGCAGCAGCGGCGACAGCTCAGGCAGCCGGACCGTGAACGTCGTGCCCGTGTGCAGACCGCGGCTGTCCACGCTGATCACGCCGCCGTGCTGCTCGACCAGCGTGCGGGCCACATACAACCCGACACCCAGCCCGGGTTCGTCCCGTGTCGCCCGGACGAACGGCTCGAACACCCGCGTCAGGTCCTCGGCTGCGATGCCTCGGCCGTTGTCGTGAACCTCGACGCAGAAGTCGGATCCGGCGCGAGAGGTCACGAGCTCGATACGCCCCCGTTCCGGCGTGTATTTCGATGCGTTGAGCAGGAGATTCGAGAAGACCTGCTGAAGGCGGACACGATCCCCGTTGACGAGGAGAGGCTCCTCGGAGGGCTCCCACTCGAAGGTCTGCTGGCGATGCGCGACCGACGGCTGAGCCATGTCGACAGCGGTGCTGAGCACGTCGCGAATGTCGACCGGCTCGAGTTGCAGCGACAGCGTGCCTCGTTCGATCCGGGCAGTGTCGACCAGATCGTCGACGAGCCGTCCGATGTGCTCCACCTGCCGTTCGATGATGATTCGTGCGCGCTGGCCCGCCTGCAGCCCATCGCGCGCCCGCATCACCGCCAGCGCCGCGTGAATCGCCGAGAGCGGGTTGCGCAGCTCATGGGACAAGAGCCCTAGAAAATCCTGCTTGCGCCGGCTGAGCGCCTCGGATCGTTCACGCGCCGCCGCGGCACGGAAGCGGGCGGGGCTCGAGCGAACGGCGCGAAGCGCCGCGCGAATGTTCAACGGCGTCGGCTCGCGTGACGCCGGCGGCGGATCGTCGGTCGGCGCCACCAGGGCGAACTCCTTGTGCCTCGCCCGCCGCGCTCCGGCGAGGACGACTCCCAGAAGTGCGATCGCGCCGCAGGCAGCGAGCGTCGAGCGAGCAATCGGGTGGCGCATCGGTGGAAAACGAAATGATCGTGAAGCGTGGAGTCGACGTGACGGAAAATGGATCGTAACATGAACCACCATGGACGGCGGCGTGATGAATGCGCCGCACGTTCTTGCGTAAGGTTGCGTTTCAGTTCGTCGTGGCGTCTCGGTTTCGGAGGGTGGGACCTCAGGTCCGGTCCGAAATTCCAATCAAGGGTCATCGCGCGGTTGCCGATAACTCCGGGTACCATGGGCAACAAGCGCAAGAGCACCGCACTCGACGACGACATGTCGGGTTGGACCGGCGCTGACGGCCAGGACGACGAGCCGAACGGAAAGATGGTCATTCGCGTACGTCGTGGCGCACTCCGCCGCTTCGATCAACTCAAGACGAAGAGCGCCGGACTGCCCGTGGAAATCAAATGGGATCGGCGCGAGTCGGACCGTCGCACGGAGCCGGGTCGTTCGAACGGCGAACGCCGCACGGGCGAGCGGCGCCAGAAGCCGCCCTTCACCTGGGACTCCGCCGATTTCGTGGTGGTGGGTGACACGTCGCGGCCGGACGACGAAGCACCGCCAGAACAGCCAATCAACGGTCGCCGCAGGCACAAGCCCTAAGTCGTCGACTCCACTCCGACAGCCACCGGCAGCTCCACCGTGAACACCGCTCCGCCGTCGGCGCGATTGGCAGCAGTAATGCTGCCGTCGTGCGCCCGCACCAGATGCCGCGCGATCGCCAGCCCGAGCCCCAGCCCTCCGTGCGATCGCGTGACAGACGAATCGGCCTGACGGAACCGTTCGAAGAGGTGCGGCATGAACTCCTCATCGATGCCGGGGCCGTCGTCTTCGACGGTGAGCCTGACCGTATTCCCGTCTCGGAGCAGCATGACCGTCACGGTCCCGCCATCGCGGCTGAACTTGGCGGCGTTCGATACCAGATTCCACACGACCTGACGGAGCCGCATCGCGTCGCCCGTCACATACGCCGGCTCCGGCGGAAATACCGTTTCGATCCGGATTCGTCGCGCCGTGGCCGGATCGCGCACACTGTCGATCGCCGCCCGCACGACGTCGGCCATCGCCACGTGCGCCGTCTCGATGCGCAACGTCCGCAGCGCGATCGACGATGCGTCCATCATGTCGGATACGAGCCGCGACTGCGCCTGCAGGTTGCGCATGATCAGCTCGACGACGCGTGAACGCCGCTCCGGCTCCTGAACGACGTCGCGCAACATCTGCGTCCAGCCGAGGGCCGCGTTGAGCGGCGTCCGCAGCTCGTGCGACAGCGTGGCCAGGAATTCGTCCTTCGCGCGATTGGCGTCTTCGGCTTCCACCCGGGCAGCCTGCTCCCGCAGGCGCTGCATGCGCTCTTCGTCGGCATGCCGGAGATCGGTGACGTCACGGCCGGTGCCAATCAGCCGGATCGGCCGGCCCTCGGCATCCCTGACCACGTGACCGTCGGCCTGGATGGTTCGCACGGTGCCGTCAGGCCAGACCAGGCGGTGTTCGAAGGAAAACGGACAGCCGTCCGCCAGCGCTTTGCCGACGGCGTGTTCCGCCAGGCTGCGGTCCTCCGGGTGCACCAGCCTCAGCCAGTCCTCGTAAGTCCGATCGCTGACGCGCGGCACCTGAAAGAGATGGAACAGCTCGTCGGACCACCAGATCGAGTTGGCAGCCACGTCCCATTCCCAGCTGCCCACGTGCGCGATGCGCTGTGCCTCGTCCAGCCGATCGCGCATCCGGCTCAATTCCTCCGTGCGCGCGGTGACCCGCTGCTCGAGGCTTTCGTTGAGCAGGCGCAGGTTGGCCTCCACCACTCCCTTCGTCTCCACCTCGATCGACACGGCGAGCATGCCCACGACCCACAGGCCCATGAACGCCTGCAGGAACAGCAAGGATTCGTTGGGGTTGCTGCGGACGAACGGGCCGAGGTCATTCAGGGTGGCGATGACGCAGACGAACGCCAGCAATACCGCAATTGCGACTGTCTCACGGGCACCGAGCCGGAACGCCGGCCACAGCAGGATGGGCATCGGAAGCAGCGGCAGCGGGTATTGCCTCGCCGCGACCGGTGAGAACACGAACACCAGCCACGACAATGCGGCCGCGGCGACGACGACCGCCGCCATCTCGAATGCTCGCGCGCGTGTCCATTTTCGGCCTCCCGGACTGGACCACATGACGACGAGCGGAGCGATGAGGAGAATACCGACCGCATCTCCCAGCCACCACGTGAACCACAGCGGCGAGTTGTCCGCCCCCGACAGGTGCGCCGCTCGCAACGCCAGTGTGGCAATGGATGCGGCGACGATCGGAGCCAGCAAACCACCGAAGAATGCGAACCGGAAGACGGTGTTCGCCCGGGTGAAGGCGGAGGCGCCGCCTGCATAGCGCTTGACGAGCCAGCAGGCGAGGAGCGCTTCGAGGGTGTTGCCGATGGCGATCAACACCGTCGACCCGAGGTCCCCGGAGGCGCCGATGTTGACGAGGAACGCGCCAACGGCGACGGCCGGCCAGAGTCCGGTGCCGAAGCTCAGCAGCGTGCCCACGGCAATCCCCGCCGGTGGCCACACGGCACTGACGCTCTGATTGACGTACGCCAGGCGGAGCCCAAGCACGCCGGCGGTGTAATAGATCACCGTCAGCGCCAGGAGCATCGTAAGGCGGCGACGGTTCATCGAGGAGAACCTGCGCGAGAAGTCGACACTCGAGCTGATTGTAGGACAAACCGTCGAGTTAGAGACGGCTTGGCGGCGATGTCGCAGAACCGAGCTTCAGCTCGGTTGAGGAACGTCCAGCGGCGCGACAACCGTCTTACAACGACGCCGACAGCGCTTCGTCCCAGCGCGGTTTTGCCGCGAGCAACTTTCGGAACTTGATGAAGCCGCGTGGATGGTTCATGGCCAGGCACGCGGCCAGCGAATCCGCGCGCCGGTACAAGGCGACGAACCGGCGCTCCGCCGTGGAGCCGTCGACGACGACGACCTCGTCGCCAGGACGCGCGCTCCCCGCAAACTGAATCTTGCGGTCGTATTGATCCGACCAGAAGTACGGCACTGACGAAAACCGGCGACGCGCACCGCCACCGGCAAGCAGGCTCTCGGCCGCGAACACACCTTGCTCGACGGCGTTCGTCCAATGCTCCACACGCCGTGCGTCGCCGAGCCACGCGTTTGGCACCCGCGCCACGTCACCGGCGGCGTACACGCCCGGCGCCGCTTCGCCCGACTCGTCGCAGACGATGCCGTCTTCGAGCGTCAGGCCGCTGCCTTCGAGCCATTCCGTATTGGGTGTCACGCCGACTCCGACGATCACGAGATCGGCCTCGATCAGCGAGCCGTCGCTCAGCCTCACACCGCTGACTCGCGTGTCGCCGACGACATCGGCCACCCGTGCGCCGGTGCGCAGGTCGACACCGTGGTCGCGGTGCAGCGATTCCACGGTCTCACAGATCGTCCGGCCTGCAGCCGGCGTAAGCGCGGACGGCAGCGCTTCGATGGCGGTGACGCCGATTCCGCGAACGCGGCAGGACGCGGCGACCTCGAGTCCAATGAAGCCGCAGCCGACGACTGCCACTCGCGCAACCTCCCCGAGCTCGCGGTGCAGCGCAATCGCGTCGTCCAGCCCCCGCAGGACGTGCAGACCGGGTCGGAGCCTCATTCCTGGAAGCGTGCGGACACGCGCGCCGGTGGCGACGATCGCGGCGTCGTAGCCGATGGTCGTGCCATCGGCGAGCAGCACCTGGCGAGCCCGCACGTCCAGCGCCCGCGCCCTGACACCGAGGCGCATGTCGAGCGCGAGCGAGTCGAATCCCTCTTTCTTCCGGAAGAACGTCTGTTGCGGCTCCCAGACGCCCTGCAGCACCTGCTTCGACAACGGCGGCCGGTCGTAAGGCGGCCGCCCCTCGTCGCCGATCAACGTGAGAGCGCCATCGTAGCCGCGCTCACGCAGCGTCTCCACCGCGCGAAGACCGGCGAGCGATGCGCCCACGACCACGATGTGGCGCAGCATCGACGCAGATCAGCCTTCGACCGTGATCGCTGCGGTAGGACACTCGCGCACGGCCTTGTCCACCTTCGGACGCAGCGCCTCCGGCGGCGACGGGTCGAGCACCCGCAACGCACCATCGTCAGCGATCTCGAACACCTCTGGCGCGGTCTCCACGCACAGTCCGTGCAGATCGCACAGTGTCAAGTCCACGACCACTTTCATATGACCGTTGCCCTCCTTCGAAAATCGTTCGGATCGTTCGGATCGTTCTCTGCCGATCTATGTCTCTGCCAGTAACAGCGTCTGCGGTCCTACCGTCCGCGCGCTGGTGGCGGTGAAGCCCGCTTCCCGCAGCATCGCGTCCAACTCGCCAAGCGTGTACGCGTCACCGTGTTCCGTCGTCGCCAGCATCGTCAGGCTGAACGCCGCCGCCGGCGCAGGCGTGACGCGGTCGTCGTCGGGGACGAACTCGACGACCGCCGCCCGGCCGCCCGGAGCCAGTGCGGCGCGCACGCGCCGCAGCAGTCCGACGTTGGCGGCGTGATCGAAGTGATGAAGGAAGTTGGGAAGCAGCGCGACATCGTACCCCGAGCCGAGCTCCACCTCGAACGCATCGCCCGGAATGAGGTGATACCGCTCGGCCGCGCCGGCCTGTTCGGCGCGCTCGCGTGCGAGCGCGAGCACGTTCTTCCAGTCCTGGGCGTAGATCTCGGCGCGCGGGTTCAGCCGGGCGATCGCCAGGCCGTAGGCGCCGTGGCCCGCCGCGATGTCCAGCACCTTCATGGCCTGCCCCGGGCGGTTGACCGCGTCCGCCAGCGCGCCAGCAGCAAGGGCCGACAGCGGCGCCATCCAGCGCGCGAAATCGACCCAGATCGGCGCTTCGGCGTCCAGATTGCCGCGGCCATGCGGAGTGCCACCCCGGCGGACCGCCTCGGTCAGGTCTGCGAAAAGCGCGACGTTGCGCGGGTGTGCGAGAAAGAACACGCCCGATCCGACATAGGCAGGAGACTTCGAGTCGAGGAAGAGCGCTGTGTCGGCCGCGAGCGCGTAGGCATCGCCGTGTTTCTGCAGAAAGCCGCAAGTGGTGAGGTAGTCGCACAACACCCGCACGCCCTTCTGACTGGCCTGCAATCGGGCGGAAAGCTCCGCTACGCGCGTGGCGCCGGCGGCGATGTGCCTGAACAGGTCGAGCTCGATTGCCGCCTTCAACGCAAACGTCCGGTGAAAGCTGTTGAGTGCGTCGAACACTCGAAAGGGGTTTGGCGTTTGAACGGCTGCCATCTGCGAATCATAAGGCGCGAGGACAATGACTCGAGAACTGCCGTGCAGCTCGGCGCATGCGCGTCATCCACAGGGGACGCCCCCGCCCACGCGCCATCCTGTGCACCCCGCTAACACGCTGATTGTCGGAGACTTTTCGCAACTTACGGACTGGCAGACCCCTTGCTCCAGAGGTGGCAGCCAGTTCCCCTGCGAGAGACGGAGGTGCCAAGTGAAATCGCTGATGTGGGTCGTTGTCGCCGGCGCGCTCGTTGGCGGAGCAGGATTCGTCAATCGCGCGGAAGCCGGCGATAAAGGCAGGGAACGCCAGGTCAGACAGGCCAGTAGTAACGTTCGGACTGCCGTGCCGCGGCAGGACGCGCGGCGCGATCACGATGCTCGGCGGGACGACTGGCGCGATCATGACGGCCGGCGCGATCGTGACGACCGGCGCGACTACGTTCGCGACGTCCGACGGGATCACTACTTCGGATCACGTGATGTGGTGGTGATTCGAGACTACTATCGCCCGCACTACCGGCCGTTGCCGCGCAACACGCGCTACGTCTACGCGCGCTCAGGCTATCTGCCGTATGGATGGGCGAAGCGGATCCAGCCGATCCCGGTCTATGTCGAGCGCACGCTGCCGCCGATCCCGTACGGGTATCGACGCGGCCTCATCGACGGCTACGCCGTCGTCTACAACCCGTCAGGGTTCATCCTCGACGTCGCGCTGCTCTTCTAGACCCAGAGCTCACTCGTGTTGAGGATGCGAATCCCTGTGGAGACGACCGACCAGACTCGCCTGACCGCGCGAGAAGGCTGTGGGGACCAGCGAGCTCACGGAGCTCGCGTCCAGCGGCCCTCGACGCCCTCGCAGCGCGGTCCGGTCGCCGGAACCGGGATTCGCATCCTCAACACAAGTGAGCTCTGGGTTTAGGTCCGCCCCGCCGCACGCCCGATAGAGCGCTTCACCCGGCAGAACGGCTGCCGGTTCGTGACGCGCTCACGCGTTCGGGTTGCCACGCACCCGTTGCTGACGCGGCTGAGCCAGTTGACCGCCCTCCGCGGTAAGCTCGCGCTTTCCATATCCTGGAGGCGCGATCCATGAACATCCTCGACACGATAGTGAATGCCCAGAACGGCGGCGCCCTGCAGCAGCTCGGCCGTCAATTCGGGTTGCAGCCGGAGCAGACGCAATCGGCTCTGTCCGCTCTCCTGCCGGCCCTGACATCAGGCCTGCAACAGAACATGGGTCGCGAGGGCGGGCTCGCCAGCCTCGCCTCGGCCCTGACCACCGGCAACCATCAGCGGTATCTGGACAACCCCGAGACGCTCGCCACCGAGGCCTCGATCGCTGACGGCAACGGCATCCTCGGGCACCTGCTCGGGAGCAAGGATGTCAGCCGCCAGGTGGCACAGCAGGCGGCCGGCAGTACCGGTATCGACGTCGGTGTGCTCAAGCAGATGCTGCCGCTCGTCGCCGCGCTCGCCATGGGAGGGTTGTCACGACACGCGCAGGCCACGGGGTCGCTCGGTGGCGGCTCGTCGACCGGACTCGCTGGAATGCTCGGCTCGCTGCTCGAAGGCGGTCAGTCAGGATCGATGCTCGACAGCGTAGCGGGGATCGCCGGCAAGTTGTTCGGAAAGGGCACGTAACGTGAGGTGTGTGCGCAGCCGGTGAGCAGCGCACTATTTCTCGACGGCAACTGCCGCCCGGCCGGGGGTCGGGCTATAGTCTCTGGCGGCGACGAGCTCTGTCGATCGCATCGAACATCAGGCGGCGATCGAACTCGTGAGTGCCCGCTGTACGGCCGCGCGTGACGAAGGTGACGGAGGAGAGAGATGCTGAAGGAATTCAAGCAGTTCGCCATGCGCGGCAACGTGGTCGACATGGCAGTCGGGATCATCATCGGCGCCGCGTTCGGCGGCATCGTCAACAGCTTCGTCAACGATATCCTGATGCCGGTGATCGGTCTGGCGCTCGGCGGGACCGACTTCTCCAACATGTTCGTCCTGCTGCGAGCAGGAACGCCGCCGCCCGGTCCTGAGGGGTATGCGTCTCTCGGCGCCGCAAAAGGAGCGGGAGCGGTCGTGTTCGCGTATGGCGTGCTGATCAATACGATCATCAACTTCTTGATCATCGCGTTCGCGCTGTTCATGGTGATCAAGGCGATGAACGCCGCAAGACGCGAGCAGCCGGCAGCACCTGTGGCGCCGCCGCCACCATCGAACGAAGAGCGCCTGCTGACGGACATTCGAGACATCCTCGCCGGACGCTCGCAGAAGGTGTGACGCGATACTGACGTCCGAAGGCCGGTGTCAGGGGGCCGTGCTCCTCTTATCGGCACGACTGCACGAACCGGCACAACGCATTCACCAGTCGCAGCTGCTCGACGGTACGGCACCGTACGTCGAGCAGGTGCGGCGAGCAGACGACGACCGCGAGCGCCCGGGCGCGCGAGATCGCCACGTTGAATCGGTTCCGGCTGAACAGGAACTCGAGCCCTCTCGGAACGTCCTGACCACTCGACGAGGCCATCGAGAAGAAGACCACCGGCGCCTCTCGACCCTGAAACCGGTCGACGGTTCCCACGTCGACGCCTGCCGGCAGCTTCTCGCGCAGGCAGCGCACCTGCATGTTGTAGGGCGCTACGACCAGGATGTCGTCTGCTGTCAGCGGACGCGTTCCTCCGCTGTGGTCCGTGAAGGTGCCGCCGTTCAGCAGCTTTCTCACCTCTTTCGCGATGACTCGCGCCTCCTCGTACGACTGCTGCGAGTTGCCCTCGTGCTCCACGGGCAGATGGCGAAGCCCCGTGCCGCTCAATCCCGGAGAGTCGAGGCGCTGGCGCTCACGCCCGGCCGCGCTCTCGAGGCGTCCGTCGTAGGCGAGATCCGAAATGAAGCGGCACACGTCGGGATGCATGCGCCAGGTGCGCGAGAGGAAGATGCCGCGGTCCGGAGAAATCGTTGCCGCGCCGGCGAGGACGTGCTCGAGGACCGAGCAGCCGGCGGTCGTGCGCTGAAGCTGAACGCTCTCCCCTGCGGACGGCACGTCGATGAGCGGATGGACACCCTGACGCACCTGCGGCAGCTGCTGGGGATCGCCGAGCAGAATGACATTCGATGCGGATGCGGCCATCGCCACGGCGTCGGCCAGTGCGACCTGGCCGGCCTCGTCGATGAACAGATAGTCGAGCGTCTGATCCATTCCCGTTCGCGAGAACAGCCATGACGTGCCGGCGATCATCTGAATGTCCGGCGCCTCGCAGTCGGTGTTCTCGTTGGTGTTGCCGATCAACCGTCCCTCGAACCCGTCGTCCTCGTCGCTGTTCTTCTTGAGTCCGGTGAACGTGACCTGTTCTGCCAACGCAACCGCCTCGACTTCGGCGAGCAGATTGTTGATGGCTTTGTGGCTGTTGGCGGCAACGCCCACGCGCTTGCCGCGTGCCAGGAGCGCCACGATGAGGCGGGCGCCGGTGTATGTCTTTCCCGATCCCGGCGGCCCCTGAATGACGAGATAGCTGCGATCGAGGGCGCTGACCAACGCCTTCTGACGATCGAGGTCGAGCGTGTGGATGGGGCCGCCAGCCGCCTTCCCACGAACGCGCGGGACTCGGCGTTCGAGAAGGTCCCGAACAGCCGCATAACGGACAGCGGCGTCGGGCAGTGCCTGATCGGCGTGCTCGATCAAGGCGTCGGCGACGCGGCCGATCGCGGCACGCTGCTCTCTGGTGTCGAGAGGCTTCGGAGCGACAACCGCCTGTGGCAGCGGATCGTCCTGCCGCTTCACGCCGCGCTTGAGCCACAAACGGCCTCGTTCGTTGTCAAGCCGCACGATCTTTCCGGCCGCCGCATCGAGAAACGGGTCGTCAACGGTCAACCCGGCGCTCAGCTTGTGCTCCTGCGGCGGAAAGTCGAGCGGATAGATGATTGAGCGGGCTTCGGCGTGCTCAGCCTCGTCGGTCGCTCTCGTCAGCTCTGCGATCGCCTCGGTGTCGTCGATGAGCGACTCGATCGACTTCTTCCGGCGGTCGAAGTAGGCCCACCAGGCAGGCTTGACCTCCCGCCGGTGATAGTTCAGCAGGTTGGCCAGCAGGGCGAGCGCGCGTCGTCTTTCGACCGGCTGGTCGCAACCACGCTCGAACAGGCTGGGCTGACTGTTAGCACGTGCGGTAACGGAGCGCCGAGCCAGGTCCAGAAGCTTCTCGCGCCGGCTCTGGGTCAGCTGGTCCTCTGTCTCACGCTCGGCCGACTCACGCATCTCCGCCGGCGGCTTCCAGGGAATGACCACGCCATCACGGGCCTCGGCTTCGGCTTTCCGCTCGATCAACCAGTCGCGCAGCTCGAGCGTCGAGACGCAGTCCTCTTCGTTGTAGCGAACGATGGCTTCGAGGATGCCGGCATCGCGAGATTGCCGCCAGCGCTCGAACTGAAGAATCGAATCGCCTCCATCGGCGACCTGACCCCGTCCGGCACCTTCCATGAAGAATTCGCGCACCCTCTTGATCGAGTAGTTGTCATGCGAGATCCGGATCGACTGCCGCACGACCTGGTAGAGGTCGACGAATATCTCCCGCCGGAGCAGATCGTCGAGCTCCGCCTCCCGCGAGCCATGCTCGCTCACCAGCCGTTTCAAGGCCGACGTCTCGTACGCGGCATAGTGGTACACGTGCAGATCGGGGAACTCCGCCAGACGCGCACAGACGAAGTCGATGAACTCCTCCAGGGCGCGTTTCTCCTCCTCGCGACTGAGCGCCATGAACGCTTTGAAGGTCGTGGATGGCGAAGTCGTCAGCACGCCGAACAGGTACTCGAGACCGCGCGCCGGCTCGTAATACGGATCCCCTTCCATGTCGAAAAAGATGTCGCCCGTCGACTTCATCGGCAGCAGGCGGAATCCGGTGCGCTCGTCGAGGGGGAGCACGTCGCAGCGATGCTGGCCGCTGCGCCGATGGCCATCCTGCAGCGACGCCTGATGCCGCAACCGCTGCAGCGCCACCGCGCCGATGCCGATGCGCCGCGTGGCGTCCATCGCACCGAGTTGCGCCACGGTCCGAACACCGGCTTCGTTGAGGCGCAGCACCTGATCGCGCCGGATGCCGGCTACGAGGCTCAGATGATCGTCGGCGTCCCAGCGCTCTTCGCAGTCGTCGTGGTAGTGGCAGAACGTGCAGTGCGGGACCGGGTAGGGGTACGTGGGCACCGTCGACGAGACAGCATCCAGGAACCGCCGCCTGACGGCGCCGTAATAGGCATCGAAATCGCGGTAGCGCAGCCGCTCCGGCTCACTGGTCCCAGGGACGACGACCATCCACTCGGGAGCGACGCCCTGCAGCCGCTCCAGCTGGCTGCTGTAGAAACAGAGCTGCAGGACGAAATACGGCCTGGCGTGACGGGCGAGCTTCGCGTCCCACGCCTCATAGCTCCACGCGCCCAGCGCCGATGGGGTCTCCACCCTGACGAGAAAGTCGGCGATTCCATGCCAGTCGCCATGTGCAAAGACGCCCTGATAGATCACGTCAACTCCCGCGCGCATCGCGCTCTCGGTGCGCGCGGCCGCCTGCTCCCACTCGGCGGCGCCCGGTGAACTGGACGACTCGCCCGGCGCGGTCGACAGCTCGATCTCGACGATGCGCCGGCCTTCGGCGGCGAAGCGGCCAAGCCAGGCGCGCTCGTGCTCGAGCCCTTTGGCGGCGAGAAGCTCCGCGTGCGGATCACGCTCGCGAGGCCGCTGATGTGCGAGCGTTCGATCGAGCGCGGTCAGGTGTTCGCACTCGAGAAAGTGATTCAGGTCGCTCGGCGAGAAATGAAGGGTGCTGCGAACGTTCTGCATGCGAATCCGTCTGATACGCGCGCCGTGCACAATCGGGCAGCGACGAAGGTGCCCGGAGACAGAGCGACTAATGTCCCGCAGGCACCCGACTACGGCTGCGCCGACGGCACCTTCCACAACGGCTTACAGCGGCTCGCACCTTCGCGGAGCATGGCCCGTACCCGCCTGGCGCGAGAGATGTGCAAGCATGCGGCGCCGGTGCTCGAGGTCTGCTGGCGACAACTCTTTCGAGCTGCTTCCGAACAGCGCCGGCCGCGATGCAGACCTTTCGGCCCCTTCGCAATCGAGCACACGTCGTCTTTCCCGTTCAGCCCGATACCGCTCGAAACAGAGCGTGACGGAAGATTCCCCTCTCCCAGTACCCATTCCATCCTCCACCATCAGGATGCCAGTCAGTCATGACAGGAGAGGTCATACGCTCGATCTTCGCCGCGCGCTTTCACGCGCGTCAAAAGGGATGCGCCCACCGTGGCTGAGGTCGCCGCAGCCACCGCAGCTGCGGGCTGCAGGCGGCTGACAGAGCGGCCAAAAACCTAAAGTATTTGCCCCGCGGAACCGAGACCACGGCACGGGGAGCAAATGCATGTGGCACCGTGAACCGCAGAAAACAATGGGCGCACCGATGCCGTCGCCTGTCGTGACACCCGTCGAGCCGACGCCGATCGTGCCTCAGCCCGAGCCCGTGGCTGTTGCGCCGATCGTGCCGGTGGCGCCAGCCAAAGCCAAGGGATCGACGTTGATCATCAAGGGCGAGCTGGTCGGCTCCGAGGACCTGGTCTTCGAGGGACACATCGAAGGAAAGATCACACTGCCTGAGCACGTGCTGACGATCGGACTCGGCGCGCAGGTCTCGGCCGAAGTGGTCGCACGCGTGGTCGTGGTGCACGGTGACGTGACCGGCAACATCAGCGCAGCGGAACGAGTCGAGATCAAGGCGACCGGACGCATGAACGGCGATCTCATCAGCCCGCGTGTCATGATGAACGACGGCGCCACGTTCAACGGCCGCCTGGAAACGCGCACGCCCGGCAAGCACGACGGCAAAGGCCGCAACAAGCAGCCTGAGCTCGTCGCCGTCTAGCAGATCCAGATCACACGGGGAGCCGCGGGCGCGGCTCCTCCATCAATGGCTCGCAGTCCGCGATCCCGTCGGATCACCGCGGCGGCGCCTGAACACCCGCTTCAATCGCTGATCCGGAGGTCGACGCGGCGGCGTTGAGCGCTGCAAGACGCCGTCTCAGTCGAACCTCCTTCCTCGCCGCCTTGCGTGAGCCAGCGGCGACAGGCTCCGAATAGTACGCATTTATCGCCGCGCGAAGATCATCGGGCACCTGCTCGAAGTCGTGGTGTTCGAGTTGCTCCAGAAGGTCGGCATAGGTCTTCTCGACCAGCGGATTGCGGCTGCGTACGGGCGGGTTGCCGGTATCGAAATCGCTGTTCTCCAGATCGAGTTTGCCGCGGCCGAGCATCTGCAGCGCCGTTCGATATCTCGCATGGGCGGCGGCGACGCTCTTCACCAACAGCTCCTCCTCGGGCTGCGGCAGCGGCGTGAAGGCCAGCGGCCGGAAGGGGCCCACCTTCGGAACGATCTTGATGATGAACGCGAGCAGGCGCGAGAGCAGTCCCGGTTTGCGATAAGTCGTCCCGAAATCCCGGTCGTACTCCGCTCGCGACAGGCTGTACACAAACACGCTCTCCTGCATGCCCGGCGATTGCCGTTCGATCTCCTCGCGTTTGTCGCGCCACGCGAGGCGCGTCATCTCGGGAATGGTCTTCCCGACTGCATAGCGGTACGTGCCGACCGCCAGATCGACGCTGAGCAGCACATCCTTCAGCTCGAGCCCGTAGGTCTCGTGGAAAGCACGCGCCAGCGCCTCTTCGGCGACTTCGAATCCGATTCTTCGGTGGAGCTCCTGGGCAATGTACGCGCCGCGCGCCACCTGCGAGACATCGAAGGCGAACTCGACCATCACATGCCGGGCGCGAGCGTTCACATACAGCACGTCGTCGCCGAACTCCTCCCGCGTCCCGGGGTAGAGCATGGGCACCACGCGGTTCACCGCGAGTGGATGACCGGCGGTATCCGATTCGTAATGCGCCAGCGCGCCGAGACCGAACGCGTACTCGTTCACGTCGCACGCGGTGCCGATCAGCGCCTTGACGAAATCGCCCGACCGCACGTAGTGCGTGAGGTTGGTGAAGAGATGGCTGCCGAGCGGGTAGTACCCGAGATCCTGGATGACGGCACCCCCATACGCGAAGGCGCGTGCCTTCTCTACGCCATCGGCATCGGTCTGCGGAAAACGCGCGTGCAGGAGCGGCACGATCTCCTGTTCCCACATGGCGTCGACCGCCGCCTGGTGCGCGAGCACCGAGTAGGCCGACGCCGGAACCGGGAGACAGAGGACTGCCAGCACGACCGCGAGCGACGGCACCCGCAATCTCGACGGGATGCGGCAGAGCATTCCATAGCGCAGACGAGCCACATCTCTGCCACGTTGCATGGGCCTTGCCAGCGCTGCCGCAGCTCGTCCTCGACGATTCGCGAACGCCCTTCTTGCGGCGCCGGTTGATCCGGCGCCTCACTCTGTTATATTCAACCTTATGGTTGATTATTTCAGCCCCCGCATCATGCGGGGGCAGAGGGAGGCGAGATGACAGTTGTGAAGCCCCCAATCACCGTCCAGGTCGTCCGGCGGTTCGACGCCGCACCCGAGCGGGTCTTCGACGCGTGGCTCGACCCGGCGAAAGCGAAGCGGTTCCTGTTCACCGCGCCCGGCGGCGAAATCGTGCGGTGCGAGATCGACGCGCGCGTCGGCGGCACCTTCACCATCGTCGATCGCCGCGGGAGTGAGGACATCGTCCATACCGGCCAGTACCTGGAGATCCGGCGGCCGCGCCGGCTCGCCTTTACGTTCTTCGTCGAGCGCTACTCGACGCGGCCCGACCACGTCGCCATCGATATCGTGCCCGTCGACAGCGGGTGCGAGCTGACGCTGATCCACGAGATGAGCCCCGACGCCGCGGAGTACGAGAACCAGACGCGCGAGGGCTGGACGATGATCCTCGACGGTCTCGGTGCCGCCGTCGACTGAGCGTCATGGCTGCCCCGCGCGGCATCGACGACACCCTCATCGCGTTGGCGGATCCGACCCGACGGGCGATTCTCCAGCGGCTGTCCCGCGGAGAGGCGCGCGTCACTGAGCTCGCGGCGCCGTTCGCCATCTCGCTGAACGCTGTATCGAAGCACATTCGGATGCTCGAGCGTGCGCAGCTGGTGCGACGCCGCGTGCAGGGGCGGGAGCACGTGCTCTCGTTCAACCCGAAACCGTTCGATGCAGCGGCCGCCTGGATGCAGGCGCAGCGCCACGCATGGACTGCCCGGCTGGATGCGCTGGATGCGTTGCTGAAAGAAGAGGATCGGACGGGCAAATCATAAGCCGGTTCCAAGTTCCGGGTTCCGCGTTCCAGGTTCGTAGGGGTTCAGGTTCAGGGTTCAGGGTTCGGAGTGCCACGTTCCGCGTTCCAAGTTCAGGGTTCCAAGTTCGGGGTTCCAAGTTCGGGGTTCCAAGTTCGGGGTTCGAAGTTCGGGGTTCGAAGTTCGGAGTTTGCTGTTCGAAGTTCGGAGTTTGCTGTTCGGAGTTCGGGGTTCGGAGTTCGGGGTTCGGAGTTCGGGGTTCGGGGTTCGGGGTTCGGGGTTCGGGGTTCGGGGTTCGGAGGCACGACCCTGAACCTGCACCACGAACACGAGAACTTAGAACCGGGAACCCGAACACCCTGAACCTGAACCCGTACGAACCCGGAACGTGGCACCCGGAACCTGGAACGTGGCACCCGGAACCCGGAACCTCGTCGTTCGCTTTACAAATCTGCAACTTGCACTCGAATCACGTACCTGCCGATAAGGGATGCAGGCGACGTTTCCGGCAGAACTGCGCCAATCCTGGACGGCGGCGGTCTTGATACCTCTCCGATCCCGGATCTATTCGGACCCCGAGCATGTTCACGCAACCGACCCAGATTCCACGTTCGCCGTTCGCCTCGACGTTGACCGTCGTGTTCCACGGGGCGTTGCTCCTCCTCGTGTTGGTCGTCAGCGCGATTCCGAACATTCCGAAGATCACTCCGAAAGAATCGATTACCTTCGTCAGTGCCGCGGCGTTGCCGGAACTCGAACTCCCGAAGCCGCCCGCGCCCGAGCCGCCGCCGGCGCCGCGCCTCGAGCCGCCGCCCGAGCCGCCGAAGCCGGTCGAAACGCCGGTCATCGAGAAGCCACCGGCCCCGGAGCCGCCGAAGGTCGAGCGCAAGATTCCGGAACAGCCCAAAGAGATCCCGCCCGTACCGAAGCCGCCCCAGGTCGTGGTTGGCGCCTTCAGCGAAGCCTCGGCCGCATCACGCAAGCCGGACCCGAAGCCCGAAGTCGCAGTCGTCGGCTTCGACGCCGCTGAAGCGCAGGCCGGCCGGACACGAAGAGAGGTCGCGGTCGTGGAGGGATTCGAGACCAATCTGCCGACCACCAACAAGCCGACTCGAGGAACGCTCGTCGCCGAGGCCGGCTTCGGCGTGACCACGCCTGGCGCGGAGCGTAAGGTGGCCCGCGCCACCGGCGCCGCCGGATTCTCGACTGACGATGCGCCGCGGCCGGCCGCGCAGCAGCAGCCTCGAACCACGAGCGCCGCCGGGTTCTCGAGCGACCCGACGCCTCGTCCGGCACCGGCGGCGGCGCCGAAGCCGGCGCAGACCGCGACGTTCGCCGACACGCCGCCACCGCCGAAACCGGTGGCAGCACCGAAGCCGGCGCCGAAGGCCGACCGGCCGGTCGAGGTGCTCTACAAGCCGACGCCGTCGTACACGGAGGAAGCGCGCACCAAGGGAATCGAGGGTGAGGTGGCTCTCGAAGTGAACTTCACCGCCGACGGACAGGTGCAGGTCCTGCGCGTCGTGCGCGGGCTGGGTCATGGGCTCGACGAGATGGCGCGGCGAGCCGCGGAGCAGATCCGTTTCAGACCGGCCACGAGCAACGGGACCCCTGTCGACTTTCGCGCCAATCTAACCATCGTCTTCCGACTCACGTAAGGAGCACGCAATGCAGCGTCACCGGCTCACCCCGTACTTGCTGATCGGCCTCCTGGTGGCGTCCGCCTCGCCGGCCGTCGCGCAGGCGCCTGCCACGTCTCAGCCGACCCTGGACCAGGTCATCGAAAAAGTGACGCAGGCCGAGATGGAGCTCATCGAGCGCACCAAGAGCCTGCGCCCGATCATGGAGGCTTACATCCAGGAGCTCGGCGCCGAGGTGGATGGCGTCCAGATGCCGACGGTGGACACCTACTTCCTCGGCCGGCTCGAATGGCGCGAGGGACCGGTCCTGTCGCTCATGGCGAACGCCAACCGCGTGGGACAGAGCGCCGGCGAGCGGCGTGGCTTCCTGCCGGACGGCTTTGCAGCCATGGCGGCGCCCGACTGGAAGTCGATGGAACGCGCGCGCTACGACTTCAAGCTGGTGCGCCGGGAGTTCCTCGGCGACGTGCGGACGATGGTGTTCGACGTCGCGCCCAAACAGGGACCGACGACCGGGTTCTCCGGCCGTATCTGGGTCGAGGATCGCGGCTACAACATCGTCCGTTACAACGGCGTCAACCGGAACGTCAAAGGTCCCCGCTTCCGCAAGAAGGTCTACCTGCACGTCGATGGCTGGCGTGTGAATTCGGGTACCGGCGTCTGGGTGCCGGCCTACGTGCATTGCGAGGAGACCGGTCTCGACGGGCAGACCAAGAACAGCAAGAGCGCGCTCGTCCGCAGCCAGGTGAAGCTCTGGGGCTACAACACGGAAAAAACCGACGAATCGCAGCAGTTCACGGCGATCCAGATTGCTGAAGCGTCGGTGCAGGACGCCACCGATCAGACCCAGCTCACACCGGTGGCAAGCCAGCGGCGGTGGGAGCAGGAAGCGGAGATGAACGTCGTCGAGCGGCTGGAGAAAGCCGGTCTTCTCGCACCGGCCGGCGAAGTCGAGAAGGTGCTCGACACCGTTCTGAACAACCTGCAGGCCACCAACGACATCGCGCTCGAGCGCCCGGTGCGGGCGCGCGTGCTGCTCACGTCGCCTCTCGAATCGTTCACCGTCGGCCACACGCTCGTCCTGAGCCGCGGCTTGATCGACGTGCTGCCCGACGAAGCGAGCCTCGCCATGGCGCTCGCACACGAGCTCAGTCACGTCGTGCTTGGCCATAACCTCATCGACACGAAGTTCGCCTTCGCAGATCGCATGATGATTGGCGACGCCGAACTGCTCGCCACGATCGCCATGCACCGCGATCCGAAGGAGGAGACTGAGGCAGATGCGAAGGTCATGGAGATGCTGGAGCGCTCGCCCTACAAGGACAAGCTGGCTTCGGCGGGCCTCTTCCTTCGCATCATCGGCGAGCGCGCGAAGCTCCTGCCGGAGCTGATTCAGCCGCATGTGGGCGACCACGTGTCCAGCAAGGATGCCCAGCGCCTCGTCGAGCTGATGACGCGGTCGCCGGAGCTGAAGCATCGCGATCTCACGCAGGTGCCGGCGCTGCCGATCGGAGCGCGCCTCGTGGTCGACCCCTGGGACGGCCGTCTGGAGCTGCTGCGGTCGGCGGCGGCGCTGCCGGGCGCCATGCGTGAGAAGGCGCCGCTCGCCATTACCCCGCTGACGCCGCACCTGCGCTACGCCAACGGCGGTGCGGCGCCGATCGAGCCACGTCCGAACATGCCGCGGGCCAGCTCGTCGAATGCGACGAGT
>DASUGH010000164.1:0-6345 GCA_036274155.1 Vicinamibacterales bacterium | reverse complement strand
GGCATCAGGCTCACATCGAGCGAGGTGACGCACTACCCGGATGCACCGCTCTACGATGCGGCCACGCTCAGGACGTTCTTCATCGAGTTCGAGAATCCCGAGTGGGAGGCCGAGCTGGTGGCCTTCAACAACACCGACGTGGACGTGCCCGCGACGGTGACGGTGGACGGCCGCGTCTATCGCGACGTCGGCATCCATTTCCGCGGGAACTCGTCGTTCGGTGTCGGCAACGGCTACAAGCGGTCGTTGAATCTGTCGTTCGACTTCGTCCACGAGAACCAGGCGATCGGCGGATACCGGACCCTCAACTTCCTGAACGCCAACGCCGACCCGACGCTGATGCGCACGGTGCTGTCGATGCATATCGCGCGACAGTACATCGCGGCGCCCAGAGCCAACTTCGTCCGCGTGGTGATCAACGGCGAGAACTGGGGCGTGTACGCGAACGCGCAGCAGTTCAACAAGGAGTTCGTCGCCGACAATTTCGGCACCACCAAGGGGGCGCGCTGGAAGATCTCCCAGGCCAGCCGCGGCGGCGGCGGTTTCACGTACCAGGGCGACGACCCGGGCCGCTACAGAGGGACGTTCCAAATCAAGTCGAAGGACGAGCCGGAGGCCTGGGCGGCGCTGATCGATCTGGCGAAGACGCTCGATACGGCGCCGGCGGAAACGCTCGAGGCAGCCCTGGCGTCACGCATCGACATCGACGCGTACCTTCGGTTCCTGGCCCTCGACAACATCATGAACAGTGCCGACGCCTTCTATCAGCGCGTCGCCGACTACTCGCTCTATCGCGATCCCGGCGGGAAGTTCCACTTCGTCTTCCATGACGCCAACGAGATGTTCAGCATGGGGGGACGAGGCCTGCAGCTGAGCCCGCTGGTGGCGGAGAACGATACGAACAAGCCGATCATCGCGAAGGTCCTGGCGGTGCCGGCGTTCCGCACGAAGTATCTCGCCTATCTCCGGGAGATTGCCGAGAAGTCGCTGGACTGGAACGCCATCGGGCCGATCGTCAGGCAGTATTCAGCGCTGATTGCTGACGACGTCGCACGCGACACTCGGAAGCTCTTCTCCACCGAAGAATTCGTCAGGACGACGGCGGACGATCCGGCGATGGGGACGCTGCGCAGCTTCTTCGAAGGCCGCCGCGCGTTTCTGCTGCAGTGGTTCGCAGATAACGCCGCACCGATCGCGGCACGCTAGCCGCCGGCTCTCCGGCAGGGCCCCTCTGCGAGTGGGCTCTCGTGCACAACTCACAACATGTTGTGACAGAAGCAGCGGCGAAGACGCTGCAGTTGCATTCTCCCGGACTGGCACGGATGGTGCTCACAGGCGGCGGCTATGAACACAGGCCGGTTCCTCGCCGCCGGGGGGCGAATGCTCCTCGGCATGCCCCCGATGCTGTCGATCGAAATCACGAGGGAGTGCCCGCTGCGCTGCCCCGGGTGCTACGCGTACGAAGACCAGCATCTGGGCGGGGGCATCACACTCCGGCAGTTGAACGACCATCGTGGTGACGACCTCGTTGACGGCGTCCTCGGACTGGTCGCCAGGCACCGCCCCATCCATCTGTCGATCGTCGGCGGCGAACCGCTCGTGCGGCACCGCGAGCTCAGTCGCATCCTTCCCGAACTGAGCCGGCAGCGCATCGAGACACTCGTCGTGACGAGCGGCGTCATTCCGATTCCGGCCGAGTGGAATGCCCTCCGGCACATCCGCATGGCCGTCTCGATCGACGGCCTCCGCGAGGATCACGACAAGAGGCGCGCACCGGCAACCTACGATCGCATCCTGAAGAACATCGACGGCCGCCGCGTGGACATCAGCTGGGTGCTGACACGCCGGCAGATGGAGAAGCCGGGGTATCTCGATGAGTATCTGGCCTTCTGGACATCACGCCGCGAAATCGATCGCGTCTGGGTGAGCATCTATACGCCGCAGGTCGGCGAGAAGAGCACCGAGATGCTGACGCCGGAGCTGCGTCGCGAGCTGGTCCGCCAGCTGCCGCTCCTGAAGGAGAAGTATCCGGCGCTGCTGATGACGCCCGGGATCGCGGAAGCGTTCGCCACGCCGCCGTCCAGTCCGAAGGATTGCATCTTCTCCCGTGTGTCGGTGAATTATTCAGCCGATCTGAAGACGCAGATTCAACCGTGCTTCTTCGGCGGCACGCCTGATTGCAGCCAATGCGGCTGTGCGGTGACGGCCGGCCTCCACTGGGTCGGGACGCAGCGTGTCCTCGGGCCGATCCGTGCATCGCACCTGATGAACGCGTCGGTCGCCGTCGGACGCGTCGCGACCGCCGCACGTCGCGGGCGCCTGTAGATCACGCCGCCGGCCATGCTCGCCGGTCAGGTCATGGTGAGCCGCGCGCCACGACCGGCAACTCGGAGCCCGCCGCTGCTGTGAACGGGACCCGCACGGTTATCCGTGTACCTCCGCCGGGCACGGCGTCAATCGCCATCTGGCCGTTCACAATCGCCACGCGCTCGCGCATGCTGACGAGTCCGAGTCCCGCGTGCCGGACATGCGCAGGATCGAAACCGACTCCCGAGTCGGCAATCTCGAGCCTGATCTCCCGCTCGTCGCACAGGACGCTGACCTGCGCCGAGCGTGCCTGGCTGTGCCGGGCGACGTTGTGAAGCGCCTCCTGCACGATGCGGAAGAGACACAGCGACACCGCGGGATCCACCGGCTCCGGGATCGGGCCGTGCCTGAACGCGACCTGCAGGCCTCGACGCGACGAGGTCTCCTCGCACAACGCCCGCAGCGCCGCCACCAGTCCGAGCGACCGCAACCGTGACGGATGCAGCTCGTACGACAGGTGGTGCACGTCGCGTGCGATCTCATGGATCTGCGATGACAACCGCTGCAGCCGCGCGCGGATTGCCTCCGCATCAGGCTGGTCCACGGCCGCGTCGAGTTCGATGTTCAGCAATGCCAGGCGCTGGCTGATGTCGTCGTGCAGCTCGCGCGCAATCTGCTGCCATTCATCCTCCTGACGCGAGATCAGCCGCCGGGCAAGATCACGGTTCGTCTCCGATACACGCTTCGCCTCGGTGATGTCGCGCACGATGGTCAGTAAGCGATCGTCGTCAACGCGCACGATGCGTGCCTCGAAGAACGAGCGCGATTCATCCAACGGCAGCTCGTACTCGACGACCACCGTCGCGCCGCTGACGAAGGCACGATCGAGCGCACGGGTGATCAGATCAGCGACGGGCGGCGGCAGAATCTCCGGGACGGTCCGGCCGAGAAATGTGCCGGGCGGCACGAACAGGCGGCTCTCGTCGCGCGCGTGGTAATCGAGGAACCGGCCATCCCGCCCCACGACGAACATCAGGTCCGGAAGGGCCCTGAGCAGGGCATCGCTTCGCGCCTGTGCCGCGGCGACAGCCATCCGCAGCTCGGCGGCCTGGGCCTCCTGCGCCTCACGAGCACGCGCATGCGCCCATTCCAGCTCGCCGACGAGAGCGTTGATGCCATGCGCGATCGCGTCCAGGGCGTCGTGGCTCGGCGACACCGGCAGGCGGATGTCGACCTGGCCGGCTGCCAGACGCTCGAGTGTTCGCAGGAACGCGATCACCCGATCGCCATCGAACGAAACCGGCTCGGTCGACGATGTCAGCGGCGGTATCCAATCAGCCATTTCATCGCGCGGGTTTCATCAACGAAGAGCTGCGTCGGAATTCCGGTGTGCGCGACCCGCAGATAGATGTTACCCATCATGCGCCCGAAGGGGCTGCTCTCGACGAGGATGGCCAGGGCCAGGAAGCCTTCGCCAAACGTCGGACCACTGTACTGATGCCGCACGGCAGCATCGAGCGGCTGAGCCCGGCGAATGTCCACCATCAGCGGCCGGCGCGTTCCTGCAGTTGCTGACCTGGCGGCGGCGATGTTCGCCTTCGCATCCGCGAGGGACTGTACCGCACCGTCCCGGACCCTGACGACGACCACACCGTCGCCATTGAGATGGACGCGCGCGGTTGGCGTTTCAACGACGGTACCCAGGCCGACCCGGTTAGACATCGCTGGCGTGGCCGAGCACGACATGTTCGGAGCATGCGGCCGGCCACAGGCCGGGCACTCCGTCGTGGAAGGAGGCGGTCTCGTATGCGCAGAGCGTGAGGAACGGCAGACCGTGCGTCAGCGTGTTCCAGGCCCTCTCGAGGGCGAGCACCGCCTCGATGTTTCCCTGCTCGCTCAGCGTCACGACCATGTTGCCGAAGACGGTCAGGCGCGACGTCTCGCCTTCGGCAATGGACGTACGATAGTCGTCCAGCTCCGCGGCGATCTCCTGCAGGACGTTCTCGTCCGGAAGCCCGTTTCGCATGAACCGGCGCAGCGCGTCCGAGACATCGATCGCGCGATATCGCGGATGCGCCTCGGTGTCCCAGCCGCGCGCGCGAAGGCGCTCGTTCAGTCCATCGCGAACCGGCTGAGTGGCGATGGCGCAGGTGGCATCGCCGCGGCAGAGCGCGTCGTGAAAGAAAGCGGCGACGCTGTCGAGAAACGGCTCCAGGCGGTGGTAAAGGTGCATCGCATGCATACCGCCGGGCGCCATCCTGGACAACGACGTGAGCGACGGCACGAAGAGCCGGCCGAGAAGCGCCTGCTCGATCGCCGTCGACAGATCGCGCGACGCGCGCGACTTCAACACATACCCCTTTCCACCGAGACGGAACGCCTCCGCGGCGGTCTCGTCCGCCTCGTGCATGCTGAGAAACACGACGGGCACCCCAGCCTCGGAACCCTGCTGGAGCTGCCCTATCGTCTGAAAGCCGTCGAACCCCGGCATGTCGACGTCGAGGACAATGACGTCCGGTTGGAGGCGGGGTGCCTCGTCAAGCGCCTGACGGCCATCGAGCATGGTGCCCACGACGTTGAAGTCGCGCGACAGCATGGTGGAGACGGCTCCAAGAAACTGCCGGTGATCGTCCACGAGCAGCACTCGAGGTTTCAGCCCGGCGGCGGCACTTGCCGATCGAGTGAATCGGTGATTGGACACGAGCCCTGTTACGGAGCAGGTGCCGGTTCGATTCTCAGGATAGCCCCGGCGTTCTCGCTCGTTGCCACGTACAGGAAGCCGTCAGGTCCCTGCCGGACATCTCGGATGCGCTGATGCAGCTCCACGAGCATCGGCTCGCGGCGAATCTCTTCCCACTTGTCGTTGAACTCGATTCGCTGCATGTGGCCGGTACGTGGTGACTCGCCCTGCCGCAGGCCGCCGACGAAGAAGCTCCGCCGCCATCCGGGGAACTTGTCGCCGGTGTAGAAGGTCCCTCCGGTCACCGCAATCGACGGGACCCACACGACCCACGGCTGCTCGGTCCCTTCCTTCCACGGGTTGTCGGAGATCTTCGGCCCGTTGTAGTTGCGCCCGTTGCTGACGTATGGCCACCCGTAGTTGGCGCCAGGCTTCAGGACATTGACCTCGTCGCCGCCGTTGGGACCCTGCTCGGTGACCCAGAACTGCCCGGTCTCGGGATTGAGCTGCATCGAGTGGCCGTTGCGATGACCGAGCGTGTAGATCTCCTTCTTGTAGCCGGGCCGGCTATAGAACGGGTTGTCCGGCGGCACAGTCCCATCGTCGCGCAGCCGGATCGTCTTGCCGGCAATGTCATTCGGATCGGCGGACCGCATCACGTCGGGCCCGGTGCCCGACGCGCTCACCGACATGTAGAGCATGCCGTCGCGTCCGAAGCCGATGCGCGAGGCCTCGGTGCGCACCGCTTGCGGGTCGTGCCAGATGTCCTTCACGTCCACCAGCGCCGTTCCGTTCCACATGCCGCGCGCAATCGTCGTCGCGCCATCCATCGCCGGAGCGCCGCCGCGCCCGACCGCCGGCTTCCCATCGGCGCCGATCCGCGGCACCGGCTTGTGGTACGAGAGGTACACAAAGCGGTTCTCGGCGAAGCGTGGATGAACGACGACGTCCATGAGTCCCTGCAGACCGCCAGCCTGCACCTGGGGCACGCCGTCAACCGGATTCGGATCGAGCACCCAGTTGCGCACGACCCGGAGACGGCCGCCACGCTCGGTGACGAGCATCGTCCCGTCGGGCAGCCATGCCATCGACCACGGCTGGTTGAGTCCCTTGAGGATGAAGACCTTCAGGTCGCGATGCTGGTTGAGGGCTGACTGAATGGTGATCGGCCCGTCCGGGAGCGGCGGGTTCGGCCAGTTCGCCTGCCCGAGCTGCGACGAGATGCACGTCTCAGCGGCGGGGATTGCCGGCGCTGGGCAGTTCTGCGCTCCGCGTCCCCCGCCCTGTCCGCCCTGGGCGCCTCGGCCCGCGCCCTGGCCCCGCTGCCCGGCCGCGCCGCCCTGTGGAGCACCCTGCGC
>DASUGH010000163.1:0-17565 GCA_036274155.1 Vicinamibacterales bacterium | reverse complement strand
GTAATCGCTTGTCGGCAAGGTGCCAGAGCGTGGAAAAACCACTGATTCAAGACCTGACCCCATCCATCGGAGGTCTCGACGAATGCCACGACTGATTCCCAATCCCACCATCGTCCAGGCGGCGGGGACTCCACCGAAGCGCATCGAGGAGTACGCCGGGCGCGTGAACTCGGGTCACGCCGCTGTCAGCGTCGCGCGCATGGTGTCGCCGGCCGGCTGGCGCGAACCTGGGCAGCGGCCGACGTTCGAAGAAATCACCATCGTCCTCTCGGGCCAGGTACGTGTCGAGTTCGAGGGCGGCATCATGGACGTGCAAGCCGGCCAGGCGGTCGTGACGGCGCCAGGAGAGTGGGTCCGGTACAGCACGCCACATGGCGGCGCCGAGTACATCGCCGTGTGTCTGCCGGCGTTCTCGATGGAGACGGTTCACCGCGACCCGGAGTGATCAGCCCCGGTCCGTAGTGTCCGGCTTCAGCCTGGCTTCAGCCGGCTTCAGCCGGACCATTCTCTCGCCGCGAAATGCGCAAGGGGCATCAAGCATGCGTGCCGCGTCCCTTGTACATTGCAATCAGATGAAGCCGGTCACCCGTTCGTTCTACGAGACGGCGATCCAGCGCACCATCGAGCAGATGGCGGCGAACCTCGACGGGGCGCTCGACCTCGAGTGCCTTGCGCGCGGCGCCGGCCTGTCGGCGTTCCACTTCCACCGCGTCTTTCGCGGCATGGTGGGCGAGACGCCGCTGGAGCTGATCAGACGGCTGCGCATGGAACGCGCCGCCTGGCGCCTCGCCCGCAGCACGGGCAGCATTACCGACATCGCGTTCGACGCCGGCTACGAGACGCACGAGGCGTTCACGCGTGCGTTTCGCGCCTGCTACAGCACGTCACCCACCGGCTTCAGACACCGGCGGCACCCCCGAATCGAGATTGCCGCGGCCTGCGGCGTCCATTACGACGCTCGCGGAATCGTGCCGCCGTTCATTCCCCGCAACTCAGGAGGAGACACCATGGAAGTCGAGATCAAGGAGATGCCGGAGCTCCGTGTCGGCGCCGTGCGCCACGTCGGACCCTACAACCAGATTCCCCAGGCCTTCGAGCGCCTCGGTTCGATCGCCGGTCCGGCCGGACTCGCCGGACGGCCGGATGCGGCGCTGGTGGCCATCTACTACGACGACCCGGACACCACGCCGCAGCCCGAGCTGCGGTCTGACGCGGGCCTCACCGTACCGGAGCGGACGCCACTGCCCTCCGGGCTGACCGAGCAGCGGCTCGCCCCAGGACGATATGCGCGGACCGTGCACGGCGGCCCGTACGAGCAGCTGGGCGACGCGTGGGCGCGCTTCATGGGCGAATGGCTCCCGTCGAGTGGCTTCAGAATCGGACCGGGACCCAGTTACGAGATCTACAGGAACACTCCCGCGACGGCGCCGAAGGAGCAGCTCCTCACGGATCTCTACCTGCCGCTCGAGTAACGGACCACCGGTCAGCGTCCTCGCTCAGGCCACCGAGGCCCTCCGGCGCGCCAGGAGCTTCGACGCAATGACGGCGAATATGCCAATCACCAGGCCCGACAGGACGCCGATCACGGGCCCGGTGAGCGCCATCATGAGCCTGGGCGAATCGGGCAGCGGCATCGACGCCATCATCGCGGCTTCCTGCGGATGGTTGGCGACGTAGTCATCGAACAGCAGCACATGCGCACTGGTGATCCAGATGCTGTTGACGATCCCCACCATCACCCCGTGCAGCAGGTACCTGCCCGGCGCACGCGCCGCGATCAGGTACGCGGAGATTACGAAGATGACGAGCCAGAAGATCGGCTCGACGGTTGACGAGATCAGGTACACCGTCGCAACGCTCATCGCCAGGCCGAACATCGAGAGCTGAACGATCAGTTTCCAGTTCATCGCGTCTCCCTTCAGGCGGACCTCGCCAGCCTCCGCCAGGGCTACGGCGGTCCGCCTCTACGTGCCAGATCGGTGTCGCGCGCGGCGCGTGCGCGGCAGCGATCGAACGCCTCGCGAACCTCCACCAGCAGATCCTCGAGCTCCGGCTCCCGTGACGTGTCGACCTGCACGCGCTGTCCGATCTCGAGCGACCCGAGACCGCGATCTGCCGGATGGATGCGAGCACTTCGCCGGCCGACGCGCTGCCATCGAGATGGCCCGGATGCCGGGAGCGGCGGAGGAAACGGTCGGCCGCAAGCGCCGGATCGCAGACGCACTCGACGTTCACGACCCACTCGGTGAGCGAGGCCAACCACTCAGTCGGTGTGCCGGAATCGGCCGGCATGCCCGGAAGCCGCCAGAACGACACGAGCACCGCGCCGCCAGTTGCCGCCGCGGCTTCACTCTCGAGAATCGCGTCGCTCTCGCGGCTCAGCATGCGCCGCCACGACGGCCCGCCTGTTCCCTTCGCAGCAAACAGGCGATCCAGAATGTCGTCCTTGTCGATGAGCGGCAGATCGAGCGCAGGCGCCAGCCTCCTCGCCAGCGTGGTCTTGCCGCTGCCCGGCAGTCCCGAGATCAGCACGAAGGGATTGGTCACCGAGGTCGAACGAGCCGCGTCCGGATACTACACGGGCGTTCAAAGGCCTTACAATGACCGTCCGAGTTCCGACATGAACTTGCGGCCATCTGCCGTTCTCTCCGCTGGACTCCTGGCCCTCTTCGCCAGTCAGGTCGGTCTCGCCCAGCGCCCGCGCACCGCGGCCACCGCGGCGCCGGCGCCGCCGTCTGCCAGCCGGCCCGCACCGGTCACACCGCCGCCAGGCACGACAACGGCGGCACCGGCGCTCGCTGCGGAGGCGCAGCGCGCGTTCATCGCCGACTACTGCGCCGCGTGCCACAACGATCGCCTGAAGTCGGGCAACATGACGCTGACGACGCTGGATCTGGGTCACCTCGAAGCGAGCCCGCAGCTCGCCGAGAAGATGATCCGCAAGCTCCGCACCGGCCTGATGCCACCGGCCGGCGCGAAACGCCCCGACCCGAAAATGGCATCGGCAATGGCGTCCGTGCTGGAGTCGGCGATGGACCGGGCGGCCCGCGCCAACCCGAATCCGGGATCGCGTCCCTTCCAGCGCCTCAGCCGGGCCGAGTACGCCCGATCGGTTCATGAGCTGCTCGACGTCGACATCGACGTCGCCGCTCTGCTCCCGCCCGATACCCTGAGCGCCGGGTTCGACAACATCGCTGACGCGCAATCCTTCTCGCCCGCAGTGATGGAAGGCTACATCCGCGCTGCCTCCCGCATCGTCAACGACGCGCTCGGCGATCCGTCGGCGACGCCCACGTCCATCACATACACGGTGCCGTACACGATGTCGCAGGTGCGGCGCGTCGACGGTGCGCCGATGGGGACGCGCGGCGGCATCTCCGTCGTCTACAACATGCCGGCTGACGGAGAGTACGTGTTCGACGTCCGGATGCAGGCCGCCACCAACGGCGGCATGATCGGCAGCCGCAGTGCCAACGAGCAGATCGAGATCTCGATCAACGGCGAGCGCGTGGCGCTGCTCGATCTTCCGGCGAGAATGTCGGAGGCGAGCGCCACCGGACTCAACCTGCGAACGGGGCGCATTCCTGCGAAGGCCGGCCCGCAGCGCGTTGCCGCCGCATTCCTGCCGAAGTTCTCCGGGCTCGTCGACGATCTCGTGGCGCCGATCGAGTTCACCCTTGCCGACGCCATCGGCGCTCCACAGCTTCTGCAGCTGCCGCACCTCCAGCATCTGAATATCACCGGCCCGTTCACCGCGACCGGCGTCTCCGACACGCCGGGGCGTCGGAAGGTGTTCACCTGCCGGCCGGCCGCTCCGAGCGAAGAGCTCACCTGCGCCACGAGCATCATCAGGCGCATCGGTCAGCAGGCATATCGGCGGCCGCTGAACACTCAGGATCTGAACGGCCTGCTCGCCCTCTACCGTGACGCCCGCAAAGGGGTGAACTTCGAAGCCGGCGTGCGTACCGCCGTGCAGGCGATTCTGGCCAGTCCGAACTTCGTGTTCCGGTTCGAGCCCTTGCCGCAAGGCGTCGCATCGGGCTCGAACTACCGCCTGAGCGACCTCGAGCTCGCCACACGGCTCTCGTATTTCCTGTGGAGCACCGGGCCCGATGCCGAGCTGCTCGCCGCCGCTCGCGACCGCCGCCTGCAGAACCCCGCCGAGCTCGAGAAGCAGACACGTCGCATGCTGGCGGATCCGAAGGCCGAGGCGCTCTCCACACGCTTCGCCGCGCAGTGGCTGCACCTGGCCGAGCTCGACGTGATGACGCCAGACGCGCTGCTCTACCCGCAGTACGATCACACGCTGGCCGTGGCGCTGCGCCGCGAGACCGAGCTCTTCTTCGACAGCATCGTTCGCGAAGACCGAAGCGTGCTCGACCTGATCACCGGCGACTACACCTTCGTCAACGAGCGGCTGGCCGTGCACTACCGCATTCCCGGCGTTCTCGGCAATCAGTTCCGCCGCGTCGTCCTGAAAGACGACTATCGCCGCGGCCTGCTCGGCAAGGGGGCCATCCTGACGATGACCTCGAACGCAGAGCGGACGTCGCCGGTGATTCGCGGCAAGTGGGTGATGGAGGTGCTGCTCGGCACGCCGCCGCCGCCACCGCCGCCCAACGTTCCCGCCCTCGAAGCGACCGACGCGATCAAGGACGGGCAGCGCCGGGCGGTGCGCGAGCGCCTCGAGCTCCATCGTGCGAGCCCCGCGTGCAGCTCCTGCCACCGGATGATCGACCCGATCGGGCTGGCGCTGGAAAACTTCGACGTCACCGGCGTGTGGCGGATCAAGGACTCAGGCGCATTCGTCGACCCGACGAGCACGCTGTTCGACGGCTCCCCGCTCGAGGGCCCAGCCGACCTGCGCCGTGCGTTGCTGACCTATTCAGATGCGTTCATCAGCAACCTGACCGAGAACATGCTCACCTACGCGATCGGCCGTCGTGTCGAGTACTTCGACATGCCGGCCGTGCGCGCGATCACGCGGGACGCGGCGCTCAAAGGCAACACGCTCCCGGCGCTCGTGCTCGGTGTCGTGAAGAGCGTGCCATTCCAGATGGCGCGCGCCGAAGGTGTCGCAACTCGCGTGGCTGCGAGGTGAGGGTGCGACGCGGACCGGAGCCTGAGGCCGGAACCCGGAGCCCTGGGCGAACGGAGGAGTGACCGGATGTTCCTGACGAAAAAACACCTCTCGCGCCGCACGGCAATCAAAGGTCTCGGCGTGACGCTCGCCCTGCCGATGCTGGAAGCCATGGTGCCGGCCGTCACCGCGCAGCGCCGCACCGTCGCCGGCGCCCCGCGCGTGCGCCTTGCCTGCCTCGAGATGGTGCACGGGTCGGCGGGCGCCACCAGGTTCGGCGCCGGCAGGAACCTGTGGTCGCCGGCTGCGGCAGGCCGGCAGTTCGATCTCACGCCCACGAGCCTCAAGCCGCTCGAGCCGTTCCGCGACTACATCACCATCGTCAGCAACACCGACTGCCGGATGGCGGAGGCGTTTACCGACAACGAGGTCGGCGGCGATCACAATCGCTCTTCAGCAGCGTATCTCACGCAGTCCAAGCCGAAGCAGACGCTCGGGTCCGACATCTACGCCGGCGTCTCGATGGACCAGCTCTACGCCCAGCGGTTCGGTCAGGACTCGCCGCTCCCGTCGATCCAGCTCGCCATCGAGAGCGACGACACCGGCGGCTGCCACTACGGCTATGCCTGCGTGTACATGGGACCGATCAGCTGGGCCTCGCCGACGAGACCGCTGCCCGCGATTCGTGATCCCCGGATGGTCTTCGATCAGCTGTTCGGCACCGGCGGCACTCCGGCCGAGCGGAGCGCACGGCGCCGGACCGATCGCAGCATCCTCGACTGGATCACGCGCGACGTCGCGCGCCTGAAGAACGATCTCGGACCGGTCGACCAGCGTCGCCTCGATCAGTACCTCGACGATGTGCGGGAGATCGAGCGGCGGATTCAGCTGGTCGAGGCGCACAACTCGACAAATCCCGATCTGCCGCCTGCCCCGGTGGGCGTGCCCGACTCTTTCATGGAGCACGTGCAGATCATGTTCGACCTGCAGGCGCTCGCATTCATCGCCGGGGTGACGCACGTCTCCTCGTTCAAGATGTCGCGCGATGCGACCGGCCGCACCTATCCGGACAGCGGCACCCGCACCGCCTTCCACCAGGCCTCGCACCACAGCGAGGTGGAGGCGCAGATCATCGACTTCGCCAGGATCAACACCTATCACGTGAGCACCATCCCCTACTTCCTCCAGAAGTTGAAGAACGCCCCCGAGGGGGACGGCACGGTGCTCGACAACACGCTGATGATCTACGGCTCGCCGATGGGCGACTCGAACCTGCACAATCACAGGCGCTGTCCGCTGTTCCTCGCCGGTCACGCCGGCGGAAAGCTGAAGGGGAACCAGCACGTGATCGCCGCCGACGGCACGCCGATGGCCAACGTCTTCCTGAGGCTGCTTCACGGACTCGGCGTCGACGACATCAAAAGCTTCGGCGACAGCACTGGAGAGCTGGAGTTGGGGTAATGGAGAATGTGAGGATTTGGGATTTGGAATTTGAGCATCGATTTGCGCATTGGAGATTGGAGGATATGCGCAAGTCCAATGGGCGAATCTCCATTGCGCCCATCCAATCTCAAACTGTCTATTTCAAATTCACAAATGTCCTCGCGTTCGCCGTTGCCGTCGCGCTCCTTTCGAGCGCTCGCCCTCTCGCCGCTGGCGACACGCGCGTCGCCGACGCTGCCCAGCGCGGCGATCGGCAGGCCGTGCGCGCGCTGGTGAAGCAGCGCGCCGACGTCAACGCGCCACAGGGCGACGGGATGACCGCGCTGCACTGGGCGGCAACGAATGGCGACGTCGAGATGGCGCAGGCGCTCGTGACCGCCGGCGCCAATGTGAAAGTCGTGACCCGCCTCGGCGGCATCACGCCGCTCATCCTGGCGGCGCAGAACGGCGACGCCAGGCTGATCGATCTGCTCCTCGTCGCCGGGGCCGACGCCAACGCCGCCACCTCGCTCGGGGTGACGCCGCTGATGTTTGCCGCCTGGTCCGGCCGTCCGGAAGCGATCAAAGCCCTGGCTCTCAAGGGAGCCGACGCAAACGCCAAGGAGAACACCTACGGGCAGACGCCACTGATGTTCGCCGCCGCCAGCAACCAGGTACGGGCGATCGAAGCGCTGCTCGAAATCGGTGCCAACCCCTCGATCGCGACGAAAGTGCGGCCGGCGGGCGGCCGCGGCGGACGACCAGGCGGCGCCGGGGCGGCCGGCGGCAGGGGCGGGGGCCGCGGTGGCGGCCCGGGGCGCGGTCGTGGACAGGGTGCGCGCGGCGATGGACAGCCGGCACCTGCAGCGGCGGCGGCGAACGGTGCGCGTGCCGCGCAAACACCAGGCGCGCCGCCGTCAACCGACGCGGCGGCACCGGCTGGTGCAGCGACTGCAGTCCGGCCGGCGGCCGGCGGCGCAGGCACACCGGAGCCGCCGAACAACGGCATCGAGGAGCCGCGAGAGGCGCAGGAAGCGATGGGTGGACTGACGCCTCTGCTCTACGCCGCCCGGCAGGGCCATCTCGAGGCTGTTCGCGTGCTGCTCGAGCATGGCAGCAACGTCAACGAGCTCTCGGCCGATCGAACCACGCCACTCATGATGGCGGTGATCAACGGCCGTTTCGATCTCGCCATGTTCCTGCTCGAGCGCGGCGCCGATCCGAAGATCGCAACTGTGGCGGGCGGCACACCGCTCTATCGCGTGGTCGACCTGCAGTGGGCGCCGAAGTCGTTCTACCCGCAGCCCGACATCCGTCAGGTGCGTGTGCCGTATCTCGACTTGATGAAAGCGCTGCTGGCGAAAGGCGCCGACCCGAACGCGAGGCTGGCGCGACAGCTGTGGTACACCACCTACGGTTTCGATCTCGACGCTCTCGATCCTGCCGGCGCCACGCCATTCTGGCGCGCCGCCCAGGCGGGCGACGTCGAGGCGATGCGGCTGCTGGTGGCGCACGGCGCCGATCCATCCATCAGCACCACGGACGGCGTGACGCCGCTGCTCGCCCTCGCCGGCGACGGCTTCCACGGCAACGACGCCATCGTCGTTCCGGCGGGACGGATGCCGGCGACGCGCTACCTGGTGGAGGAGCTCAAGGCCGACGTCAACGCCACGGACGAGAGGGGCGGCGCCGCAACGAGCATCCTGCACCAGAACACGCGCGCGTACACGGCGGTGCACAGCGCCGCGGCACGCGGCGACAACGAGATGATTCTGTATCTCGTGTCGAAAGGCGCGCGCGTCGATCTCGTCGGCAAGAACGGGCTCACCGCCGCCGACATGGCCAACGGGCCGCGCGAACGCATCCAGCCGTTCCCCGAAACGATCGCGATCCTCGTCAAGCTCGGATCGAAGTTCTCGAACCGCTGCATTTCTTGCTGACGGGATCCGGGGCTCGGGATCCGGGACTCGGGATCCGGGGCTCGCCTTCGCACCCGCCTTCGCCGCTCGCGGCTTCGGCGCGGCAGGCCTTCGCACCTTCGCACCTTCACCCTCGCACCTTCGCACCGTCACCCTCGCACCTTCGCACCTTCGCACCCTCGCACCTTCGCACCTTCGCACCCATTTCCGAAACAATAGAGAGATATGCCCTACGCGATCGAGCTCGGTCTCGACACCTTCGGGGACGTCACCGTCGACGGCGAGGGTCGTCCGCAAACGCAGGCACAGACGCTGCGCAACGTCGTCGATCAGGCGGCGCTCGCCGATCGGGTCGGCCTCGACTTCTTCGCGGTCGGCGAACACCATCGGCCGGATTTCTCGATATCGGCGCCGGAAGTGGTGCTGGCCGCAATCGCCAGCAGGACCGAGCGCATTCATCTCGCATCGGCGGTGACGGTCCTGAGCTCGGACGATCCGGTTCGCGTCTACGAACGGTTCTCGACGCTGAACGCCCTCTCCAGCGGGCGCGCTGAAGTCATCGTCGGCCGCGGATCGTTCACCGAGTCGTTCCCGCTCTTCGGCTACGACCTCTCGCAGTACCAGGAGCTGTTCGAGGAGAAGCTCAATCTCTTCGCCGAGCTGCTCAAGGAGCGGCCGGTCACATGGGCCGGGCGCACCCGCTCGCCGCTCTCGAACCAGTCGGTCTACCCGCCAATCGAGCACGGCAGACTCAAGACCTGGGTCGGCGTCGGCGGCAGCCCCGAGTCTGTGGTGCGGGCGGCGCGCTACGGCTTCCCGCTGATCCTGGCGATCATCGGCGGCAGCCCGAAGCGCTTCGCGCCGTTCGTCGAGCTGTTCCGCAAGACGCTCGAGCGCGCGGGACAGGGACCGCTGCCGGTCGGCGCGCACTCGCCCGGACATGTGGCCGCCACCGACGAACAGGCGAAGGAAGAGCTCTGGCCGCACTACTCGACGCTCATGAACCGGATCGGCGCCGAGCGCGGATGGTCGCCGATCGGCCGCGCGCACTTCGAGCGCGAAGCCGGTCCCGACGGCGCGCTCTTCGTCGGATCACCAGACACCGTGGCCAGGAAGATCGTGCAGGCGGTGAAGGATCTTGGCCTGTCGCGCTTTCACTTCAAGTACGCCAACGGACCGCTGCCGCACGAGAAGCTCATGACGAGCATCGAGCTGTTCGGGACGAAGGTCGCGCCGCGAGTGAGGGAGATGCTGGGATAACGGCGGCTGCGGCCAACCCGCCGGAAGTCGAGACCACGAAGGTCGCTCCGCGACGGACACGAAGGTCACGAAGCTAACCCCAGAGCTCGCCTGTGTCGAGCCGGGAGCGACTGCGGAGGTCAGGCCGACTCGCGGCGCCGACCGCGCGAGAAGGTTCCGGGGATCCGCGAACTCACGGAGTTCGCGTCACGCGGCCCACGTCGGCCCTCGCAGCGCGGTCCGGCCACCGGAGCCGGAGCGATCGGCTCGACACAGGCGAGCTCTGGGGTTCGATGTGCCTACGTGGTCCCGGCTACTGACCGGTCCGCCTGAAGGCGGACCTACGATCGTTCGTGGGGTCCGCTTCCTCGGGCCGTCTTGTCCGTCAAAGCGCTTCGCGCGACGGCGGAAGCCGCATCAACGCGAAGGTGTCAGCCAGACCAGCGTCGCGCGAACATGCCGCCGAGAACGCCGCCGACGATGCCGCAGGCGAAAGAGGCCACGGGGAATGCGGTGAGGAGGGTCAGGAACGGCGTCACGCCGCCATCGAGCTCACTCGGCGGTGGAACGCCCGGTGGCGGTGGCAAACTCGTAATCGAAAGGAACAACGCCCACGCCATCGCAGCGTAAAAGGCCGATGGCCAGGCCATGGACAGTCCGAGCGCCATCGGCCGTGCGCGCTCGCTGACACCGGACAGGAACCCCGCCGCAAGCGCGATCGCCGCCGCGTACAGAAGGAAGCGGTTCCACCGCTCCAGCAGTTCGCTCTCGTGCTTCCACTGCGCCATGTGAACCGGCGCCATCACGAGCATGAGTATCGCCATTCCCACGAGGAAGGTCTCCGCCCGAGGCGGTCTCCAGGCTGGATTGGCGTTGCTGCGTCCCGCGACGCGCCAGACGATCTTCGCGGCGTAGATGACGGCGGCCACGCCGAGCAACCACAGAACGAGGGAGCGCGCGTACGGATCGATGCCTGACATCGGCGCTCACTCTACCTGAGCTGGGCCGAGATCGCCGCGTGTTCTGTGTCCGCCGATCTGAAGGCTTGTCCGCCGTAGCCTTGGCGAAGGCGGATCGGCGCTGCGAAGGCGTTCAGTCGCGCTGTGCCGCGCCCAGTCCGTACTTGGTCGGCCAGTAGCCGTCGCGAAGGTCCTGGGCGGCCTTCCTCGGACGGTAGGCGTCACTGCTGCCGTTCTGCGCCAGCCGCTCGAAATACTGAATGACAGTGTCCCGCTCGCCGTGCTTCAGCAGTTGTCCGATCAGCCGACTCTCGAGCGACGAAAAACTCACTTCCTGCACTTCCCGACTCGTCTGGGCGATCCGCGATCGCGGCGCTCGTGACGCGGCGAGCATGTAGCGGACGGCCGTCTGGCGATCTCCCTCGCGAAAAGCATGTGCACCGAGCGCGAGGTTCGCCTGGAACAGCGCGTCCGGGTAATAGGGATCGTCTGGAAGCTTGGCGGCCAGGTCGAGCGCCTCCCGGGCGTAGAGCTTCGAGCGTTGAAAGCTGCTCTGAGCGAACTCGCGGTTCTTCGCGGCATCGGCTGTGGCGTCCGCTGCACGATCTGGATGCTTCACTCGCCACTCCTGGGACTCACCAGTCATGTACTCGTCGTTCGCAAGGCGAGTGAGCATGCGCAGCTGGTCCGAGTCCGGCAGCTTCTTGATCGCCTCCAGCCACGCGTCGCGCGGTGTGCCGCGCAGGAGGGCCGTTTGGCGCTGCGACTCAGCGTGTCGCTTGAGATGGTCGAGCCCCATTTGCGCCCGGCGAGACTGCGGATCGAGCTTCAGCGCGCGCTCGAGATAACCCCTGCCGAGCGCGACGTGATCGAAATCTGTCTTCGCCGACGAGGCATTGATAATCAGGTAGTACCCCGCTGACGCAAGCACTCCTGCATCGGTCGAGGCGTCAAGTCGTCGGCGGACACCCTGTGCGTACGTGCTCTTAGCGAGGGCGACGTCCACTGAGCGCACGACGTTGTTCAGAGTGAATGAGCTCGAACCGACGATCACCTGCGCGTAAAGAGTGCCCAGACGTTCCGACCATGCCGGTCGATCGTCTGCGGCCTTGGCCTGCAGCAGCAGCCGCTCCGCGATCGGCTTGTCGGACACGTCGAGGAACGCGGCCGCATTCGACAGCGTCTCGCTCGAGACTCCGGGCGCCGCTGCGTGCTTCAGCCACAGCTTCTTTGCCGTCTCGTACCCGTCGGGGTCACGCAGCCATTCGTTCGGCTCCGCGAAGATGCGGGCGAACGCCGTAGTGAAGAACCAGTGCTTGGGATGGTTGTCGATGAGCCAGAGGATCAGCCGGCGCCGCGCGGCGATTTTGCGGTCGGCGTTCGGGTCGGGTTTTCCGCTGAAGTCAGGCGCGTAGAAAATCAGCAGCGTTTCGAGCGTCGCCAGATTCTCCGGATTGCGCTGCCAGTCGGCCTCGAGGGCCGCCACCTGCTCCCAGGTCAGCTTGCGGGCCGCCTCGTATGGCGCCGAGAGCTCCTTGGATATGGCTTGCTGGCGTGCCTCTGCCGGGTTCTGCCGGAGCGGGGCAGGCTTCGGCTGTTCCTGACGGCACGCCACCGCAACGAAGATCGCGGCGAGACAACCGACCGCAACGAGCATTCGGTGCCGCGCTGACGCGCGTACGATCGGCTGACCGCGGAGAACGCGGTCGATGCGTCGCTCGAGGGCGCCACCGCCCATCCCGACTCCTTCCCATGCGATGCGACCGCCAGCGCCGCGGGCGGTCCGCGCAAAATCCAGCAGCACGCTCGCGTACTCCGTTGGCGTCGCCGCGGCCCGCATCGCTTCGTCGTCGCACGCGTGTTCCGCTGCGGCGGCACCTCTTCTCTCGAGCCACCAGGCCAGCGGGTGAAACCAGAAGACGCAGCAGTTCAGCTGCGCGAGGAGCGCGGAAAGCGGGTCGCGCCGCGCCACGTGGGCACGCTCGTGGGATATGGCCAGTCGCAGCTTGTGCGCCGGCCAATCGCGCCAGTCATCGGGCAGCACGATTTGCGGACGCAGGAAACCGAGCGTCACCGGCGACGACAGTCGCGGCGATTCGAGCAGCCCGCCCAGGTCGATCTCGCGAGCGTCACCCGGCGTTGATGGCGGCAGCGCCGCGATCGGGTGAGCCGACGACCGCAACACGTGCAGACGACGGCAGGCGAACGCGAGTCGGAGGAGAAGAATGATGGCGCCAGCCGCGTACACCAGCACGAGAATCGCCGGCCAGCGAAGCGCGGTCACATCCCCGGCGGCCGGCGTGTAGGAGCTCGCTCCGGCACCTTCGGTACGCGGTGACTCCTGCGCGATCGACAGACTGGACGAGCTGTCTGCCGGCTCGGACGGGGCGCGGAGCGGGCGCGGCGGCGTCGGCTCGGGCAAGCGGACGAGCTCCGCAAGGGCCGGCGCGGGCACTGTCACCGCCGGAACGATCATGACCAGCAGCGGCATCAGGAGCATCGCCGCCACCGCCACCGTCCACGCCGCGTGGCGGAGAGCGCCGCTGCGCACCCGCAGCGCGGCCAGTACCAGCGCGATGAGCGCCACGGCCGCAGCGCTGCGAATCGAAGCATCGACGAACGTGACGATGAGCGGGTCGTTCATCCCCGTTTCCTCACCTTGCGTGCCAGCCGCTCGAGATCCTCTGCCGACAGGACCTTCTCGTCCACCATGCCGACGATCAACTGCTCGACCGAGCCGGCAAAGAAGCGCCGGATGATGTGCCGAACGGCGCCGGCGGCCACGCGCTGCGACGGCACGCCCGCTTCGTACACGAAGACCTTGCCCTCGACCTGATGCGTGACGAGCCCGCGCGACTCGAGCCGCCGGAGCAGCGTGCGGATGGTCGAGTCCTTGAGCGGATATCGCGGGTTGAGCGCCTCCCGGAGGCGCTCCGCCGTCGACGGCCCCGATGACCAGAGCCGATCGAGGATCGCCTGCTGCAATTCGGTGAGCGGGTGGGTGGTTTCGTTACGGCGTGTCACGTTACGATCTGTAACATATGTGGCGCCGCCGCGCAACCCGCCTACAATTCCTGCCCAGACAGAAGACAGAAGGAAGAAGGAAGAAGGAAGAAGGAAGAAGGAAGAAGGAAGGGGGGGAGCGATGAGAATCCTGCGAGCGGTGTGCGTGGTGACCTGCGTCACGCTGTCGGGCGGGGCGCTCTTCTCGCAACAACAGTCTTCCCCGCCAGGCGACCGCACGGTGAGCGATGCCGAGTACGCGCGCTGGAAGAAAGATCTGTCCAACTGGGGACGCTGGGGCAAGGACGATCAGATCGGCGCCTTGAACCTGATCACGCCGGCCAAGCGGCGCCAGGCCGCTCAGCTCGTCCGCGAGGGCTTCACCGTGTCGCTCGCCGCCGACGCCGACACGATGAAAGCGGTCGACAACCCGAATCCGTACGAAGTGACGATGCAGGGGATCGGGTCGGACCGTATAGCCATCAACTATCACGGCATCGCCCACACGCATCTCGATTCGCTGGCGCACATCAACGAGAGCGGCGTGTTCTACAACGGCTACATGCCCGACGCGCAGGCGGTGGTCAAGGACGGGCACCCCAAGAATTCCATCCACAACGTCAAGAACGGCATCCTCACGCGCGGCGTCCTCATTGACATCCCGCGGCTGAAGGGCGTGCCGTACCTCGAGCCGGGCACCCCGATCTATGTGGAGGATCTCGAAGCGTGGGAGAAGAAGGCCGGCGTGCGGGTCGGAGCCGGCGACGCGTTGTTCGTGCGGACCGGCGTCTGGGCCCGCCGCAAGGCGGTGGGGCCATGGCTTCGCGGCCGCGCCGAAGGCGGCGCCTCCGCCGGACTGCACCCCTCGGTCATCCCCTGGCTGAAACAGCGCGACATCGCCCTGCTCGGGAGCGACCACCCGCAGTACGTCTCGCCGTCGAACCTGCGCGGCGCCGTCCACGACTTCGCTCTCGTCCACCTGGGGGTGCACCTGTTCGACAACTGCGACCTCGAGGCGCTGGCGGACGCGGCCGCTGCCCGGAAACGGTGGGAGTTCATGCTGACGGCCGCACCGCTGCCGATCCGCGGCGGGACCGGCTCGCCGCTGAACCCGATCGCTACTTTCTGAGGCGCAGAGGCCCCGCCTTCGCCGCTTCGCGGCTTCGGCGCGGTCACGCCGTAGCGCTTCGCGCGGAGGCGGACAAGGCCATGACGCCCCGAATCCCGAGCCCGGATCCCGAGCCCCGAATCCCGACTCCCGACTCCCGAGCCCCGAGCCCCGAGTCCCGAGTCCCGGATCCCGAGTCCCGGATCCCGAGCCCCGAGTCCCGACTCCCGAATCCCGAGCCCCGGATCCCGAGTCCCGACAACAAACCACTAGACGGAAGCTCGACTCGGCTGGCATAGTGTGCAGTCCAGGGACAGGAGCCCAGGGCCACTTCGAATGGGATTGCGCCCGGGCAGATGGTCTGAGGTCGTCGAGTCTCCCCCGTCACGCAATCCATTCGAGGAGGTCGTATGCGGCGAATCGTTATCGGTGCGGCTCTGTTGATAGCCGTAGGATTCTCAGCGGTCGGTGTCGTACAGGCGCAGATCACCACCTTCGAGGACTACCAGAAAACCATGAAGACCGCGGTGGCGGGGTTCCAGGGCGCCTTCAAAGCGGCGGGGAGCGGTTCGGCAGCCGATGCGAAAACCCAGATCGCGAACGCACGTGCAGCCTTCATGACCCTCAACACCTTCTGGTCCAGAGGGAAGACGCCTGACGCCGCAGGGTTCATGAAAGACCTCCTGACGAATCTCGACGCGGCGGACAAGGCGCTGTCGGCAGCGACACCGGACACAATGGCAGCGGTGGCCTCGTTGAAGATGGCGAACGCATCCTGCGGCGCCTGCCACAAGGTCTATCGCGAGGGCGACGGAAAGGCCACGCCCTACAGCATCAAGGCCGGCGTCCTCTAGCAGCCCTGGGAATCGTTGACGGGCTGCGAGGTCAACGAGACAAACCACAGAGGCACCGAGGCACAGAGATCCAATTAATCTTCTGTGTTCTCTGTGACTCTGTGGTCGATTGCGCTGTGAGCGGACAGGCCATCTGATTCACGACGGCCTGCTGGGCCTCACAATTGAATCATCCGGCTCGAGCCTCTCGTCAGGCGGAGCCGGCGATGGACACCATGAAGCCATCGCGCAGACAGTTTCTCGGCAGCGCCGCCGCCCTGCTCGTCTCGGGTGGCCGCCTCGGTGAAATCGCCAGCGTCGAAGCACAGTCGGCGCAGCTGACGCCACCTGCCAGGGACCTCCTCCTGGTCAACGGCCGGATCCACACGATGGACGGGACCAACCGCGTGGTCTCGCAGGTCGTCATTCGCAACGGCCGGTTCGCCGCGGTCGGCAACAACCTCGGGGCGCAGGGGGGCAACCTCCAGAAAGTCGACCTCCGCGGCCGCACGGTCATCCCCGGCCTCATCGATGCCCACGACCACATTGTCCTCGTCGGCAACCGCCCCGGGTGGCATACGCCGCTCGAGCACGTGTTCACGATCCCCGATGCGATCGCCGAGCTGAAGACACGCGCGAACGACGTCCCGCCGGACGGCATCATCAGCACTGTTGGCCCGATCTCGGCGATGCAGTTCACCGAGGGACGTCTGCCGAACCTGACCGAGCTCGATGCCGTCCCTCGTGCGGTCTACCTGCAGGCGGCGCAAGGGGGCACGAGGACGAACAGCCGCGGCAAGACCTGGCTCGAAGCGCGCGGGGTGATGGTGGCGGCCGACGGAACGATTGCCGGTCCGGGGACCAGCGCTGCGCTCCTGGCGATGCGGAAGGAGCTGCTGAACGCCGAGACGAGGAAGCGATCCGCGTACGACGCGCTGCTCTACTACGCGAAGCTCGGCATCACGACGCATCGTGACTCGGGCGCCTTCCACTCCGAGGAACTGTCCGGCGGCCTCGCCAACGAGAACACGTACACGATGCACAACCCGTTTTTCGCGCTCCACCGCGAAGGACGGCTTCCAGCCCGTCTGCGCATCGACTTCCTGCACCAGGACCCGCCCAACGCCAACCCACCGCTGCCGACGCTGGGGCCGCGGCTGAGGAACTCGTTCCCCTTCTTCGGCGACGAGTGGTTGAAGACCGGCGGCATCGGCGAGTTCACCGGAGGAGGGCTGGACGGACTGCGCGCGATCGCCAAAGCCGGCTGGCGCGGGGAGGACCACGCACTGAATCTTGCCGGCGTCACCACGCTCATCGCCAACCGCGAGACGGTGAACGCGGAGATTCCGATCGGCAACCTCCGCTGGATCATCTCGCACATCCCGAACTTCCCCATCGAGCTGGCCAACCGGGCGCACGCGCTCGGCATCGGCGTGCTCGTGGGCTGGGGACCGACCCGCGTCGGCATGAACGTCGGTCCTCCCTATCGCATGCTGATGGAGCACGCCATCCACAAGGGCTATCACTCGGATGGCGGCGACATCACGGTGATCAATCCGTGGCTGAACTTCTCCACCATGATCACCGGCCGCAACCTCGCCGGACAGCAGATCCTGGGCGACCAGGTACTCACGCGCCAGGAGACGCTCTGGCTCGCGACGGCGGCGAACAAGTGGTTCATCTGGGAAGACGACATCGGCTCTATCGAAGCCGGCAACCGTGCCGATCTCGCGGTGCTCGACCGCGACTACTTCACAATCCCCGACGCCGACCTGCGCCGCATCCGATCGCTCTGCACCATCGTCGGCGGCCGGGTGGTTCATAACGTGGGAGTTGTGTAGGCTTCGGGAGTCGGGGCTCGGGACTCGGGGCTCGGGGCTCTGGGGTCGGGGCTCGTTCTGCGAAAGGTGTCTAACCGAGCTAAAGCTCGGTTCTGCGAAGCGTGGCGCGCAGGCGCGCAAAACGCGGATCGCGCCTGAACGAGTCCATCTTCGGATCGATA
>DASUGH010000162.1:0-3953 GCA_036274155.1 Vicinamibacterales bacterium | reverse complement strand
GCCGAGTCTCTCGAGAGGGCGCTCACGATGGCCGAGGCGCGTGTGCGTGCGGGCGTGCTGCTGGGCGAAGTGCTGATGGTGCGTGAACTCGTCGCGCGCATGGATTACGGGCAGGCCAGGGATCGGTCGTCGGCGCTGTTCGACTCGATTCGACAGGAGGCGATGGCCACTCCGGATCCGGCGCTGCGAGACGCCCTGAACAGCGCGCTTGGCAAACGCGATGCGGTCACCGCCGGCCTCGCGAAAGGCGAGGCGGCGACGGCAGCGATCCTTCACACCGTCGAGTCGGATCTCCGCCGTGCGCTGGGCTACGACGTTCCGCCGGCGTCAGCCGCCTAGCGCGACGTCGCTCCGGGAGATCTCGAGCGGCCCGACCGGATATCCCCTGCGCACCGGGTTGACGCCGCGGCCGGCGGATCCGCAAGATGCCTCACCGCGAATGTCGTGTCGCTTTCTGATGCTGGTCCGCTGCCGATCCGGGCGATGCCGTGCCGGATGGACGCTCACGCTGGCGATCGGTGCCGCACTCTGCGCCGGCTGCGGCGTGGGACAGGATCCACACATCCTCACGTTCGCCGGGAGCGCCGTCGGCGCGGAGGGCCAGGTCATCCGGCGTCAGCTCGATCGCTTCCAGGCCATGTACCCGTCGATCAAGGTCGAGGTGCGGATCACGCCGGATGCCGCCGACCAGCGTCACCAGCTGTACGTCCAGTGGCTGAACGCGCATGCGCCCGATCCCGACGTCCTGCAGCTCGACGTCGTCTGGACACCGGAATTTGCAGCCGCCGGCTGGATCGTCGATCTGGATCAGTTCCACGCATCGACGTCCGACTTCTTTCCCGCCGCAGTGGCGGCGAACCGCTGGAAGGGCGCGGTCTACGCGCTGCCGTGGTTCATCGACGTCGGCATGCTGTATTGGCGATCGGATCTGGTGGCACGACCGCCTGTCGATATCGACGATCTGGAGCGGCTCGCCTCCGCTGCCACTGCGCAGCACGGCGTTCCCTTTGGGCTCGTCTGGCAGGGCGCACGGTACGAAGGTCTCGTCACGGTCTTTCTCGAATATCTCGGTGCCTTCGGCGGCAGAATTCTCGATGACGCGGGGCGCGTCGCGCTGGACGCAGACGCGGCCGTCGCCGCTCTCACCACGATGCGCGACGAGATTGTGGTCGACCGCATCGTGCCAGCAGCCGCCCTGACCTGGCAGGAAGAGCAGGTTCGATTCGCGTTTCAGAATGGACAGGCGGTCTTCATGCGGAACTGGCCCTATGCGGTCGGCCTCCTGCAGGACGGAGCGCAGTCGCGTGTCGCCGGCCGCTTCCGCGTCGCGTCGATGCCGGCAGGGCCGGGCGGGGCGCCGACATCGGCGCTCGGAGGCTCGGTGCTCGCAATCAACGCGCACAGCGGCGACCGCGACCTCTCGTATCGCCTCATCGATTTTCTGCTTCAGCCGGAGCAGCTGCTCGAGCGCGCGCGGGTGGTCGGCCAGTATCCGCCCCGCCCGGCGCTGTACGACACGCCGGCGCTGGCGGATGCACTGCAGATTGCCCCGCACGAGGCACGGGGCATCATCGAGCGCGCGGTCGCGCGTCCGGCCACGCCGGTGTACACCGAGCTGTCGGAGATTCTGCAGATTGCGCTGCACCGCGCGCTGACGGACCAGCAGGCGCCGCGAGCGGCACTGGCTGGCGCGGCGGCCGAGATCCAGGCGCTGCTGGACAAGGCCGGACTGGGCGCAGGCCGCTGATGAGCCGCGAGGCGAGTCTCGGGTGGGCACTCACGCTTCCGGCGCTGGCAGCGATTGCAGTGGTTGCGGTCTTCCCGATTGGCTGGACGACGTGGGAGTCGCTTCATGCACACGACCTCCGTATGCCGTGGCTCGGGCGGCCGTTTGTCGGGCTTGCCAACTATGCCGAAGCGCTCTCGAGCACGCGGTTCTGGAGCGCGCTCGCGCACACCGCGGTGTTCGCTGCGCTCACGGTGACGCTCGAATTGACGGCGGGCTTCGTCCTGGCGCTGGTCGTCGACCGCATCGCGCGCGGACGCGATCTCGTGCGTACCGCCGTTCTCCTGCCGTGGGCAATCCCGACGGTGGTGGTTGCCCTCGTGTGGCGATTCCTGTTCGAGACCCCCTCAGGACTCGTCAACGATCTGCTGCGCAGGCTGGCAATCTCATCGCCGACATGGTTTGCGGACCCGTTTGCCGCGTGGGTACCCGTGATGCTGGCCGACGCATGGAAGATGACGCCGTTCGTGGCCGTCCTTCTGCTTGCCGGACTGCAGACCATCGATCGGTCTCTCTACGAAGCCGCGCGCATGGACGGCGCCGGCTGGCGCCGGCAGTTCACGGACATCACGCTGCCGCTGCTGCGGCCAGCGCTGCTCGTGGCATTCATCTTCCGCACGCTCGATGCGCTGCGCGTGTTCGATGTGATCTATGTGATGACCGCCGGCGGACCGGGGACGGCAACCGAACCGATCGCGCTCCTGACATTCAGCACGCTGCTGCAGAATCTCCGCTTTGGCTTCGGTGCCGCTCTCTCGATGATCGTGTTCGCGTTCAGCTTCGTGCTCGCGGTCGTGTGCATCCGCCTCCTCGGGCGGCAGGCGCTGCTGGAGCGTGTGCGATGACGGTCCGGCGTCTGCTGCCTGTGCTGGGGATCGCCGTGATGCTGGCCGGACTCTGGTTTCCGCTCTACTGGATGGTGATCTCTTCGTTCACTCCGGAGGCCCGGCTCTTCGCGCCGACGCTTGTGCCGCGGGAGGTCGTGCTGGATCACTACCGCGCGCTCTTCGGGGGACGCGACTTCTGGACGCCCATCCGCAACTCGCTCATCGTCGCCGGCGCGACGACGGCGCTGTCGGTCGGGCTCGGCGCACTGTGCGCCTACGCGCTGGCACGCCTGCAGTTCCGCGGGAAGCCGCTGATGCTCGCGTTCGTGCTGGCGATTTCGATGTTTCCGCAGATTTCAATCGTCTCGCCGTTGTACCTCCTGCTGCGGGAAGTACGGCTGATCAACACGTATCCCGGCCTGGTGCTGCCGTATCTGACGTTCGCCATGCCGCTGACAATCTGGCTGCTCGTCGGCTTCTTCCGGCAGCTTCCGGCGGAACTGGAGGAAGCAGCCATGATGGATGGTGCGAGCCGGCTGCGAACGCTGCGGGAGATCATCCTGCCGCTCGCATGGCCCGGGCTCGCGACGACGGCCATTCTCACGTTTCTCTACTGCTGGAACGAGTTCCTGTTTGCACTGTCGTTCACGCTGGGGCCCGAACGGCATACCGTGCCGGTCGCCATCGCCCTGTTCCGCGGGCAATACCAGGTGCCGTGGGGCGAGATCCTTGCCGGCGCCGTTGTCGCCACGGTACCGGTCGCCGTGATTGTGCTGGCCGCTCAGCGGCGGATTGTCGCCGGCCTGACCGCCGGCGCCGTGAAGGGGTGAGCGCAGTCGATGGCCTCGCTCACGCTCGAGCACGTCGCGAAGGTGTATCCGAACGGACACGTCGCCGCCCGTGATCTGAACCTTGTCGTTCGCCACGGGGAGCTGCTGGTTCTGGTCGGCCCCTCGGGCAGCGGGAAGAGCACCGTCCTTCGCTTGATTGCCGGGCTCGAAGATCCCACGTCAGGACGCATTCTCATCGATGACGAAGATGTCACGGCGGTGCCGCCCGAACGCCGGGATCTGGCGATGGTCTTCCAGAGCTACGCGCTGTATCCGCACAAGAGCGTTCGGGAGAACCTCGCCTTCGCCTTGCAGGTGCGGCGCGTGGCCGCGGCGGACATCCATGATCGCGTGCAGCGGGTCGCGGCCGCGCTCGGCATCGAGCCGTTCCTCGATCGCAAACCCTCCCAGCTCTCGGGAGGCCAGCGCCAGCGTGTCGCCCTCGGGCGGGCGATCGTCCGAGAGCCGCGCGCGTTTCTCCTGGACGAGCCGCTCTCCAACCTCGATCCA
>DASUGH010000161.1:0-23407 GCA_036274155.1 Vicinamibacterales bacterium | reverse complement strand
GGCGGAACTGCAGAATCGTGGCGGGGCTTGTGCTAGTCTCCTGCATGGCGTACCTCCGTCGCCGCTGCTAACGGCGATTTGCTTTGGTCAGCAGGAGGTTACGCCATTTTCATTTTCCACAGCTCTCGGGCCGGATCCCGAACACGCCTGATCGAGCGTCGTCCCAGGTCAGCTTGACTGGTCCCGCGTCGACGATTTGGAAGGTTGAGGAGTAGGCGGCGGTCGCGGACGTCGTTACCACGGAATAGACCGGAGTTATGTGGGCGAGAAGGGTCACTCCAGCGGGACCCTCTGGTCCGGCGGGGCCGGCGACGCCTTGCAGCCCCGGATCACCTTGTGGTCCCGGAAGGCCTTGCGGGCCCTGCGCTCCGGCCGCACCTGCCGGACCGATGGGCCCGATTGGACCCTGAATCGCCCAATCCAGCGCTGTCTCATTGTTCTTGCAGGTACTGGTGGCTGAGACGATCCGAATGGTGCCGTCTTTGGCTACGCACGAGTGAATCAAAGTCGTGTCTCCACCATGCGCGCCGAGATAAATGCCGGCACTCAGCGACGCGACGGCCGCGCAGGCGATGAGGGTTCGCGGAGTCTTCATCTTCTTGGCTCCTGTCAGTGAATGTTGGCGTCCAAGGCTGTTCCCGATTCCCTCAAACACCCTTTTCCACCAAACCGAACACGTTCGCCTGTCATTCCGTCCTCGCGATGCCCGATAACAGCTCTCGGCTGGAAGGCGTCGATGCGACTACAGATCTCCTCGCGGTGCACAGGCCCGAGAAGGTAACGCGTGAGGTTGCGACACCTCGGACCTGATTCAGGAAAGCGTGGGCGAGGGACCCGCGGGCCGCGTCGGGAAGTCGGACGACGCACGCCGAAGATGAACTGCTCTGGGAAGTCAGACCGCCGCGTAGCACCGACGAAGCTGCTGCACGACGCCGGGCGACCGGCCCGAGGAACGACGCGCGAGCGGCTGGCGCGAGTACGGCAAGTCGCAAGACCGCATAGGAAGATGCGGTTCAGCGCGCTCCTACATCACGGGTACGGGAAGGCAGGCCCTGGAGACGAATCGTCAGGATTTCTCGGAGCGGCACTCGCAAACGGTCGGCACAGCATCCGCCAGGCGTCGGCGGATGGCAGCATCTTCTCGTATTCGAGATATCGGTGGCGGCGCTCGGCGCGCTGGAACCCATTCCGCGGCTGCGCATCGCGTCACTGTCGCGTCGAGGAAGAGCTTACGCGGGATCTAAAGAGTGGAGTCTCGGTGCCTCTGTGCCTCTGTGTGTCTATCCTCGGTGCCTCGACGTAACCTCTGTGCCTCTCAAGGCACGATGATGCTCGTCCGGTTCACCGACTTCATCGAGCCGACCATGAGGTTGTCGGCGTAGTTGGCCTGCTGGCAGACGTACTCGAAGAGCTCCGTCCCGCTTTCGACCGACAGGTCGAAGCCGCCCTCCCACTTCGCCGTGTAGGCTCCGGGGTCGTCGACGGCCGCCTCGTACTTGATCGTGCGGGAGTCGGTGCGCGAGAATCGTTCGATCGTGTGCAGGCGCAGGGTGGTGGGCAGCCCGCGGCGATCGATCCAAAAGCCCTCGTTGTAGCCCACCGTATCGACCACGAGCGTGTCGCCCTCCCACCAGCCGATCGAATGGCCGTAGAAGCTCGGCTCGAGCTGGCTCGGGTGCGAGCGGCCGTCCGTATAAATCGTCCGATAGGTATGCGGCCCGCCGATGTCGAAGATGTAGATGCGCTGCAGCTCCGGCAGTTCGACGAACTCCACTCCGTACGGCGTCAGGAACTGGCGTGCAAAGCCGGACGGCTTGCAGCGGGTGTGAGGCTCGAGCTGGTTCTTCTCGCGATCCGCGAAGACGGCGCGCGCCCACGGCTGGAAGGGAAGCTTCTGCGGATCCTGGACCAGCGTCTGCGCTCCGCCACGCCCAGGCAGCCACACGCCCTTCTCGGTTGACGACGTGGGGAACGTGAGCAGAGCCCGGCCTTCGGCGTTGCGCGGTACCGGACCTGCGGGACCACGTCCTCGCGGCGCGCCGAGACCGCCGATGCCGGCATTGCCGCCGCCACCCCCTTGCCCCTGTCCACCGCGGCCCCGACCGCCTTGACCGCCCGCTCCCTGCGTTTGACCGCCCTGGCCTTGCGCCGGGGCTGCCTGTGCGCCCGCCTGCTCATCGCCCTCGACCGGCAGTGCGAGCACCGGCCCGAGAAACAACGCCACGACCGCCACTGCGACGAAGAGACGATGCCGCATGGAGCCAATAGTATTCCAAGCGCAGCGCCGAGCTTCAGCTCGACGAAACGTTTGCGGTAAGCTGGCCTCCTCACCAGCTCATGGACACCGGCACCTCGGGCACCACTCCGCGAATCTTCGTCGTTTACACCGTGATGCTGCTGGGGGCGGTGGGATTGTTTCTCGTCTTCCGCGCCTTTGGCGAGACGCTCGTCGCGCCGCCAGCGACGACACCGGTGGCCGTCGGCGCCACAGCCGGTGACACCAGCAGCATCCTGTGGCACCTGCTGCTGGCGCTCGTGGCGGTCGTCGCGCTCGGCCGTCTCCTCGGCACCCTGTTCCATGCGATCGGCCAGCCGCCGGTCATCGGCGAGGTGGTGGCCGGCATCCTCCTGGGCCCTTCGCTCCTCGGACGCATCGCTCCCGACGTCGCCGCATACGTCCTGCCGGGAACGGTCGCTCCGTATCTCGGCCTCCTGGCGCAGCTCGCGGTCATCGTCTACATGTTCACGGTGGGTCTCGAGCTCAACACCGATCTGCTGCGCGGCCAGATGCGCCCGGCGGTGGCGACGTCTCACTCCAGCATCCTGGTTCCATTCACCATGGGGGCGGCGCTGGCGATCTACTTGTACCCGCGCTTCGCTACGAGCGCCGTGCCGTTCACGCACTTCGCCCTGTTCCTCGGCGTGGCGATGTCGATCACCGCGTTTCCGGTCCTGGCCCGCATCCTGTCCGATCGGAAAATGACGCGAACCAGGCTGGGCGCGCTCGCGTTGACCTGCGCCGCGGTCGACGACATCACCGCGTGGTGCCTCCTCGCCTTCGTCGTGGGCGTCGTTCACGATTCCGGCGGCCACGCCGCGCTCGCGGCCGTGTGGACGATCGGGTTCATCGTGGTGATGTTCACCGTGGTGCGGCCCATCCTGGACCGTCTCTCGCGGCAGATCGAGGCGGGCTCGTCACCCGAGGGCCCGATCGTGATCACGCTGGTGGGGATGCTCCTGGCCGCCCTGGCCACCGACGCGATCGGCGTGCACGCCATTTTCGGCGCGTTCATGCTCGGCGCTGTCATCCGTCACGACAGCGCCCTGGCGCGGGCGCTGAAGCGGGCGGTCGGCGACCTTGTCATCATCCTGCTGCTGCCGGCCTTTTTTGCGTATACCGGTATGCGGACCGAGATCGGCCTCGTCTCGAGCCTCTACGACTGGCTGGTCTGCGGACTCATCGTGCTCGTCGCTACTGCCGGCAAGTTCGGCGGCACCGTCATCGCCGCGCGCGCGACCGGCCTCGACGCCCGGCACGCGGCCGGCCTGGGCGTGCTGATGAACACCCGCGGGCTGATGCAGCTGATCGTTCTGGACGTCGGCCTCGATCTCGGCGTGATCTCTCCCACCCTGTTCACGATGCTGGTGCTGATGGCCGTCGTCACCACGGTGATGACGACACCGCTGCTGCAGCTGGTGTTCCCCGAATCACTGCAGATCGCGGGAGCCACGGCCGTCGCAGCGCACGAAGCCAGCACGCGCTGACAGGCGGCGATCGGGCCCATGCGAGCGACGATCGTGATCCCCTCGCTCAACGAAGGCGACAACCTGTGGAAGACGGTGGGGTCCTGTCTCGAGACCACCGCCGGCCTCGAGTGCGAGCTGCTGGTGGCCGACGACGCCTCGCAGGACGGATCCCCTGGCGAGGTGCGGCGCCGCTTCCCTTCGGTTCGCATCGTCGCCCACGATCGCCGCCGCGGCGTTGCGCCGACCAAGGATCTCGGCGCCCGTCATGCGGCCGGCGACGTGCTCGTCTTCATCGATGGTCACTGCAAGCCCGAGCCGGCCGCCATCGCCCGGCTCGTCGCCGACGTCGAGGAGCTGAATGGGCGGGCGATCGTCACCCCGGCGGTCCCGGCGCTGAACACCGACGCATGGACGAACGAGTTCAATCAAGTCGGCCACGGCTACTGGATGGAGCTCGAGCAGTTCACCAGCCGATGGTCTGACACCGCCACTTTGAGACGACGAGGACGCCTGCTCGAGAGCCCGGCGCTCGTGGGATGCTGCGTTGCCGTGGCCCGCACGCTCTACGACCAGCTCCTTGGATTCGACGCCGGCATGCTCGAGTGGGGCGCAGAGGACCTCGATTTCGGCCTCAAGGCGTGGCTGATGGGGGCGTCGGTTCTGAACGATCCCGACGCCGTGATCGGCCACCGGTTCCGTGCCTCGTTCGACAACTTCGACGTGAGCGCCGTGCAGCCGCTCGTCAACCAGCTGCGCATGGCGTTCAAGAACTTCGACGATCCGGTCTGGGCGGAGTGGGTGTCCGGCTGCCGGAGGCGTCACGAGCCGTGGCCGGACCTCTGGCAGCAGGTCTGGAAAAGTTTCGAGGATGGGCGTGAGAGTCTCGAACGTGAGCGCGCCTATCTCCACGAGCGCAGGACGCGGGACGAGTACTGGTTCGCGGAGTACTTCGATCTGCCGTGGCCTCGACAGACCAGCGGTTTGCGGTCTGGCTAAACGAAAGCCGACCCCTACGAGAGCGGGTAGGGTCCGCCTTTTCAGGCGGACCACCTGCTGTTATCTAACGATACGCGCCGACTCGCGTGAAGTCGCCGCCTTTGACGATCGAGACCATCTCCGGATTGATGTAGCGGCGGAACGCCGTATTCACCTGCTCCAGCGTGAGCGCCTGGAGCTTGGCGTCCAGCTGTTCGTCCCAGGTCAGCGTGCGCCCCCACTGCTCGCGCGAGGCGATCAGGTTGAGCAGGCCGGCGTCACTCGACCGCTGGCCGATGCGGTCGTCGCGGATCGCCTTCTTGGCCGCGGCGAGCTCGGCGGCCGTGAACCCGTCCTTCAGCGTCTTCGTCAGCTCGTCGAGCAGGCTGGCTTCGACTTTCGGCGTGTTCATCGGATTCGAGATCGCCGAGGCGGAGAATGCAGCCGCGTCTCCTTCGACCGGCGCGGTGAAGTTCGACGACACGCTGTAGCTGTAGCCCTCGCGATTGCGCACACGGTCGGGCAGCCGCGCGGTGATTCCGCCGCCGAACATGTAGTTGGCCATGACCATGGCGGCGTAGTCGGCGTCGGAGTCGCGCATCCGCAGGCGCAGGCCGGCTGACAGCTGCGCGTTCTCCTTGTCGGGCGTCTCGATCTTCGTGTTGAGGCGCGAGATTTCCTGGTAGCCGTTGACGATCCGTTTGTAGGGGCTCGGGCTCTTCCAGGACCCGAGCAGCTCCGCAGCGGCCGCCTCGAGCTGTGCGGCGTCGAACTTACCGACCACCACCAGCTCGCCCTGCGACGCGCCGTAGAACTTCTCGTGGAAGCGCTTCACATCGTCGAGAGTCACCTTGTTCAGATCCTCGATCTCTTCGTCGAGGGTGCGGACGTGCCGCACGTCGGTGCGCGGGTACGGGCTCAGATGCGTCTGCAGCGCCTGCTGCACGAGGGTGCCCGGCTCCGTGCGGCTGCGATCGATCTGGGCGATGCGCTGTTTGCGAATCGTGTCGAAGTCAGCCGCCGGGAACGCCGGCTCGCGCAGAATCTCGGTGGCCAGGCGCAGCGCCGGTACGAGGTTTTCAGCCGTGGTCGAGATGTTTGCGCCGACGCTGGCGATGCCGCCGCCGCCAACGGTGATCGTGGCGTTCAGCTTCTGAATCTCGTCCTGCAGCTGCTGGCGCGATTTCGTGCGCGTGCCGCGCATCAGCAGCTGGTCAGTGAGCTGCGCGACGGAGGCCTGGCCGGCAAGCGACGTCTCGTCGCCGAAGCGCAGCGTCAGCGTTGCCTGTACGCGGTTGCCGCGCGTCCCCTTGGGCAGAAGCGCCAGACGCAGACCACCCGGGAGCGTCGAGCGCTTGATCCGCTTCTCGATGCTCGCCGGAGATGGATCGAGCGCTTCGCCGGTTTCCACCTTGATGTCCGGCTTGTAGGTGGTGAGCAGCGTCTCGATGGTCGGCGCCGCCGGAACCTCGGTGCGCAACGGCGCCGACGGCTCGGGAACGAACCTGCCGACCGTGCGGTTGGAATCCCTGAAGTAGGTCTTCGCCACCCGCATCACGTCGTCCGGCGTGACCCGCTTGAGCTCCTCGTAGTTGGTAAACAGCAGCCGCCAGTCGCCGCTGGCGATGACGTCGGTGAGGTTCATCGCGAGCTGCTGCGAGTTGGCAAAGCTGCGATCCATGCCCTGGACGATGCGTGTCTTCGCGCGTGTGACCTCTTCAGCCGTTGGAGCCTCGCGGCCGAGCGTGGCGAGCGCGTCGACCATCACGCGCTGGACCTCGTCGAGCGACTGTTCTTCGCTCAAGGTCGCCGACAGCAGGACGACGCCGGGGTCGTGCAGCTCGTAGACGGATACGCCGACAGACAGCGCTTTCCGCGTATCGACGAGCGCCTTGTCGAGGCGGCCGATCCCCCGGGACGCCAGGATGTCGGACATGACTTCCAGCGCCGCCGCATCGGGGTGTGCCATGGCCGGCGAGTGGAAGGCGAGGATGAGGTTCTTGCCCTTGCCGACGCGGCGCAGCTCCACGATCCGCTCGCCGTCCTGCGGCGGCTCGACGGTGTAGGTCTTGTCCAGCACGCGAGTCGGCTTCGGGATCGCACCGAGCGTGCTGGCGACGATCGCGAGGGTCTTCGACGGATCGATCTGGCCGGCAATGACCACGACTACGTTGTCGGGCTGGTAGTACTTGCGATAGAACGCGGCGAGACGGTCGATTGGCACCCGTTCGATGTCGGCGCGCGACCCGATCGTCGACTTCCCGTAGTTGTGCCAGAGAAAAGCGGCTGACAGCACCCGTTCTTCGAGCACACCGGTGACACTGTTCTCGCCGCGCTCGAACTCGTTGCGAACGACGGTCATCTCGGTGTCGAGCAGCGGCTTTTCGATGCGCATGTTCACCATGCGTTCGGCCTCGAGCCCGAGCGCCCACCGGAGGTTCTCCTCGGAGGCGTTCACCGTTTCGTAATAGTTGGTGCGGTCGTACCAGGTGGTGCCGTTCCACCTGGCGCCGCGATCCTCGAGCTCCTTCTTGATGTTGCGGTCCTTAGTGCTCTTGATGAAGTTCAAGTGCTCGAGCAGGTGCGCCATGCCCGATTCGCCGTAGCCTTCGTGACGCGAGCCGACGAGGTACACGGCGTTGACGGTGATGGTGCTGCTGCCGGAGTCGGGCAGCAGCAGCACGCGCAGGCCGTTCGGATAGGTGTATTCGGTGATGCCGGCCATGGACGGCCCGGTCCGGACCCCTGGGGGGAGCGTCTGAGCCGGAGTCGTGGCGCTCAGGATCGCGATGGCGGCCAGGGTCAGCAGGGTGCGCCGGAGCGCGCGCGCGTGGAACGGCAGCATGACCTTTCTCCTTCGAAAGTCGATCGACCCTATGTAGTGTCCGGCATTAGCCTGGCTTCAGCCGGACCGGCGGCCGTCCGCCTGAAGGCGGACACTACGCGTGTCGGTATCGATCATCCCGACAACCCGAACAAGCCGAGCGCCGTGGCGGCCATGGCGATGAACGCCTTGAGCATCGACTCGCCGGCGACGAGACCCGAGGCAATCGGGATGTTGTAGGTGTCGTGCGTCCGCTCGTGCAGCCGGCCCCAGCCCCACGCGATGCCGGCGCCGAGCGTGAATGACAGCGCGTTCGTGAAGAAGACGATCCAGCCGAGGCCGAGGCCCATCGCGCTCGGCATCCACCGGCGGGCGCGGGGGAAGAGGCGTTCGAGGACCGGCAGCAGGATACCGATGAGCGCACCGACGAGCGCCGCCCAGCGCGCCGAGACCGGCAGCTGGTCCAGTCCCTGCGAGAGCACTCTGGCGACTGCCTCCCAGGTCGCTGTCGCCGGCATCGGATAGGTCCTCAGCGTCTCGACGTTCGGAATCATCAGATACCACGCGGGCACGATCGCCAGCGTGCCGAAGAAGATGCCGATGAACTGCGCCAGGAACTGTTTGCGCGGATTGGCGCCGAGCAGATAACCGCTCTTGAGGTCGGTGAGCAGATCGGCGCTCGAGGAGGCGCTGTTGGCCGCGATCCCGGCGGAGGCCAGGTTGGGAATGATCTGGCCCTGCTGGAAGCCGGCGAACATCAGCTGCATCACCTTGCCCATCGCGCCGACGGGTGTGGTGTCGGTCTCGCCCGTCGCGCGGCAGGCCACCATCGAGAGCACGAACGACATCGCTACCGCGATCACGCCGGCCCACCAGTGGATGGAGAAGGCGAGAATCTGCAGCGCCACCATCGCGATGCCGATCGGTACGAGCCCGGCGACGAGCCACCGCGTCGGGACCTCGATTGCCGCCATGCGCGCCGTGAGCTCCGCTGATCGGCCGCTCGCGGCTTCGCCGGAACGGAACATGGTGAAGGAGCGAACGAGCGTCTTCCACTGCAGGCCGAGCGAGGTGAGGCTGGCAAATACCATCAACGCCGTCCCGCCCCACAGCCCCCAGCGCGGCGGGTGGTAGAGCATGCCGCCTCCCACCAGCGGAATCGAGAGCACCCACCCCGCCTCGCCGGTATGCGCAACGTCGATGCCCACGAGCCACGGCGTGATGACGAAGTAGAGAAGCGCAGACGAGGCCAGCATCGAGAGCGACACGCGCAAGCCGACGATCATCCCCGCCGCGATCAACAGGACGCTCGGCTCGAACCCCGCTCCCACGAGAGGCTTGCCGCCGGCCGCCGCGAACCCGTTCTCGGGAATCTCCCCCGGAAGCTGCACGTTGAAGAGATGGGCGCGCATCCAGGCGAAGAAGCGATCGAGAATCGACAGCGTGCCTTCGGCGGTATTGAGCACGCCGACCACCGCTCCGGCGGCGAGCGCGATGACGAGTGCGTACGCCTTTCGCACCGCTTCCCGGCCCTCGCTGTAGAGGCTGCGGAGCGTCGTCGCCGCCGCGATTCCAGATGGGAACGGCAGCTGCTCGTGGTTGATCATCTGGCGCTTCATCGGGATGGCGAGGAACACTCCCATGGCGCCGGTCATCAGCGTGAACATCCCGACGATGTACCAGGGGTAATGGCGGTTCTGCGGGTCGACCAGCAGCAGGGCGCCGAACGCGGTCGCGATAGTCGCCCCGGTGGAGTAGCCGGCCGCCGATGCGGTCGACTGCATACAGTTGTTCTCCAGGATCGACATGCGCGAGAGCTTTCCGCCCGACACCGTTCTCAACCCGTTCCAGATGACGTACGACAGGACGCACGAGGTGATGGCGACACCGAACGACCAGCCCACCTTGAGCGTCGTGTACAGGTTCGACACGCTCATCAGCATGCCGAGGACGGCGCCCATGGCGACCGCCCTGAACGTCAGCTGCGGCGTGTGGTCTCCCTGATACACGTGCGTGTACCAGTACAAGTCCTTCTCGTCGGGTGACGCGGTTTCAGGCGGTGGGGGCGGCAGCGATTCCGTCGCGATCTCCCGCGCGGGGACATCGAGGGCGGTGTTGCCGGACGAACCGGTGCCGTTCTTGGCCATTGTCTGTTGCTCCTGGACGTGGCGCGGGCTGCCGAAGTGAGACTACCGAAGGCAGCGCGGTTGTGCAACGGTCCTGGTAGGGTCCCGCCTTGTCTGCCCGCCACCTTCGCCGCTGCCGCGACTACGGCGCCCAAGGAAGGCGGACGCCACGGCAGATTCGCAGCGCCGAGCTTCAGCTCGGCGACTCAATGCGTCAGGGCATAGAGGACGATGTTGAGCGCGAGGCCGTAGCCCTTCGGGGAGAACTCGGCGAAGAATTCCGGGTCCTCGGCTTCACGCTCCATGGAGTCGCCGATGTCCGTGTTGTGCGTCATGACCACCATGGTGCGGCCATGCGAATCGGCAATCTTGTGGAAGTCGGCTGCGGGGCTGTCGGAGCCGCGCTCGTCGGTGCCGCCGTTCCGGCGCCAGAAGTTGATGCTCGAGACCTGTTCCACCTCCGGCATCGCGACGAACGCGCTCCGGATCGGATCTTCCGGCGGCACGTCGACGATGGGAAACTCCGGCAGTACGCGGCGGATCTGTTCGCTCCACTGCTCCCACGCCTCGGTGCCCCAGAAGTCGTCCACCCAGAGAAAGCCGCCCTTCAGCAAGTACTCGCGCAGCTGCTTGACCTCGGTGTCGGAGAACTCCAGCGTGCCGACGTCCGAGCCCATGAGGAACGGACAGTCGAACAGCGCATCGTCGTCGAGGCGGATCACCCAGTAGTTGATCTCGCCGCTCGCGTCGCGGCTCACGCGCGTCTTCGTCAACTCCGAGATGCGCGTCATCATGTTGATGGCGGCAAAGGGGTAGTCGGTGCCCCAGCCGACGCCGCCAGGCTCGCGGCGTACGCTCGTGTACATCAGTTTGCACGCGGTGAAGGCGCCGTCCTCGAAGTGCGGCGGTGGAAACCGTGCCGGAACACCCGGGCCTTCGGCGAGCCGGCCGAACCCACCGAACTGCGCCCAGGTCAGGCTGGCAGAGACGAGCAGCGCCAGTACGGCGAGCGTCAGCCAGCGGAGCATGAGGGCAGAGTACTACACCTTATCGGAGGGCTGATTCGGGTGTGCGGCAGGCGCAAACACCGACCACGAAGGTCACGAAGGACGGAAACACGAAGGAACGAAGATCACGAAGGGCACGAAGAACGGAGCGACGAGGGATCAGATTCGAGCTTGATTCCGCCCGAAGCCCGAAGCCCGAAGCCCGAAGCCCGAAGCCCGGAACCGGATCCCGAGTCCCGGATCCCGAGTCCCCTTCACCCCAACACGTAGAGCCGCCCGTCCTGCGCGCCGATGACGACGCGACCGCCGGCGACCGCCGGCGACGTGGAGATGCCGGCGCCGGCATCGAACTCTGACAGCTTCTTTCCGGTCTGCGCGTCGAGGACGTAGAGACGGCCGTCGCCCGATCCGATGTACACACGGCCGGCCGCGACCACCGGAGATGAATCCACCCGAGCCCGAGTGGCGAACGTCCACGCCGGTTTTCCGGTGGCGATGTCGAGGGCGTGCACGTACTTGTCGCGGCCGCCGAGGATGATCCGGCCGTTGGCGATCGCTGCCGACGAGTAGAAGGGGAACTGCCGATCCGGAACGGCATAGCGCCAGAGCCGCCGCCGGCGTGTCAGATCGAAGGCGAGCACTTCGTTGTTGAACGTGCCGAAGTAGGCGCGTCCACCGTCGATGAGCGGCGACGCTCCTGTATAAGCGCCGGCGTCGATTTGATACGCCTCCTTGCCGTCGCGGATCCGGATGGCGCGCAGGATGGAATCGCAGCCGGCGATGAATGCCAGCCCCTCGTGAACTGCCGGCGTCGCATGGACCATCCCGTTCGTCTGCACCTTCCATCGCTGCTGCCCGGTGCGGGCGTCGAGCGCGTACAGGTTCGTGTCGTACGAGCCGATGAGCACGACGTCGCCGACGATGACCGGCGAGGACTTGATCTCGGATTTCGTCTTGAAGGTCCAGAGCGGCTTGCCGTCGGCGATGTTGACGGCGTGGAAGGTACCTGCCAGATCGCCGATGTACACCGCCGCGGTGCCGACGGCTGGAGACGACTCGCCGATCAGGTTGCCCGTCGGGTACTTCCAGCGCATCTGGCCGTTGGCGAGATCGAAGGCCACCAGGTCGCCGTCGCCGCCGCCCACGTAGACGACGCCGTTGGCGATGGCGGCAGACGACTCGATGATGTCGCCGAGCTGATGCGTCCAGAGGACCTTGAGCGTGGCGGGCGGTGTGCTGCTCGAGATGCCGGTCAGCGTCGGGGTGCCGCGGAACTGCCGCCACTCATCGGCCGGAGCGGCGGGCTTGGGCGGCGCCTGCTGCGCGGTGAGCGAGGTGGTGAGCAGCGCGGCGAGGACGAGGAGTCGGGACATTGCCGTGAACCGTGAACGCCGAACGTTGAACACCCGAACGTGAACCAGTACGAACGCCGAACCTGGAACCCGGAACCTGAACCCGTTCGAACGCTGAACCTGGAACCTGAACCCCGAACGTGAACCCGTACGAACCCGGAACCCGGAACCCCGAACGTGAACCCGTACGAACCCGGAACCCGGAACCCGGAACCTGGAACCGGCTATTTGCTCGCCAGAGCAAATAGCTGACTTCGATTGTTCAGGAAGATCACGCCGTTGGCCGGCACGACGGTGCCGTACACGGCGCTCCCCATGTTCATCTCGGCGATGAGCTTCTTTTCCTTGCCGTGCGCCAGGACGACGACATCGCCATCCTCGTCGCCGAGGTACACCTTGCCGTCCACGAGGAACGGCGAGCCCCAGACAGCAGCCAGCATGTCGTGCTCCCAATACTGCTGGCCGGTTTTCGCGTCGAGACAGTGCAGGTAGCCGCTGAAGTCCGAGATGTAGACGAGGCCGTCGGCGACCGCCGCCGTCGAAATCGACCGTCGAATCTTGTCGAAGTGCCACACGAGCCCCGACTTCGTGATGTCGCCGCGCTTGGTGGCGTCGATCGCGTAGAAGTGACCGATCCCTTCGCCGTGCTCGGGATCCTGGCCGTTGGCGATGTAGACGACGTCGCCCGAGATCACCGGCGTCGAGATCACCTCGTTGCGCGTGCGCGGCCAGACGGAATCCTTCGGGTTGGTATCGAACTCCCACAACTTCTTCCCGGTCTGCGCCTCGTACCCGCGCACCCAGCCGTCGCCCTGTGCCGAGACCACTGTCATGACGCCACCGATGGTGCCCACCGCCGGCGTGGACCACTGGCCGTGCAGGATCCGGTCCTGCACGGAGTTGTCTTCCCACACCAGCTTCCCGGTGCTCTTGTTGACGGCAATGATCGCCGGCGCCCGCGGCGACGGCACGTGCACGTGGCTCTCGTCGTGGCCATTCGAGGTGCTGACGAAGATCAGGTCGCCCATCATGACCGGCGACGAGTTCGCCAGGTTGTGCGGGTAGGTTCCGACCTCCTCCATCATGTCGAACGCCCAGATGATGTCGGCGTCGAACTGGCCGGTGAGCTTCTCTTCCTTGTACGGACCGTCGTTCTCCCCGTCGCGGAAGCCCTTGATGTCGAGGCAGAGCAGCACGGCGCGGTTGCTCACGTAGTAGAGGTGCTCGCCTTCGACGAGCGGCGACGAGGCGACGCCCTGGAACGGCCAGTCGTTGGCGCGTCCAGACTCGAGCTTCGGGTGGGTCTGCTGCCACATGAACTCGCCGGTCGCCTCGCTGAATGCCATCAGCACCCCGCGGTCGCCTGGCTGGTTCTTGTCGCGCACCAGCTCGTTGTTCGTGCCGACGAAGACCATGCCGCCCGCGACCACCGGGTTGCCGTAGCTCTGCGAGCCGAGATCGGCCGCCCACTTGACGTTCTTCTTGGTCTTGACGTCCCACTCCGACACCAGCCCCTTGGCGGAGGACACCATGTTCCGGTCAGGCGTGCCGCCCCACATGGGCCATTCACCCTTCGTCGGAGGGTCGCCAGCCGAGACATGCGCCGGGTGGAGGCCGGCGGTCGCGACGAGGGCCGCGGCCGCGAGCAGGGACGAGCGCCGGAGAAGCTGTCGAAGACGAGGCGGATGCATGGTCATTGGATGCCTGCAGGACCGCTTGGCGGCCCGGAACGTGACCTTTGAACTCGTTGTCCAACCGCAGAGAGGTCGTCGCCGCGCGACGCGCGGAGTTTCATGGCTGATTGCGAGAGAGGCTCATGTTGTCGATGTGCGCGCCGAACTGCGCATCGATGAAGAATCCCGGAGCACCCTCGCGGTTGCCGATCGGATCCGTTTTTTCGATGGTCCACGCCGCTGGTTCCTGGTCGCCTCTCGGCCAGGCCTTCCCCCGTACTCGCACCTGGCCATTCGGCTGGTTCTCCACTCTCAGCTTCAACCGATACCACGTGTCCGCTTTCCACGGAAAGTCAGCCGTGACGGTGCGAGCCGTCTCCGGTTCCCACTGTTCGATCTTCAGCTTTTGAGTCGTGCCGTACAGGATGAGCGAGTAGCGCTGGGCCGTGATCCCGATATCGCCCAGCTGACGGCGGCGCTCGGCGGCGCGCACGTCGGCCTCGAACGTGTAGTTCGACCAGTTCGTCGGGCCGACGAATACGCGGATCCTCTTGACCAGGGTATCAGTCGGTTCCTTGAAGAGGACCTTGCTGCCGTCGAGAGTGACGACCGACATGCGCCCTGTGGTGAGATTGACCCATCCCGGCGGCACGCCTTTATCCATGTACGATTCGAAGTTCTCGGTCCACGGCAGCGAGCGCACGATGCGCGCCCGCGCCGAGCCGCTCAGCGAGCCGACGGTCGCCTTGATCGTCCCGGCCTGATCGAGCGGCTTGTTGGCCACGGCGAACGTACCGTCGGTGACCGAGCCCTGCAGCCCCTCGAGCGACCACGTGGCCTTGTCCTCGCGAATGAAGCGGCCCTTGTCGTCGAACAGCCGCGCGTGCATCTTGACCGACTGTCCCGGCTCGAGCACGAGCTCGGTGGGCGTGACCTGCACGTAGGCCGGCGCTCCGGGGGGCGGTGGCGCCTCCTTCGGGCCGGCTGGAGCCGGCACGGTCGTGGCGCGACGGGCGCCGAACGCGTAGACCGCGTCGCTCGAGACGAAGAAGATCCTCCCGTGCGACACGGCCGCGCCCCCGAGCACCTGTTCGGGCGTGCCTTCCGAGCCACAGCAGCTGTTCGTACTATTCGGGAGGCTGACGTCACTCAGGATCTCGGCCTTGTCCGGTCCGGGGCGGACGATGAAGAAGTGACCGTTGTCGGTGCCGACGTAGATCTTGCCGTCGGCCAGCACCGGCGGTGCCTTCTGCGCGGTGCCAAGACGCCGGTTCCAGAGCTCCTTGCCGGTCTCGGTGTCGAACGCCATCAGCGTCGAACCGCTGTCGATCTGATAGAGACGCGTACCATCGAGCAACGGCGGCGAGTACGCGAACTCGGCGCCCTTGACCGCCCACCTCGCGGACTTGATCTCGCCAGTCTGTGAGCCGTCGACCGACGCGAGCAGCCCGAGCTGCGTCCCTTCCAGGTTCTCGTCACCGTGCGAGACGAATACGGTGTTGCCGCTCGCCACGACACCGGTGTTGATCGCCCGTTTCGAGGCGGGATAGCTCCAGACCTTTTCGCCGGTCTGCGCCTTGATGGCATGCACGGCGCCGTCGCCGAGGCCGACGATGAGCAGCCGCATGCCGTTGATCGTGGCGATGACTGGTGATGCGTACGCCGTATCGTACGGACGGGCGCCCGGATTGGACACGTAGATCGTGTCGCCAGTCCGTTTGTCGAGTGCGATGAGCCGGTGAGCGCGGGCGCCGCTCGTGCCCCAGTTCGACACCGCGGCGCTGACGATGACCAGATCGCCGTCGACGACCGGCGACATCGTCCGGCCGCCCTGCGTAGTGAAGGCCGCCCACTCTTCTCCGAGCGATCGGCTCCAGAGCAGCTTGCCATCGGGGCTGAGCGCGATCGCCTGGGCGCCGCCGCTCAGCGCGTAGATGTTGCCGGTCTCGGGATCGGCAGCCGGAGACGCCCAGCCGATGCGATGCGGCGGCGCGTCGCTCTGGAAGATGTTGAACTTGTACTCCCAGATCGTCTTGCCGGTGTCGGCGTCGAGCGCCATCACGCGTTCCTGCAGCGCCGCGCCGCGGCCCGCCGGGTTCTGTACATAGACCCGGTTGCCCATCACGATCGGCGCCGAGCGTCCGCCGTACGGCACGCGCCAGAGAAAGTTCTCGCCGTTCGGCTTCCAGGTGTTCGGCAGCCCGGTCTCGATGGATCGACCATCGCGATTGGGCCCTCTCAGCTCGGGCCAGTCGCCAGGCACCATCCGGCGCTGCGAAGGCGCCTGAGCCGACATTGCGGTGCAGACGCACAGGAGGGTTCCAACCGCCAGGCTCCACTTCTTCAGCATGCCTAAACCCTTCAAATCACTAAATGCACACTGCCCGATGCTCAATGCTCAAATGACGCACGGACCGACTGATCAGATTCGAGTGCCGACGCACAGCTCATGAGCACCACAGAGCCCGAGTCCCGAGCCCCGAGTCCCGAGCCCCGAGCCCCGAACATCACACATTGAGCATCGTGCATTGAGACTCCAACACCCAGGCATCCCATTCAATACGGGCGGCGCTCGAGCTCTGTTTACGCGTTCGAGGTCAGCCGGTCTCGTAAGCAGCCAATCGTACACCCGGACGCGGGAAGCCAGATGAAAGGCACACGCCGCGCCGCGCGACTATCGCATAATGTGCGGCTATGTCCGGGAAATCTCGCGCCGACGGCGCTCTTCGCCGGCGCACGCTCCGCCATCTGTCGATTCTCGGCTTCATCTCGCTCGTCGTTCCCTTCGACTCTCAGGCGCAGACTCCATCGAACGGCCCGACTCCGGCGCTGACGATTCAGCTGCCACCGCTCACCGTTACGGCCCAGAAAGAGCCTGCGGATCCGCAGACCCTTCCAGTGAGCGTGACAACCGTTCAGGGTGAGACGCTCGACACCGCCGGCATTCAGATCGTCAGCGACGCCGGGATCTATGCACCGAACGTGCATTTCTCCGACTTCACTGCCCGCAAGCTCAGTAATCCGCGGTTTCGCGGCATCGGGTCGAGCCCGTCGAACCCGGCCGTCACGACCTACCTGGACGGCGTGCCGCAACTCAACGCGAACTCGTCCAGCATCGATCTCCTGCAGATCGATCAGATCGAATTCGTGCGTGGACCGCTCAGTCCGTTGTTCGGACGCGACACGCTCGGCGGTGTCATCAACGTGAACACCCGACGGCCGGCGCTCGCCGGCGATTGGACCGGCGGCGCGATGGTACCGTTTGCCAACAACGACGAGTACGGCGTCCGCCTTGCCGCGTCCGGTCCGGTGGTCGGCAACCGCCTCGGCGCCAGCGTGGCCTTTCAGTACGGCGAGCGTGACGGGTACACGCGCAACGTGATCACCGGAAACGATCTCGACAGCCGGTCCGGGTACTCGGGCAAGGCGCAGCTGTTATGGGCGCCATCCGACAAGTGGGAAGCGCGCGTCATTTTCACCGGCGAGCACGATGACGACGGTGACTACGCCCTGAGCGATCTGGGCGGGCTGCGCACGAATCCATTTCAGGCGGCACGCGACTTCGAAGGCTTTACGCATCGCGATGTGAAAGCGACGACCGTGCTCGCCCGGTGGGACGGCCGCGGCGTGACGATGTCGAGCACCACCGGCTTCGTCAGCTGGCAGACGGAGGATTCAACCGACCTCGACTATCTGCCGCTCCCGCTCGCCACGCGCAACAACCAGGAGGACAGCTTCCAGTTCACGCAAGAGGTCCGGCTGGCTTCTCCCGCAAGTGCCCCGATCCGTTTCTCCGACAACGCGTCGCTGCGCTGGCAGGGCGGCGTCTTCATCTTCACGCAGAACTACGAACAGAACGCGACGAACACGTTTGCGCCGTTCGTCGTCGACCCGCTGATCGACTTCCCGATCAGTCAGACCTCGCCGCAGTCGGAGCTCGACGACGTGGGCGTCGGATTCTATGGCCAGGGGACGGTGACGCTCGGCCAGAAGCTCGATCTGATCGGCGGCGTGCGCTTCGATCACGAGCAGAAGGATGCCGAGCTCAATTCCTTCTCGACGCCGCCGCTGTTTCCACCGAATACGGTCTCCGATGAGCGAACCTTCACGGACGTGTCACCGCAGTTTGCCGCGGCCTACCGGCTGAATCCCGCGCAGACTGTGTACGGTTCACTGACCCGCGGCTTCAAGGCCGGCGGCTTCAACGCGGCGTCGCCTCCAGGCGCCGAGGCATATGACGAAGAGCACACCTGGAGCCTCGAGGGCGGGGTCAAGACGGCGTGGGCGGGCGGCCGCGTCTGGGCCAACGCATCGGTGTTCCGGATCGATTGGCAGGATCTGCAGCTGAACCTGCCCAACCCGTTCGTGCCGGGGCAGTTCTTCATCGACAACGCCGGCTCCGCGGTGAGCTCGGGTGTGGAGGTCGAGGTCACGGCGCGCGCGCTCGCGGCGCTCGACGTCTTCGGCTCGCTCGGCTACACGCACGCCCGCTTCGACGACGGCGTCCTCATCGGCGGCTCCGACGTCGGCGGCAACGAGATCCCGGACACGCCCGACTTCACGGCCACCATCGGCGCGCAGGCGTCGCACATGATTCGTCCCGGCCTGACGGTCTACGGCCGCGGCGAAACGACCGTGCACGGGGCGTTCATGTACGACGAGGCGAACACCGAAGGGCAGGACACCTACTCGCTGGTCAACCTGCGTGGCGGAGTCAGGTTCGGGATGGTCAAGGTGGAAGCGTGGATGAGGAACGCCTTCGACACGAAGTACATCCCGATCGCATTCTCGTACCAGCCGTTCGCGCCGTCCGGGTTCATTGGTGAGATGGGGCGGCCACGGACGTTCGGGATCGATCTGGGGGTCGCTTTTTGAGACAGTGTCGGGGTCAGGGACTCGGGGCTCGGGGTCCGGGACTCGGGGCTCGGGGCTCGGGGCTCGGGGTCCGGGACTCGGGGTCCGGGGCTCGGGATTCGGGATTCGGGGTCCGGGGGCTCGGGACTCGGGGCTCGGGATCCTGGGTGGGTTGCAAACTCGGTTGACGGCTTTTGAGACTCGAACGCGTTGTTTGATGTGACGCGTCCAGTCCCGAGTCCCGGGCCCCGGATCCCGGATCCCGAGATACGTGAGGGTGATCATGAAGCGCACCGCCATTGTCCTGGCCGTTCTTTTCGGTGCCGGCTCGATGCTCACGGGTCAGGCACCAGCCGCTGGCGACTGGCCGCAGTGGCGCGGCCCCGAGCGGTCGGGGGTGTCGCGGGAAACTGGTCTGCTCAAACAGTGGCCGAAGGGCGGACCGCCGCTTGCCTGGTCGGCGGCCGATCTTGGAGCCGGCTATGGGTCGGTCGCGGTTGCCGGCAGCCGCGTCTTCGTTCAAGGCATGCGCGGCAGGGACAGTATCGTCACGAGCCTCAACCGCGCTGACGGGAAGGTCGCCTGGTCGAAGGTCATCGGTCAGGCGCGCGAGAACGATCGCGGCTCGGGCCCGCGCAGCACCCCCACCGTCGACGGCGACACTCTGTATGTGCTCACGGAGAATGGTGATCTGGCGGCGTTGCGCGTGTCCGACGGCACCCGCATCTGGCAGCAGAACATTCTCGCCAACTTCCGCGGCGGGAACCCGAACTGGCTGGTGAGCGAGTCGCCTCTCGTCGACGGCAACCTCGTCATCGTCAGCCCCGGCGGCCGCGGCGCTGGCGTCGTCGCGCTCGACAAGACGTCAGGGAAAACCGTCTGGGTCAGCAAGGAGCTCAACGACGAGGCCGGCTACTCGTCGGCGGTTGTGGCCGACGTACAGGGCGTACGCACCATCATGACGCTCACCTCGGAAGCTGGCGTCGGCCTTCGCGCCTCCGACGGCAAACTGATGTGGCACTATCGCCAGGTCGCCAATCAGACCGCCAATATCGCGACGCCCGTGTACTCGGATAGCAAGGTGTTCTACTCCTCCGCGTATGGGACGGGCGGGGCTCTGCTCGCGCTGCGCGCCGACGGCGCCGGCCAGGTGAAGGCGCAGGAGGTGTACTTCACGCGCGACATGCAGAATCACCACGGCGGCGTCGTGCTGGTGAACGGATACCTCTACGGCTTCAACAACGCCATTCTCACGTGCCTGGAATTCGCGAGCGGGAAGCCGATGTGGAGGGACCGGAGCGTCGGGAAGGGCGCGGTGACGGCCGCCGACGGCAACCTCTACGTGCTCAGCGAAGACAACGTGGTCGGCCTGGTCGAGGCGACGCCAGCCGGCTACCGGGAGAAAGGACGCTTCACCATTCGCGATCAAGGGCTGCCGAGCTGGGCGCATCCGGTGGTAAGCGGCGGGCACCTCTACATTCGTAACCAAGCAGTACTGGCCAGCTACGACGTCAGGGCAAAGTAGGAAACTGGAATTGAGGGATTGACGAAATGACGGATTTGAATTGTCGAATTGACGGATTGACTGATGGACGAATTTGCAGCCGCTCCGGCAACGATGCGAGAACGTATTCGCAGCACCGGGCTTCAGCTCGGCGGATCCGATCCGTCAATCCGCCAATCCGTCAATCCGCCAATCCGTCAATCCGCCAATCCGCCAATCCGCCAATCCGTCAATCCGCCAATCCGCCAATCCGTCAATTCAAATCCGTAAATCCGTAGATTCGTAAATTGATTGAACGTTCATTTTCTGGAGCGTCTCAAATGATGGTCCTTCGCCGCGCTTGTTTCGTCGCGTTCGTCTGTGCCGCTCTTTCCCTGTCGATCGAGGCGCAACGTCCCGCTGCCGACTGGCCGCAATGGCGGGGGCCGAATCGCGACGGTGCCGCGCCGCTCGCTGCGCCGGCGGCGTGGCCCGAGCAGCTGAGCCAGAAATGGCGAGTCACGGTGGGCGACGGCTATGCCACCCCGCTCGTGGTCGGCAATCGCGTCTACCAGTTCTCGCGCCAGGGCGACAACGAGGTCATGACGGCGTTCGACGCCGACACCGGCAAGGAAGTCTGGAAGAACCCCGGATATCCGGCGATCTTCGAGATGCAGTCGGCCACCAAACAGCACGGACCCGGACCGAAGTCGACTCCGGTGTTCTCGAACGGCCGCCTCTACACCATCGGCATGACCGGTGTCGTCACCGCGTGGGACGCGGCATCGGGCAAGCAGGTCTGGCAGCATCCCGGCGACGTCAAGAACATGCCGATGTTCACGTCGCACGCCTTCTCGCCGCTGGTCGATCGCGGCCTCGTGATTTTCCATCTCGGCGGCAATGCCGGCGGCGCGCTGACCGCGTTCGACATCAACACCGGCGCCGTGAAGTGGAGCTGGAAGGGCGACGGTCCCGGCTATGGCTCGCCGGTGATCGCCGACATCGGCGGCACCAGGCAGATCATCACCATCACCCAGAAGACGCTGGTCAGCGTCGACGCGGCCACCGGCGCGGTGCTCTGGGAGCGGCCCTGGGTCAGCCCGAACCAGACCAACTCGATCACCCCGGTGGTGTATGGCCAGACGGTCATCGTGTCGGGCAACGGCGATCCGACGACCGAGTTCTCGGTGACGAAGAAGGGTACGCAGTGGGTCGTCGAGCAGGCCTGGCAGAACGCCGACATTCCGATGCGTATGACCAATCCGGTGCTTATCGGCGACACGCTCTTTGGCATGTCGACACGCAACTCCGGACAGTACTTCGCCGTCGATGCCAAGAGCGGCAAGACACTCTGGACGTCGGAAGGGCGTCAGGCCGGCAACGCCGCGCTCGCGTCCGCTCCCTCGCTCCTGCTCAGCCTCGAGGACGATGGGGAGCTGGTGGTGGCCAAAGCGAGCCAGACCGCCTTCGAGCTCGTGAAGAAATACAAGCTCGCCGATTCCGCGACGTGGACGCAGGCTGCGTACTCGGGGAACCGGATCTACGTCAAGGACGTGACGAACCTCACGCTCTGGACGTTGAACTGACTCGGGCTCGGGACTCGGGGTCCGGGGCTCGGGCCTCGGGATTCGGGGTCCGGGGCTCGGGACTCGGGATTCGAGAATCTGCGACGCCGAGCTGAAGCTCGGCGCTGCGGTCAATGCGGGCTCGGGATTCGAGAATCTGCGGCGCCGGGCTGAAGCTCGGCGCTGCAGTCAATGCCCCGGCAGGTACCCGCCAAACACCGTCTTTGGCCAGCCTGCCTTCGAGACGATGTAGTCGCGCGACTGTTCTGCCTGCTGCCTGACGCGCGCCAGATCGACGCCAACGAGCTGGCCGGCTCGCTTGCGCACCTGCCCTGCGACGATCACGGTGTCGACGTTGCTCGTGTCCATCGCCTGGACGATTGCTCCGTAGACGTTGTTCAGCGGCAGCACGTTGATCAGGTCGCGTCGCAGCAGCACGACGTCTGCTTCCTTGCCGGGCGTGAGGGTGCCGATCTTCTGATCCAGCCGGTTGGCGCGTGCGCCCGCGAGCGTGGCGAACTCCACCACCTCGCGAGTCGTCAGGAGACGTGGCGGCTTCGCCTCGCCGGCGCGCTCGCGGCCGATCGCCTGCATCCGCTGCAGCGTGAAGACGGTCCGCATCTGCGTGAAGAGCTCGCCCGGCATCTGGGTTTCCACGTCGACGCTCAGGCTGGGCCGCACGCCGTGATCGAGCGCCTCCTGGATCGGCGGCACGCCGTGTCCCATTTCCATCTCGATCGGGGAAGCGAGCGAGACATGTCCGCCGCTGTCGGCGATCGCCTTCCAGTTGTCGGCGGTGAGCCCGGTGCAGTGGATGTAAGTGACGTCGGGGCCCATGGCCGAGCGGGCGACGCCGAGTGCGCCGTTGACGTGCAGCGAGACGAAGGCGCCGACGTCGCGCGCCAGTGCCCAGTCGCTGGCGCTCTGGCCGGTCGCCAGGGCCAGTGTCAGCAGTTGATCCGGCGACGAGAAGTGCTGCTTGCGCAGCCGCCTGATGTCACCGGGATACTGAGACTTCGGGCCGCTGCCGGCGCCGAACGCGTACACCGCCCTGATGCCCGATTCGCGAAGACCGGCGATGGCCGCATCGGTGTGCTCCGGGCTGTTGCCGATGTGTGACCAGTCGAGGATGGTGGTCACGCCGGCGTTGAGCGCGCCGAGTGCGGTCACGAGATCGCCGATGTGCACGTCTTCCGGCCGGAACAGCGCTCGCGCCGTGCCGGTGATGTCGCGTGTGTAGTCGCTGAGCAGACCGTTTGGCAGGATGTTCCGCAAGGCCCCCTGCCACATGTGCCGGTGGGTGTCGACGAAGCCGGGCATCACGATCATGTTCGACGCGTCCACCACTTCGGCGTTGGTGGTGATGTTGGGGCGGACCTCGGCGATGCGTGCTCCCTCGATCAGTACGTCGGCCGCTTCGAAGTCTCCAACCTTCGCGTCGAGCGAGAGGACGACTCCGCCTTTGAGCAGCAGGCGTGTCGCTCGCCCCGCGCCCTGGCCCTCAACCGGCGACGAGCAGCCGGTGGCGCTCGAGAGGAATCCGGCGGCGAGCGCCGCGCCGCTCGTGGCCAGGAAGTCGCGTCTGGAATTTCGCAATGGGTTCATAGGGGTGCGAGGGTGCGAGGTGCGGGGTGCGGGGTGCGGGGTGCGAGGTGCCGGGTGCGAGGTGCCGGTGCGAGGTGCGAGGTGCGGGGTGCGAGGTGCGGGGTGCGGGGTGCGAGGTGCCGGGTGCGGGGTGCGGGGTGCGAGGTGCCGGGTGCGAGGTGCGAGGTGCCGGGTGCGAGGTGCGAGGTGCGGGGTG
>DASUGH010000160.1:0-22108 GCA_036274155.1 Vicinamibacterales bacterium | reverse complement strand
TGGGCCCGCGCTCCGCGCGGCAGGGATCGAGTGTCACGCCGATCACAAGCACGCTCATGGATCGGCGCGCGTGTTTGTGATCGGCGTGACACTCGATTCCTGTCGCCGGCCGCAGACGGTACCCGGCCGGCGGCCCACCTGCTGAACGAACCCTGCAGCGGGCTCCGTTTCCTCCGTTCCACCGTTGCTCCGTGTGAGTTTGTCCCGTTCCTCCCCCGGCTCCGCTTCTCTCGAGTCATGGTGGCGAAGTTTCAGCGCTACCTCCGCTCGGACGATGCGAAGAGGAACGCCAAACGGCGCTATAAGAAATCCAGGAACGATTCCAAACGCTGAACGGTCCGAACGATCCGAACGATCCGAACGATCAGTTACCCCGTGGCGCTACGCGCATCTGGTCCATGAGTGTGTCCGGCGGATGCAGGACCACGGTCTGTCCCTCCGAGAGACCCTGAAGGATCTGGCCGTCGATCTCGTTGCGCTGCCCCAGCTGCACGTCGGTCAGCAGCGCCCGCCCTTCCTCGATTCGGAACACCGCCCAGCCCTCGCCGCGGCGGAAGAGGGCGCCGACGGGGACCTTGAGCACGTCGGGCTCCTGCCAGACCACCGCCCGGACTTCCACGCGGTAGCCATCGCCGAGCAGGCGTGCGGCGGCTGGCGGATCGACGAAGTCGATGATGACGTTGACCCGCTGTTCCTCCACGCCGAGCGCCGACACCTTCATGAAGCCGGACGGCTCGATCCGGCGGACCTTGCCCTTCAGCGGCTCACTGCCACCCCACTGCTCGATGATGACCGGGGCGCCCGGCGGAATGCGCACGGCGTCGGTGGAAAGAAAGTCGGCAACGATCTCGATCCGTGTCGGGTCGCCGATCTCGACCAGCGCGTCTCCAGCCGGCACCAGCGTCTCGCTCTCGTGAAGACGCTTCAGGATGACGCCGTCGACTGGTGCGACGACGGTAACGGTGCGGCCGCCGGTTGTGGGTCCCTCCAGTCGCGCTTGTGCCGACTCGAGCTCCGACTCCGATCGCCGCACGGTGAACTCGGCGGCCTTCATCGCCTCTTCGGCAGCGCGCACTGACGTTTCGGCGGCATCGAGATCGTCGCGCGCGATGGCGCCCGCTTTGGCGAGCGCCGTCTGGTTCGCAAGCGTCGTCTTTGCCCTCGAGAGCGTTTCGCCGGCGCGTGCCCGCTCGGCACGCGCCTGCCCGACGGCCGCGCGCGCGGCTTCGACGGCGGCGGCAAGCTCCATTCGCGTGCGCGGGTCGATCAGCGGCGAGGTGGCTGGTGAGAGCCTCGCCACGACCGTCTTGCCGCGGACGACGCGATCGCCAGGTTCGAGCTCAATCCGTTGCAGACGCCCTGCCACCGGCGCCGACACCACGAAGCGGTCGCGCACACGCGTCTCGCCGTCTTCGTCAATCGTGACCTGCAGCGGGCCGCGCGTCACACCGACGACGTCCACCTCGAGCGTCCGCGGCCACATGGCCACGGCGATCATTCCGATCACGAAGAGAACGGCGGCGATGAGCTTCTTGTGTCTGAACAGCCAGCGCATAAACAATCAGTCGGGCTCCGGGCTCCGGGCTCCGGGCTCCGGGCTCCGGGCTCCGGGCTCCGGGCTCCGGGCTTGGGCTCCGGGCCCGGGCAGGAATCGCGTGAGGGAACTGAACGCCCGCCTCTACCGGACGCGGGCCCGAAGCCTGGAGCCTGGAGCCCGGGGGCCCATCACTCCCTGATCTTGAGCACCGCCACCAGATCGAGCCGGTCGAGCCGGCGTCTCACCAGCAGGCCTGATACGACGGCTGCACCCATGATGCCGAGGAAGGCGTTGGCGACGGCCCGCCGTGTGACGTAGAGGGGAAACCGGTAGACCTCACTGTCGATCGAGCTCACGATGGCCGCAGAAAGACTGTACCCGAAGATCCAGCCGATCGGCAGCGCCAGCAGCGTGAGGAGCGCCAGCTCGCCGAGCAGGATGAGCGAGATCTCGGCGCGCGTGAACCCGAGCACCCGCAGGCTGGCCAGCTCGCGGCTGCGCTCCGACAACGAGACCCGCGCCGCGTTGTAGACGACGCCGAACGCAATGATGCTGGCAAACAGCAGGTTGACGAAGATCGTCAGGTTCATGTTCGCGGCCATCGTCTCGCGAAAGCTGGCGACGATGGCGCGCTTGAAGCCGGCCCCTGCCACTGCCGGGGTGGCCTTGAGCTCCGACGAGAGTCGATGGCTCTCGTTCGCATCGACCAGCAGCAGCGCGCCTGTATAGACGTCGCCCTCGCGCATCAGCTGGTGCAGAGCGCTGACGTCCATGTATGCCGACAGTCCCAGAATGTCGTCCACGAGGCCGGTCACCTGCACCTGTCTGTTGGGCCGGTGACCTTCGAGGACTTCGAGCGTGACCGTGTCGCCGGGTTGGACACCGAGGACGTTGGCGAGCGTGAGCGACAGCACGACGCCGGACGGCGGCAGACGGACGGGGCGGCCGTTGCGATCGACGATGCGTTTGAAGCGCGGCTGCGCAGGTACGCCGGTAATCGAGAGATAACGCTCGCGGTGACCTGAGCGGATGCGCACGGCGACGCTGCGCTGCGGCTCGACGGCGATGACGCCGGGAAGCCGCTCGAGCGCGTGCCGGGCCTCGGCATCGCGCGGCTCGACGAAGGTCACGGTGACGTCCTGACGCTCGGCCTCCCAGAACTGCGTTTGGATCAGCTGTTCGATGGCGTCGGTGAAGACGAGCCCGACCATCAGCACCGCCACGGCGAAGGCGATGCCGACGATCGACGCCGCGGCGCGCAACGGGTGGCGCATCAGGTTCCTGAGCACCATCCGGCCGGCGGTGCCGAGCTGCCTGGCAACGATCGGCGTTTCGAAGATCGCGCGGCGATAGCGTGCCGGCACCTCGGGTCGCATCGCTTCGGCCGGCGGCACGCGTACCGCGCGCACCACTGCCCCGAGGGCGCCGGCGCTTGCTGCGGCGAGCGTCATCCCTGCCGCGCCGACGACGACGGACGGTGGGACACGGAAGAGCAGCACGGGAAAGCGGAAGAACGAGTTGTAGAGCCCGATGATCAGCGTCCCGAGCAGGGCGCCGAGGCCGATGCCGATCAGCACGCCGGCAGCGCCGATCGCGAACGCCCATTTGAGGTAGTGCCAGCCGATCGCCACATTGTCGTAGCCGAGCGCCTTGAGCGCGGCAATCTGCGGGCGCTGCAGCGCCAGGGCCCGCGTGAGCGCGACGTTGAGGATGAACGCCGCCACCAGGAGGAAGATCAGCGGCAGCATGAACCCGAACGTCTGCAGCTGCGAGAGCTCGTTCTCGACCGTCCAGTTGGAGAGCTGCAGCGCCCGCGGGATGGCGCCGCGCCCGCCATACGGCTCGAGGATACGGTCGATGCGGGCGATCACGTCGCCGACCGGCGCGCCGGCCGCGAGCGTGAGCACCACGTCGTTGAAGCCGCCTTCCATGTCGAAGGCGGCGGCAAGCGCCTGCTGATCCATCCACAGGATGCCGAAGCGCTTGTCGTCGGGAACGAGATCGCCGGGAGGGATCGTGTAGACGAACTCCGGCGAGAGCGCCACGCCGACGATCGTCAGGCGCCGCAGGCGGCCGTTGATCACGGCGGGAATCCGGTCGCCCGGCTTCAGGTTGTTGGCGATGACGAACCCCTCGGAGGCGAGCACCTCGTCGGCATGTCCGCGTTCGATCCAGCGGCCGCTGCGCAGAAAGAGATCGTTGACGCGCGGCCGGCGGTCCGGCGGGATCGAGACCAGGCGCGCCGACGCCGGCTCGTCGAACTGTGGCAGGTCGAGGGTGACCGTCGCCACGACCCGCGCCTCGAGGGCCGACACGCCGGGGATGGCGGCGATGTCGGTGGCGACACGCATAGGCGCGCGCTTGGCCGACGCGAACACGTCGGCGAAACGCTGCCGCTCGTAGTAGGTGTCGCGCGTCGCCCGCAGCGAGCTGAAGTTGGAGAGGTACATCACGTACATCGCCACGCCCGCCGCGACGACCATGGCGATCGCAAGCGCCTGCGCCTTCATGGCCCAGAGGTCGCGAAGCAGCTTGCGGTTCAGCGGAGAGATGCGCATTCTTCTTTCGGCATCCGGCATGTGAGATTCGGCATTGAGAGCTACCAGCTCAGTTCCTGCGGGCTGAGCTTCTCGGTTCGATCTTCGACCGAGCTCACGCGCCCGTCGGCCAGACGGATGACGCGGTCGGCCATCGATGCGATTGCCGCGTTGTGCGTGATGACGACCGTGGTCGTGCCCAGCTCGGCGTTCACACGCGCGAGCGCGTCGAGCACGACAATGCCGGTCGAGATGTCGAGGGCGCCGGTCGGCTCGTCGCAGAGCAGGACCGAGGGACGCTTGGCGATCGCGCGTGCGATCGCCACCCGCTGCTGCTCGCCGCCCGAGAGCTGAGCAGGGAAATGGTCGCGCCGCTCGCCGAGCTTCACGAGCGCGAGCGCCTCCGGCGGCGGCATTGGCGCTTCCGAGATCTCGGTGACCAGCGCCACGTTTTCTTCCGCGGTCAGGCTCGGGATCAGGTTGTAGAACTGGAACACGAACCCGACGTGCCGCCGGCGATAGGCGGTGAGCGCCGCCTCGTCCGCCTGCGTCAGATCCTCGTCTCGATAGAGGACCTGCCCGCTCGTGGGAACGTCGAGGCCGCCGATGATGTTGAGCAGCGTCGACTTGCCCGAGCCGGACGGTCCGAGCAGCACCACGAACTGCCCTTCGCCCAGCTGGAGGCTCACCTGCCTCAGCGCATGAACTTCGACTTCCCCCATCCGGTAGACCTTGGCGAGATCGCGCACGGAGAAGAGTGGGGTGGCCACGCGTCCTAGCGTGTCCCGGCGCGCAGCGGTGTGTCTAGTCGGGGCTCGGGATCCGGGCTCGGGATCCGGGACTCGGGGCTCGGGACTCGGGGCTCGGGGCTCGGGGCTCGGGGCTCGGGATCCGGGACTCGGGGCTCGGGATCCGGGACTCGGGGCTCGGGACTCGGGCTCCTGGCTCCGGGCCTCGCATCGTTCGCAGGGTTCGGCTTCAGCCGGACCCGTGGCCCTGCAAGAAAGTCCTCCCTCCCCGTTCTACCCACAAAGGAGGACCGACATGCCCTTCGCTGCAGACATGTGGCGGCGGCTCGCCGCCGACCCCAGGCACGGACAGATCGTCACGCTCGCGACGCTCCTGACATTCGGCGTGTTTCGACTCGGTTTCGACCTGTCGCTCGCGCAGGTCGCTGTCACGCTGGCGGTCGCGCTGGCAACGCAGGCAATCGGCGACCGGCTGACCGGGGGACGTCCGGCGTCTGGCTCCAAGAGCGCGCTCATCTCGGGGCTCTCGCTCTGCCTGTTGTTGCGCACCGATGCGCTCTGGCTGGCCGCACTCGGCTCGCTGATTGCCATCGGGTCGAAGTTCGTCGTCCGGGTGCGCGGCAAGCACGTGTTCAACCCGACGAACATCGCGCTCGTCGTCCTGTTGCTCGTCACCGACCAGGTCTGGGTGTCGCCAGGGCAGTGGGGCGCTCATGCCGCGCTCGCGTTCCTGTTCGCCTGCGCGGGAATGCTGGTCGTGAATCGCGCCGCCCGCGCAGACGTGACGCTCGCGTTCATGGCGGGCTACACGGGGCTCCTCGTGGGCCGCTCGCTCTGGCTGGGTGAGCCGCTCACGATCCCGCTCCACCGCCTCGAAAGCGGCGCCTTTCTGCTCTTCAGCTTCTTCATGATCTCCGACCCGAAGACGACGCCCGACGCGCGGATCGGCCGGGTGCTCTTTGCGCTGCTCGTCGCCTGGGGCGCCTGGTACATCCAGTTCCGTCTGTTCCGCACCAACGGCATGCTGTGGGCGCTCGCGGCGGCGTCGCCGATCGTTCCACTGCTCGATGTGATGCTGCGCGATGCACGTTACCTGTGGCCGGGCCAGCAGATGCGCAGGACGCTCGAGCCCCGTATCCCGAGCCCCGGATCCCGAGCCCCGAGCCCCGAGTCCCGGATCCCGAGCCCCGAGCCCCGGATCCCGTCCGCTATCCCCACCCAGAGGAGGCCCGTCATGTCCCGATTGATCGTCTTCACTCTTGCCGGCCTGATCGTCGCCGGTGCCGCGAACGCCGAAGCCTTCTGCGGCTTCTACGTTGCCAAAGCCGACACGAAGCTGTTCAACAAGGCGTCGCAGGTCGTCCTGGTGCGTGACGGCGATCGCACCGTCATCACCATGTCGAACGATTTCCGCGGCGACCCGAAGGAGTTCGCGATGGTCGTCCCGGTGCCGACGTCGATCCAGCGCGAACAGATCAACGTCGGCGACAAGACGGTTGTCGACCATCTGGATGCCTTCACGGCGCCGCGGCTCGTCGAGTATTTCGATCCCGACCCGTGCTCCCGCGCGCGTCGTGAGCTTGCGGTGCCGATGGCCGCCGCGCAGTCGGCGGTGGCCGACATGCGATCAGACCGGGCCGCCAAGAGCCTGGGCGTGACGATCGAGGCGCGCTACACGGTCGGCGAGTACGACATCCTCATCCTCTCGGCGGCGCAAAGCAGTGGCCTCGAGACGTGGCTGCGAACCAACGGCTATCGCATACCGGCCGGCGCATCCAGCGTGCTCGCCGGCTACATCAAGCAGCAGATGCGGTTCTTCGTCGCCAGGGTCAACGTCGCCGAACAGGCCCGGACCGGCTACTCGCACCTTCGCCCGATCCAGATCGCCTACGAATCGCCGAAGTTCATGCTGCCAATCCGCCTCGGCATGGTGAACGCAGACGGCGCGCAGGAGCTGTACGTGTTCGCGCTCACGCGGAAAGGACGCGTGGAAGCGACGAACTACCGGACGGTCAAGCTGCGGACCGACGTGGACATCCCGGGCTATGTGAGAGACCCGCAGGAATTCGGACGGATGTATCGTGCGATGTTCGACCAGCACGTCAAGCGCGAGAACATGAGCGCGGTCTTCCAGGAGTACGCCTGGGACATGGGCTGGTGCGATCCGTGCGCGGCCGACCCGCTGTCGTCCGAGGAGCTGCGCAAGCTCGGTGTGTACTGGGTTGGCGGCGCGCCGGCGCGCTCCGGCGGTGTGCCGCAGCCGCGGGTGACGCCGCAGAACGTGTTCGTCACCAGGCTGCACGTGCGCTACGACCAGCAGCATTTTCCTGAAGACCTGGTCTTCCAGGAGACTGGCGATCGCACGAACTTCCAGGGCCGGTACGTCATCCGCCAGCCATGGACCGGGCCGGCGCAGTGCGCGGAGGCGGAGGCGTACCGACGCGAGGTGCGCGAACGTCAGGAGCGCGAGGCGCAGACGCTCGTATCGCTCACCGGCTGGAGTCTGGCAGACGTCCGCCGGCGGATGGGCCTCGACAGCGCGCCGCCAGCCGACGGCAAGCCTGCGCCGTGGTGGCGGGGTCTCTGGGGACAATAGATCGTTCGGAATGATCGTTCGGGTCGTTCGGACCCGAACGATCTACTCCAGGAGCGCCTCGAGAAATCGCAGCGCCACCTCTTCGCCGCGGCGAGATGCCGCGAGACTCGAGCGGACCAGCGCTGCCGCCGCAAGCAGCATGGCGACGGGAACGCCGACGCCGATCCAACCCGACGCGGCTGCCGGCAGCTCGACGCCTGCCAGATTCGCCACCACCACCAATCCGACGATCAGCCCGATGCTCACGAACCAGAGCGCGAGCGCCAGCCTCGCGAGCCGGTGCAGGCTGAACGCACCGCGGATTCGCGTACCGCCGGCGCCCTCGACGACTTCGCCGTCGAACACTCTTCGCAGGGCGTGCGGCGGGAATCCCGCGGCGATGTAACGGAGGGTGAAGCGGCGGCCGGCCACGTCGACTGCGATCTGGTCGGCGTCAGGAGCGATCGGGTCGGCCCACTCATCGGCGTTGGCCGCCGCGGCGAGACGCGCCAGACACTCTCCGCTCTCGAGAGCGGTTGCGAGCTCGATCACGATTCGCCGGCCATCGTCACGGGAGTGCGACAAACGCGGCCGTGAGCAGCGCCGCGAGGGCTGTTGCCTGAAGGTTCACGCGCCTGGCTTGTGCCTTGACGGCTCGCAGTTCCACGGGATCAGTGATCGATTCGTCGCCCGCATCCATATTGCGCAAGCCACGCGCCGCAAGCGCCACGCACGTCCGTGCCCGGACCTGGAACACCCCGAACGCGCCGATCAGCAGCGGAAGAAAGACCGTGATCCGCCAGATGCGCGACGCGCCGGCCACCACCAGGAGCAGCGCCACGGCGCCGGAGACGAGGAACATCACGACACCCGCCCGCTGACGCCGGGCTTTCTCCCGTGGACCGATGTTGGGAATGCAGATTTCTGCCATCGGGCGCGTGTGTGACCGGAGGCATTGTAGCCCTGGCACGCGTTCACCACGGCTGAAGCGCCTCTCGCTATACTTGCCTCATCGAGTCCGCCGGCCGAGGTTCTCTGGGCGGGCTCTGGGAATTCAGACAACGCGCGCCGCCCGATCAGTGCTTCGGCGCGCGTCGACTTCGCTGGAGGCCTCGATGCGCCTTGCCAGGCGTCTGCTCGTCATCGGTATCTGCTCCGTACTCGCTTCTGCGGCGCCCCAGGGTCAGTCCGCTGCCGGCCAGTCCTCCAGCAGCTCGCCGCAGCTCCCGACGTTCAGAGCAGAGGGGCGCGCCATTGAAGTCGACGTGTATGTCACCGACCCGCAGGGGCGGTTCGTCCGCGGCCTCACGAGCAACGACTTCGAGCTGCTCGAGGACGGCCAGCCGCAGGAGATCAGCGCCTTCACGATGGTAGACGTCCCGGTGGATCGACCGCCGGCGAAAGGGAAGTCCAAGAAGGATGCGCCCCCGTCGCGGAAGGACTCGACGCCGGCGGCCAGCTCCGATGTGATGACCAACGCCGTCGACGGCCGGATCTATGTGATGCTGCTCGACTCCCCCGGGCTGCGCCCGCCGCAGTTCGCTCACGTGAACCTCGAGCAGATGGTTCGCCTGACGCAGCGGGTGGCGACGCAGTTCGTGGACGAGGCCATGGGGCCCCGCGATCAGATGGCGGTGATTCACGTGCAGGGAAACCTCAGCGACGCCCAGGCCTTCACGAGCGACAAGGGGCTGCTCCGCGCGGCGATCGCACGGATGAAGCCCGACCTCGATCTGTTCGGCACGCAGCAGGGCGACCCGGCCTTTCCGGAGAAGTACTGCGACGTCGAGAAGATTCGCAACAGTTACGAAGCGCTCGAAACGGTGGCGGATCGCCTTGGCGCCACGACCGGCCGCCGCAAGGCGATCCTGTGGGTCAACGGCGCTGTTCCGCTGGATGCCGACGATCCGGCGGAGTGCGGCTTCGCAGGCGCGCAGGCGTCTTCGCTGCAGTTCATCCAGCGCGACGCCATACGGACAGCCACCCGCAACAATGTGGCGATCTACCCGATCGATGCCGTGGGCCTCACCGCCGATCCCAGGTATTTCCAGGTCGAACCGCCCGTCCGCCAGCAGGCCGCGACCGACCCGCAGGAGAGAAGCCCCACTCCCGGCAATCCAATTCCCGACAACGAGCCGCAGGCTCGAAAGATGAAACGGCTGGCGGCGCTGCGCGGGATCGCCGGAGAGACAGGGGGCGAGGCGATCGTCAACACCAACAACTTCTCGGGCGGCTTCGAGCGCGTCGTGCAGCTCCACAGCACCTACTATCTGCTCGGCTACCGGCCGCGCGATCACCGCGACGGACAGTTTCACTCGATCGCCGTGCGCGTCCGGCGCGACAACCTCACGCTGCGCTCGCGGAAGGGTTACCGCGCACCCGACTCCGATGCTCCGACCGAAGAGCGTCTGATGCCGGGGGTGTCGCCCGCTGCGGTGGCGGCGCTGACCAACCCGTTTCCGTCCAACGGGCTCAAGCTGCAGGCGGTTCTCACACCGTTCAGCGGCACGGGGAACGACGCGCTCGTACTGCTCGGGGCGGAGGTCAGCGGCCTGGCGCGTGTCGGGGCGGCCGAGGCGCGTCTCGAGTTCGCCTACATGGCGCTCGACACGCAGGGAGGGACGTTCGTCGCGCCGTCGAAGACGCTGCCGTTGAGCCTGCCCGAGGGCACGGGCACGGCGAGTGTCCGTTACGTCGATCGTCTCGTGTTGCCGCCAGGGCGGCACGAGGTGCGGCTCGCCGTGTATCAGGCGGGCGGTGAGACCGGCTCGATCGTGACGCACGTGGAGGTGCCCGACTTCGCGCATGCGCCGCTGGCGATGAGCGGCATCGTGCTCGTCGAGCCAGAGGTGGCCACGCCGCCATTGCTCGTGGGCGACGAAGGGCTCGAGGGCACGCCGGCGGCCACGGCGACGACGCGGCGGCGCTTCGCGCGCGGCGAGACGATTACCGCGCTGGCCGAGGTCTACAGCGACAACCGGACGAAGGTCGACAACTTCGGCGTGACCGCCACGATCCACACCGCGCAGGGCGCAAAGGTGAAGACCGAGACACCAGAGCGTCCGGGCGCGCAGCCAGGGCGTTCTGGCTACACCGTGCGACTGCCGCTGGCCGCTCTGACGCCTGGCGACTATGTGCTGACCATGGAGGCAAAAGCCGGGCGTCGATCGGTGACACGCCAGGTGCCGTTCAGCGTGACAGAGTAGCGAGGCGGGAGCATAAGATTCACTGATCGTGAAAGGGTCGTCGAGAGCGCCGCGCAAATCGCACGCCGCAAGGCGATCCACGCCTGAGCGCTCCTCGCAGTCCCGTCGCGATCTTTTCAGATTCGCGCCGCTGCTCATCGTCGCCGCGTGCGTGGCCGTGTACGCCAACAGCCTGGACGGCCCGTTTCTGTTCGACGACCAGAGCACCATCGAACAGAACGCGACCATCCGTCAGCTCTGGCCGCCCATCGACGCGCTGCGGCCGCCGCCGGCGACCCCGGTGACCGGCCGGCCGCTCGTGAACCTCTCGCTCGCAGTCAACTACGCGATTGGCGGTCTCGAGCCGCGCGGCTACCACCTGTTCAGCCTGGCGGTGCACGTCCTTGTGGCGTTGACGCTTTTCGGCGTGTTGAGGAGGACGTTCGCTCGTCCGCCGACGTCCGACGACGCGAGTGGTGAGCCCGACGCGCTACGCGTCTGGAGGGAAGAGCCGGGCGCAGCCGATCGGGCCGCACTGTTCTGCACGCTGGTCTGGGCAGTGCATCCGATCAACAGCGAGGTCGTCGACTACGTCTCGCAGCGCAGCGAATCGATGATGGCGCTGTGCTACCTGCTGGCGCTCTCCTGCGCGATCCGCGGCCTCGATGCCGTCCACCCGCGGCGATGGGAGGTCGCGGCGGGCCTCGCCGTCCTCTCCGGAGTCGCTTCGAAGGAAGTCACCCTGACGGCACCGCTGATCATCGTGCTCTGGGATCGCGTGTTTGCGTTTCCCAGCTTTCGCGCCGCCTGGACGGCGCGCCGGCGTCTATACGTGCTGGCGATCGCCGCGTGTGCGCTCTTCCTCTTCATAGGGCGCGAGGTGTATGGCGACGTGACGGCCGAGCAGCGGGTGTCGCCCTGGACGTACCTCCTGAATCAGGGGCCGATGATTCTGCAGTACCTGAAGCTCGCCGTGTGGCCGGCGCAGCTGATCTTCGACTACGGCGTGCCAGGGGCAGTCACGCTGCGCGAGGTCTGGCCGAGCGTGCTCGCCGTCGCCGTGCTGTTCACGCTGGCAGCGGCGACGCTCCGGGCGATGCCGCGCGTCGGTTTCTGGGCAGCCTGGATCTTCATCCTCCTGGCACCCTCGTCAAGCATCGTGCCGATCTCGGCGGAGGTTGGCGCCGAGCGGCGAATGTATCTGCCGCTCGTCGGGGTCATCGTGCTGTTGCTCGTCGCCGCTGCCGGGCTGATGGGCCGATTCGTTCGCCCGCCAGCGATCAGGCAGCGGGCGTCCTGGGCCTTTGCGCTCGTGCTGCTGCTGGCGTTCGCGGCGACGACCGTCGTGCGGAACACCGAATATCGCACACCGCTGTCGATCTGGCAGACGGTGGTCGATCGCAGGCCGCAGTGGCGCGCGCACGAACATCTGTCGATGCATCTCAACGCCGCGGGGCGGACCGACGAATCGATCGCCGAGCTGCGCATTTCCGCAAAGGAATCCGCCAATTCGCGGCACGCGCTGGCAGCCGCCCTGCTCGAACGCGGCGACGTGACGGAGGCGATCGCCCGCTTCCGCGAGTTCATTCGCGAGCGGCCGGACGATCCCGACACCGTGTCCGCTCGGCGCGAGCTCGCGGCTGCGCTCGTCAAGTCGGGCGACCTCCGCGGCGCGATCGACGAGCTGCGGGCTGCCGTCGCGGCACGGCCGGATGATCCCCGAAGTCAGATCGAGCTCGCCGCCGCCCTCGAGACTGCCGGCGACGTCGGCGCCGCGGTGGAGGCCTACAGGGCCGCGCTGCGTCTTCGCCCCGACAATGTCGTGGCGCTCTCGCATCTCGGGGCGCTGCTCGCGTCGCGCCGGCAGGAAGGCGAGGCGCTCACGTTGCTGCAGAAGGCGCTGGCGGTCGACCCGAACCTCTTCGGAGTCAGGCTCCAGCTGATCCAGCTCCTGCTCGCTGGACGCCGGTTTGCCGAGGCGGAAGAGCAGGCCAGGACCGGCATCGCCCGAGCCCCGAACAGCGCCGAAGCGCACAACCTGCTCGGCGTCGCGCTCGCCTCGCAGGGGCGGATTCCTGAGTCGGCCCGTGAGTTTGCCGAGGCGGTCCGGCTCGATCCCAACCATCCCCAGGCGCGCGCCAACCTCGAAAGGGCTGAGCAGCTCTCAAAGGGCGCTGGCAGCGGGAAGCGGTGATTGTGTAAACTGCCCGCCCATGGCCATCATTCACCCTCGCCTCATCCGTGCTCTCTGCTTCTCGACGGTCGCGCTCGTCCTCAGCGCCATCGTCGTCGCGCAACAGGAAACCAAGCCATTCGAACCGGTCGTGGGGCAGGCCGGCAAGGACGTCGTCTGGGTGCCGTCTCCAGAGGAGACCGTCCAGAAGATGATGGAGATGGGGAAGATCACGGCGCAGGACTACGTGATCGACCTGGGATCGGGCGACGGGCGCAACGTGATTGCGGCCGCGAAGCGGGGTGCCCGGGCGCTTGGCGTCGAGTACAACCAGGACATGGTGGACCTGTCGAAACGCCGGGCTACAGAAGCCGGGGTCACCGAGAAAGCGCAGTTCGTCCAGGGCGACATGTACGAGGCGGACATCTCCAAGGCGTCGGTGATGGCGCTGTTCCTCCTGCCGCAGAACTTGAACAAGCTGCGGCCGAAGTTCCTGGCGCTGAAGCCGGGCAGCCGGATCGTCTCCAATACGTTCACGATCGAGAACTGGGAACCGGTCGAGAGTGAAACCGTTCCCAACTGCACCTCGTGGTGCACAGTGCTCCTGTACATCGTCCCTGCCAATGTCGCTGGCGCGTGGCAGATGCCGCAGGGCACGCTCACGCTGCAGCAGGACGCGCAGGATGTGACCGGCACACTGGGCAGCACCGCGATCGCCGACGTCAAGCTGCGCGGCGAGGAGCTGACGTTCAACGCCGGCGGCACGCGCTACACCGCCCGCGTCAACGGCGATGCGATGGAAGGCACCGCCGCCACGGGGACTGCTCAGACGAAGTTTCGCGCGACGCGAGCCAAGGGGGCGCGCGAGTAACCCACCGCGCGGAGACCACGAAGGCCTTCCGGCCCGCACGAAGCACACGAAGACCTGTATCTTCTTGATCTTCGTGTCTGGCCTGAAGCGCCCCCCGTGGTTGACTCCCGACGCTCCCGACCTCCGGTTCAAAGCCAAGGGCCACAACCCAACTCCCTGAGCTAATCGAGTGGCCAGCATCGGTCACGTCGCGATCGGGATGGCCGCCGCCCGCGTCTTCACGAGGCGGCAGGCGCGTGCCTCACGTGTCGCGTCCATGGTGCTCTGGTCGCTGCTCTCGATGGCGCCAGACGCGGATGTCATCGGCTTCTTCTTCGGCGTGCGCTACGGCGATCCCTGGGGCCATCGCGGCGCCACACACTCGATTGCCGTTGCCGTGCTGTGCGGCGCGGCGCTCGCGGCCGTCGCGCGCATGCGCGGGGTCGCGGCCGGTCGAACGGCGCTGCTGTCGGCGGCGGTAGTCGCCAGTCACGGCCTGCTCGACACGCTCACCGACGGCGGCCTTGGCATCGCGCTGTTCTGGCCGTTCGACGACACGAGGTATTTCGCGCCGTGGACGCCAATCCCGGTGTCGCCGATCCTGCTCGGGTTCTTGTCTCCGCGCGGACTGAAGGTTGCGTTAACCGAGCTCGTGCTGTTTGCGCCCGTGTTCGCGTTCGCCTTGTGGCCACGTCGCAGTCGATACTGAACTCCGTTCGTGCATCGCGTCGTGAGACACCGAACCTTGGTTGAGGATGGCGGCCTGTGAATCGGGGCCCCGGCTCTGACACGCGCGAGGCCAGGTGGCTCGACCCGTGCGCTCCGGCTCCGGTGGCCGGACCGCGCTGCGAGGGCTGACGTGGGCCGCGTGCCGCGAACTCCGTGAGTTCGCGGCTCCCCAGAGCCTTCTCGCGCGGTCAGGCGTTTCGAGTCGGCCTGACCTCCGCAGTCGCGCCAGGCTCGAGCCACCTGCCCTCGCGCGTGTGAAGCGTATGGGGAGCGTTGGTGACCTTCCAGGCGGAACAGTGTGCTCCGTGCCCTTTGAGGTCGCGACTGACACCGAAGCGTGATCGGGGTTGAGGACGGCGTACCCTCGAGGCGGCGCGATCGGCGAAGTCCCTAAAAGCGTACCGCAGGCGAACCAGTAGGCGATGTCGTCGCCGGTAGCTGGGAAGATAAACGTGTGCCACGGTTGGTCGGCCGGAGGTGCGCTTTTTCCCGCCTCCGCTCGCGCCGAGTATCAACGCGAGCTACGGCGTGGCACGCCGTAGCCTTGGCGACGGCGGCCGCGCCGACTCGCGGGTCGCCGTCGTCAACCCCGATCGCGGTTCGGGGTGCTCTGGCAGAATCGCCGATCAAGTCCAAGCGAACGATGACCAACCGCAAAACGATCGTGCCTTGCCCTTACTGGAACGGGTCGACGCTTGCCCGTCTGAAGGCGGACGCGGCAGCACACGACGTGAGAGCATTGTGGCCACTCGCTCGATGATGTTTCACAGCGTGCGGGATGATGTCCGGCCGCCTGCCGCCAGACGCCTGCGCCATCTGGCAGCGGCCGGCTTGTTTGCTGCTCTCGCCATTCCGCTGACCTGGCCGCTCGTCCTCCACCTGTCCACGCACGTTCCAGGGACCGGACCAGACGACAACCTCCAGTTCCTCTGGAACTTCTGGTGGATGCGCGAGGCGCTCGCCACCGGGCTCCCGGGCTACTTCCACACGCCGTATCTCTTTCATCCGGACGGCGTCGACCTCGTGCTCCACACCCACAACGCGATGAACTCGTTCGTCGGCGCCACGCTGCTCGGCTCGATGTCTTTACCAGCGGCAATGAACCTGACGATCCTGGCGGGCTGCGCGCTCAATGGGTTTTCTGCCTACCTGCTCGCACATCGCCTGTCACAGCGCTGGCTGGCGTCGGTGCTGGCCGGCGTCTTCTTTGCCGCGCATCCGTCCACGTTCAAGCACCTGTTCGGCCAGTTCGGCCTCTACTCGGAATGGGGGCTGGTGCTGTTCGCGTACGCGTTGCTCGAGGCTCTCGATCGGCGCGGCTGGTTCTGGCCGATCGTGACCGGCGTGTCGCTGGCCGTTGTCGTGTACATCGACTACTACTACTTCGTCTATGCCATCACGTTTGCCGCCTGCGTCCTGGCACATCGCTGGTTCGGCATCGGCATCACGCGGACGTCGTGGACGAAGCCTGCCGGCACCGACCATGTCCTTGCGGCGATTGCGACCGCCGCCGCCGCGGCCGCCGTCGTCATTGCGGCGACCGGCGGATTCGCGGCCGAGTTGGGGCCACTCCGAGTCTCGCTCAGGAGTGGCATGAACCTCCGCGCGCTGTCGACGGCCGCGGCGCTGTGCTGGTTGTGGCGGCGGTGGCGCCCGACTCCGACTGCGCAGTTCACCCGCGGCGTTGCCGCGCACGACCTCCGCGTTGTCGGTGTCGCGTGCCTCCTCTGCGCGCTGTTCATTGCGCCGGTGCTGGAGGCGGCGCTGGCTGTATGGCGGGCTGGTCAGTACGTGAGCCAGGTGTACTTCTGGAGAAGTGCGCCGGCGGGGATGGACGCGGGCGCGCTGGTACTCGGCAACCCGTTCAATGCGTTCTGGGGACAACCCGTCACGTGGCTCTACTCGGCACTCGGTGTCTTCGCGTTCGACGGCCCCGCCTGGCTCGGCGTGGCGCCGCTGGTGCTGCTCGCCACCCGCTCCTCATGGGCCGGCGCGCGGTCGCGCCTCTGGCTCCTGGTGAGCGCCGTGTTCTTCCTCTGGGCGCTCGGGCCGTACCTGCTTCTCTTCGGCATCAACACCGGCCTGCCGATGCCAGGCATCCTGCTGCGGTTCATCCCAATCGTGTCGAACGCCCGCATTCCCGGACGCGCGGTGGTGTTCGTCGTGCTCGCCACCGCGATGCTCCTGGCCCTTGCTGCCGCATCATCGTCCCGTCTGAGAGCAACTGGTCGCGTGGCGGCGCTGCTGGCGCTCGTTCTGGTCGACTTCTGGCCGCGCGAGCTGCCGCTCCACCACCTCGAGACGCCGAAGATCTACGAGCAGCTCGCGCTGCTGCCCGCGGGCGGCCTCCTGGAGATCCCGCTCGGGATCCGCGACAGCTTCGGGGAGGAGGGACGGATCGACACCAACGTCATGTACTTCCAGTCGGTGCACCGGAAGCCGATCGTCGGCGGATACGTGTCGCGGATCCCGCCGTCGATTCGCCAGACCTTCACCGATTCTCCAGTGCTCCAGGCTCTGCTCAAGCTGTCGGCAGGCGACGTGCGTGGCGCGCCGAATGTGACCGGGGACGATGTGCGGGACTTCATGAGGCGGGCGGGCGTCAAATACGTAGCAATCGACACGCGCATCGCTACGGCACAGGTTCGGAGCCTCGTGCTGTCGATGCCGCTCACCCTGCTCGGCCGCGACGAGCGACGGCAGTTGTATCGAATAGAGTAGGACCTTCGTGGTTGATACCCGACGCACCCGAGCTCTGAGTTCAGGACCTTCAGGGAGACCGTGATGCCCACCGAACAAAAGACCTTCCCAGTTCACAAGACCGACGAGGAGTGGCGGCGCATCCTCACGCCGTCTCAGTACGCCGTGCTGCGCGGACACGCCACCGAATCGCCCGGATCGTGCGCGCTCCTCACCGAGCATCGTCCGGGCACCTTCTCGTGCGCCGGCTGCGGTCAGCCGCTCTTCGTCGCCGATCGCAAGTTCGAGAGCGGTACCGGCTGGCCGAGCTTCTTCGAGCCGCTCGAGGGTGCGCTGGAGAAGACGGTCGACCGCAGTTACGGGATGACGCGCATCGAGGTGCACTGCAGCCAGTGTGGCGGCCACCTCGGTCACGTGTTCAACGACGGTCCGCCGCCGACAGGGCTTCGTTACTGCATCAACGGGGTGGCGCTGAATTTTGAGGAAAAGTGAGACTGCAGTTCCGCGTTCCGGGTTCCACGTTCCGGGTTCGTGGAGTTCAGGTTCGAAGTTCAGGTTCCACGTTCCGGGTTCGTTGAGTTCAGGTTCGAAGTTCAGGTTCCACGTTCCGGGTTCGTAGAGTTCAGGTTCGAAGTTCAGGTTCCACGTTCCGGGTTCGTAGAGTTCGGGTTCGAAGTTCAGGTTCCGCGTTCCGGGTTCGTGGAGTTCAGGTTCGAACCGCCGAACCCGGAACCTGGAACCCGGAACCCGGAACCCGGAACCTGGAACCTGGAACGGGCTACTTCGTCTCCTCTTTATCCTCCGGGTACCAGTAAGCCATGTGGCAGGTTTCGCACGCGTTGTCGATCGTCTCGCCCACCTTTGACATGCCGTCGACGTCCTTGGCCTTGATGTAGCTGAGCGCCTCGACGGCGGCCGCCTGCAGCGTTTCGGCGTGCTTCACCCAGGCATCGCGCGTTTGAGCGATCCGCGTGGCGATTTCCGCCGGGGGCAACTCGGGTCCCTGCGGGTCGTCGTTGAGCTCTTCGGGCCTTGCGACCGGGCGGCCAACCATCTTGATGAGATTCGCCGTTTCCGCGAGTGTGATGGCGTTGTGCTCGAGCCTGTCCCAATCGTCGTCGGTTTCGGGCTTCGTCTCTTTGATGCCCGCTGCGGTAATGTCGGTCACCACGGAGTCGAAGAGCGCCGTCGAGGAGGGCTCCACGATCATGTGCATCACGTCGCGGAGCGTCCCCGTATACGCAAACGGCGGTTGCTGGACGCTCGACTGAGCGGCCGGCCTCACCTGCTGACCGATCACGACGCCGGCGACGACACCGGCGGCGGCAACCACGACCAGCCACACTGCCTTGGGCATGCGCTTCCCCTTCTTGCTCGTCGAGTCCGCTCGGGCGGACGTGTTTCGCGGAGCGTCCCCCCGCAGGCGGACGCTGCACCGCAGTCTAGCCGAGCCGAAGGCGGAGGCTTTCTGAAGTTTTTTTCACAAGGACGGAGAAGGCGAGTCCCGAGCCGCGAGTCCCGAGCCGCGGGTCCCGAGCCGCGGGTCCCGAGCCCCGCATCCCGAGCCCCGGGTCCCGAGCCCCGGGTCCCGAGCCCCGAGTCCCGAGCCCCGGATCCCGAGCCCCGGATCCCGAGCCCCGAGCCCCGGTTACGGGATCGCGAACACGTACATATTGGTCGCGTTCGCGAGCTTGAGCTCGGCGACCCGGTTCACCGAGCCGGCCACGAGCGATCCGCCCGTATTCACGGCGATGTACTGCTTCCCGTTGACGGCGAATGAAATCGGGTAGCCGCTGACCGGCGCCCCGAGATTGGTCTCCCACATGATCTTGCCGGATCGTTCGTCGAAGGCCATGAAGCGCCCTTCGGCGTCGCCGCCGAACACGAGTCCGCCGCCGGTGGCGACGAGCGACAGCATTCCGGCCCGTTGCTCGTACTTCCACAGCGTTCGGCCCGTCTCGGCCGAGATCGCATACACCGCGCCGACGTTCTTGGTGTTCGGCGCGAGCTGGGCCGGCATGCTGAGGCCGTACACACGCGCCGGATCACGCTTGTCGGTGTTGGTTTTCGCCATCATGCACAGGTTCTGGAGCGGATAGAACATCACGTTGATCTGCGGGTTGAACGCGCCGGCGGGCCAGTTCTTGCCGCCGCTCGAGCTCGGGCAGACCAGATGTTCTTCGTCGATCCGGCTGAAGGTGACTTCCGGATTGACCATCGCCTTCCCGGTGGCGCCGTCGATCCGCGTAATCACGTTCTGGAAGACCGTCGGCCGTGCCCACAGGAATTCACCGGTCCTGAGATCGAGCGTGTAGACAACGCCCGTCTTGCCGGGAATGCCGGTAATGACCCGGCGCCGCTCACCCGGCTTGATCCTGGGGTTGATCCAGGGCACTTCCTTCGGGTCGGGGGCGACGGCCGTGTCCACGATCAGCCGCTCGAACGGATGATCGAGATCCCAGTGATCGACGACGTGCTGGTAGTGCCAGACGATCTTGCCGGTGTCGGCGTTAATGGCGAGCGTGGAGTTGTGGTACAGGTGCTCTTTGTCGTTGCCACCGAGCAGGAACTTGGGCGCTGGAATGGTGACCGACGTGCCAACGATGACGAGGTTCGAGACCGGGTCGTAGCTCGGCACCATCCAGGTGCCGACGTGCCACCGCTCTTCGAGCGGCACGCCGCCCCAGGTTTCGTCGCCCGGCTCGCCGGGCCGCGGAATCGTGCGTGTCCGCCACAGCTCCTTCCCGGTCCTGGCATCGTGGGCGGTGATGACGCAGCCGTTGTTGGTCGCCTGCGGCTGGCACTGGCGGCCTTCGATGACCTTGCCATTGGCGATGATCGGGCCCGAGCTGGCGTTGACCGACTGCTTCGGGTCGAAGACCGGCGTCTCCCAGACCAGCTTGCCGGTGCGGGCGTCGACCGCGTACATCATGTTGTCGGAGCTCGCGTCGATCAGCGTGGTTCCCCAGATGGCCATGTTGCGGTTGGTCGAACCGCGCGAGCCGCGCTTGTATTCCCACAGCGGGTCGCCGGTCCTGGCGTCGACCGCCATGATGAAGTCGCCCGGATTGGGGATGTACATCACGCCGTTGTAGACGAGCGGCGTTCCCTCGTGATTGCCGGTGCCGTTCCCGATCGGCCGCATCCACGTCTGCTTGAGCTTCGCCACGTTGTTGCGGTTGATCTGGTTGAGCGGGCTGTAGCCGGTGCTGTCGGTAGTCCGGCGCCATGACAGCCAGTTCGCCGGATCGGGCTTCTGCAGCATTTCGTCGGTGACCGGGACGAACGGCTTGGTGGCTTCCTGTGCGGCGCTGCGCAGGCTCAGCGCGGACGCGACGGCAATCAGCAGCAGCGGGACGAAAAGGCGCTTCATGGACGATCCTTTCGAAACGTCGCGGGCTCAGGGAAATACGGCAATGAATGCGACGGACGGGTACTTACCGCCACCCGCGGTCCCGCGTCAACCGCCAAACGTTCCCGAGGGTGGAATGACGTGGGATGATAGAAGGGCCATCGCCCCGGAGGACTCCATGCGATCCAGCAGATATGTGTGGCTGACGGTGTTGCTGTTCGTCCCCTCGATAGCGTACGCGGGACAGATTTACGGAACGATTGTCATGGGCGGCAAAGGCGTCAAGGCCAAGCTCGAGATCAAGTGCGGTGATGCCGCCACTGGCGGCGAGTCGGCGGCCGACGGCTCGTATCGCGTCAACGTCGCGCAGCAGGGCCAGTGCACGCTGGCGCTACCGGACTTCAAGGGCGCGTCGTCCGCCATTTTTTCCGGGCCGAACCCAACCCCCTACAACTTCGAGCTCGTCGCGAATCCGGACGGGACACACGAGCTGAAGAGGCGCTAGCAGTGGCGGAAGGCGACACCCGGATGCTGGGTGAAGACAAGGCCAAGGAGGTCAAGGGAGGCAAAGGCGCCATCGGCCACCTGATCGAGCTCGTGAAGGTGCTGGCGCTCCCGCTCGTCACGCTGGTCGTCGGCTACTGGTTCAATACGTCGATCGATCAGCGGCAGCAGATCGAGACCAACACCCGCCTCTACGCGGAAATGATGGGCCGCCGCGAAGAGGCCGACAGCAACCTGCGCAAGGACATGTTCAATTCCATCCTGAACACGTTCATGAGCAGGGACAGGACGCTGTCACCCGAGCAGCAGATCCGCCAGGAGATCCTCAGCCTCGAGCTGCTGGCGCACAACTTCCACGAGTCGCTCGATATCGGGCCGCTCTTCAAGGACGTGAACCGCCGCATCCCGGCTGCGACGGGCGACGGCGGCGGGAAGAAGCCCAGCGAGAACACGACCGAGCTGCGCGGCCGTCTGGAGAAGGTGGCGCAGGAAGTGATCGAGCACCAGCTCACGGCGCTCGGTGATGCCGGCATGGTGGAGCTCGGGGATGCCACTCCCGAGAAGATCAAGAGCGGTACCGCGTACGTGATGTATCGCGGCTCGCACACCGTCCCCGATCCCAACGTGAAGCCGGGAGACGGCATCGCGCGGCTCTGTCTGTCGATGGCGACGACAAGCGGGCCGAGGCACTACCGGCAGTTCAGGCTCGATCTCCTCGACTACGACGAGACGACCCGCGAAATACAGGTGCATCTGTACGTCTCTCAGCTGCTCACCGCCGAGGAGTGCCAGCAGTCGATGCTCGATCTCGAGGGCAAGCGCGAGGTCGACACCTTCTTCTGGGTGGGACTCTTCGACTTCCCGATGATCGACAACACGAGGCTGTCGAACAGCGAGCGCTGCGCCGTCTCGGTCACGGCTCTGAACCCGAGCGTGCTGAGCGTCGCGCTCGTGTACTTCCCGGCGTCGAGGGCCAGCCTCAAGGACAAGCCGTACTACGACGAGGTGATACGCGAGCTCGTTCGCGACAAGCCAGGAGCGGTCACCGGGACGCCGTGATCTCGGGGGATGTAGCGGAGGTTACGGAGAAACGGGCAGTAAACACGGAGCAACGGAGAAACGGAGGCAACGGAGGTTGCCAAACCGCCGTCAAGCGCCTCGTCAGGCTTCGAGGCGGGCCCGCACTACGCGCGGCGGGGATCGAGTGGAACGCCGAT
>DASUGH010000159.1:0-20701 GCA_036274155.1 Vicinamibacterales bacterium | reverse complement strand
CGAGGGCGTCGAGGACCGCTGGACGCGAGCTCCGTGAGCTCGCTGATCCCCACAGCCTTCTCGCGCGGTCGGGCGAGTCTGGTCGGTCGTCTCCACAGGGATTCGCATCCTCAACCCACGTGAGCTCTGGGTCTTAAGGTCCGCCTCTACGTGGGCCTGGCGGCGAGGCGCAGCGCCGATTCCAGCGCACCTCGAAACGCCTCGGGTGCGCACTCACGCTGCACACGCGCGAGCGCGGCCTGACGGATCCTGGTCCAGAGCGCAGCATTCTCGTGCAGATCACGACAGCACCCGGCAAACGATTGCGCGTCGCTGGCGACAAGGAGCTCCACGTCGTGGCACCAGCCAAGTTGCTCCGCCAGCAGCGGCGTGCAGACGACCGGCACGCCGAACGCCGCCGCCTCTTGAATCTTGAGTGGAATCCCGGCTGCGTATCGGGTCGGCGCTACGAAGACGCGCGCCTGCCCGAAAAGAGGGGCGACGTCGTCGACGATACCGGCGAGGCTGATCGAACGATCGGCGTCCAGCGGTTTCAGCCTCGTTGAACTGTTGCGGCCAACAACGGTAAACGGCACGTCGCGCCGGAGGTGCTGCCGCACCGGCCCGAGGATCTCGCTCCAGAACCAGTACACGGCATCGGTATTTGGCGAGGCGTCGTCGCCCATGGCGCCGACGAAGAGGATTCCGTCCCGGTCGCCAAACGGACGCATCCCCGGCGACGGCGTCAGACTATTGCCGACGATAATCACCTTCGGGAATCCGCGCTCGGCAAAGCGACGGCGCTCGATCTCCGACACGGTCAGCACCACCTCGGAGTTGCGGGCGAGTGCCAGCTCGGCATTCACGAGCTGCTCGCTTTCCGTCTGCCCGAGCGGCGTCCCGCGCGCGAGTTGCCGTCCAATCTCCCGCGCGGCAAACAGCGCTTCGGCGTCGTAGACGAGCGCTGGAACGCGCGTCACCTTGCTGGCGGACAGCGCCGCACGGAAGGCGTGCATGTTGTGCGGACGGCTGACGAGCACGATGTCGAAGTCGGCCAGGCGCGACTCGAGGAACGAGCGCAACCCATCGGCGCCGGCTTGCAGCATCAATTCGACGCCACGCGGGACCTCGCGATACGCGTCGTCCCAGGACTCGTCCGGTACGACGAGTGGATACAGCGTGACCTGGTACCCGAGCTCGATGGCGGCGCGGATGATCGCCAGTGACCGGGGATACCCCGAACCAAGCCGTGTGAGCGGAACGCGGTCCTCGACGAACAGCAACCGTTGAGACGCCGGGCCGGCGCTGCGGGCACGCAGCACAGCACCCGGCGCTCTCTGATGCCTGGTTCTCAACCAGTCGCGATGCTTCTCGACGAATCGCGCGTGATGCTCCGCCTGCGCCGTCAGCGCAGCGTCTGCAGATGGCGCGCTGGCAAACTCGACATGGATCGCTCCGAACCGCGGCTCGTAGACCACGCGAAGGCCCCGCTGCCACAGACGTACGCAGTAGTCGACGTCCTCGTAGTAAGCCGGCGCGAAGCGGTCATCGAAGCCGCCCATCTCGGCAAACAGCGATCGCGGCGTCATGAGGAGTGCCGCCGAGCAGTAGTCGACGTCTCGGGTGAACGCGTATTCCGGGGCCCACGGCGACTCGCCTCGCCCGTAGGCCTGACACGATCCGTCCGCCCACACAATCGCCCCGGCTTCCTGCAGGCGGCCGTCGGGCCAGACCAGCTGTCCGCCGACGGCGCCGATCGTCGGCGAGTGATCGAGCGTCTCCACGGCCGCCTCGAGGCCGCCGGGCAGCAGCTCGGTGTCGTTGTTGAGAAACAGCAGGTACTTGCCGCGAGCCACGGCGGCAGCGGCAGCACAGCCTCGCAGGAAGCCGACGTTCTGCGGCATGCGGATGATGCGCACGCCGTCGAGACGGTTCAGCAGCTGCGTCGTCTGATCCGACGACTGGTTGTCGACGCAGATCACTTCGAACGACGGAGACGCGATCTCGAGCAGCGACCGCAGGCAGCGCAACGTGAGCTCAGCGCGATTGAAGAGCACAAGGAGCACCGACACCCGCGGCTCGGGCACGCTGGCGAACCGCAGCCGGGCATCCGAATTGAGCAGTGCTGTCAGAGGAATCGCGTCGGGACGACGGGGCTCGACCGCGGAAGCGTTGCTCTCGCTGGCCGTTCGAACCTGTGCGATGACTCCGGCCATCGGACCATCCGTCATCACCGCATGCAGATGACGAAGGTCGACCAGCCAACGCCGAGGCGATGCGGGGAGCCGTCCTTCCCTGAGGGCGTTGAAGGCGAGCCCGGCCGCCTTGACGACGTACCGCGGCCAGTTCACTCGGACGCCACCGCCCTGCTATCCGACCTTGCGCTTCTTCGCGGCAGCAGCCGACTTCGATTTGGCGGCCGGCTTCGGCAGCTCAGCCTTCAGCGTGCGCTTCTTGTCGCCGACCGCATCCAGGCTGCGACGCAGCGCCTCCATCAAATCCACGACCTTCGGCGGCTCCTGAACCTCGGTCGCGACGATCTCTTCGCCCGCAATCTTCGCCTCGATGATCTTGCGCAGCCCCTCGGTGTAGTCGTCGTGATAGTCCTTGAGGTTGAGCTCGCCGTCGAAGGTCGAGATCACCTGCTTCGCGAGCTTCATCTCTTCGGGCTTGACCTTGGCGGGGACCGAATTCAGTTCCTCGATCTGCTCGATCCCGCGGATCTCGGCATCATGGTGCAGCGTGTACATCACAAGTCCCTTCCGCTGCGGCCGTATGGCCACGAGGTACTCCCGTCCGTACAACGCCACCTTGCCGATTCCCGCCTTCCCCGCCATGCCGTCGCGCATCACCGCAAATGCTTCAGCCCCCATCGCGCCGTCGGGCGCGAGGTAGTAGGCGCGGTCCACGTAGATCGGATCGATTGAGGTGTCGTCGGTGAACTGCACGAGGTCGATCACTCTCGTCGATTCGACCCGCACCTTCTGCAGGTCCTCGTCGCTCACCACGACATAGCGGCCCTTCTCGAACTCGTATCCCTTGACGAGCTCCGAGTTCGGCACCTCGCGTTGGCAGTGCGGGCACCAGCGCTTCTGCTGAATCCGCGTCTGGCATTCCGCGTGGAGCTGGTTGAACGACAAGGTCGCCGCTGACTCGGTCGCCGGAAACACCTTCACCGGAATCGTCACGAGGCTGACCCGCAGGTATCCCTTCCAGGTAGGTCTGGGTGCCATACGGGCGTCATTATCGGACGAAGGCAAGGGGAATGGATAGTAGGGTGTTACACCGCGTCGCGCTCGTCGTGGGCGCCAAGGCCGAGGCGCGGGCCGAGGTGCAGGTCATGCGCCTGGACCTTGTCGCGGAGGACCTTCCGCGCCTGTCCGTACAGATGCCCGGGAACCTGCAAGCGCTTGGCAATATTGCGGATGTGCGAGATGAGCAGCAGCGGTCCGGGGCCTTCGTTCCGCCAGGCGACCCCGGAGATCTGTGCCCAGCGAACGAACCCTGTATCCGACCAGACGCCTTCCCGGTAGAAGCCGCGAGCGATCCTCGCGCTGACCGGCGTGGCGTAAAAGAAATAGATGAACATCATCGCCAGGCCGAACAGCTGCTGCGCCGGACGATGGAGGACGAACACGCAGTAAGCGAGGAGCAACCCCTGCGCGACGCCGAGCGCCAGGCTGAAGCGGTAATGCGCCGGGCGAACCCGCGGCCACACCAGCAGGGCATTCCGGCGCTGCCGTCGGTATCGCAGGAAATCGACCGCCACCTTGACGTTGGCGCCCAGAAACCCCAACCCGAAGAGAAAGAGCGTCTGCTGAGCCAGTACCGGCAGGGTCATGAGCCGTCCGCCCGTGCGGCGAGCGTCTGTCGCGCCGGCGTCGGTACCGGCTCGCGCATCACGCTCTTCGGTTTCTGGCTTCGGCCACGGAGACACTCCTCCAGCCAGCACACCATGTCATGTCATTGGACGCCATTTCAGGCGCGCTGTTCCAGCACGGCCGCTGGTCGGCGCTATTTCTCCGTCCGTCGACGCCGCCTCGGCGCCTCGTCGACGCGCGCCTCGCCCACCTCGGAAAGCCGCGGGTCGAAACAGGTCCTGCAGCGCGCCTCGTACATCCCCTGCGCACCGACGAGCACGCGATCGTCGCTCGCGACGAGGCGCTGCGTGTGGTTCGCGGGGTTGCCGCAGACCATGCAGATGGCCAGCGTCTTCGTGATGTATTCAGCGACGGCGAGCAGCTGAGGCATCGGTTCGAACGGCTTGCCGAGATAATCCTGATCGAGCCCGGCGACGATCACACGGATGCCGCGATCCGCCAGTTCGCTGCAGACGGCCGGGAGCTCGGCGTCGAAGAATTGTCCTTCGTCGATGCCGACGACTTCCGTATCCGCCTCGACGCACGAGAGCAGCTCGCGTGCGCTCTTGACCGTGCGCGACGGGATCCGCATGTCGCTGTGCGACACGATATGGTCCTGGGAGTAGCGCGCATCGAGGGCCGGCTTGAAGATCTGGACCTTCTGCCGGGCAATCTGCGCGCGCCGCAACCGTCGAATCAGCTCTTCGCTCTTGCCGCTGAACATGCTGCCGACGATGACTTCGATCCAGCCCTGATTCGGACGATGACGGATGATGTCCATTGATATCCAGGAGTGTAGAGGTCGACGCGCGGGCCGTATTATGTGACAGTGTTCCTCAACGCGCTGCTGCGGGAGCCGTCACCAGGATGGCTGCTCGTCAACGCCGACAGCGGCGCGACGCTCGCCCGCCACGTGCGCGCCGCCGTCGACTCCCGGAGCCGCCGCCAGGGGCTGCTCGGCAGAACGAGCCTGGACGACGAAGCGCTGATCATCGCCCCCTGCAGCGCCGTGCACACATTCTTCATGCGGATCCCGCTCGACGTGATTTTCACCGATCGCCAGGGACTCGTGATGCGCTGCTCGGCGCACGTCCGCCCCTGGCGTCTCGCCGGCACCCTGACGGCGTTTGCTGCCATCGAGCTCCCGGCAGGCACCATCGAACGCAGCCGGACGGCGCGCGGACACCGGATCGAGCTCCGCCGCTCCTAGGTCTCGATCACCTTCGCACGCTCGCACCTCCGCACCTTTCGCACCTGGCACCCTCGCACCTTTGCACCTGGCACCTCGCACCCTCGCACCTGGCACCTCGCACCCTCGCACCTGGCACCTTCGCACCCGGCACGTCGCACCCGGCACCTCGCACCTGGCACCCTCGCACCTCGCACCTGGCACCCTCGCACCTTGACAGGACTTTCCTCTTGCCCCGGCCAGACGCCAGGGGTGACGTGGCGACACAGATCTGCAAAAAATGGCCAGATTCACGTGGAACATCGCTCGCCTGATCGGCCCCGAACCGGGAGGCACGTCTGTTGCTCGCCTCGTTGGGGAAGACGGCAGCAATCTTCACGGTGGAGCCCACGATGTCCGAGCGGCGACGCGGCAATCGGTTCGTCATTCCCGAGACCGCGCAGGGTGCGTTCAGAATGATGCAGGACGTGTTCGTCGAACAGATCAATCGTGAGGTCTTCGCCGTCGTCGGCGATGCGCCCGTCTCGCACGGCGAGGATCTCTTGCTCGAATTGCCGCGCGGTCTCGGAGACCGATCGGTTGTCAGCGTCGAAATCGTCGACAGTCATGTCGTCCTCGTGGGCGACGTGTACCGGCACCGAACGATCCTGCGGGTGGTCGACCCGCTGCACCGTCCGGAGGCGGCCATCGAGCAGGCGGCGTTTCGATCATGAGCCCAAGACTTCCCGGTATCGGCGTGATCATCCGCAGGATTCCAGTGAAAGTCAGGGACGTCAGCGCCGCTGGCTGCCTGCTGGAGAGCGCCGACATGCTCCCTGAGGGCGCGGTGGGACAGCTCGAATTGACCATCGACGGCGAGCGCCACCTGGAGACGTTGCAGGTGTGCCGCTCGACGCGGACGTCTGGAGGTGCCTTTCCGTGGCGCGCCGGCGCTCGTTTCCTCTCGTTGACGGCTCCTCTCCCGACCTCGGTGCGCAACTTCGCCGCTCGATTCGAGATCATGGATGAGCTCGGCTCCCAGTCGCGGTCCCAACGTTACGATCGTCAGTCACCCCAACCGTAACCTTTTCGCAGGTTTGGAGGGTTGTTCGCGGATCTGGCGACTTTAGGTCGCCGCTCCGGAGGCGTTTGCTCACAGGGCTGCGCCCGTTGGCACAGGAGCTGGAGCTGCCTGCTTATATCTCTTTAGAGATAAAGGCACTTGCGCTAACTCTGCCCGTCTGGCTATCTCCTTGCACTTCAGGATCGACAGGAGCGCTCCGTCCGGGGCGATTGGTCATTCACCCTTTGTTGTTCGCGCGGCTCACGGCTAGTCAGAAGGCGCGGAGCGCGCGGGGACCTGACCCTGACGAGGGCCGCGGCGCGCCGCCGCTGCAATGGCTCAGTAAACCTATGACGCTTCTCGGCCGACGTATTAGGAGAGAAGGTGCGAGCCGGACCGGGCAACCGGTCTGGCCGTCGTCGAAGCTGTCGGATAGGGTCTGCCAGGGCACTGGCACCGGCAGCCATGGAGAGTGCAACCGTGTAAAGCGCCGGCCGGCACCAGAGAAAATTCTGGTCTCGTTCGGACAACACCGAAAGCGCCCCCGGTGGGGTGCCGACGGATCGAGCGTGCGAGGAAAGGCATCGGCGCGCCACGGTGATTCCGTTGCGTTGCCGTTTCGTGCTACGGCTGAGTGGCAATTCACTTGCTCTTAGCTGAGCCGACGCGTGATCGCGTCAACCAAAAACGAAACAGGGTCGATAAAGCAGGTGCCGCGGAATGGTTGGCCGTTTGGCACGACGGACGGTGATCGGTTGATTCCTGCGGCGCAATCAACGGCACCTACTCGATAAACGCGCTGGCAACGATAAGACAAAGGATGAAGAGAATGAAGAACCTGATTGCACGTTTTGTTCGCGACGAGCAGGGCCAGGACCTGATTGAGTACGCGCTGCTCGGTTCGTTCGTGTCGCTGGCCGCCTATGCCGGCGCGACCTACCTCGGCGAGAAGTACAACACCTGGTTCACGGCCGTCGGCGATTCGGTGGACGGTGCAGCTAGCGCGGTGCCCCAGGTCGGCAGCTAGTTCGTTCTGCCGGTTGCTGGTTTCTCTGGGCTTCGTGCCGTTGGCGGCGTTTGCTCAACGGCGCGAAGCCGTTTCGTTTTGAGGATGAACCCGATGAGAGAGCTCCTGGCGCGCTGGCTCGCAGACGACGAGGGGCAGGATCTCATCGAATATGCCCTGCTCGCCGCGGTCGTCGGCTTTGCTGCGGCCGCCGGGGTGAGTTACCTCGGGAGCAAGATGAATTCGACGTACTCGACCTGGGACAGCGTCGGCCAAACCGATGCCCTCGTCGTGACTCCGGAACCGCAATAGTCATGAACGCATTTGCCGCTATCGCGCTCGGCGTGGGTCTCGTCGCCTGCGTCACTGACGTGCGCGAGCGGCGAATACCGAACGTGCTCACCTTCGGTGCCGCGGGTGCCGCCCTGCTCGTCCACCTGGCGATCGGCGGGCCGAACGGTCTTGGTGCGGCGGCCGCAGGCTGGGCCGTTGGCACGGCATTGTTCCTTCCCTTCTTTCTGCTTGGCGGCATGGGCGCCGGAGACGTCAAGCTCCTGGCGGCGCTCGGCGCCTGGCTCGGTCCCTCCGACGCGTTCTGGCTGGCGATTTACGCCTCGCTCGCCGGCGGCGTCACGGCGCTCTTCGTCGCGCTCTGGCACGGATACCTCTGGCAGGCGGTGCGAAACGTTTCCAGCATGGTGCTGTTCTGGTGTCTGGTGGGCCCGCGTCCGGTGCCATCCGTCACGCTCGAGGACAGCCGCGCACCCCGCCTCGCCTATGCGATTCCCATTTTTCTCGGCACGGTGATGACCGTATGGCTGCGATGAGCTCGCTCCGTCCGCGGTTGAAATCCGAGCGTGGCGCCGAAATCATCGAGCTCGCGCTCGTCACGCCGCTTTTGCTGATTCTGCTCGGCGCGATCGTCGATTTCGGCTTCGTCTTTCGAAGCTGGGAAGTCCTCACCAACGCCTCCCGTGAGGGTGCGCGGGTCGGGGTGCTGCCCGATTACAGCTGCACCGCGGGTGGCGGCGGCGATGTGGAGCCGCGGGTGAACCAGTACCTCGCGGCCGCCGGCATCTCCGGCGCCACCGTTGAAGTCGCGGAGACCACGACCGGCGGGTTCACGACCTGCAACGTGCGCGTCTCGATGTTTCAACAGCTTCCGTCGCTCGGCGTCTTCGGACGGTTCTTTGGCGGCAACTTCACGTCGGTGTACGTCGCCGCCGGGTCCTCGATGCGCAGCGAAGAGCAGCCCTAACTGGAGAACGTAGATGAAGCAACAGCGTACCGTGGTCGTCCTGGTAGTGGCGCTCGTCACCGCCGGCATTGCGACCTTCGCAGTCTTCCAGGCCATCAAGCGGATGCCGGTTCGCGAGGTCGTCGTCGACACCGTCCCCGTGGTGGTCGCGTCCCGTAACATTCCTGTCGGCACGCTGATTAACGCTGACGATCTTCGTGTGGCGAGCTGGCCCGCCAAGAATCAAGTACCAGGTTCGTTTGCCGATCCAAAAGATGTGCTCAACCGCGGCGTGATCGAGACGATCGGCGAAAACGAGCCGCTCACCACTCGCAAGCTCGCGGGGAAGGAGTCGGGGGCCGGTTTGCCGCCGATGATTCCGCCCGGTATGCGTGCGATCTCGGTACGTGTCAACGATGTCGTCGGCGTCGCCGGTTTCGTCGTTCCAGGGACGCGCGTGGACGTGCTGGTCACCGTCAACGACCCGGGCGACGAGAACCGCAAACAGGAACCGATGTCGCGGACGGTCGTGAGCAACGTGCAGGTGCTCACCCAGGGCACGCGGTACGACCAGGAAGAATCGAAGCAGGGTGGAAAGCCCGCCCAGCCGCAGGCGGTGGTGACGCTCGCCGTGCTGCCGCTCGACGGCGAGCGCATCGCGCTGGCTCAGAACAAGGGGCAGATCTCGCTGGCGCTGCGCAACCCGCTCGATGTGGATCCCACGGTCACGCCCGGCGTCAGGCTTCCGGCGCTCATGCGCGGCCCGGGCCCCGAGCCGGTGGTCGTCGAGCCGGTGACGCGCAGAGTTGCTCCCAGACCGGCCCCGAAAGCGCCAGCTGTGGTCGCGGCACCGGCGCCGCCGCCGCCGCCAGCCCCCTACAAAGTCGAGACGATTCGTGCAGCGAAGCGTTCCGAAGAGGTAGTTGATTAAATGAGCATCGTCACGAGAAACTCGCGCGCGTCTGTCCTCGCACTGGCAGCTGCGCTGATCATCCCGGCAGGGTTGCTCGCGGCGCAGGCGCCCGCAGCCCAGGCTCCAGCCCCGCAGGCGCCTGCTCCTCAGGCTCCGGCGGCACAGAATCAGCCGGCCGGCGAATTTCCGAAGGTCAACCTCACGGCCGGCCGCTCGACGGTGCTCGCCACAGACTTCGATATCACCAGGGTCGCCGTCACCAACCCGGTCACGGCCGACGCCACCGTCGTCGCACAGCGGGAAATCCTCATCGACGGGAAGACGCCAGGGACGATCAGCCTGATCGTCTGGGGTGCCAATCGCCGCGAGCAGTACGACATCGTCGTCGAGCAACCGATTCCGGCACTGGAACAGCAGCTCCACCAGTTGTTCCCCGGTGAAACGATTCAGGTCGCCGTCAACGGCGACGTGATCATCCTCTCGGGACGGGTGTCGAACACGGAGGTGATGCTGCGCGCGGCGGAAGTTGCCCGTGCGGCGTCGGCCAAGGCCAACGTCATCAACATGATTCAGGTGCCCGGCGCCGCAGAGTCGCAGCAGGTGATGCTGCAGGTCCGGTTCGCCGAGGTCAACCGCCGGGCGATCACCGAGCTCGGCGTGAATTTCTTCACGGGCACCACCGGCTTCAAGAACTGGGTCGGCCGCAGCACGACCGGCCAGTTCTCAGCGCCCCAGTTCGATCAGGACACGCTCACGTTCAGTGACTTCCTGAACATATTCCTCTTCAACACGAAGTACAACGTCGGCGCGCTGATCAGGGCGCTCCAGCAGACCGGCTTCTTCCAGAGCCTCGCTGAGCCGAACCTGATCGCCTATAACAACCAGGAGGCGAGTTTCCTGGCCGGCGGCGAGTTCCCGGTACCGGTCGTTTCCGGCAATACGGGCAACGTCTCCGTCGACTACAAGGAGTTCGGCGTCCGCTTGAACTTCAAACCGACGATCGCCGGTGACCTGATTCGCCTGCGGGTGGCGCCGGAAGTGAGCTCGCTCGACTTCAATAACGGCGTCCTGCTGTCGGGGTTCCGCATTCCCGCGCTGACCACGAGAAAGGCCGAAACCGAAGTCGAGCTTCGTGACGGTCAGTCGTTCGCGATTGCCGGTCTGATCGATAACGAGTCGCAGACCGACCGGGCGGCGATTCCGTTTCTCAGCCAGCTGCCGATCGTCGGCAATCTGTTCAAGAGCAAGGCCGAGCGTCAGGAGCGGACGGAGCTGCTCGTGGTGGTGACGCCGCGGCTCGTGCGGCCGCTCAATCCCGACGAAGTGCCACCGCTCCCCACCCTGCCAGGCCGATTCCTGCCGAGCGGGGACAACATCGGCGAGCAGTTCGAGGGCGGCGGCGGAACGGTGGACGGACCGGCAGCGGCGCCGGCGACGGCGCGGCGGTAGGCGACGCCGTCATCGTCCTGAGGAGACAGTACTCCGGGGCCAAACCATGACGGAATCGAGAGTCTCGTCGGAACGGGGCGCGATCATCATCCAGGTGCTCCTGGCTTTCCTGGTGCTGACGGCGTTTCTGATGTTCGTCGTCGACTACGGCGTCAAGTGGGTCAGCCGGAACCAGGCGCAGAATTCCGCCGATGCCGGGGCGCTGGCGGGCGCGGTCGCGCTCGCCTACGACGACTATGACGACCGCTCGGACACCGGTCCGGCGAAGCTGTCCGCCCGGCAGATCGCGCTGTCCAACTACGTGTTCGGCCAGGCGCCGGACGTGAACATTACGAGCGACATCACCTTTCCGACCTGCCCGGACGGCAACGACGGCTGCATCAAGGTCGATGTCTACCGCAATCAGGCGCGCAACAACCCACTTCCCCTGTGGTTCGGGTGGATCGTCGGCCTGACCAACCAGGGGGTCCGTGCCACGGCAACCGCACAGACAGGCGTCGGCAATACCACTCAATGCCTGAAGCCCTGGGCGGTGGTCGACAAGTGGACGGAGCATTGGGAGGACGGCGCGCCCAACTCGACGTGGGACGAGGATTCGACCTACGACAAGTACGACAAGTTCGGGAATCCCGACCCGAACATCCCGTCTGGCCAGGCGGACGTATACGAGGCGCCGACTGCGACCTCCACCGGCACGGGCTTCCACCCGTTCGACCCGGACGGTGGGTACTCGGCCGATTACGGGCGGCTGATTTCGCTGAAGACCGGCGACAACGGCGACTTCCAGTTCGCCACCGGCTGGTTCCGGGCGTTGAAGCTTTCCGACAAGCCTGGCGGCAGCGAGTACGAGGACAACATCAAGGGGTGCGTCGGCATCGACTACACCATCGGCCAGGACCTGGAGATCGACAACGAGCCGGGCGATATGGTCGGCCCGACCAAGCAGGGTGTCGACTACGTGATGGATCTCGACCCTTATGCGCACTGGGATCCGGACATGAACGAGGGGCGGGGGGGCATCGCCGGCAGCGCCTTCAACACGAGCCCCCGGATCGTCGCGGTGCCGCTGATCAACCCAGACCTGGCGGCCGAGGCCCAGAAAGGGGGCCGCACATCGGTCCCAATCGCGAATATCATGGGGTTCTTCCTGGAAGGCATGGACGGGAAGGAAGTCAGGGGCCGCCTGGTTATGATTCCGAACATGAAAATCGGGCCGGGCGGCACGGTGACCCCGGAATCCGCCTTCTCGCGAATCATCAGACTGATTCGATAGTCGCGCGACGTCTCTTCGTGCTCGTGAGGTAAACGGACGTGATCCAAATCGCGGTTCTCAGTGAGGACGATCGGCTGATCGAGTTGCTTCGCACCTCCGGCCTGAAGGTCGCTCGTATCGACGCCATCGATTTCGCCAACTACTCACGGGCCGCGGAAGCTCCAGGCGCGATCGTTCTCGACGTCCGAGCGAAGCATCAGCTGCCCAACGGCCTCCCCGAGTTCCATCGCCAGCACCCGAATGCCGGGATCGTGCTCGTCGTCTCCTCGCTCGACCCGCGGGTGATGCTCGACGCGATGCGTGCCGGCGTCAAAGAATGCGTCTCCGAGCCGCTGACGTCGCAAGCCATGGACGAAGCGGTGCGCCGCGTGCTCGTGGGCACTGATGCCGATCCTACCGGGCAGCTGTTCGCCTTCGTCGGAGCCAAGGGCGGCGTCGGCACGAGCACACTGGCGGCCAACACCGCCACTGCGCTCGCGCGGGCGTCCGAGGGGAGCACCCTGCTCATCGACCTCCACCTCGTGCATGGCGACGCGGCGCTCTTCGTCGGCGCCGAGCCACGCTTTTCCGTCCTCGACGCCCTCGAGAATGCGCATCGGGTCGACGAGTCGTTCTTCAGCGGCCTGGTCGAGAAGACGAAGGTCGGCGTGCACCTGCTCGCCTCCTCCACTCGCCCGCTCCACCCGTCCATGGATCCGGCGCGCACTCGCTCCCTGCTCGAGTTCGCCACCAAGAAGTACCAGTTCACCGTGCTGGACGTCCCCCGAACCGACTTCTCCGGCCTGGACGCCCTCGATCCCGCGACCACCATCCTGGTGGTCACGAGCCAGGAAGTGTCGGCGCTGCGGAGTGCAGCCCATACGGCCGAAACATTAAGGCAGCGATACGGCCCGAAACGGGTGCGTGTCGTCGTCAACCGGTTCGACAAGAGCTCGATCGTCGGCGCCGCCGACATCGAGCGCGTCATGGGCGAGGCGGTCAAGCATCTGATTCCGTCCGACTACCGGGTGGCCGTCGAAGCGGTGAACACCGGCAAGCCGATCGTCCTCGACAAGGACGGAAAGCTCGCCAAGGCAATTAGGGCGTTCGCCAAGGATCTGGCTGGAATCGACTCGTCAAAGCGCAGCGAGGAGCCCGGCGGAGTCCTGGCCCGGCTGGCGTGGCGGCGCGCATAAACGCGAATCGAAGAGCGCATCATGCTGAGCAAGTCTGCGACGATCACCGATACCCGCACGCCGGTCTATCAGGCTCTCAAGGGCAAGGTTCACCAGGAACTGCTCAACCGGCTGAACCTCGACAAGCTGACGCGGACCTCGAAGGCTGAAGCCGAGCCTGAGATCCGCCTCCTCATTCAGGATCTGCTCGATCGCGAGAACCAGCGCGTCCCGCTCAGCCTCAGCGAGCGTGAGGCGCTCGTCGGCGACGTCCTCAACGAGCTGTTCGGTCTGGGACCGCTCGAAGCGCTCCTCAAGGACCCGTCGATTTCCGACATCCTGGTCAACAAGTCGTCGCAGGTCTTCATCGAGCGCGAAGGGCGCATCGAGGAAACCGATATCGTCTTCCGCGACGACAAGCACCTGATGCAGATCATCGAGCGGATCGTCAGCGCCGTCGGCCGGCGCATCGACGAGTCCACGCCGATGGTGGATGCGCGTCTGCAGGACGGCTCGCGTGTCAACGTCATCATCCCGCCGCTCGCCCTCGACGGACCGGCGATGTCCATCCGCCGTTTCCGCACCGACCGGCTGGGCGCGGAGGATCTCGTCGCGCGCGAATCGCTCACCGCACCGATGCTGAACTTCCTCAAGGGCACCGTGGCGGCGCGGATGAACATCATCGTGTCGGGCGGCACCGGCGCCGGCAAGACGACTCTGCTCAACATCCTCTCGAGCTTCATCTCGGGCGGCGAGCGCGTGGTGACGATTGAAGACGCCGCCGAGTTGAAGCTGCGCCAGAAGCACGTGGTGCGTCTCGAGACGCGCCCGCCCAACATCGAAGGCAAGGGCGCCGTCCGGCAGCGTCAGCTCGTCATCAACGCCCTCCGTATGCGCCCCGATCGTATCGTGGTCGGCGAGGTCCGCGGCGAGGAAGCGCTCGACATGCTTCAGGCCATGAACACCGGCCACGACGGCAGTCTCACCACCATTCACGCGAATACGCCGCGCGACGCCCTGCATCGTCTCGACACGATGGTGGCGATGGCCAACCTGAACATCCCTGACAAGGCGGTGCGCCAGCAGATCGCATCGGCCGTCAACATCGTGATCCAGATCAACCGCATGTCCGACGGCACCCGCAAGGTGACCTCCGTGTCCGAGATCACCGGCATGGAGCAGGACGTCATCACCATGCAGGAGATTTTCGGGTTCAAGAAGAGCGGCATCGCCGAGGACGGCCGCGTGATCGGCGCCTTCCGCGCCACCGGCATCCGGCCGAAGTGCTCCGACCAGCTGGCCACCGCCGGCTTCCCGCTGCCGATGGACATGTTCGAACACGTGCACCACGTTGGACCCGCTGCCGCGCCGGGGCGGAGGCTCTAAATGGCTGCCATTGCCGTCGGCGTCTTCGCGACTGTCTTCCTCGGGATTTGGGGCGCCTACTACTTCTTCATCCTGCGCCACGAGCAGCAGGCGGTCGGCGTCGTGAAGCGGCGGCTCAAGCCATTCCGCGAGGCCAAGGTCGCGCAGACGAACCTGATTGCGCAGCGGAAGGCGATGAGCGCGATCGCGCCACTCGACGCCTACCTCAGTCGCGGTCAGTCGTCGGTCACGAAGCTCGAGACACTGGTCGAGCAGTCGGGCGCGAATGTGACCGTCGGCACGCTGCTCCTCGGCTCGGCGGTGCTGGGCCTGCTGACATTCGTGGTGGTCTACCGTCTGACGGGGTGGGCCCTGCTCGGGATTCCGGCCGGACTCCTCGTCTGCATCCTGCCCACTGTGGTCCTGCGTTACATGCGCACGTACCGGATGCGCAAGTTCGAAGATCAGTTTCCCGAAGCGCTGGATCTGATGTCGCGCTCGCTGCGCGCCGGGCACGCGTTCACCACCGGCATCGAGATGGTGGGAGCAGAGATGCCGAAGCCGATCGGACCGGAGTTCCGGCTCCTCTATGACCGCCAGAACTACGGGATGCCGATCCCGGACGCGTTGAAGTCGTTTGCCGAGCGCATTCCTGTGCTCGATGCCCGATTCTTCGCCACGGCGGTGCTCATTCAGCGCGAGTCGGGCGGCAACCTGTCCGAGGTGCTCGACAATCTGAGCTCGGTCATTCGCGATCGTCAGCGCGTCAAACGTCAGATGCGCGTCCTCTCCGCGCACGGCCGCATCACCGGCTGGGTGCTGGTGTGCCTGCCGCCATGTCTGGCCGTTGCGTTGATGGCGACCAGCCCCGAGCACCGGGCCGCGATGTTCGGCCAGACGCTCGGTATCCAGATGATGATCGCGGCGGCGGTGCTGCAGCTGATCGGCACCGTGCTCATCAACCGCATCGTCAACGTCGAGTACTGAGGGATCATGATTACACCCAGTCTTGTACTCGCGCTCCTGGCCGTCTTCGCCGCGGTGGCGATCATTGCCGGGTCCCTGACGTTCCTCAGCCTCGAGCGCTCGGCCCTGAGTCCCATCCGACGGCGCCTCGAGGTGTCAGCGCGGTCCGCTCTGCGGCCGGAGTCAGTCGCCGCGACCAGCGCCGCGACGGTGGCGCTCTTCAAGCGCGTCTCCACGTTCATCCCGAAGTCGCCCAAGCAGATGACGAAGCTGCAGCGGCGCCTCTCGATGGCCGGCTACACGAAGCCGCAGCACGTGGTCGTCTACTCCATCGCCGAGGTCGCCCTTGCCGTGATGGGCTTCCTGATCCCGATGCTGATCTTCGGTCTCCGCCGTGGCATGCTCTACTCGGCGCTCGGCGCCATCGCGGGGTATCTGGCTCCAGGGTTGATCGTCGACCGTGCGACCACCAGGAGACAGAAGGCGATCCGCAACGGCCTGCCGGATGCGCTGGATCTGCTCATCGTGTGTCTCGAAGCCGGCCTTGCCCTCGACCAGGCGATCCTGAAGTGCTCCGAGGAGCTCCAGATCGCGCATCCGCAGCTGGCCGAGGAAATGCGGCTCATCAACGTCGAGACCCGCGCCGGCAAACCGCGCCTCGAAGCGTTCAAGAACTTCGCGTCCCGCACGGGGGTCGATGACGTCCGCGCCCTCGTCTCGATGCTGATCCAGACCGATCGGTTCGGAACGAGCATCGCCCAGGCGCTGCGTACGCATGCCGAAGTGTCGCGCACCAAGCGCCGGCAGCGGGCGGAAGAAGCAGCGGCCAAGATCGGCGTCAAGCTGGTATTCCCGCTCGTGTTCTGTCTGTTCCCCGCGTTCTACGTTGTCACCCTCGGTCCCGCGGTCATCAAGTTCAGTCAAGCGTTCGGCGCCGGAGGCTTCGCGTCAGGAGGATTGAAGTAAATGGGTACTACTATCGCAGGTATCGCAGCAGTCGTGTGTCTGGTGCTCTACATCATGCGGCGTCGGACGCGCATCGGCGCCAGCGACGACGAATAGACGGTCCGGGCCTTCTGCGGGGAATTCGGACTCGTCCTGAGTTCTCTGGAGAAGGTCTGTACGTCGCCGCCGAGATATCGCCTTGAAAGCCGCCTCTGTCCTGCTCGTCTGTGCCGCCGTCTGGGGGTGTGGTGGAAAACACCAGCCGGTGACCGCGCCTGCCCTTCCGGGCGCCGCGGCGAGTCAGTCGACACCATTGCCGTTCGTTGCCCCCGGCGAATCGCTCGAGGCCTACATGGCCAGGATGCGCGCGGTGTCTGCGCAGGCGCGACCGGCGCCCGCCGTGCCAGCGTCGCTGACGATCGAGGCGAGCGACGCGGGGCTTGGCGCTGCCCTGGCGAAAGCGGCGCTCACGCCGTCTCCAGCGTCGTACCGCGCCGTCGCCGCAGAGTACCGGCGCCTCAACGTGTTCGACCGGGCGCACCAATACCTCGCCCGCGCTGTCGCGCTCGACCACACCGATGCCGCGAACTACGACGCACTGGCACGCCTGTGGCGCGACTCCGGATTTCCCCAGCTCGGCCTCGCGGAAGCGTATCGCGCTGTGTACTACGCCCCTCGTTCCGCTGTGGCGCGCAATACGCTCGGGACAGTGCTGCAGGCGCTTGGCCAGCGCTCTCTTGCGCATGACGAGTACGTGAAGGCCCTGGAGATCGATCCGTCGGCCGCGTATGCCCTGAACAATCTCTGCTACGGCTACACGCTCGAGGGCGAAACTTCGAAGGCCATCGCCGCCTGCGAGCAGGCGCTGAAGCTGCAGCCCGACCTGACCGCGGCTCGCAACAACCTCGGCCTCGCCCACGCCGCGGCGGGCGACGGCGCCGCCGCGCGCGCCGCCTTCGCGTCGGCGGGCGACCGTGCGACCGCGTTGTACAACACCGGCATCGTGCATCTGGCGCAACGGCAGTTCGGCAACGCTGTCGCTGCGTTTCAAGCCGCCCATGCGCTCCGTCCAGAGATGAAGAACGCGTTGGCGCGCGTCAATCAGGCCAAGGCGGCTGCTGCCGCAGTCGGCGAAGAATAGGGGCAACCGTGTCGAAAGCGACGACGCTGGTAGACCAGAACGAGGAAACGGCGCGCGACGCGGTGCTCTTCCCGCCCGCGCCGCGGACGCTGGAGCAGGCGGGCCTCAGTCACGATCTCATCGTTCAACTCGTGCTGAAGATGCTGCACTTCGGCGCCGACTACAGCGGCGGCCAGATCGCCGACAAGCTGGGTCTCGAGTACTCGGCCGTCGAACCGGTCCTGAACTTCCTCAAACAGACGCATCAGTGCGAGGTGTTTGGCGGTTCGATGGTGGGTGGGCCGTCGTTCCAGTACCGCATCACCGACGCCGGCCGGCGCCGGGCGATTCTCTTCCTCGAGCAGAGCCACTACATCGGCGTGGCGCCAGTACCGCTCGCGACGTACCAGAAATACATGCACGCGCATGCAGCCGCGCTGCCGAAGTCGGTGAACCGCGATCGCGTTCGCAAGGCGTTCTCGCACCTGGTTCTCAGCGACCGGGTCCTCGACCAGGTCGGGCCGGCGGTGGCCGCCGGTCACTCGATGTTCGTGTACGGGCCGCCCGGAAACGGCAAGACCGTCATTGCGCAGGCCATCCGGAACCTGCTCGACGGCGAGATCCTGATTCCACACGCGCTCGAAGTCGAAGGGCAGATCATCAGGCTGTACGACCCGGTCAACCACGAGCCGATTGCCGACGCCGGCGACGACGGCAGCCTCTGGCGCGGCGAGCGCATCGATGGGCGCTGGGTGCGCTGCAGGAGACCGATGGTGATGGTCGGCGGCGAGCTCACCCTTCAGTCACTCGAGCTCGCCTATTCGTCGACCATGGGCTTCTATACGGCTCCTGTCCAGGCGGTCGCCAACGGCGGCGTGCTGGTGATCGACGACTTCGGCCGGCAGCACTGCTCACCCCGCGACCTGCTGAATCGCTGGATCGTGCCGCTCGAGAGCCGCGTCGACTTCCTGACGCTGCAGACCGGGCAGAAGCTCGAGCTGCCGTTCAACGTGCTCGTCGTCTTCGCCACCAACATCAAGCCGTCCGAGCTCGTCGACGAGGCCTTCCTGCGCCGCATCCACTACAAGGTGCTGGCCGAGAATCCCACGTCGGAAGACTTCACGAAGATCTTCAGCGACTACTGTCGCACCAAGAACCTCGCCTTCGACCGCAGCCTGACCGAGCACCTCATCGAGCGGTATCTCGGACCCCGGAATATCCGCCTGCGCGGTTGCCATCCACGGGATCTCATCGAGCAGGCGATGGCTCACGCGGAGTACGTCGGCGCGCCGCGCGAGCTCACCATCGAACTGCTGGAGGCCGCGTGCGCGGGTTACTTCGTCGACGACGAGAACGCGGCCTCGTAGCGGCCGCGTTGATCGTTTCGGCGATAGGACTTCACTCCGGCGCCGCCCGCGGCGCCGCTGACGATCCGCTCACCGTCGCGATCACTTCCCCGCTTGGTCGCAGCGGCCTCCCCGGCAAGGTGCGCATCGTGGCGCGAGTCACCTATCCGAAGGACTCGCCGGCCCCAAGCGTCCGCTTCTTCGTCGACAACGTGCTTCTCGGCACCGACACCGATGGACCGCCGTTCGCCGTCGAGTGGGACGACGCCAACCCGTACGAAAAGGCGCGTCTCGCCGCCGAGGTCGACGACCCGATCAAAGGGATCGTCCGCACCGAGGTGGAGCTGTCGCCGTTCGAGTTCCTCGAGGAAGCGGCGGTCATGAGCGTAGGGCTCGAGGCCACGGTTCAGGACCCTCGCGGCCGGTTCGTCGGCGGCCTGACCGCCAACGACTTCCGTCTTTCCGAAGACGGCGATCCGCAGCGTCTGGACAGCCTGACGATGGAGCCGACGCCGGCCACCTTTGCGCTGCTCGTCGACTCCAGCCAGAGCATGTCGAAGAACATCGACTTTGTCCAGCATGCCGCCGGCCGGATGATGAAGTACCTGCGTGATATCGACAGCGTCGTCGTCGCGCCGTTCAAGAGCGGTATCACCACGGTGACCGGCCCGACACGCGATGCCACCACCATCGCCGACGCCATCAAGCAGATCTCTCCATCGGGCGGCACCGCGATCATCGACGCGCTGCGTGACGTGGCGGGACGGTTCGGCACCGGCCCCGGGCGCCGCGTCGTCGTGCTCATCACCGACGGCTACGACGAGCGCAGCCAGGGCGAGCCCGACGAAGTGCTCGAACAGCTGAAGTCGTCGCGAGTCACGGTCTACGTCATCTCCATCGGCGGCGTCGCCGGCGTATCGATCCGCGGCGAGCGGCTGCTGCGCCGCGTCGCCACCGAGACCGGCGGCCGCGCCTTCTTTCCCTGGAACGAGACACAGCTCGCCGACGTCCACGAGACGATTACCGACGACATCAAACACCAGTACCGGTTGACCTACACACCCACCAATCAGGTGCAGGACGGCACCTGGCGCACCATCACGCTGCAGGCGGCCGCGCCCGGTCTCCGGGTGCTGGCGAGACCCGGCTATCGCGCGCCGATGCCGCTGCCGGTCCGCGCATCGATCGAGTTCACGGCGGTCGACGAGCACTTCCAGCGCGTGGATCTGACGCGCGACGATCTGCGCGTGCTCGAGGATGGAGTTCCGCAGCAGGTCGACGTCTTCAACGAAGCCGTCGCTCCGGTGTCGGTGATGCTGGCGCTCGACGGCAGCGGCAGTATGACCCGTGCGGCGGAAGCAGCGCGTCAGGCGGCGCACGCCTTCGTCAACTCGCTGCGCAGGGACGACCCGCTCGGCGTGATGGTCTTCGCCGACTCGGTCGAGATCTCGCACGACCTGAGCACGAAGCGCGAGCTCTCGCACGACGCCGTGGAAGGCTACGAGACTCGCGGCGGCACGGCGCTGTACGACGCGCTCGGCGAGGCCGCAGAACGCCTCAGGACCGTCAGGGGCCGCCGGGTGGTCGTGCTCGTGACCGACGGACGCGACGAGAACGCCGCGTCGAACGGGCCCGGGAGCCAGCGCTCCTGGGACAATGCGCTGGCGACCGTGGCCGCCTCCGACACCACCGTGTACGCCATCGGGATCGGCGTTCGTGTCGACCGCGAGCGGCTCGAGCAGGTCGCCGCGGTGACCGGCGGCGAGGCCTACTTCACCACCGACGTGACCGAACTGGAGCAGAACTACCGCCGCATCGTCGAAGAACTGCACCGCCGCTACGTGCTCGGCTACACCT
>DASUGH010000158.1:0-91915 GCA_036274155.1 Vicinamibacterales bacterium | reverse complement strand
GGCGTCGACTTCCTGAAGAACCTGCCGAAGGAGCAGGGGGTGCAGGTCGGTGTGCTCGACATCCGGACGAACGCGATCGAGCGGCCGGAGCAGATCGTCGAGCGCATCAAGAAGGTGCTGGCGGTGGTGCCGCCGGAGAAGATCACGCTCAGCACCGATTGCGGCATGAAGCCGCTGGCCCGCATGGTCGCGAAGATGAAGCTCAGAGCGCTCACCGAGGCGGCCAAGACGGTTCGCGGTCAGCTCATGGGCGCCAGGTAAGTGCGATCGGAGGCGGGCCCCCCTTCGCCAATGCTACGGGGGGCAAGTCGACGGACGGTTGTGAGGACGGCCGGGAGGCCGTCCCTTTAAGCGGAATCGAGGGGAAGAGAACATGGCCGAGAAGAAGATCATTGCGGTAATCGGCGCGACGGGCACCCAGGGTGGCGGCCTCGCGCGCGCCATCCTGGACGACCCGAACGGCGGATTCGCGGTGCGCGCCGTGACGCGCGACCCGAACAAGGACAAGGCCCAAGCGCTCAAGGCGCGCGGCGCGGAAGTGGTCAAGGCCGATCTGGACGACGTCGAGAGCCTGAAGCGGGCGTTCGCCGGCGCGCACGGCGTCTATGCCGTCACCAACTTCTGGGAGCACTTCTCCGCCGAGAAGGAGAAGGCGCAGGCGAAGAACATCGCCGACGCTGCCAGGGCCGCCGGCGTCAAGCACGTGATCTGGTCGACGCTCGAGGACACGCGAAAGGTCATGGCGGCCGACGACAAGCGCATGCCGATGCTGCAGGGCCAGTACCGCGTTCCCCACTTCGACGCCAAGGCCGAAGCGGATGCCTACTTCTCGGGCGTGCCCACCACCTTCCTGCTCACGACGTTCTACTGGGACAACCTCTACATGTTCGGCCTGGCGCCGAAGAAGAACGAGCAGGGCGTGTACTCCTGGGCGTTCCCGATGGGCGACAAGAAGCTCGCGGGCATTGCCGCCGAGGACATCGGCAAGATCGCCTACGGCATCCTCAAGGCCGGCAATCAGTACATCGGGAAGAGGGTGGGCGTCTACGGCGAGGCGCTGACCATCGAGGAGATGGGCAAGAAGCTGGCGAGCGCGGTAGGACTGCCGTCGGTCTATTACCACGCGGCGGGCGCCGACGAGTACCGCGGGTACAAATTCCCAGGCGCCGACGAGATGGGCAACATGTTTCAGTACTACCGCGACTTCGACAAGGAGTTCTTCGCCCTCCGCGACCTGAACACCGCCAAGACGCTGAACCCGGCGCTGCAGAGCTTCGATGCGTTCCTGCAGAAGAACAAGGACAAGGTAAAGGCAGCGACCGAGCCGGCGCCGGCGCCGGCCTCGACCTAGGCTCGCCACGATCCGGGTGCCGCTTCCGCACGAGGAGGCGGCACCCGCTTGTCCCTCGCGGCAGGGTCACTTCCGACTCAACGCTTCTGCTGGATGAATTTCGCGCTGCGCGAATCACCGGCCCACATCCATACGACGACAGCGATGCCGTATCGCGACGCGTTCGGGCGCGGCAGGACGCCCTCGGATCCCGATGTACGAATCGCCTAGATTCGAACTCGGTGGTGAGGCCGCCGCGCGTCATGCGCAGGCGCAGTACGCGGTCAGCCGCGTGCTCGTGCGGGCATCCGATACCGATGAGGCGTTCCGCGATCTGCTGCCCGCGATCGCCGCAGCGCTTGGCTGGGACCATGCCGGCGCCTGGCTGCTGGATCCCGAAGGGGTCCACCTCGTGTGCACCCACGTCTGGTGCAAGGACGACGCCGCGCTCTCATCGTTCGTGACCCTCACCCGGGGACTCCGCGGCACGAGGGGGAAGGGACTCGTGGGACGCGTCTGGGACACGGCGCGGCCGATGTGGCTGCGCGACGCGTTTCGCCTGCCCGACTTCCGCCGCGTACGGCCGGCCCGCGACGCCGGGTTCGTCGATGGCGTGGCGTTTCCGGTGCAGGGTGCCACTGGCGTCGTCGCCGTCATCGAGTGCTTCACGCGCGCCCTCCAGACGCCGGAACCGGATCTGCTCCGTCTGACGGAGGCGCTCGGCCAGCAGGTCGGTCTCTTCCTCGATCGGTGCGCCGCCGAGCGCGAGGTCGAAGAACACGACGCACGGTATGCGGCGATCGTGCAGGCGGCGTTCGACGCGGTCATCGTGATCGATGACGCCGGCTGCGTCACGGAATTCAACCCGGCGGCGGAACGGCTCTTCGGGTACGCACGCGTCGACGTAGTCGGTCACGAGATGGCGGCGATCATCATCCCTCCAGATCTTCGCGAGGCGCACCGCCTGGGACTGCGCCGCTGGCGGGAATCGGGGGAGAGCCGGGTGCTCGAGCGCCGCCTCGAGCTGCGCGCGCGCCGGCGGGATGGCAGCGAGTTTCCCGTCGAGCTGACGATCTCGCGCATTCCGTTTCGTGGCCGCACGGCGTTCATCGGCTTCGTCCGCGACCTCACCGAGCAGAAGCGCTACGAACAGGATCGCGAGGCGCTGCTCGCCGCTGAACAGCGCGCGCGCATGGACGCCACCACTGCCAGCGCCCTCAAGGACGAGTTCCTGGCGGCGCTCTCGCACGAGATGCGCACGCCGCTCAACGCCGTGCTCGGCTGGACCCACATGCTCATCACCAACACGGTCAGCCAGAATCGCGTCGAGGCGACGCTGCAGACCATCTTCCGCAATGCCGAGGCGCAAAAGCGCATCGTCGACGATTTGCTGGACATCTCGGCCTTCGTCAAGGGCCAGATGCGGATGGAGTTCTCCCGGCTCAACATCGCCGAGGTCATCGATGGCGCCTGGGAAGCGCTGCGGCCGGCGGCCGCCGCCAAAGGCATCGTCGTGTCGCTGGAAGTCAGGAACGCATTCGTCCGCGGCGATCGGATGCGCCTCCAGCAGGTCTTCTGGAACCTCATCTCGAACGCCGTGAAGTTCACCTCGTCCAACGGCCACATCGCCATCACCGGCGATTCAGACGATCACGCGACGACGATCGCGGTATCCGATGATGGCGTCGGTATCGATCCAGCATTTTTGCCGTTCGTCTTCGACCGCTTCCGGCAGGGCTCAGGGGTTCACACGTCGGCGGGAGGTCTCGGCCTCGGCCTCTCGATTGTTCGTCAGATCGTGGAGGCGCACGGAGGATCGGTGGCGGTTGTGAGCGACGGGGCCGGGCGCGGCGCGTCGTTCAGGGTGTCGCTGCCACTGGCCAGGGGAAACGAGGCCCTGGGACCAGGCGCCGGACCGGCATCGGCGCCGTAGAGCGTTGCAGGAAGGCCGCCGACGCGGCTGAAACGTCTTCAATAATCGATTGACGCGGAGCGCGACCACGCGCACGCTTCGAAGCACCGTGCTGACGCGCCTGTTCGAACGTCCGGAGTGGAAGTTCTTCGCCGTGCTGCCGCGCGCCGACGGCGTGCTGGCCGCGGCCTGGTGGGTCGTGCTCGTGTTGCGCGGCCTCCTGCCCGCGGCGTTTGCCGTGGCGATGGGCGCACTGGTTGCCGCCGTCCAGCGCGGCGACTCCCTTGCCGGCCCCCTCGGATTCGCCGGCGCCGTGTTCGTGCTCCTTCAGGTCCTCACGCCGATTCATCAGGCCATCAGCGCGAATCTCGGCGACCGGACTGCCGCGTGGCTTTACGACAAGCTGACGCTGGCCTGCGTGCGGCCTTCCGGAATCGCTCATCTGGAGGACGCGACGTTGATGGGCGACCTGACAGTCGCGCGCGACTTCGACCTCGGCATGATGGGCCCGCCGCTCGCGTATTCGATCGATTTCATCGCCGGGAGCCTGGTGGAGATGGTCGGCGGCCTCGCGTGTGCCGTCGTGCTGTTCGCCTTCGCCTGGTGGGCGCCACTCGTGCTTGGCGGGGCGTGGCTCGCCACACACTGGCTGCTGCGCGAAAGCGCAGTCTGGCGCGACCGCAATACCAGTGAAGTCCGCGGTGCTCAGCGCGACGCCGAGTACGCCTACCGCCTGGCGGTGGATGCGCCGGCAGCGAAGGAGCTCCGCCTCTTCGGGCTTGCCGACTGGGTGCTCGCGCGGTTCGTCGACCGGCGCTCGCGGCTGCACGATCTCCTGTACGAGGCAACCCGGCTGCGCGAGCGGCCCGTGTTGTGGAGTCTCCTCATCGTCGGCACCGCCAACATCGTGATGTTCGCGATGATGGCGCGTGCGACGGTTGCCGGACGCCTCACGCTCGCCGAGCTGGTCGTCTTCGCACAGGCGGCTGTCGGCACGTCGATGATTGCATTCGGCGGGCTCAATTGGGCGCTCGATGGTGCAGCCGCGCCGGTGGCCGCCGTTCTGCGGCTCGAACCGGCGATGCGGAGCGCCGGGGCGCTCACGCCGGGCCACCGCGATGCCGGCGGTCTGCCAGCGCGCGAGATCCGCTTTCGCGACGTCACCTTCGCCTACCCGGGCGGCCGTCCTGTGCTGGAGCACTTCGATCTGACGATCCCGGCAGGCTCCTCGATCGCGATCGTCGGTCAGAACGGGGCCGGCAAGACAACGCTCGCCAAGCTGCTGTGCCGCCTCTACGATCCGCAGGACGGCGGCATCGAGGTGGACGGCATCGACCTGCGCGAGCTCGGGCTCGAGTCGTGGCGTCAGCGACTCACCGCCGTCTTCCAGGATTTCATCCGCTTCGAGCTTCCGCTCCGCGACAACGTGGCGCCGGCGGGGGCGCCCGACTACCTGATTTCCGAGGCCCTCGCGTCGGCAGGCGCGATGAAACTGGCGAGGCTCGACACCGTCCTCGCTCGCGGCTATGCGGACGGCACCGACCTCTCGGGCGGCCAGTGGCAGCGCGTCGCGCTGGCGCGGGCGCTCCTTTCGGTGCGGCTCGGCGCGGGGGTGGTGCTCCTCGACGAGCCCACGGCGCAGCTCGACGTGAGAGGCGAAGCGGAAATCTTCGATCGGATTCTGGCGGCGACGAGATCCTGCACCACCATCCTGATCTCGCACCGGTTCTCGACGGTGCGTCACGCCGACCGCATCTGCGTGCTCGAGCAGGGACGGGTCGTCGAGCTCGGAAGTCACGACGAGCTGATGGCGCGCGGCGGCCGGTACCGGACGATGTTCGATCTGCAGGCGGAGCGCTTTTCGCTCGAGGACGAGGAAGGACGCGCCTATGACGTCCTCGCCTGAAGCTGCCGTCCCTCTTCCGCCTGCACTGCCGTCGATGTGGCGGCTGTGCCGGCTCGGCTACCGCCACGAGCCGCGCCTCATGCTGGTGGCGTTCGTCCTGTCGCAGCTCGCCGCGTTGCCGGATGCGCTTCTCGCGCTGTGGCTCAAGTTCCTCGGCGACGGACTGCTCGAGGGCAGGCCGCGTCTGGTCATGTTGTCGGCCGTCGGCCTCGGCGCATCGGCGACCGCCACCTGGTTTCTCCGCATTGTCAGCACGCGGGTGCAGCGCCGTTTCCGCGACCGGGTGACGATCGTGCTCGAGTCGCACGTGGCACGCCTTCAGGCGGCGGTACCGACGATTGCGCATCACGAGCGGCCCGAGTTCCTCGATCGTCTGTCGGTCCTGCGCAATCAGGTGTTCGTGCTCGACCACATGTACATGTCGCTCTTCAGCACCTGCGGGTGGATCCTGCGGCTGGCGATCACCGTCGCGCTGCTGGCGACCGTGCATCCAGCCCTCGTGCTGCTGGTGGCGGCCGCGCTGCCCACGGTGCTGACGTCGGCGTGGCGGCCGGGGATCGAGCGAGCCGTCCAGGAACGCGGCGCGCCGTTCAGCCGTCTGGCACGCCATCTCTTCGACGTGACGACCAGCGCGGCGCCAGGAAAGGAAGTACGTGTGCTCGGCATCGGGCAGCAGCTCGCCGGGCAGAGGCGCGACGCGTGGGAGTTCTGGTATCGCCCCATGTCGGTCGTGCGCTGGCGATCGGCCTGGTGGCACACGCTGGCCTGGGCGATCTTCGGCGCCGCGTACGTCGGGGCCATCGTCTTCGTGACCGCGGGGCTGCAGTCGCCTGCGGGCAATGTCCTGCTGGTGCTCGCCGCTGGTGCGCGGCTGTCCGCGTATGTCGGGGCCACGGTCGGCGAAGTGGGGTTCCTGCGCGGCATCTGGATGGACGGCGCCCGCCGCCTCGCCTGGCTCGAAGACTATGCCGCCTCCCAGACGGCGGCAGCCGACCGGCCGGCGCCGAACGTCATCACCCGCGGGATCCATTTCGACCACGTCTCCTTCAGGTATCCAGGCACCTCGCGGCTTGTGCTCGATGACGTCTCTCTCACCTTGCCGGCCGGTGCGGTGGTGGCGCTCGTGGGCGAGAACGGAGCAGGGAAGACGACGCTGGTGAAGCTGTTGACGAAGATGTACGAGCCGTCGGCGGGAGCGATTGCCGTGGACGACGCCCCGTTGGCTCGCATTGCTGCCCCCGAATGGCGCGCGCGAGTGGCCGGCGCTTTCCAGGACTTCTTCAAGTTCGAGCTCAAGGCGCAGTATTCGGTCGGCGTCGGCGACATACCGCGTCTCGAAGAAGAGCCCGCGGTCCTCGCCGCAGTTGGCCGCGCCGGGGCGGAAGACGTGGTCCTGCGGCTGCCGGCAGGACTCGGTACGCAGCTCGGTCCGAGCTGGCCGGGAGGCGTCGACGTGTCGTACGGCCAGTGGCAGAAGCTCGGCCTCTCTCGCGGGTTCATGCGCGACGAGCCACTGCTGCTCGTCCTCGACGAGCCGACGGCGGCGCTCGATGCCGAGACCGAGCACGCGCTGTTCGAGCGATACGCGTCGGCGGCCCGCGGTGAGAAGGGCAACGGACGAATCACGCTGCTGGTGTCACATCGCTTCTCCACGGTGCGGATGGCGGATCTGATCGTCGTCCTCGACGGCGCACGCGTCGCCGAAGTCGGGACGCACGAGGAGCTGATGGCCCGACGCGGGCAATACGCCGAGCTCTATTCGATTCAGGCGGCAGCATATCGATAGAGCATCCGGGCTCCGGGCTCCGGGCCTCGGGCTCCGGGCCTCGGGCTCCGGAACCCCGAACCCCCGAACCCCGAACCCCCGAACCCCGAACCGAACCCCGGATCCCGGGCCGAGCCCCGAGCCCCGAGCCCCGGATCCCGGGCCCCGAACCGCCGAACCCCCGAGCCCCGGATCCCGGGCCGAACCCCCGAACCCCCGAGCCCCGACCCCCGAGCCCCGAGCCCCGGATCCCGAATCCCGGAGCCGAGCCCCGAATCCCGAGCCCCGGATCCCGGATCCCGAGCCCCGAATCCCGATCCTTGACTACACCTGTAATCACCGCTACACTCCTTCGTGACGACATGAGTAGTCAACATCGCGTGAAGTCGATCGGCGATCAGGAGCTGGCGCTGCTGCGCTACGTCGGCGACCAGCAGCAGGCCACGGTCGGGCAGGCGGCGGAGGGCTTTGGCGTGCCGCGCGGACTGGCCCGCTCGACGGTGCTCACCATGATGGAGCGCCTGCGAAAGAAGGGGCACCTGACGCGCCGCCTCGTCGACGGCGTCTACCACTACGCGCCGCGCATCGCGCACGGCGCCGCCGTTCGTCAGGCGGTGCGCAACTTCGTGGATCGCACGCTCGACGGCTCGATTACGCCGTTTGTCGCCTACCTCGCCGAACGAGAGCGTCTCTCCGACGAGGAGCTCGCGGAGCTCGAGGCACTGCTCGCCCGTCTGCAGGGCGAGCGGCGGAAGAAGCGATGACCGGCGGCATGCTGGCGGCCACGATCGACGTGGGTCAGTTTGCACTCGAATGGCTCGCCGGCAGGTTGGCGGCAGGTTCAGTGCAGGGCGCAGTCCTCATCGGCCTGGTGTGGCTCCTGTGTTGGCGGATCCGTTCGATCCCCCCGTCGGCGCGCGCGCTGTTGTGGTGGGGCGCGTCCCTCAAGCTCGTTCTCTCGCTCCTCGCGCTTCCGACGATACCCGTTCCACTGCTGCCTCCTGCGGCTCCGATCGAAACCGTCGGCGTGTTCGAGACGATGCCGTTGCTGCCGACGCAGCCGGTTCAAGTGGAGCGATCGATTCCGGCGGCGGCGCCGCAAACCGGAACGCCTTTCTGGCTGCTCGCGGCGATGGCGCTCTGGCTGGCAGGTCTCACGGTGCACGTGCGCCGCCTGCTCGCTGGGTCTCGACACCTCCGCGGCGTTCTGGCCCGAGCGGTTCCACTCGACGATGACGGTGCGGCCGAGGTCGCCAGATTGGCGAGCGAGATCGGCCTGCGGGAAACGCCCGACGTGCGCGCCTCGAGCGAGGTCGACACACCGCAGGTCGCCGGCGTACTGCGGCCGGTGGTGCTGCTGCCTTCCAGGCTGGCATTGACGTCGGGTGAGCGCGCGATGGCGTTGTGCCATGAACTGATGCACGTGCGTCGCCACGACGTGCTGCTCGGCTGGGTACCGGCCTGCGCCGAGCGTCTCTTCTTCTTCCACCCGCTGGCCCGTCTTGCCGCCAGCGAGTATCTGCTCGCCCGCGAAGCCGCCTGCGACGCCGCGGTGGTGAGGACGCTTGGTGTCGCGCCGCGGGAGTACGGCCAGGTGCTGCTGCGCCTCGGCATCGCGGCCACGGAGCCCGGACTTTCAGCGGCCGGCTCCTCGCGATCGCTCTCGTCACTCAAAAGGAGACTGGACATGCTGCACCACACGACACGTCCACGCCGCATCGTCTGGCTGATCGCGGGGCTGGCCGCACTCTCGCTGCTGCCGCTGCAGCTCGTGGCGCGCTCGCCGCAGGTGCTGTCGTCGCAGCCCGAAGCGGTCGCACAAGAGCCGCCTTCCGCCGCTGCGGCGCGGCTGGAAGCAGCGGCGATCGAACCGGTGGCCGCGCGCGCTGTCAAGGAGCCGCGGATCGCGCGCGCTGGCAACCCCGAGCGCAGCCAGGGGGCGTCACAGCTCGAGCCGGCGGAGCAGGCCGCACAAGCCGAACGCGACGCCGACGAGGGCCGCCGCGCGATCGAAGTCCAGAAACTCATGGAGGCGCGGCTACGCGAAACCCAGAAATTTGTGGAGGCGCGGCTACGCGAAACTCAGGCGGCAGCCGAACAGCAGCTCCTCGACGAGTCGCTCAAGCAGAGATCGATCGAGGAGCTGTCGAACATGTTGCGCGAGATCGAGCGCGCTGTTCGGCAGGACGCTCTCACGGATCTGCGTCAGGCAGAGGCCGCCAAGGCGGCGAAGGAAGCGCTCAAGCTTCAGAAGCTCGCAGAGCAGCAGCGCCTGGAAACGCTGAAGGCGTTCGCCGAGCAGTTGGAGAGGAAGGCTGCAGCCAGCATCGATCAGAATGCCTCGCTCACCGATCAGCTCGACCAGCTGCGTGGCATGCAGGAGTCGATGGCCATCCAGATGCAGATGCTGACGAAACAGCAGGAGGCGCTCAGGGAGTCACAGAAGAAGCTGGCGGCCGAGGCCGATCGGATTCGCGAGGCGATCGAGAACGCGAAGATCGAGGCCGGCAAAGCGGCGCCCGCGAAGTGATCCAGGCGGACCACTCGCCTTTCACGACCACAAGTCGGCGTAAATGCGTCTCGCCTCGTCGAGATCGGGGGCGTCGTCACTGTAGGCGCCCCGATAGTCCTCCGGCAGCTGTGCGGCGATGGCCAGGCCCACCGCATCCATCATGAGACGGCGGTCGCCGCCGGCGCGCTCGCGCAGCGCACTGGCCAGTATCGGGCGCCCCACCCGCGCGACCACGTGGACGGCGTAGAGCGCGTCCTCACCGATCGGAAACATCGCTTCCGAGCCGACGATGCCGGCGGGAAGCAGGTGGACGTCGGGACCATCCAGATAGCGGCAGACTGCCGAGAGAGTCTGCTGCAGCCCGGTCGTGCGGCTGCGCGTGCCCTCCGCGAAGACGAGCAGCGCGTCGCCCTGGCGCAGCCGCTCGTGGGCGATTTCGATGCATCGTCTGGCCACGCGCGCCACCTCGCGCGGATTCATCACCGCGTCTTCGGTCGACAGGCTGCTGCTCTGCGGCGTCTTGATGGTGGCGAAGCACAGGCTCGAGAACCGCCGCTTGAGGCTCGAGTAAACCTTGGGTCCGGCGATGACCGTCAGGCGGTCGGCCAGTCGCTCGCCGCCAGCCCGGTAGGCGAGCACCTCCAGCAGGTTCGCGTCCGAGTAGGACAGGTGGTTGGAGAAGATCACGACCGGCGCCTCACCGAGAGACCGGATGTGCTCGATGCCGAGCAGCAGCGAATCCTGCAGGATGTGATCGGCGACCGTCCTGTGGATGCGCCGCGCCAGCGGATCGCGATCGTAGTAATCCCAGTCCGCTCCCGTATTGGCGAGCCGCTCGGCGAGGGCCTTGACGGCATCGGGGCCGGCGGCGTCGATATCGCGCTTCAGCGCGACACGCATCGCCTGCAGCGTATCGGCGTCCTGATTGGCCAGAAACTTCGTGATCGCCGCCACCAGCTGCTCCGGGCCAATTTTCGGCAGCGGTTCCGCGGGTGAGTCTCCAAGCGCCTTCGGTTCAGCCATTCGGGTTGTTCTGCCTCGTCACTCCACGCGCCGGCCATCTCGCGGCGGAGCGCCGGCGCACCGGGGTCAGTCCGAGAATAAACCGGATCGCGGGTGATTTGCCCATCTTCGTGAGGCGCCTGCCCTGAGCGCGGGCTGGCACCCGCCGCGAGTCGCAGGGGCCTGGTTGACACGCCGATGTTCCGCTTCGAAGATCTCTCACGGCACGGCTGTAAGGAGGAACGACGATGGCGTCTCGCGTGTTTGCGAAACTGAATCTCAAGGACCAGACAGAGATCCTCGTCATCGATCCGCCCCGGAGCTTCGAGGCCGAACTGGACCATCTCGAGGACGTTCGCGTACACCGCAAGCTGACTCCCGGCATGAGCGTAGCGTTCGCGCTCGTCTTCGTCACCACGCAGGCCGGTATCGACGCGGTGGCACGGCCGCTCGCCAAGGCCGCGGCCGGCGACGCCGTCATCTGGTTCGCCTATCCGAAGGGCACGTCGAAGAACTACACATCGACCATCGACCGCGACCACGGGTGGAACGCGCTCGGCGACGCCGGCTTCGAGACGGTCCGGATGATTGCGATCGATGAGGATTGGACGGCGAAGCGCCTGCGCAGGGCCGAATACATCAAGACGATGAAGCGGCCCGCGGAATGGGCGATGTCGAGACAGGGGAAGGAGAAGGCGTCCAGACCTCACGGATCTGTCAGATCGAGGTCCTGATCTGACCACTGCACATCACGGCACGGACCCGCGTTCGTCATCCTGCCGGCTATAACTGCGCACGCTGCTGCGATTCGTCACCGGCGTCGGTTGCAGGCGTGTGCGCCGTCCGCCTGGCACCCGGTTCGCACATCTCGAATGACACCCCCTGGTGCGCATCGAGGTTTGCCATGCTTGCTCCGCTGTGTCTCGTCATGCTCTCTGCCGCGTCACCGGCCGCCGCCACGGCTCCGCCGCGCGCGGCTGCCACTGTTGACGTGCTGGTCACCGATCGCCGCGGCAGACCGCTGCCGTCGGCGCGCGTCGTGATCGACGGTGTCTCCGAACGTGAAGGGGTCACGAACACAGCGGGGCACATCATCTTTCGGAACATGACTCCCGGCGCGTACAAGCTGCAGGTGGTGCGCGAGACGTACATCACCTTCGAAAAAGAGTTCGAGATCCGCACCGCACGCGGATCGCTGAAGGTTTCAGCCGCCCTGTCGCCGACGGCGTCGCTCTCGGCACGGGCGCCGAAGAAGACGCCGGAAGCGCCGAAGCCGGCCAGCCAGCAAGGTCCGCAGATCGTGTCGCTTCCCGACCTGGCAGAGAAGCAGCTCGCCGGTCGCGGCGATGTCAAGGAATCGCCGATCGGCTGCTCGGGCGCCACCGGCGCACGCCTGATCCAGGTGGAAGAGTCGCTCACCGACGCCGTGCACGCCGGCGCCGAGCAGATGATCTACATCGTTGCCGGCGAAGGCGAGCTGACCGTCGGCGGGAAGCGCGGGCACGTGAAGCCCGGAATGTTCACCATCATCCCGCGCGGCACCTCCTACGGGCTCGACCGGAAGGGGCGCAAGCCGGTCGTCCTCTTGTCGGTCGTCGGCGGGCAACCGTGCGGATCGTCGCCGGTCGCCGCGCGCGCTGCCCGGTAGCGGCGGCGTCCGATCCGTGCCACCGCTCCCGAGCGGGTTTATCGAACGCGCAACCGGCTCATCGCCGAATCAGCGCTGTCGAGGCCTGTCGCGTTCCCGCCGGTCGCGATCTCGATCGTCCTCGGCGCCGCGATCGCGGGGCGTTGCCGGCCGCTTCACCTCGTCATCGCGATCCGCGCTCCCGGACCGCTCGGATCCCTGCTGCTGAACCCGGCGGAACGGGTCTCCATGTGGCCCTTCGTGACTGCCGCGTGTCGGACGCTCGATACCAGCCATGGACTCGTCTCCTGTGTGGCACTGTTCTGCCCACACCGGATCCATGCAACGGAGCGGCCGGTCTCATCGAGCTCGTCTGGCCGTTTCCTTCCCGGCGCCGGGTTCGGCAGCTGCCAGCTGGCTGAGCACCTCACTGGCCACCAGACGGTGTCCGGCTTCCGTGTAATGGCCTGGGAGCCGGAACGGAAACAGGTCGAGCGGATCGTCTTGCGCCTGGAAGACCGGGTGGAGATCGATGATCGGGATGCCGAGCTCTCGAACGAGGCTCAGCACCTGCTCGCGCTTGTCATCGCTCCGCCAGCTGATGCCGGCGTACCTCGTCCAGCCAGGGAGATACACGAAGACGAGCCGGCCGCTCCAGCTGTCGACTCGCGATCGCGCCGCCGTCAACACGTCACGAAAGACAGCTGTGTTCATGCTGTCGAGGTCAGCATTGCGGCGAAGGGTCTCGGTGTCCGTCTCGGTGATGATGCCAAGCCGTTCTCTCAACGTGGTCAGCTTCACGAACGAGAGGGTTGCGTACTTGACAGTGTTCCACGGTCGCGCCGCCTTGTCGGACTCCTCGCGGGCGTTCACGCGCGGCACGACCTCCAGCATCGCGCGATCGATGTCGCCCTGTCGCGACAGCAGCGGCTGGCTGAAGTCGGGGTTCAGATAGTTTCGCAGCAGCGCACTCTGCCGTTCGGTCTGGAGATCGATCAGATCGTTTCCCTCGAAGTAGAACCAGAGCACCGTTTTCGGGCGCATGGTGCTGAGATGCTCCTGCAGCGTCGCGAGCATCAACAGCGGACCGTCACCCGCGACGCCGAGGTTGAGCGTGGCCGGGTGGCGCTGCCGGATCAGCGAGACGAAATTTCTCTCCGGCGGGACGCAGTAGCCTTGAACGAACGAATCGCCAAGCGCGGCAATCTCGATCGGCGGCTTCCACTGACCCTTCGGGTTGCTGAATCCGTGGTCGTCGGCGCGATAGTGAATCCACTCGCCGTTCTCGTTGCAGAGGAGCGTCTCCCGGTTGGCCACCGCTGCCAAGGGAACGACTTCGGTTCCGTCGATGCTTACCGCCGACGTGATCGCTCCTCCCTGGTGTCTGATGAACAGGTGGTTGCTCGGCGTCACGATCGGCACCGCTTCGACCCCTGCCGCCGAGAAATCGGCGAGCACCTCGCGGGCGCTGCGCGCATCGATCGGGCGATTCACCCGTTTGCTCAACGCTTCGGCATAAGCGCGTCTGTCGCTGGCCCGGTTGAGCGTGGTCATCGGCGATTCGTTGAGCGGCCGCGTTTCGAACACGTTCACCACCAGCTCCAGCCCATATAGCGCGGCCGCGACCGACAGGCACGAGAGCAGCACCCTCACCCGCCGGACCGGTTCGAGCTTCAGCGCCGCGAGAAGGAGGACAGCGGCAGTCGCCGGGATGACGTAATACACGGCAATCGCGCTCGGGGTCGCAAACTGGCGTCTGCCGGTGAAGGCGAGGTAGAGAGCAGCCGCCAGAATCGCGAGCGCCAGAACGGCGGCGCCGCCGAGCCCGACGCTCGCCAGACGTCCCAGTCGACGAGTCGCGTTGGATGGAATCTCCAGATCTGCGTTTCGATCGGGGTTAGGAGTTTCGGAAGTCGTCTTTGCCTTTCGAAACCGCCATCGGGGGGGAAACGTGTCGAGGGGGAAGCGATGCGGAATGCCCATGAGCGTTAGAGAGTTGCAAGCACTCCCGGCCGTAGGGCTGGAATTCTAAGCCAGGACGACACGGGGGTTCACAGTCGGTGATTGCACAGTGCGTGCCCATGTGCCCGACGGTCTGGAGCGGAATACGGCCCACTTTTAACGTGGAGGTTCGCGGTCCGGTTCCGATGGATGAGCTGCCGACCCGGCACGACCAGCGTGGAGCATCGTTCCGGTCACGTAATGTCGCGGGCGAATCCATGGGAGCGGCGGACTGCAACTTTTTGTTCGACGGCACCACCACCGGCGTTTACCAGCGCGGACCGAGAATCACACGTTTCGATCGAACAAATCTGCTGGGGTCCCCGCTGGGTCGCGCTCGCACCAGAGGACCGGTCGCAACCTCGAACGCGGTTACCGCGCCTCGATGTGGCGGATTCGCCCGGTCGTCCGGGCGGCGGAGGTGCCATGGACGCGAATCAGATTCCTCGAGCAATGGGCTGGCTGCCCGGCTACCCGAACTTCCTCGACTACGCCGTCGCACAGGCGGAGCCGCCCGCGCGGGTGAAGCGGTTCGGCGTCGAAGAATCGGTCAAGAACACCGCCGCCCGGACGGCCTGAGCATGGCACGGCTCGAGCGCTCTCGAGTTCTGCCGCGAACCCCAGGGCGTGCCGCCCGTGAGCGGAGGCCGTTTCATTCGCTGCTCGCACGCCCGGCCGATGCGTCACCGGAGGGCGGCGGCGCGTTCGATTCGCACGGAGTATTGGCGCCTCAAACTGGCGGAGCCGGTGTGGCCGAGCTGAGAGTGACGGAAGCGCAGAGCGACACCAGCATGAAGGTTCGTGTGGGCGATACCGTCATGGTCAGCCTGTCGGAGTCGGCGGGTACGGGGTACCGATGGGTGGTCGTCTCGCTCGACGAGACATCCGTCAGGATCGCCGAGCAGAGTTATCAGTCCACGAGTACAGCCATCGGCGGTTCCGGCGTAGCGGTGTGGAGCCTCGAGATGACGAGGCCGGGACGCACGCGCGTCGAGCTGAAGAAGGCACGGCCCCGGGAGCCAGACGAGGCGAAGAGCCAGCGCTTCGTCATCGACCTCGAAGTCGCAGATTGAAGGGCGGACGGTGATACGCTGAGCGGGTCATGCCACTTCGCAGGGACGAACCGCTGGTCACCATCGCGACGTTCGGCAACGGCTTTGAAGCAGGGCTCGCCCGCGGGGCACTCGAAGCCATCGGCATCCAGGCGTTGGTACCGCAGGACGCCTTCGCGCGGCAGGGCGTAGTGGCGACACCGGCAAGTCTTCAGGTGTTCGAGTCCGACAGCGCCCGGGCGATCGTCGAGCTGCGCCGCATGCAGATTCGGATCGTCAAGACGGTCGCGGACGAGGGCTAACAGGCCGTCGTGAAATCGTGTCGGCCTGTGAGGCACCAAGATTTTCGCCACCGAGGCACAGAGGCACAGAGAAACAGGCACTTACAGGAACGAAAGAACGTTCACAGAAATCGTTCGTGCGAGTTCCAGCAGCGCCGCGTTCTGCCCTCGAATGCCCGGCAATTTCGACGCAACCAGGCTTTCGACGCCCTGGGCGCAGGACTTGCCCGGTACTCCCGCAGGGGGGACCACCGGTGCGCCATCACAATTCTGCGCTCTGCGCTGTCGTTCTACTCGCGACCGCCTGTTCGGGGCCTGTAGGCCCCTCGGGGCCAACCGGTTCATTGACCGTGCACCTCAAAGACGGCCCGTATGCCGACGCCAAGGCGATGCTCGTCACGTTCTCGAGCGTGAGCGCCCATCACGCTGATGCCGACTGGCAGCCGCTCACGTTTCCCGGCGGGGCGACCACGCTGACCTGCGACCTGAAAAAGCTGGTCAACGCGTTCGATCTGATCGGGACTGGGCAACTGCTGGCCGGGCACTACACCCAACTGCGAGTCGTCGTCGAGAGTGCCGCACTCTACAACTCGCCGACTGCTGCTGCCGACCCCGCGTGCGGGTCAACGCTGACGACGCCTGACGGTCTCATCGGGAGTCTGGAGATCCCATCCAAAGAGGTGAAACTCAATCGCCAGTTCACGATCCCCGAGGGCGGGGCGACGACGATCCGCCTGGACCTCGACGGCGAGCTCTCGGTGACGGCCATGGGCAACGGTCAGTACAGGATGTTGCCCGTCATCACAATCCTCAGTGTCGAGTAAGCGGGCGCCGGCCGGGTGCGCGTCAGCAGCGCGCACCCGGTGAGCACGCACCGATAGCCGCTGTCACTGTTGCGGCGACGGCCGGGTTCCGTTCGGCGCGCGCGTGTGTGTCCGCGACTTGAAGCGCCATCCGTCGGCGGTCTTCACATAGACGTCCTCGTAGTTCCCGAGACGCTGAATACGGTTGGGATCCCGGCCTCCGAGCTCCACGAGATACGAATTGCCTCTGGCCCCTTCGGGCGACGGTGTAATCACCAGGTTCAAGATGAGATGGCTGACGCTGCCGTTGAAACGCGTGCTCGTACACCCCGGCCCGCCGAAATTTGCGCCGGACGCGATCTCACCTAGCTTTTCGCGTCCCTGCCACCGCGTGCCGCCCTGCTTGAGTGCGTCTTCGCTCCACATGTCGACGAAGACGCCGTCCGGCGTGTACAGCCGTGCGTACTCGTATCCGTTGTCGGCGCAGCTGTCGATCGCCTGCGCGTATCGGGCGCTCAGCTGCTGTATTTCCACATAGTCAGCGCCGGTCAGCGCAGCGGCGCCCCGGTTCTGCCGGGCCTGGACGCCGGCAAGGGCCGCGAGACAGGACGTGAGAACGAGCGCGAGCACGGCCAGCGATCTCTTCATCAGCATTGTCGTGTCCTTCCAGCTCCCATCCGCCGCCTGGGCAGCCGGGCGTAGGATACCCCTGCCAGGGCGTATGATCGTCTCTCTCTGTTGGCATCGTCCTCGGGAGGCCTCAATGAAACGAGTGTTGTTCGTGCTGCTCGTGGTGTCGGCGTGGTCCATCTCGAATCGTGCGCAGACGGCGATGACGGTGTTCGAAGGCGCACGCGTCATCGTCGGAGACGGACGGGCGGCGATCGAGAACGCCACGATCGTCGTTGACGGCCCGCGTGTCGCTCAGGTCGGCCGCGCCGCGGATGTGAAAGCTCCCGCCGGAGCCACCCGCGTGAGTCTCCTAGGCAAGACCGTCATGCCCGCGATCGTCGACACGCACACGCATCTGAGCCAGGAGCGCGAAGCGCTCACGCAGGATCTGCGCCGGCGCGCCTACTACGGTCTCAGCGCTGCCATGAGCCTCGGGCAGGACCTGGGCGAGCTGCCGTTCCAGATGCGCGCCCAGACGATTCCGGGCGCCGCACGGTTCTTCACCGCCGGCCGCGGCATCACCGCGCCGGAGCCGGGGCGCTCGACCGCCCCGCACTGGATTACCACCGCGGCCGAAGGCCGGAAGGCCGTACAGGAACTGGCCGCGCAGAAGGTCGACATCGTCAAGATCTGGGTCGACGATCGCGACGGGAAGTACAAGAAGCTCACCCCGGACCTGTACGGTGCCGTGATCGACGAGGCACACAAGAACTCCCTCCGCGTAACCGCCCATCTGTTCACGCTGGAGGATGCGAAAGGTTTATGGAAGGCCGGGATCGACGCGTTCGCACACGGTGTGCGCGACCGCGATGTCGACGACGAGTTCATGGCGATGGTCAAGACACGTCCGGCGTTCGTGCTCGTGCCGAACCTGCCCGATCGCGGCGTCAAGACTGATGTGAGCTGGCTGAAGGGCAGCCTGTCGCAGGCCGAACTGCAGAAGCTGGAAGCGGGCAACACCGATCGCCCCGACGCACAGGCTCAGTTCGGCGTACAGGCGAGGAACCTGGCGCGGATGAACGCGGCGGGCGTGCGCATCGCGCTCGGCTCCGACGGTAACACCCCGTGGGCACCACACGTCGAAATGGCCGACATGGTGGCGGCCGGGATGACGCCGATGCAGGTTCTCGTCGCCGCCACGCGCAATGGTGCGGAGTTCCTGCGCATGGCGGATGCCGGCACGATCGCGGCTGGCAAGAGCGCCGACTTCATCGTGCTCGACGCCAACCCGCTCGACGACATTACGAACACACGGAGGATCGCATCGGTCTACCTGCGCGGCGTCGCCGTCGATCGAAGCAGATAGGGGCTGTTACTTCGTCGAGCAGGGCGTGGGCGCCCACCCGGTGGCGTCTGGCAGTTTCTTGAAGTCCGACGTCGTGATGTAGCGGCGGCTCAGATAGACCGGGTCCTCGACCTCCGCCAACACGGTCATCCAGCGATCGCCATTTGGCAGCGTGTTGACGTCGAAGTACTCGGTGACGGTGGTCTTGTCGCTGTACGGAGCGCCGTTGCGGCGCACGTAGCCGGGCCGAAGGTTGGTGGTCACCACCTTGAGATTCCCCTGCCGTGGAGCGCCACGACCACCGCCGGCGCCGGCCTCCCACACGGCAACCGAGTGGCCCTGCCAGCTCCGCTCTCCCGGCGCCGGCGCGTTGCCGAAGTACAGCCGGCGCGACTGAGTTCCGGCGTCGGTGTCGATGCGCAGGGTGTTGTCGTTCTCCCAGGTGATGTTCAGACGCGTCGGCATCCGCATGATGCCGGCCGCGCCGTACGCCTTGCACTGTTCACCGGCGGCCTCGTCGCGGGCGGGATCCCACGCCTGACCGACCTTGCGGCCTTCCGCGGAGAGGGGAATGGCGTCGAACACGCCCTTCTTGGGCGTGACCATCCGGTACTTCCAGTCCTCGGTGATCACCGACACCCAGTAGCCCGTGAGATCCAGCGCGGCAGCGGTGCGCGCCGAGGCGGGCGCTCCTCCACCCGCGCCGCGTCCGCCGCGCTGAGCGTGAACGGCTGCCGGCAGAGCGAGGGCGATCGCCAGGGTTGCGACGAGGGCAGCGGGTGTCCTAGTCAACGACCTGTCCGGCACGTCCGCCCCAGTTGAAGCCGTCCGACGGCCGGGTCAGCCTGACCATCAGGGCGCGATATTCGCCGCGCACGCGCGACGGGCGACCGACGACGACGATCTCATCGCCGACCTTGAGCGTGTCGTGCTGGACGCCGGCCTGTGCGAGCTGGCCGCTGCCCGCCCACTCGATGGACCAGCGCTGCATCGCGCCGTCCTTGTCCGGTGCCTGAACGGTCACGAACGAATGAGGATTGCGGTAGGAGAACGCCACGAGCTTTCCGTCCAGCTTGATTTCCGTCGACACGTCGTATGTTGCGGCGTACGAATGGTGGGCGTACGTCGCTGTGCCTGCCAACACCGCCGCGCCGACGACGAGATAAGCCACTCTACGCATTACTTCTTCTCCTGGAGGGTGCGGTAAACAGCCTCGACGAACATGTCGGTGGTCCAGGGACCGGTGGTCGAGCCATAGCGGCCGTCGAAATCGAGCGTCGGCCGCGCCGCTTTTACCTGCTGCAGCGTCATGCCCTTCGACTTCAGGTCGCGGATGCGGTCGCGCATCATCGTCACCATGTTGCGGTACGAGGCGACGTCGGCCGTATCGGAGAGACGGCCGCGCCCGGGGATGACCCACGTGCCCCCCTGGGCCCGGTACTCGGGAACCGCCAGATCGATGATCTTGTTCAGGCCGTCGATCACACCCTGGATCGTGCCGCCCTTGGCGACGTCGATCACCGGGTAGCTGACGGTCGAGTAGAGATCGCCGGCGGCAATCACCTCGGAGTGCCGGAAGAACACGAAACTGTCGCCGTCGGTGTTGGCGGCCGCCGCGGAATACACGATTACGGCTTCGCCGTTGACATACGCCGGCAGCTTGAAGAACTCGTCGAAGTAGGTGTCGGTCGGCTGCGCGGCGGCGGGAACTGCCGGCTGCTTCGCCGCCGGCGCGGCGGTCATGCGGTTGAGCACGTTCTCGTGCGCCACAATCGAGGCGCCGCGACCGACGCTTTCGACGGCGGCGCCGAACCCCTGCACGCGCGGGAAGAAGCCTGACGTGGCGATCTTCAGGTTTCCGCCCACGTTGTCAGGCGAAGCGCTGGTGTTGACGATGTAGCGGACTGGCTTCGGCGGCGCGGGGGAGCTGATCACCGCATTCATATAGGGGCTCGACCAGCCCCACGCACCCGGACACGACACGCCGGCGCAGTTGTTGGTCGTCGGCGGCAACACCGATGCGTTCGCGAGCTGATTGATCGCGGTCAGCAGTTTGTCGGACATCTGCGCCGGGCCGGTGTTCACGACCATCACGCCCTCGGGACCGAGGGAGACCGTGACGTTGGTGCCGTCGGTGACCAGCATGTAGATGTTGCCCTGAACCGGAAGGACGTGCACCTGGCCATCACGCGGGCTCTGTTCGGCGATCCGCTTGTCGATGGTCAGCGCCGAGCGCGAGGCGGGAACCTTCAACGTGTCCGGACGAACCGTCCCGTTCAGTGTCGTTCGGTACTCCGGATACAGCGTCCGCACGCCGCCGAGCGCCGCTTCCGGCGGGAACCAGTTCTCGTCCTTCAGCCACTCGCTGCGGGCGTTGTTCTCTCCGGGAAGAAAATGCGGCACCCAATGCCGGTCGGTGCCGCCATTCTCGGCGAACGCCGACGAGTTGCATACCTCGTGGGCGACGCTTGCCGTGGGATCGTAGGCGTACGTCGTGGAATGGACGTACGGCTCGTCCATGTAGATCGGATCGTCGATGACCGTCACGATGCTCAGGATGTCGCCGTGGCGCGTGAGGAACTCGGTCATCGAGTACATGTCGCTCGTCTGCGGCCCGCCTCGCTTGAGATATCCGTCCTTGAGGTGGGTCGTGGTGATCTTGAGCGTGTTCCCGATCCATTCTCCGGTCGAGAAACCGGTCCAGCTGTGTGGCGCCCATGCCGGCGGATGCGGACGTCCGTCCATGAAGACCGGACGGTCGAGCGAGCGCATGAACTGGATGTGATACGCGCGGATGTCGCGGGTCAGCGGATCCTGCTCCTTGAGAATCCGCGCGCCGCCAAGTCCCCGCCACTGGTGGGGCGCCGAATGCGGACGGCACTGATACTCCGGCGTTCCCCAGATCGATTCCGGCGTCGTGTCGGATCTGAGACGCCCTGCGTCGTTGAAGGGGATGCCGGTGTAATCACCGAGCGGCGGCTGAGCGGTGGTGTCGTCCTCGCTGTTCTCCAGTCGCCATTCGCCGGAGATGTCGGGCGCGTTCCCGGCCCGCGCCGGGCCTCCCTGAGAGAAGAGAGGCACACTGGCCACCGCGGCGCACGCAAGGAGGAGCAGCGGGCGTATCGCGAATCGCGTCTGGGCGCCGTTAAACATATGCCCCCTCAATAACTTGCATGGGTCCGACATTATGGCCCGGTTCCCGGGGCGGTTCAAGCGAAAGGGCGTCAGAAAAGGCCGTGCGCGCGATACCAGGTCCTGATGCGCTTCAGCACGGTGGAATCCTCGGCGACCTCTGTGTGACGCAAACGGTTGTAGATGTAGCCTTCGTGCGGCCCGCCGACGACGCTGTCGAACCGCCGGTCGAGGATGAACGGAACGGCGAAATCCAGGAGGCCATGGTGCCACTGATAGGGTGTCTGGATGCGTCGGGCCTGCGCCTCGCTCGGAGCGGGGATCCCGTCCAGGTGGACGGGGCTCAGCAGCAGGACACCTCCTGCAGTGTGCGACGCGACGCGAACGTCACCGGGGTACGCGGCGACAAACGCGGTGGTCACGAAGGCGCCCATGCTGTGACCGTGGGCGGCGATGCGCCGGACGTCGACGTAGCCGAGGCGCGCCAGCACGGTCACGGCGGCGTGAGCGCGGAACACGTTCGCCGAGCTCGCGCCCTGTTCGAGAAAAGAGCCGGGCACCCCGATGCGCACCCCGCGAGCGTGCGTATAGTTGGTCGCGATACAGACCAGCCCCCATGTGCGCATCACGGCACCAAGGCGGTGGCCGTACGACGCGGCATTGCCGCCGGCGCCGTGGCTGAGCACGACTGCCGGAAAAGGGCCCCTGCCGCGTGGCTTCGCGAGAATGCCCTCGAGATCCACGGTCGTCCCGTCCATCATGCCGGTGAGCGTCCACGTCGCGCCGGCGGAGGACGAGGGATCGCCAATGACCGTGAGCACCGGGCCGTTCGGCAGCCGGTGCACCCACGTACTCGAGGGCGAGATGCGCGGGTGGCACGCCGCGAGCGCGCAGATGACTGACGTGAGGACGGCTCGTCGGAGCGCGCGTGTGATGATCACCGGCTATTTGCTCGTTACCCAGCGGCTCCGACCGCCTGTCCCTCAATCTACATGAGATTGGCGCCAGCGATGAGTCATCCATAACCGCTTCCCGTCACACGCATGATGAAGAGTGCGGGCTGATGTCGCGGTCGACTTATCAGCCGCGGCGATATGCCGCCGATGGGCGCGTGCCGAACGGGTCCGTCCGTGCGCCCCCGGTTTCAGCGGTTGCGGTCACCTGGTTGCTTCGGTGCCGACGACGTTCACGAACCCGAACATCCAGCCGTTCAGCGAATGCACACGCGTGCCGCAAATCACCAGATACCGGCCGGTCTTCTCGAAGCGATAGCGAACGGTGTGGCCTGGCGGAGTCCCGGCCGCACGTTCCCGGTGAGCACGGCGGGTCCGCCGACAGACACCAGCTGGCCAGGGAGATACGTGATGAACGGTTGCTCGACATCCGGGCGCGCCCTTGACACTGTGCTACCGCCAGAGTAATACTACGTCCACGGTAATACTGAGGACGAAGTATGGCACGCCGTGATGATGTTGCCGATCTCGACGAGTTCGGCCGGTTCGCCGAGCCGGCTTTGCTGATCCTGGTGAGCCTGGCCGACGGCGCCAAGCATGGCTACGCCATCACCGAAGACATCGCCTCCTTCGCGGGGGTGCGCTTCGGGCCGGGGTCGCTTTACGGCGCCATCGCCCGGCTCGAATCGCGCGGCCTCATCGAGGGACTCGAGGCCGAAGACCGGCGCAATCCGTACCAGCTGACGGCGGTTGGCGAGAAGGCGCTGCGCGCCCGGCTCGCCAGCATGCAGGTGGTCGCGAAAGTCGGCCAGAGGCGGCTGGCCAGCGCGTGACCTGGCTGATCCGGCTGTATCCGCCGGCATGGCGCCGCCGCTACGGCCGCGAGCTGGCGGAGCTCATTGCAACCCAGCCGGCATCGTTCGGGACGGCAATCGATCTCGTTGCCGGCGCCGTCGATGCCTGGTTCAACCCGCAGTCGTCGACGGCCGCCACGGCCGCCGATGCGAAAGGAGCAGGAACGATGTTGCCCAGGATGCTGCAACTCAGATGCGCCGGTCATGGCCCGAACGTCACGGCGGAGGACACCCGCAAGGCTGCGCTGGTCATGCTTGGCGGAACGCTCGCGCTGGTGCTGGCCTTGATGTGGGGGAGAGTACGGTACGGCGGCGGCCCCTATTTCGATTCGCTCCTCGCTGTCTCCTGGCTCGTGCCGACGGTCCTCAGCCAACGGTATACGTCGTTGAAGGGACGCTCGAACCGCGTGCAGGCGGTGCTCATCGGCGGCCAGGCGGTGATCGTCATTGCCATCGCGCTGGCAGCCGCCTGGTTCAACACTGTCATCTGATCTCATGAGGAACGCTGGTCCTGCGCGGTAGCCACGAACGCAATCGACTGTTCCACTCGACGTCTTTCATGCTCTCGACGACATTGCCGATTGGATCAAGGTGGGGCGCCCGGAGCCCCTGGTCCAATCACCGGAAGCCATGCACGGGCGAGAAGTATGAAGAAGATCCGAGCGGTTGCCGTCATCACCTCCCTCCTCCTGACCTTCGCGAGCTTTGCCGCGGTGGGCGCAACGAGCACCACTACGACGACTACCGTCAAGGACGGCAAGAAGATCACGACGAAGGTCAAGACCGACAACGAAGGGACCACGACCACGACGGTCACCATCAAGGAGAAAGATGGCACCGTCACCACGACCACGACGGTCAAGGACAAGGACGGCAACATCCTTTCCACCGACGACCCCGAGGCGCAGGCGAAAGCCGACGCGGCGAAGAAGGAGAGAGAGGAACGGCGGTCCGCGCTCGCCAGTGCTCCCAGGCGCGACGCCAACGATCCGATCCTGGTGGCGCTCTTTCAGACGGTCGTGAGCGAGAACCTGCGTAAGGCGACCACCAGGGACGGCGTCTTCCCCTACCTCCGCAAGGAGTTCGACAACGACCCCGTGATCAAGGCGCTGGATCAGGGGCAGGTGGACCGATACTCCAGGGACCACGACTTCCGGACGGGGCAGTCCAAGAGCTTTTCCAGCTTCGACCGCGGAGCCGAGTTCCTCCCGGTAGACGTTTACGTCGAAACGTTCGCGAAGATGGAGGACAAGGTCGGCATCAACAGGGCCACCAACAAAGTCGCCTCGGCGCCGTTCCTCGTCTACACCGCGACGATCACGTCCGAGTACGGCGACCGGCCGGTGGAAGTGACGGAGGAGGGGTTCATCCTCGCCAATGTCGAGGTCACCAGGAAGTTCGCGGAAAAGATCAAGGCCGTGGTCCGCAACGAGCTTGGGCCCACCATCCCCAAAGACGCCGCCAGGTTTCGCCGGGGCACCCAGGGCATGACTCACGAACAAATCAACGCCTCCGACGCGTTGCGGAACCTGTTCAAGAAGAAATAGAACGGCTGCTGCCGCGCAATCGGCGGCCGACCGCCACGGTGTTCCTCAATGGGCCCAGCAGGCCTGTTCGCTTGGCGACGTCGCGCAGCTCGATTCGCAGGCGCTCGGGCCATCGTGACGGCCAGCAGTTGTGCACACGCTGGTCCTGCGTCGGCAGGTGCGGCTCGAGCCGACGCCATCGCTCTTCGTCAGTGCGGAGAGACGGATCGTGCAGCACGATGGCCAGCTGGTCGGCGAACTGTGGCCGCTGCGGCCAGTAATGATAGATGGCGTCATCGCAGGCCTGCATCGAGGTACGGCGCGACAGGCACGCCCCGACGGCGAACTGGTCGATGGTGTGGAGCCGTAACCGCGGATACAGCTGGTCGACGAGATGAACGGCCTCGTCGAGCAGCGCCGCGTCAGCGGCGTCCAGCCCGACCACGCCGCCGTTGAACATTCGCGTCGCCGCCGTGATGCCCCATCGGCTGCCGTCGAGCGCTTTCAGTTCATGGGTATCGACGAACGCCGCGAGATCGCCGGCCTTGGCGCGGTGCAAATATCCTTCGCAGAGATGCGTCAGCGTGTGTCCGCGGCCGATCCGTTTGAAAACCTCGAGAGGACTCAGTCGGAAGTAGGTATCAGTATCGCAATACAGCACCCGTCCCCCGAATTGCTGGAGCGCCTGCTTGATCGCCAGCAATTTGCGGCGGTGAATATAGCGATGGGCACCGGCCCATTCCTCCAGCACGGCCGGCGCAATCGTGACTGTCTGCACCTCGAGGTCATCGAGCGCTGTGGGATCGTCGGTGAAGACGAGCACCCGGAGAGCGTCCGCCGACGGCAGCAGCCGGCGGGCGGACATGACGGAAAACGTCAGTTGATCGACGGAGTTGGCCGGACTGTAGACGAGATAAACCAGACTGTCCATTGACGTTGTCTCGCGGCTCGCGGCAACGAAGGGCAATCGTGCATCGGCCGAAGCCGTACTACCCAGGCGACATCGCCGCTACACCGGAGTTCACAAGTGAATTCCGGACTAGCTGCCGACACGTGGCCCCGTGATATCGACAGAGCCAGCGAGCTCGGTCAATCGCGCCTTGAGCGTAGAGAGCGATCGTCGAACCGGCGTCGGCAGCACGTCCACGATGTTCTGTCGCACGGTGCCATAAAGACCAAGCACCGGCGGCGGAGCGATGCACTGGTCGAACATTCGCTGATCAGCGAGCACGTCGCGCGCCATGAATTCTGGATGGACGAGCGGGAACCGCATCTCGGCGGTCGCACTGCGGCTTCTCGGGTCGTCCGCTCCCCCGGTCATGTGCGCGGCGTCCTCTCGGGCAAATCCCAGATTGGAGATCAGGTTGACGCTCGGCAGAATCGACAACCCATGGTGTAACCAGATCGTGAACAGCCATTGGTAGTCCCAGGTGTCCACGAACTTCATGCCGGCATGAGTCAGGTCGAGAATCCGTTTCCAGTATTCCACCGCGCGGTTGTCGCCCAGCAGCCCTTTCAGCCAGGCCGTGTCCCGCACCCGCGGCCACAGCGCGATCGTCGGATCGTAGAGCCGGAACGCCCGCCGCCAGCTCGCCCATCCCCACGACAGGCAGTAGCGCGAGAACAGGTAGCTCTCGCCCGACGGCGCCTCGCCGCCGACGAGCCAGTTGTCGCCGGAGATGTGCATCACCCGCTCGTCATGGCGATACCTGTCGAGCATCGCTTCACAGAACGGAAAGAAGCTCGGGTGCGGCAATGTGTCGTCTTCCAGGACGATCGCCTCCTCGACCTGCTCGAAGATCCACGTCATTCCAGACGACTCGCGCAGCCCGCAGCCGAGATTGACGTCGGAGTAGTTCTTCAGCACCTCACAGGGCCAATCGACACGCTCGACGATCGCGCGGGTCTCGGCGCATTTCCTGACGTCGGTCGGCCGAGCGGCGCGTGGACCATCGGCGATCAGCAGCAGCGTGGATGGGCGGGCCCGTCGCACTTCGGCGAAGACGCGTTCCGTGAGATCAGGACGATTGAAGACGATGAGTGCGACAGGAGTGTCCATATTTTCGGTGACAGCCTCGTGGCGCGTGACCACGCGCCACATGCGCGACGTGACCGTCGCTCAGACGATGTCGGCGAACGTGCGCTCAGTCCGCCGGAAGTAGAGCAATGCCGGGACCAGCAAAATCACGACCACTATCGAGCTGGCGGCAATGACCCGGAAGTCAGGGTGGCTCTTCCCCAGCAGAGCCCAGCGAAATCCCTCGATCACCCCGGCCATCGGGTTCAAGCCGTAGGCGAATCGCCATGCCGGCGGGACCTCGGTGATCGGGTACACGACTGGGGAGACGAACATCCACAGCTGCACGATGAATGGAATGGCATGCCCGACATCGCGGTAGCGGACGTTGAGACTGGCCAGCCACAGCACGACGGCAAGCGCCGTCAGCAGCGTGAGGAGCACGAACAGCGGCAGAGCCAGCACCGGCCAGCCGGGAAACGAGCGGTACCAGAACGACATGCCGATGAGCACGCCGAATCCGACGACGAAGTCCACCAGAGGCGAGAGAACGGACGACAGCGGTAGCACGAGCCGGGGAAAGTAGATCTTGGAGACCAGGTTGGCGCTGCTCACCACGCTGATGCCGCCGCGGCCGATCGCGCTGGCGAACAGGTTCCACGGCAGCAGAGCCGTGAATATCAACAGCGGGTAGGGCACGCCGTCCGATGGAATGTCGGCCAGCCGGCCGAAGACGAACGTGAAGACGACGGTTGTCAGCAGTGGCTGCAGGATCACCCAGCTCACGCCGATGACCGTCTGCTTGTAGCGCACCTTCACATCGCGCCAGATCAGAAAGTAGAGCAGCTCGCGATACTCCCAGACCGCCTTGACGCCGAGGTCGAAGACATTCCGCGGCGGCTCCAGCACGTACGTCGGTTTGCGCGCTCCCGGCAGCGAAGCGACCGCGGCATCGTCGCCGCCTATCGGCCCGTTGTCCACCAGCGGTTCCATCACGACGTTCATCGGCCTCGTGTCAGAGCGTCGCTGTTCGAGGACTCAGCCCGCGACTGGTGCGCGCGCCGCGCACCTTCCGCTTGAGCCGCCACATCGACGACGCGAGCGCCTGCTTGAGGTCGAACATGACATTCGTCGGGTTCAGTCGCCTCATGTCGGCGACGTCCGGCTGGCCGGGAGGCTTCGCTACGAATCCGTAAGGGGTGATGTACCAGCCGTCCGCTTCGATGAGCGGTCTGCTGGCCGAGCCCATGGCACGTTTCTGCAGATGGATGTAGGCGTACTCGTCACGGCCGTAACTGGTACCGGTCCAGAACGCCCGGAACAGTCGACCTGCCTCCCAGTAGAAGCACTGGCGTCGATAGTTGTGCGACCAGAGAACGTTGAACTTATAAGTGCAGGGATCGATATCGGCGATGCAGCCGTCGTTGCGGAAGAACTCGATATGGTGATGGTCGAGGAGTGGTTTGACACCGCCAAACTCGTCGAACGCCCTGCTCTCCGACGAGGTAAAGGCCTCGCGGTAGCTCAGTCCGGGCGCCTCCAGACGGAAGTAGTTGTTGGCGGCGTCGTTGTTTCGATAGAGAGACAAGTGCCCGTGAATGAGCACCTTGTCGTGTGCACTCAATGTCGTCTCGGGGAGAAAGCGCCGGAGGTCGCCGAACACGACATCGATGTCGCAGTGGCCCCAGAAGTCGAAGCCCTGGATCTCGGGTGCGAACAGGACGCCGAAGAGCGGCCGAAAGTCGCACAGCTTGTAGGGAGTGGGCAGCACCGTCTCGAAACCGACGATGGCGTCGATCTGCTGTTTCAATGCCGCCAGGGTCGTTCGCCTGCAGCGCACGTTCGGCGGCAGCGATCCCGGGTCGAACACGTGATCGGACACGAGCAGCCAGTTGACGGTGGGATTTGCGGCGCAGGAACGAAAGTACAGATCCGACCATGGCGGCAGGCTGCCGAAGAACGGCAAGATGAGCAGGATGGATGAGGTGCGCGGCTCGGCCATCACGACACGTGTGCGGTGCAGTAGCGCGGCATCAGCGCTTTGGCGCGTCCGTTGAAATGCAGCGAATTGAAGCGGATGCGCTCGCCGGTGCTCACGAATGTTCCGTAGGGAACGCCGTCGTGCCAGGTCACCTTCTTCACGTCGTTCTCCATCTCGAATCCGGGCTGGGGAACGTTGATGTTCGGGTCGTACACGGAACCGTCGATGATGTGTGACGCTTCGCCGACGCTGCCGAAATGTCGTTCGCTATACAGCTGCAGCGCCGTCATGTCGCAGACCCCGCCCTTCAAATCATGCTTGAGGCGGGTGGCGAAGTGCGCCACCATCCGGTCATAGGTGTAAGAATCCTTCTTCGTGTAGGCGTCAGTCATGAACCGGCACAGCTGTTCGAGCCCTTGTCGCCGATTCACGAAGCACACACAGCCAATCGTGTTCCAGCACAAGGTGAAGTCGAACAGCCTGAATTTCTTCAGATCTGACGTGACGTCGGCATAGAGGAGCACGTCCGAATCCAGATAGACGCAATGTTCGATCCGCTGTTTCGTCATGAACTCGTTCAGAACGAACCAGCGCTGGAAGCAAATCAGCTCGAAGCTCTCGGGGTGGGTGCTGTAGTGCTGATAGACCCCGCCGAACGCTGCCGCGGCGACGAAATAGTCGGCGAACCGGTGGTGCTCCACCAGCGGATAGCGGTTGTTGGCGTCGTCGCCGAGAAGAATGACGCGCGATGACGGGTTGCTGGCCGAGGCCTGCGCCAGCGCGTACACGAGGTGTGGGCTGTCGCCCTGATGAATGAAGACGATCGGCACGCTGCGCGCGCCGCCGCTGATTGCACGCTCGGGGACGGAAGCCGTCGCCGATGAGAGAGGACGTGCGGCGCCGTCAGCGCTGCCGATTGGCGCAGACGGGACCTGTGCTCGCCGGCGAAAGCGAGACAACCACCTGAGGCGATGTGCTTCGAGCAGGGCCAGCGACGTGCTGAACGCGCAGACGGCGAGCCAAGCCGTCGTCTGGCGCGCGCGCTCCCCCAGGCTCATGTCCATGTCATGTCGCAGCCGCCCGGCCCTGTCGTGCAAGCGCAACTGGCAAGTGCAACAACATCCGATGGTGCTGGACCGGCGACCACGACACCGCGGCGTCGCCACGATTGAGGTCGTGCAGCGCGCGAACGTCGGGCGTGCAAGGGATATACCACAGCCATACGAAATTGCCGGGCGATATCGCCGAACTGGCGAATCGAGATCCGGCGACTCACTGCCTGGTGATGGGATGCGTCGATCTCCGCCGGAGGTTGCGCCCGGCTTGAATGGTACATCGCTATAGTAGACTTCGCTCAGGTCAGCGCCGTCGATCGCCGGCTGGGCTGGACCAACGGCCGCTGCGCGTCGGTGACGCGATCGCGTGTAAGACTCCCATCCTGTTCTGCGTTTTCAGTACACCGGCTGCGGAGCGAGCGGCTTCACAATGACAGGTCGCAGCCTGTGATCGTCGTCGCGATGTGAGCGCGGCAATTCTGCGTGGTATCGGACCTCGCTCGAACGTTCGTTCTACCCTATGGCGGACAGCACTGATAGAGAGTACGACGAGGACTACTATAGGTACCAGATCGCGCCGTCATTGCAGTCCGCCAGAATCGTGTTGCCTCATGTCTGGAAGTATCTGCAGCCACAGTCGGTCGCCGACGTCGGCTGTGGGCGAGGTGCCTGGTTGAAAGCGTGGCATGAGCTCGGAAGCTCCGAGCTCATCGGACTGGACGGCTCCTGGAACACGCAGTCGGCGATGATCGACGATGCGATTCGGTTCCACGCCGTCGATCTGAACAAACCGTTTTCATTGGGCCGAAAGGTCGGTCTGGCGATGTCGGTGGAGGTGGCAGAGCATCTCGAGCCGGCTTCGTCTGTCGTCTTCATCGATTCGTTGATCGACCTCTCTGACGCGATCGTCTTCGGCGCCGCCTACATCAAACAGAACGGCCCGACCCATATCAACGAGCGGCAGCACTCCTTCTGGGGACGCCTTTTCCTGGAGCGGCACTACCAGCCGTTCGACCTGTTTCGTCCGCACATCTGGAGCGACACGCGCATCCCGTTCTGGTACCGCCAGAACACGTTCCTCTACGTCAGAGAAGACAGCCGCGCGTATGCGACGCTGAAGTCGGCGGGATTGGCTGAAATGAGCGATCCTGGATTCCTCGATTGTGTCCACCCCGAACTGTTCGCGCTGCGCTCGAACAGCGAGCTCGGCTTCATGACGCACGTGAAGCATCTCGCTCCGACGTTCCGCAAAGCGATCCGCCGCCGGTGGGGCTTCTGACCGGCGCCAGCCCGGCCCTGGCGGGGTGCCGAGCCGCGAGGTCGGCGGATGCCTGACGTTGCCATCAGTGCCCAGGGCCTTTCCAAGCGATACACGATCGACGCCGGCAGGAGGCGTCACGATACGCTGCGTGACGAAATGGTGTTTGGCGTCAAATCGCTGTTCGGCGGCAATCGCGAGGCCCGTCGTGAGCGCGATCGCGAGAGTACGTTGTGGGCCGTCAAGGACGTCTCATTCGACGTCGCCGTCGGCGAGGCAGTCGGCATCATCGGCGGCAACGGCGCGGGAAAGAGCACGCTGCTGAAGATCCTGTCGCGGGTGACCGACCCGACCGCCGGCCGCTGCGAGGTGTTCGGCCACATGACGGCGCTGCTCGAAGTGGGGACCGGCTTCCACGGGGAGCTGACGGGCCGCGAGAACGTCTATCTCAACGGCGCCATCCTCGGAATGAAAAAGGCCGAGATCGATCGGAACTTCGATCAAATCGTCGCGTTCGCGGAGGTCGAGAAGTTCATCGACACGCCGGTCAAGCGATATTCGACCGGCATGCAGGTTCGCCTCGCGTTCGCGGTGGCCGCCCATCTCGAGCCCGAGATCCTGATCGTGGACGAAGTCCTGGCGGTCGGTGATCTCAAGTTCCAGAACAAGTGCATCGGCCGCATGGGCGAAGTCGCCCGTCAGGGCCGGACGGTGCTGTTCGTGAGTCACAACATGGGTGCCGTCACCAATCTCTGCACCACCGGTCTCTGGCTCGATCACGGTCGGGTTCGAATGCGCGGTGCCGTTCGCGAGGTGGCCGATGCCTATGTCAAGGGCCAGTCGGGCGGCGCGCACGGCAGCCCGCTTCGCCGTCGTGCTGCTGGGGGCGGCGCTGTACAGATCGTGTCGGCCCGGTCGCTCGACTCGAACGGCGCTCCCTGCGTTGCCTTCATGATGGGCCAGTCGGTCGTCTTCGAATTCGAGGTGGAGTTCGCGCAGCCCGAGCGCGGCGTCAACGTCACGATCGACATCAGGCGCAAGGAAATGGGCATGCACGTCCTGAGTCTGCAGAGCGATGACGTCGGGTATTCGATCGATCAGGAGACGGCTGGCACTCGTCGAATCAGGGTCGAGCTGCCCAACTGCATGCTCTATCCCACCTCCTACGACGTCCGCATCTCGCTATGGGTGCCGGGTCGGACGCTGGACTACGCCGACGGCTTGTGTGAGTTTGCCATGATCCAGAGCGACGTCACGCGGCGCACGTCGTCGCTCGTTCAACATCGCGAGGCCATCTACTTTGCGCCATCGGTGTGGGAAGACGCCGCCGACTCCTGAGGCGCTCCCGTACCGCGCAGCATTGCCAGAAACTCTGGTGACCTCACGGCGAGGGCCAGAACGCCCGGAGACGCCAGCCCGCCACCCCGGCGCCGCGTGGGCGCTCGAGCGCGGCGCGACGGCGTCCGGTGATGCTCGAGAGCGTGTCGGACGTGAAACGCTTCACACGAGACTGGCCGGACCGCTTCATCACATACGCGGCGCGTTCCAGCCTCGAGTCGAAGGCGATCTCGGACACGGTCGCATCGTAGCCCGGGATGTTCGTGCGTCGCAGTGCGGGAACGGCCCCGTGGCTCTGGTATCTCTCGTCGTTGAGCACCCACCACGGGTCGAAATGCCACAGATCCTCGAAACGTTCCTCATTCCACGTCGACGCATCGTTGAGGTCGGCGTATCGCAGCCGCAGCCGATTGCGCCGCCAGTCGCGCATGAACAGACCCGGTGCCCAATCGGCCAGCAGGATTCGCCCGCTCTCTTCGGCGGTAATCATCACCACCTGCGTCTTCCCCTGCTCGTCGAACAGCGGGAAGAGCGACGCACGCTCGAGCGGCCGATCCTCGAACTCGAGGCGGCACGACCTCAGGGATCGTTGGCTGGTGACGCGCAGCAGCGACCAGAGAGCCATCAGCCGTCGGAGCCTTCGAGCGTGCGGTCAGCCGGCCGCGGAGCCGGTGGATCGAATGCCGCGGGCGCGAAGGCCGCGAGATTGCCCATTGAAGACACCATGTCGCTCGGCACCACCATCAGCGCGCCGCGCTCCTTGATCGACTCGTAGGTCATGTTCATCGCGCGAACCCGCAGCGCCACGGGATCGCGGCGGTACACGGCCGACGCCTTCTCCATCTCGTCGGCGACCACCAGCTCCGACTGGGCAAGGATGATGCGCGCCTCGCGCTCGCGATCCGCCTGGGCTTTGCGGCTCATCGCATCCTCGAGCAGGCCAGGCAGCCGGACGTCGCGGATCTCGACCGACTGCACGGTGATCCCCCAGTCGCTGGTCTTGGCGTCGATGATCTCCTGCAGCTGCCGATCGATCTGTTCGCGGTCTGCGATCATGCGCACGAGCTCCGTGTGCCCGATCACGTCCCTGAGCGTCGTCTGCGCCGCCCAGCTCACCGTGGCGGCGTAGTGCTCGACTTCGACGATGGCCTTTCGGGCATCGGTGACAACCCAGAACAGCACGGCGTCGACGTTGACGGGAACTGTGTCCTTCGTCAGTGTCTTCTCGGCCTGGAAGGGCGTGGAACGAATGCGCATGTCCACGGTCGCGACCAGCCGGTCGAAGCCAGGGAACGTCCAGTTGATCCCCGGTCCGAGAACCCGCTGGAACCGGCCGAGGCGCAGGAGCACGCCTCGCTCCCATTCCTTCAACAGCCGCGGGGAGAGGCCGACGTAGACACCGAACGCGAAGATTGGAATGGCCGCGGCCGCGCCGGCGGCGAGCCAGGCGACAGCGGCGAGCACGGCGGCTCCGAGCATGATCAAGTTGGCGATGGGATTCCCCCTACCCTTCACGGTCCACCTCCTTCCAGATGCTTTCCATTAGCTGCGCGAGCTCCCGCGCCGTGAGGCCGGACTCCCGGCAGAGCGCCACCAGCTCTCTCGTCCGCTTGACGATGCGCTGATAGTCGCGGTCGACGAGCGTCGAGTCGTGTTTCTGTGCCGCGACAAAGGTTCCGAGGCCGCGCTCGAGGCGGAGCAGTCTCTCCTGCTGCAGGTCGCGATACACGCGCGCCACCGTGTTCGCGTTGATGCCAAGCGCGACGGCGAGCTCGCGCACGGTTGGAAGTGGGTCGCCGGGGCTGAGTGCGCCGCGGCGGACGAGCAGACGGATCTGCTCGGCGAGCTGCACGTAGACGGGAAGCGGGCTCGCACGATCGACCTTGAACCGGTCCGGCACGGGCCTATCGTGTCAGAAATATTGAACTAGTGAAATAGTACAATGGCACTAGCCCGGTGAGCGTGCCTGAATGCCCGTTGCGGAATCGAGAATGCCGAAGGGACGATTTCCAGGCCCGACTCAGGCCCGGCCAAGCCTCTGGTCGATGTCACGGGCACCGCGTCGCAGCAGGAAGATTGCGACTGGAAGCAGGACGACGCCGACTGCAACCTCCCACCAGAGCACCCCATCGTTCCACGCAGTGCCAGCGACAAACCTGGTGTGCTTATTCAGGTTGTAGCCGATGACGCCGGAGACGAGGAAGAGCGCGGAAGTGGCTGTTGTGGTGAATCCGAGCCAGAGCGGAGTGCGTGACTTCCGGGCGATCGGACTATTCGACCAGAAGTGGAAGTGCCACGACCACGCGACGAGGACCGCGATGAAGAGGCCGACGTACAGGTATGGCATGACAGGTCCCATGCGGAATTCTACCCCACGTGCCGCTGCCGCATGGCGTACGCTGCCTGCGTGTCTGCCGGTACACGCTACGACGTCGCGATCATCGGAGCCGGGATCGCCGGGCTCGCCGCGAGCGTGCTGCTACGCCAGGCAGGTGCGAGCGTCGTTTGCCTCGACTCGACGCCCCTCCACGCATTCGATGACGTCGGCCTGCAGAGCCGCGAAGTCGGCGACGAGTGCAGCCAGTGGTCGCTCGCCTGGAGGCATGAGCGCCGGAACGGTTCGGGTCTTCACTCTGCACCAGGGCGCGGTCGCCATCCAGAGCATCCAGCCGACAGGATCACGGCGATGGCATGTCGGCACGTGGCGCACGCGGCACCTGGCTTCGGTCAATCCGGCGCGCAGCAGCGGCAGCACCGCTTCCGACGTGAGGTTGAGATGCGCCACACACTCCGCCGGTGACCAGCGCCGATCTCCTGGCCGATGTGTCCAGGCCTCGCGCGGGAGGGTGGAGCGCAGCGAATGGAGACGCTCCTCGGCCTTCTGCAGATCGACGACCACAGCCCTCAGTTGCGTGTCCACGGCGGCGCATTGTAGCGCCAGGATGTCCGCTTGGCTCTAGTACATCCGTACTCTCGCGTGCCGATGACAGGAAGTGACGCTGATGACAGCCGTGCCCCTTTCGAGTGGCACGGACGCTCACTGCCGACGCTCTCGTCCCGCTCGTGCTATATTCCCGCGCCGCAGCAACGCAAGCCCTCGTGTGACATGCCTTCCACACGCTGCGCCCCCTGCCAGCCAATAACGGCCGGTGCACGCCGGCCTTCAAGGAGAAACACGCCATGCGGCCGAACACCCTGCTCGCATCTTTGTCTCAGCGACTGGTCGCCGTGATGCTGGTCTCTTGCCTGATTCCCGCCTCCGCGGCGGCGCAGCTCACTCAGGATCAGAAGATTCACGACTTCGAGAACCTTGCCGGGAACTATGCCAAGCGCTACGCGCCCTACGAGTGGAAGAAACAGTTGTTCGGGTTCGATCTCTTCGACCTGCGTCCGTGGCTGACGCGGATCAGGCACTCGCAGGACGATCTGTCGTTTTTCGAGATCATGCTCGAGTACGTCGCCAGCCTTCAGGATACGCACTCCCAGTTTTCAATGCCGTCCAGCTTCGTGGCGAACCTTGGGTTCACGGTAGATATCTACGACGGCCGTGTGATGATCGACTCGATCAACCGGACGCGCCTGCCGCTGGCGCTGTATCCGTTCCAGCTGGGCGACGTGCTCGTGTCGATGGACGACAGGACCAGCGAGGAGTGGATAAAGTATTTCTCTCGCTTCTCGGCGCACAGCAACCCACTGGCGACGAAGAGAGACGCTGCCAGCTTCCTCACCGTCCGACCGCAGTCGAACGTGCCGCGTGTGATCGACCTGCCAGACAACGCGGTGGTCGTGATCGAACGCGCCGGCGGCTCCCGGGAAACCTACGTCATCCCGTGGCAGAAGACCGGGGTGCCGCTGCGATGGATTGGCGCGGTGCCGACTCCGGGCACCAGCGGGAAGAAAAAGAGCCTGTTGGCCACCGAGTCACCGTCGTATTACGACGCGTGGCAGGAACTCACCAACTTCGCCCTGCCGCAGAATCATCACCTGCTCGCGTTGGACAGTACAGATAACCCGAGCGACACACCGCTCCGGCGATACGTGCTGGGGCTCGGCGGCCGCAATCCGGTGTTCAGGGCCGGCCTGCCCGCGAACTTCGTGCAACGCCTCGGACAGTTGCCCTCCCACTCCCACTTCTCAGGCATCTACGAGGCCGGCGGCCTCCGGATCGGGGTTCTGCGATTTCCCAACTTTGCTCCTCCTCCCACCGCCACTGCGGAGCTTCAGGCGGAGATCGCGTTCCTCGAGCAGAACACCGACGCGCTCGTGGTCGATGTCATGCGCAACCCTGGCGGCGGCTGCTACATGTTGACCGCGGCGTCGTACCTCATTCCCTATCCGTTCTTCTTCTTCGGCGAGGAGATTCGCGTCACGATCTCCCGCATCAACCTCGTCAATGCTCAACTCGAGGCGGCGCGCAACGCCGGTGACACGGCGCTCGTGGAAATCTACACGGCAATACTCGAGGAGCTCGAGCGGGCGTATCGCCAGGGGCGAGCCCTGACGAACCCGGTGCCGGCATGCAGCACGCAGCTGCACGGCAACCAGCCTGCAAAGGATGCGCAGGGCAACGTCATTGCTTACACCAAGCCGCTGATCCTGCTGGTAGACGAGTTCACCATCTCGGCGGGCGACATCTTCTCCGCGATGCTCCAGGACAACCGCCGCGGCGCGCTGGTGGGGACGCGCACCAACGGCGGCGGCGGGTCGGTATCCGGCCTCCAGGCCGGGACGTATTCCGAGTCGACTGCCACGAATACGAATACGCTCGTCACGCGTATCGCGCCGGTCACCGTCCCGGGCTACCCGGAAGCCCACTATGTCGAGAACATTGGTGCGCATGCCGACATCCGCCTCGATTACATGACGCGCGAAAACCTGCTGACGAACGGGCGGCCGTTCGTAGACGCGTTCACGGCGATCGTGGCGGAACAGGTTCGTACAGCGTCCGAGTGCCGCTATGCAGGGCCGGCAGTGTGCGCCCCGCCGGGAGCGACGACATCGTCGACCTCGTCGAGCAGCGCGCCACCGCCTGCCGCCGACCCTGAAGCCGCGACGCCGATTGCGGCCACCGGCGCCGCGTTCGAGACGCCGCAGGCCCCGGCGAGGCGGACATCGGACGGCGGCAGCGTGATGACGGGACGGGTGGCGCAGAAGCGGTAAGCTCGCGCACTCAGGCAGGTGGGGAAGAGGGGAGAGGCATCATCTCCCCTCCACCCGTCAGGACGGCTCTATCGTTGCGGCGCCGACCGTGCCGCGTGTTCCACACGCCTCGAAATCTGCGACGCTGACGTGATGGCGTCGAGGAGGGCCTCGGCTGGAGACACGCGAGGTGGCAGTGATAAATTGTCGGAATGCGCACCTCGTTCAACGGATCCCATAGCGACCCTCGCGCGGTCGTCTACACGCGTGCGACCGTCGACCTGGCATCCCGGGACGTCCGCGTCGAAGACGTGCCCTGCCGGAACCTCGAGGATGTGCTGGGGGGATTCGGACGATCGTTCCAGATCCTGGCGGAGCGGACCATCACGCACGCGTTCACGCCCGACAATCCGCTCATCGTCAACACCGGTGTGCTGACGGCGTCGAACGTCATGACCGGTCTGCGCACGTATTTCTCGGCCTACAGCCCACTCAAGATTTCCAACAAGGGCCTGCCCGCCGCGATGTGGTCGGCCGGCAGCTGCAAGTTCGGCCCGAAGCTCAAATGGACCGGGCTCGACGAGATGATTCTGGAAGGCCGGGCCGACGTGCCGGTGTACCTGGTGATCCGTCACAGCGAGCAAGGTCCGCAGATTGGGTTCGAGCCCGCAGGCGATCTGCTCGGGCTCGCCTGCCACGACAAGATCATGTGGCTGCGCGATCGATACGCCGACGCGCACTTCGCGGTGATCGGTCCCGCCGGCGAGCACTACGAGGATTGCTACATGGCGGCGGTGGCGCTCAGCACCGAAAACCAGCTCAGGTCGGGCGACGACAAGTGCCGGTGGGCCGGCCGTGGTGGCATGGGCGCCGTCATGGGGTACAAGCGCGTGCTGGCGATCGTCGCGCAGACGCCAGACCGCATCGCCAAGCTGAAGCCGGAGATCCGCGACATCAACAAGGCGGCGTCGACCGGCCCCGGATCGCGCAAATTCCGCGAGAAGGACAAGGGAGGGCTCGGCGGGACCTGGTCGAACTACGAGCCGCTCGAAAAGTTCCACTTCGTCCCGCAGAACAACTTCCGGCCCACGGGCGACGGCAAGCCCGAGCTGATGTTCCGCGACCACGTCCAGCCGCAGTTCGTCGTCAAGGCCGAGTCGTGCTTCCGCTGCGGCATCAACTGCCACAAGAACGTGTACGAGAAGAACGCCGACGGGACGCGCGGCGCTTTTCTGGCCAAGTTCGACTATGAGCCGGTGAACCTCCTGTCGACCAACATCGCGATTCACGATCCGCGCAAGGCTGCCGCGCTCATCAGCCTGGTCGACCACCTCGGGATGGACAACATCTCGCTGGGCACGACGATCTCGTACGTGATGGACTACAACCAGCGGCATCCGGACGCGCCGATTCTGAACGGCGCGACCTTTGGCGACTTCGACAAGGCGCGCGAGCTCATCGAGGGCGCTGCCACGGGGCGGTTTCCCGAGGTGGGCCGCGGCGTGAAGCGGCTGTCGGAGAAGCTCGGGGAGACCGGGTATGCGATGCACAGCAAGGGCATGGAGTTCCCCGCCTACCAGCCCGATACGAACCCGGGCTATCCGTGGGCGATCGCCGGCGGACACATGTCGATGGCCACCTACATGGCGCTGGCGCTCGAGGGCAACACCTCGCTCGACTATTGGGCGAAGCTGATTACTGAACGCGGCTTGTACTTCGTGCGCGACGACCTGCTCGGCCTGTGCAAGTTCGCCGGCGTCAGCGCCGACCACGTCGTCGAGGCGCTGAAGCATGAGAGCGGGTTCGAGGCGACGTCAGCGGAGCTGCTGGCTGCCGTGCGGCGCGCCTTCGTCCGCGCGTTGTGGCTCGAGCGCAAGCAGGGGTACGATCGATCGGACTACACGCTGCCGTCGGAGGTGTTCGACCGCCCGAACCCCAACCTGGGCGTTCCGCCGTTCGTGACGCGCGAGTTCTTCTCGCAGCTGAGCGAGCGGGTCTGGGCGGTGTTCGACAGGGAAATCGAGGAGATGGCAGAGGCCTCGCCGTCCTGACGCCTTCGTCGCGACTCCCACGGTTGTTTCATGCCCCGGATCCGCTTCACGAACCTCTTCGCCGAGCGCATCGGCGGCGTCAACTCCGTTGACGTGCTGGCCACGACGGTCGAGTCGGCGCTCCGGGCACTCACCGATCGACATCCCCCTCTGATGCCGCTCGTCTGGGCGAAGGACGGCGCGCTGAACCCGGTCATGGTGGTGTTCCTGAACGACCGCCAGCTCGGCGTGGGCGAAATCGGGACCCCGGTGGAGCCCGGCGATCAGATCGACATCGTGTCTGCGGTCGAAGGCGGCTGAGTGCCTGCTACCCCGCTCGTCCTCATACGGTTGCCGCCTCGCCAGCACCGACTCCCGCTGCGGTGGCGAAGACGGGTGAGATGTCCGCAAAGACACGAAAGTCTGCGATGAGATCTCCCCGCATCCGCAGCGTGCTGGTCACCGGAATGGCGTCGGTGACCGTCGCATCTTTGCGCCGATACGTCACCATCGTCTCGACGCTGGTCACCGTACCGCCTTCCCACGCGCCGGAGCACACACCCACGATCTCGTGCTTCATACCGCCGATCGTGGAAAAGAACCCGGCGACACTTTCTTCGATCTGTCGCCGGCCAACAACGGCTGGGGCGTTCCCGAAGCGGAAGGTGCCGTCTTCTGTGAATCTCTCCGCAAAGGCCGTCGCATTCAACGCGTCGACGGCATGGAAGAGATCGGCAACGTAATGCAGTGTGCTGGTCATCGCTTCACCTCGTGTCTTTCTCGACTGGTTTGCGGGTCCTGCGCTGATCGCGCCTGGCGAATCACAACGGCGACGGGCCGAGTACCTCGATGCCGAACCGCGGCGCACATTCGACGATTCGCTCGATCAAGCGGTCTTCGGACGGCCGCTCGCCATTGATCGGCAGTCCATAGTCGAAGAAGCCTTCGATCAGTACCTGCTCAAAGGAGGGCGTTCCGAATACGACGTACCTGTCGATCGTCCACCTCATCGACGAGTCGCATGTGGGCCTCTCCGTCCAGTTCTTCAACAAGACGCGGCGCAACATCCTGGAGAACCCTCGCGCGCAGGTCATCGTCGTTGCTCCGGAGACGACGGATCAGTATCGGATGGAGTTGGAGTTCGAGCGCACGGAAACAGCGGGCGCACTGTTCGAGCGCGTGCGCGTCCGGCTGGACGCCATCGCGTCGCAGAGCGGTATGCAGGACGTCTTCCGGCTTCGCGGCGTCGATGTGTACCGCGTGATTGGGTGCCGTCCCATCGTGCGCCCGCAGGGCGCCCGCGAAGACGCCGACACGGGCCTGGTCGCTGCCGTTGCGCAGTTCATGGGACGGCTCGCTGCGTGCGGCGATCTGGACACGTTGCTCGCGACCGCCCTCGAACGGCTCGACGCGCTTTTCGGACATGCGCAGTCGTTCGTCATGGTCCGCGACGAGTCCGGCAAGCGGTTGTATACGGTCGCCAGCCACGGATTCGTGGAGTCGGGCGTCGGCTCGGAAGTCGTGATCGGCGAAGGCCTGATCGGCACGGCCGCGGCACGCGGGATTCCGTTGCGCACGACGAACTTCGCGCGGGAGCGCGTGCTCTCGCGTGCCGTGCGCGAGGAGCTGACGCGAATCGGCGATGCGGGCCGGCTCGCCCGTGAGATTCCGTTGCCGGGTCTGGACGACGCGAAGAGTCAGCTCGCGATCCCGCTGGAGGCGCGCGGTGAGGTGCTGGGTGTGCTGTGTCTCCAGAGTGACGCGGCCGGCCGCTTTCTCGCACGTGATGAATCGCGCATGCAGCTCCTCGCACGCCATCTCGCGGTCTCGATGATCGCCGTGGGGTTTGCCGGCGGTGCGGAACCTGCTGCCGCGCCGGCATCGATGGGTCCTCCAGCGGCTGCACCGCACGCGCCTGGTGTGGCCACCGACGGCGCCGGCATCACAGTGCGCTACTTTCCATGCGACGACAGCGTGTTCATCGATGATGCCTATCTGATCAAAGGGGTGCCTGGACGTATCTTTCAGAAGTTGTTGCAGCTGTACCTCGAGCAGCACAGTCAGGAGTTCACGAACAAGGAAATCAGGCTCGAGCCGAGTCTGAAGCTGCCCGAGTTCCAGGACAATCTCGAAGCGCGTCTGGTTCTCCTGCGGCGCCGACTCGAGGAACGCACCGACGTGGTCCGCCTGGATCACGTGGGCCGTGGCAGGCTGCGCCTGTCGGTCGTGCGGCCTATTCGGCTGAAGGTGGAGGTGTAGAAAGGCTATTCCTTGCCGCCCTGCGGTTCCTTGCCGTCGTTGGGCGCGCCGGTGCCCGACGATCCGACGAACAGCCGCCTGCCGTCCGCGAATGTCAGCTCGCGGCCGTTGCCCTTGAGCGACCCGTCTTTGGCACGAAACCCCTCGACGACGAGTTCGGCGCCTTGCGGGAGCGAGTTCTTCGTGAACCCGCGACGGTAGAGCGCGTTCGGCGGGCCGCCCTCGATCATCCAGCGCTCGGTCTTGCCGTCGGGCCGCTTCACATCCAGGTGCAGCCACGTGTGCGGGTTGATCCACTCCATCTTGACGACGGTGCCGCGAATCTTGAACGGCCTGCTGGCGTCGAACTCCGCAGCGAAGGCATGGTGTGCGCGGAGCGCCGCGGGCAACGAGACGACGCTTACGACGAACAGGATCATGAAATGTCTGTGCATGAGTTCACCGTGATCGCTTCGCCGCGTCGGCACGCCCGCCTGCCAGCAGGTTCGTCATCGCGTAGTTGCCCTCGTGGCACGCGTACTCGTAGATCTGTGTGCCTTCGTTCAGCCGCGTGATCGGAATCACCGCCGTCCACGGCTTGTCGAACGTCGCTGGATCTTCCACGGTGATGCGGTACTCCATCGCGTCAGCGCCCGTGCGAGTGAAGCGCTCGACGATGTGCAGCGTCTCCGACGGCCGCGTGAAAATCGCCGCCCACTCGTAATTCGTTCGATCGATGAAATTGATGGTGGTGTCGACGACGAGGGTCGAGCCTTCCCACCTGCCGACGGCATCGCCGAACCACTGCCGGATGCTGCCGTGGCGTCGTCCGTCGGTCGGGATGATGCGCCGGTCGAGATACTCCTCATGGAGGATGGTGACGTAGCCAGGGCTCTGCACGATCCGGTTGTGTCCTCCGTTAGGCCCCTGCCACATCAGTGCCGTGACGCCGTCCGTGAGACAGCGCTCGCCAGTATCGGGATCGAGGTAGGACTCGTACGGCCCGACGCCGTAGCGGGCGCTGGCTCGCGCCTCCGCTTTCCTGGCGTCTGACGTGTATGGAAGCCGGCCGTCCTTCGGATCGACGATGAGAGATGTCTGTCGGAGGACCTGCCGCGGCCGTCCGTGGTCCTGCCAGAAGCTGTTGTACTCGTTCCCGCGGATCGGCGACTCGGCGACCGATCGCCGGCCGACGGCGGCGCCTTCCGCTCCCGCCAGACGTTGCCTGGCCTGTTCGTCCTCGATTCGCTGACTCTCTTCGAGCTCCTCGTCGGTGAGCGACTCGCGTCCCTGGAAGCGCGCCGGTCGCTCGAGCGGGATGGCGGCCTCGTACCGCCACACACCCTGCAGATCGGGATCACCCCAGGGCGTCGTCTGCTTCCACGACGAAGCGGTGGAGTCCGGCTCCGCAGTCATGGCGATTGGAAGTGCTCCGCTCGTCGCGATGGCGGCGCCAACGGCCGCCGCGAGCGCGAGCATCAGGACCGGATAGCGGGCGTTCATGTGGCAGCCCTCCGTCTACTTGTTCTTCTGCCCGGTCGCCGGATCGACGACGCCACGCTGGCCGTACATCAACTCCTCGACGAACTCCACGCACTTGTACTCGAGAAGCTTCTTGCCCGATTCGAGCCGCCGGTACAGCGGCATGCGGATCGACCACGGGCGCGTGAACACGTTCGGGTCGGTGATCGTGGCCTCGTAGAGCAGATGATTGCACTCGTCGGAGTGTAGCGTTCGGTGACGTGCAGCTGGTCGCTGTGGAAGTTGCCGGCGCGGTCGAACCAGGTCTCCTCGTTGAAATCGGTCACCTCGACGACGAGCGAGTCGCCTTCCCAGCGGCCGCGCGACCATCCCATCCACGTCGGCGCCGGGCTGTCGGAGACCGTGCCGAGGTGAATCGTGCGCGAGGCGCCGGCAAACTCGTATGCCATCACGATCGTGTTCGTGCCCTGCAGGATCTGGAACGGGTAGGGCATGTAGGTCGCGCGCGGTACTCCCGGCATGTAGCACTTGATCTCGGGGTCGCGCTCCAGCCAGTGCTCGGCGTTCTCCTTCTTCTTCGCGGCGGCCCACGGCTGGTACGGGATCTCGTCGCCCTCGACGACACTCTCGCCGGCCGGAACGCCGCCGACGGCGCCGAGCGGCCGCACCAACGGGTGCGGGAGTTCCACGTGTGTGGCTCGAACGAGTCCTGCCACTCCGCTGCGCGGCGCTGCCGGAATCACCGCCTGAGCCGGCCTGGCGGCATGGGCCTGGATGTCGAAGTTGGCGGTGTTGAGCGCCTGCCAGATGCCGTTCAGATCCGGCCTGCCATCCGCTGTGCGCGCGGGCTGATCGGCCTGGCGCGCACTGGAGCGGCCTGTGATGGCGTTCTGGAACAGCCATCCGGCCGCGACGAGAACAACGACGGCAACGACAACGCCCGCGACGGCTGACCGCATCCGACCTCCTCGCCCTGCTGGCGCCGGATTATGGGATCGTCGCCGTCGCCGGAACAACACCTCTTTCGGGTGAGGAGACGGTTCGCCCGCGACCGCGCACAAGGGGCCGGCGTTTACTCGGCGCGCAGTGTCGTTGCGGCATCGACGCGCAGTGCGATCCGGGTCGGAGCGTAGCTGGCCACGAACGCGACCGCCGCAAGCAGCAGAGCGACGCCTGCGTACGTCAGCGGATCGAGCGGGCTGAGGCCGAAGAGCAGGCTTCGCAGGATCTGCGATACGGCGGCGGCGCCCAGAAGGCCGACGCCGAGTCCCAGCGCGACGACGCGAGCATTGCCTGAAAGGATGCTGCGGACGACATCGGCAGACCGTGCGCCCAGGGCGAGTCGGATACCGATCTCGCGAGTGCGCTGACGCACCGCGTAGGCAAACGCGCCAAACATGCCAACGGTCGCCAGACCAAGTGCGAAGAGCCCCAGCACCGATGCGGCCAGCGGAGCGAGCGCGAGCTCCGCGAGCTCGAAATCGAACCGATTGCGCATCGGGGTCACCGTGACGCGTCCGCGAGGCTCGAGTCGTTCGACCACCGCGGTGACCGCGGCAGCTTCCGAGGGCTGGTTCGATCGCAGAAGGAGCACCGGAAATAGCGTGCCTCGCGGTCCAGTAAGGGGAACGAAATAGCTCGGTGGCACCGGGTCCAGGCCCAGCACCCTCGCATCGCGAACGACCCCGATGACTTCGAGGGTGCGATTCTCTGCGACGAACGAGCGGCCGACCGCGTTTTCACCGGGCCAGAATCGGCGCGCGAACGTTTCGTTGACGACCGCGGCACCGGGATTCCGGTCGCGGTCAGTGAAGCTCCGACCCGCCGTCATCGGCACATCCAACAGAGCGAAGTACGAGGACGATACGTCCAGCCGCTCGACAGGGCTGGTCTGGTTTGCGCCCCGGCCAGGCAACCTGGCCTCGTCAGTGGCGCGTCCAGGCGCCGCGAACGCCACGGACGTCAATCCAGCCGACTGCAGGGCCGTCGACAAGTCGGCCAGGAAAGTCCGCATTCTTTCCGCGTCGTAGTCCGGCTCCGGCAGCTCGACGGCCACCTCTGAGACGCCCTCGACGCGGAATCCGAGATCCAGCTCACGCGCCGCGGCAACGCCGCGAAGCAGCAGACCGGCGCTGGTCAGCAACACGACCGTCAGGGCCAGCTGTACGCCGAGCAGCAGGCTGCGCAGCGGCACGCGCGACCGGCTGAGCGCGTCGCCTTTCAGCGTCGCGGTGATACCGCCACGCGTCGCGTGAAGCGCCGGCGCCAGCGCCGCCGCCAGGCACGCGATACCCGCGATCGCCGCCGTGTACGCGAAGACGAGTCCGTCGGGACCGATATCGAACGGCGCAGGCTGCCGTGCGACTGTATTCATAACGAAGCGCGGCAGCCACGCCGCGATCGCCAGCCCCGCAGCGGCCGCGATCAGCACCAGGATCAACCCCTCGGTCAACAGCTGCCGGACGACGCGCGATCGTGCTGCTCCCAGCGAAAGACGAACGCCGATCTCTCCGCGTCGGGTGGCGGCGCGCGCCAGCAGCAGGTTTCCGACATTCGCACACGCGAGCAGCAGCACCATCATGATGCCGAGGAAGAGCACGCCGATGATGGCCAGGCTCTGGTTGTCGCCGCGGCGTCCCCTGAGCGCCTGCGTGCCGGTCAGCACGATCGGCCGGACGTCCTGTCCCACCGTCCGACGGAAGCGATCGCTCAACGTCTGGAGCTCCGTCGCCACCTGCGCGCGCGTTGCGCCCGGCCGCAGACGCGCGTAGACCTCGGCGCAGCAGTCCTGAGGGCGGTCCAGCCCCGTATTGCCTGGGCGCAGCACCGGCAACGACGCGAGCGGGAGCCATACTCGCGAGCGCTCACTGCCGGCGAACGCGCGCGAGGTGACGCCGATGACCGTATGAGGCTGCCCGGCCACGCGAACCGTTCTTCCGACGATGGCCGGGTCCGCTCCGAATTGCGTGTACCAGAGCGAATAGCTCAGGACAGCCACAGGCACTGATGCGCCGCGCGTGTCTTCGTCCGCGAGAACACCGCGACCGTGCTCCATGTGGACACCGAGCAGCTCGAAGTAGTTGCCGGTGACGAAAGCAGCCGTCATGTCCCGCGCGCCACCGCCAGAATCGAACCGTACCGGCATTCGCCGTTCCGCCGCGAGTTCAGCCGTCGTGGCCTCTGCGGCGAGGACATCGAACTCGGGAATGGAGAGGCCGGAAAGGAGGTCCGGAATCTGCGGGACACGCCCGGAGACCACCACCAGCGTCGCCGGCTCGGCGACGCCGGTCATCGGCCGCAGCGCCGCGGCGGCAAATACCGTGAAGAGACTCGCGTTCAGCCCGATGGCGACGCCCAGGACGACCACCGAGAGCAGGACGAAGCCGGGCTGGCGACGCACGGCGCGCAGCGCGTAGCGCGCATCGTGCCACACGGTTTCGAGCCAGGGCCACATCCAGACGGCGCGCGAATCCTCGCGCGCGCGCGTCACGTTGCCGAGCTCGCGGCGCGCGGTGAGTCGCGCGTCTTCGGGCGAGAGGCCTTCGGCCTCGAGCTCCTGCTGCTTGAGAGCGCGGTGGAACTCGAGCTCCTCCTCGAGCCCGTATTCGATCTCGCGCTGACGGACCCAGTACCAGAGGCGGCGGAATACGGTGCCCATGTCTAGATCGCGAGCACCTGTTGAATCGCGAGCACCAGGCGATCGAATTCCTGGCGCTCCGCGGTGAGGCGCTTTCTGCCCAACGCTGTGAGCGTGTAAAAGCGGGCTCGGCGGTTGTTCTCGGAGGCCCCCCATTCCGCGGTGACCCATCCGTTCAACAGCAGACGCTGCAGGGCCGGGTAGAGCGAGCTCTCGCCCACCTGCAGGACGTCGCGGGAGGCCGCCTTGAGATGCTGCGCGATGCCGTAGCCGTGCATCGCGCCGCGCGCGAGCGTCTTGAGAATCAGGAGATCAAGCGTCCCGGGCAGCAGGTCAGGCGGCTCACTCTTCATCCCTCTCTCCCATCGTCAGGCGATGGGAATAGTGTGCCTTTACCGACAGAGGTGTCAAGTCATTCCATCGATAACCGATGTGAGTCTGCATGCTCCTGGCGACATACGGTGCGATCGCTATCGAGGAATCGGGACACGTAGCGGATTATCGCTCCCCGAATGCTCCGCCTCAGCCGGCTGCGGGAGGCTATCGTGCCGGCGGGATTGAATTCCTTCCTTTCTCGGGCCCGGTAAGTGGCCCTTCACTGGCGAGGCAAGCCGGCGTTCCGCACTGCATCAATAGTCGCCCCTCAGGTCCAATGTTGAACGTGTACTCCCGCTCCATCAGCCCAGAGTAGCCGGACTCTGGTTGGGGTCCGAACGGCTGCGGAGCGCCCACCTCGGGCTGACTGCCTGTGGCCGCGATCGAAACCGAGAGATACCGGCCCCCCGGCGTCGTCGGCTCGAAGTACATCAACCGACGGCCGCCATCGGCCCATCGCGGCTGAATGCCGCCTTCCCTGGATACCTGCACTCTGTTTCCCGGTTGGGGGAAAGACGAGACGTAGATCTCCTTCCGGCCTCGCTCGTTCGCCACGTACGCGATCCAGCGCCCATCGGTCGATATGCGGGCATCGCTTTCCGCAAAAGGAGTCGATGTGATCTGCAGTGGTTTGCCGCCGGTGATCTGCAGCGGTTTGTCAAACGAAATCGATGTGATCGGGTTGCGGCCGGCCGCCTGGTCGGCGGAAAGCGGCAGGGCAAACACGTCGCCATTCGTAACGTAGACCAGATAGCGGCCGTCGGGAGACCAGTCCGACAGAGTCCTCGATGTTTCGCCGCTCCCGAACGCTGAGAAGGCACTTGACCCCGAGATCAGCATAAACATGCCGTCCGATCTTTGGGCAGCGATCCTCGTGCCGTCAGGCGACCATCGCGGGTTCGCAAACGCGAAATCGTTTGCGGGAACGGTCACGCGCTGCAGAGTGCCTGTCGCGAGCTCGATCTTCCAGACCTTACGAGGAGTGCCGCGGGTGAATGCCACCCACTTCCCATCGCGAGAGAGCTCCGGCATGAAATATTCGCCTGCCGGTGTCGCAGCCGCGGTTTGCCCTATGGGATCCCACCATCGAAGGCGGGTGTCGGTCGTGATGTTGCGGCTGGACGCAGCAGTGGATGAGCCAGATCCCGGTCCGAGCCTGATTCTTTGCGCGCTCGGGGCCATCAGTACCAGGCTGGAAGGAAACACAGCGCGCTGCCGCTCCTGTGCCTGGTCGGGAGGCGGCAGCTTGATGATGACGAAGCGCCCGTCGGGGGCCGCATCCCACCCACGCGTAAAGACGGGGTTGTTGAAGACGGCGCGGAAGTTCTCGGTCGGCGTGTCAGGAATGAACTGTCCGTCGGTGACCCGAAACGCCACGGACATCGTCACACCGGAGCCGGGAAGGAGGTTGTAAAACAGCCTCTGGCTGCCGTCACGGGCCCAGACCGGAGCATCCGCGGGCCGGGGCAGGGGCAGGGTCTTCCCTTCGATCTCGATGAAAGAGTCCGGCGAGATCCGCACACGCGGGCCTGGGCCGGGATAGGGCTGCACGTACACCTGATTGCTTCCCGATTCGTCGGAACAATATGCCAGCCATCGTCCGTCGGGCGAGAAGGTTGGATAGCTGTAATTGTGCCCGGGGTCGGAGAGAAGAGGCCGAATCTTCCCGGGCTGATCGACCGCGACGATCGCGATTTCCCTTCTGCCGCCAGTCTCACGTTGCACCGCGAGCTCGCGTCCACCGGGCATCCAGGTGGGAAAGGAGTAACCCGCCGCAACCCGTTTCGGGGGGTTCGATGAGCCGACGTCCTTCACAAATGTCGCGTTAGCCAGGCTCAGCGAGAAGGCCAGGCGCGTGCCGTCTGGCGACCATTCCGGCGCATCCGTCGCGTCCGTCAGTTGGTTCTCGAGCCCCTTCGAGACCGTGTCATAGACCCAGAGACCGTCACGGGAGCCGAGCGAGATGTATCTGCCATCGGGCGATACTCGCGCATAGACGTACTCCCTGGCCGGTATCTCGAGAGGCGCTTCAACGCCGTTCCTGTCGATCCAGGCAACGGGGCGCTGCAAAGGAGGCTCGACAGAACCGACGGCGTACATCAGCGCCCCGTTCTGCGAGACGCTGAACTGCGCGGCGCCAGTGCGTGCGCCAATCACGTTGAAGATGTCGCTGTGCACGACCCCGTCATCGATCACCGCGACCGGAGAGCCGCTCGTGGCGAGCGTTCGCGGGTCGAATGCCATAGAAAAGAGCTTCCCGCGGCGCGCAAAGATCAGCCGGTTGTTGGCGACCCTCGCATCCGTCCCGTCCTCGACGACCAGCTTCGGCTTGCCGTTCTTCGGGGCAATCCAGATCTGCGGGCGAGCGATGAAATGGGGATTGTCGTGCAGCACGGTGAAGAGGACGCCGCTTCCATCAGGCAGGAAATGTGGAAGCCGATGGCTCACTTCGTTTGCGCCGGCGTCCAGATGCGTCAACGGCTTCAAGTCGCCGCCTTCCTGCGGAATCCATTGCAGCCCGTCCTGAAAGCTTCCTATGACGATGGTTCCATCGGCGCCCCACGTGGCGCCAAAGTTGTCTGCCGTCAACTTGTTCGGATGGATTGTGAGGGTCGTGAGGACGATGGGCGTCCCTCCGGAAAGCTGCACCTTCTTGAGTTGAATCGGCAGGCGAGGATTGTTGGGGTTACCGACGGCCGGGCCTGCAAAGAACCCGAGCCATTCGCCGTCCGGCGAGAAAAAGGGGTTATAGCCGCTTTCTGTACCGGGAACCGCGGTGGTCTGGCTGAAGTCATCGGTGGACTTCACGTAGATCATTCGCCGCGGCTGCGGTGCCGCGAAGCCGGTGTCGAGGCTGGCGCTCGCCACGAACGCCATCCGCTTACCGTCGGGTGAGATGTCCACGCCGTTCCGAAACACATGTTGCAGATTCGTTCCCGCCGGCAGCACGAACTCCAATCGCGTGGACGGCAGCGGGCTGGCTGGAACGCCGGCGAGGCTGGCCAGGCGCGCTCTGGCCTTGCCGACCATCTCCGTCTGTTCGGGATATTTCGCGATGACCTGCTGGTAGTACTCCTGCGCCCTCGACTGCCCGAGCTTCTCGTAACAGTCACCCAGCTGCGCGAGCGTCCTGGCCATGAGCGCCCGGTTCGCCGGGAATTCCTTCAGGATGCGTTCGTAAATCCTGATCGCCGCGGGGATGTCGCGCCTGCCGCGTTCCTGATCCAGAGCCTGCTGGAAGAGATCGTCGCCCGTGACTCTCTGCGCGACGATGAGCGTGGCGGTGCTCACGAGAAGCAGTGCCGTGATGAGAGCCACGAGCCTACGCATACATCCTCCTCAGTCGACGGAGACGGCGACGACGGTGAGGTCGTCGTGGAAATGGTTGTGGCTGAACTCGGCGGCCGCGCTGAGAACGGCGTCGGTCAGGACTGCCGCCTCGCTGCCACGAAGCCGCTGCACGACACGCGCGAGACGGTCTTCGCCGAACTCCTCGCCGCTCGCGTCGCGGCTCTCGGTGACGCCGTCGGTGTACAGCAGCACGCAGTCGCCGGACGTCAGATGAACGCCCTCTTCCTCATAAGGCGAGTCGGCAACAACGCCGAGGACCATGCCGCCGGCAGATAGACGGGATGTCGCCGGCGAGCCGTGCAGCTGCGCCAACGGAGGATTGTGACCGGCGTTGCAGTAAGCGAGACGGTCGCGCGTCACCTCGGCGTAGAAGAACGTGATGAAGCCCTGCCCGGCGAGGTTGGCGCACATCACGCGGTTGACACGCTCGCACAGCTCCCGCGGTCGCATGCGATACGCGACACAGGTCTTCACGGCGGCCTGCAGGTTCGCCATCATCATGGCGGCGGGCATGCCTTTGCCGGACACATCGGCGATGCAGACGGCGACGGTCTCGGCGTCGAGCCTCAGGGCGTCGAAGTAGTCGCCGGCGGCGATCCGCGCGGGGCGCCACGACCCGGCAATCCGCAAGCCGGAGATTCGAGGGATCTCCTTCGGCATGAGCTGCTGCTGAATGCGTCGGGCGTCGTCGAGCTCCTTCTGATTGGCGAGATCCAGGCGGCCTTCCGAGCGGCGCAGGATGGCGCCCACCCGTCCGATCAGCTCGCGAATCGAGAACGGCTTGGTCACGTAGTCGTCGGCGCCGGAGTCGAATCCCTGCACGCGATCGGCCTCGTGACTCTGGGCGGTCAGCATCAGAATCGGGGTGGCGAGGCCATGCCCGCGAAGCTCGCGGCACACGTCGTAGCCGCTCATGCCAGGGAGCATCAGATCGAGGATGACCAGATCCGGCGGGTTGTCCCGCACGAGACGGCAGCCCTCCTCGCCGTCGGCGGCAGTGAGCACGTCGTAGGACTGCTTCCGGAGGCTGTCTGCCAGACCGCGGCGGATGGAGGCGTCGTCCTCGATCACGACGATGCAATTCATGACTGCCACTGTAGGGCGGTCCGGCGCGCGCGGTGTCAACGCGCGTCGAAGCAAATGTCAAGGAATCGTCAATTTGTAGCCGACTCCGTGGACGGTAATCAGGCGCTTCGGCGAAGCGGGATTGGATTCGAGCTTGGCGCGCAGCCATCCGATGTGCGTGTCGATCGTTCTGGTGCTGGGATAATTCTCGTAGCCCCAGACATCGTTCAGCAGGTCCTCGCGCGAAACGACCTCGCCGACTCTCGCCGCGAGCAGGCGCAGAATCGCGAACTCCTTCTTCGTCATCTCGAGCGGCGAGCCGCACCGCGTCGCCTCGAACCGTTTGAAATCCACCACCACGTCGTCGAAGCGCAGCTCGTCGGGAAGCGTGTCGCCCGTCTGGGCGCTGCGCAGCCGCGCCCGCACGCGGGCGAGCAGCTCGCGGATCGAAAACGGCTTGGTCACGTAGTCGTCGGCGCCGAGGTCCAGACCGAGCACCCGGTCCGACTCCTCCCCTCGCGCCGTCAGCATCAGAATCGGCACGGACGAGCCGTCCGCGCGCAGCTTCTGGCAGATCTCGAGGCCGTTCATGTTCGGCAGCATCAGGTCGAGGATGATCAGATCCGGCTTGCCCGAGAGCGCGAGGCGATAGCCCTCCTCGCCGTCCGACGCCGTGATCACGTCGTACTCCTTCTTCGCGAGGTTGTCCCGCAGCCCGCGCAGGATCATCGGGTCGTCTTCGACGATCAGCACCCGGCTCATACCGCGGCGCCTCCATCCGGTGCCGGCTCGCGAGGCAGAGGCAGCGCGATGGAGAACGTGCTCCCCTTCCCGGGGGCGCTCTCGACTTCGACCGTTCCGCCGTGGGCGTCGGCAATGTGCGCGACCAGCGCCAGACCGAGGCCGGTTCCCGAGATGGCGTTGTTCTCCTTGGAGGGGACGCGGTAGAACTTGTCGAAGATGCGGCGCTGCTCGCCAGCCGGGATGCCGATGCCCTGGTCAGCGACCTGGATCAGCGCGCTGCCATTCCGGCGTGAAAGCCGCAGGCCGATCTCCCGGCTTTTTCCCGAGTACTTCATCGCATTGTTGAGCAGGTTGAGAATGGCCTGCTCGATCGCGTCGCGATCCAGCCTGAGAGAGGGAAGGTCATCGCAGATGTCCACGCGGAGGTCGAAGCCCTGTTCGGCCAGAGGAAACCGCATCGTGCGCACGGCGGCGTCGACCACACCCGGCAATTCCTCCGATTGCAGGTGGTAATTCTTCTGACCGCGCTCGATGCGGGAGAAGTCCAGCACGTTGTTGAGCAGTCTGGTGAGACGTTCGCTCTCGCAGACGATCGTCTCCAGGTATTCGGCCCGCTCCTTCGGATCGCCCGTCCCCGACTCGTCGTCCATCTGCAGCGACTCCGCGAACATCCGGATGGAGGTCAGCGGGGTCTTCAATTCGTGAGAGACGCTGGAGACGAACTGCGATCGCAGCTCCGCGAGCCGGCTCTCGCGGCGCGTGTCGCGCCACAGGAAGAAGGCGCCAACGAAGGTCAGCGTCACGACGAGAAAGAGGGAGAGCCCATAGAACGATCGGCCGGCGCCCGGCGCGGCGACCGCCTTCGTGATTTCAGGTCCGAGGGCGACACGCATGCCTGGCAGGTGCTCGCCCAGCGATTCGCCCGAGACGCCGTCGGTCACCAGCTGAAATGAGGGCTCATGCCGCGCCTGCCGCTCAGTCTCGACGCTCCGGAGAATTTCCTCGACGCGAACCGCCAGAACGAGCGGCCGGGAAGCTGCTCCTGTAGGCGCCTTGCCGATCCACCACCGGTCGCGGCCCGCGTACGGCTGCCACGAGTCCGCTGTGACGCGCAGGTCGCGAAAATGCTGCTGCACCTGGAGGGCGTCCTCTACGTCGGCAATGCGCTTTGCGAGCCGCGCGGACGCGCCTGCTGCAGCCAAACGTACAGCCGCGTCGCCTGACCGTTCCATCGACTCCAGCACGGATCGCCAGCGGTACGCCTGCGCCGGTGACAAGAGAGCGGCCGATTCCAGGTCGAGATTCACGCGCGCCAGAGCCTCGGCGGCGTGCGACTCCGACAACCTCAGGGCGGCATAAGAGGCGAAGGACAGTCCCTGGTCGTCGGTGACGCTCGAGGGAAGCTTCAACAGGCCGCGATAGACACGCGCCGCCTCAGCCTGCGCGCCCGCCCGCGCCAGGACATTGGCGAGCGGAAGGCTGGCGGAGGCCCGCTCGGCGTCGGTTCTGGCATTTCCGAGCGCTTCGCGGTAGAACGCGGCGGCTCGCGAATAATTCTGCTCGGCCAATTCCGCGCGCTCGCCGGCCTGGCGCTTGCGCGTAAACTCCGATTCCTCGCGGCTCGCGCCTCCGTTGTGGGAATGCGCGACGTTCCAGGGCCAGATCAGCCCTTCACGTCCTTCCCAACCAACGAACGCAACGGCGGAGTCGGAGGATGCGGTCGCGGCCGTCGCGGCTCCGGAGGGCGCGCGGGCAATCTCCTGCAGCTTGATGCGCTCGAGCCGCGTCACGATGTCCTGGCCGATCTCGGTCGCGCGCCGTCTACGCAGATCGGCCAGCTCGCGGCGCGCCAGCTCGCGCGCCTGCGCATCGTTCTCCCGCTCACGGGACGCGTTGTACCGGCTCTGGATGATGATCGCCGCCGTGGGCAGGACCAGGACCACCAGGAAGAGGAACACCTGCCGATATCGCAAGCGGTTCATGACGGCCTGTGAAACGAGGCTAGTGTACGCCTCCGGTGCGGATGTCAAAGAACTGTCAAAGAATCGCAAAGTGTGACACTCGGTGCCGCAGCGACCGCGATGCCACTTGGTGCAAGCTGCCCCGCAAGGAAGTCCCGCGTCTCCTCTTGACGCCGAATGAAGGCGATGGCGAGTCGCTGTGATCGCGACCTGCTCCTGCGCTCGGGCAACCCGATGGAAGGAGGCCTTTGACTGTGATCGGACTCAATTCTCCGTAGGTCTCTCGACGCCGTCGATCGCCAGCACCTCCACTGGTGCGCGCGTCGCCTCCAGCTTGAGGCCGAGCTGCTCCTGGAGCGCGGTGAAGATTGACGGCGCGTTGGCGTCGGGCGGCGGCAGTCCGGCTGCAGCTGCCGCCGGCAGATCGGCCGTGAACTCGAGATCGAAATCGAATCCGCCGGCGAGTCCGGTGCGGTCCACGACGAGCCGGCCCACCGGGCCGGCGAGGTTCCTCGCCAGTGCCGCCATCGACGTGCCGCCCGCGGTGACGCGACGGCCATCGAATCTCATCCCGCATCCTGGCCCGCCGTCCGCCCGCTGCGGCGCTGTGGGCGGAGATACGCCGCCTTGCGCCTTCTTCAGGGCCTCGCTCATGACAGCCTGGCAGTCGATCGCGGCCGTTCTAATCTGCGGGCCGAGCCGCCCGTCGCTGCGTGCCGTCGTCAGCGCGTAGATTGGGAGCTCGCGCGTTTCGGTGTGAACGGCGAGCTTGAAGCGATCCTGCAGCAGTCGCTGCATCATGAGCTGCGGTGGGCCGACAGTTCCCGGCTCGGCAATGGGAAACTCGCGCGAGGCCTGGGCGATGATGTCGTAGCGCGCCGAGTCGATCCAGTCGGGACCGCCGACCAATTGCTGCGGCTGGAGCCCGTAGGCGGACAGGATGAGAGACCGCAACGCGTAGTTGCTCGTCACGATGCGGCCGCCCGGCTGCCGGCGAATGCTCTGGCCCTGGTCGCCCGACGTATTTTCCCTGATCGATGCGACGTCGAAGGCCGGTGCGTCAGCGGCTTGACTTTGTATCGTCTGGCTGCCCTTGGCACGAAGCGGTGCAACCGCTGCTGTGAGCAACACCGCAGTGGCGATGACCACTGATGCGCGCGCCAGCCCCAATCGCCCTCGCGCCTGTGTGGCGTCGAGCACCGCCGTCACGCGTGCTGCCAGGTCGGACCCGGGAGCCATCGAGAGAGCGGGGATAGCCCTGGCCATCACGTGCCTCCTCGCGAGCGTCACGAGCTGCTGCGCGTATGCGGTTGGTTCGTCCATTCGCAACACCGCATCGTCGCAAGCACGTTCCGCTTCGAGACCGAGCCGCCGCCACGCAACCCAGATCAACGGATGGAACCAGTAGAGCGCGCAGACGATGCGTGTGACGATGTGCACGGGCCAGTCGACGCGGCGAATGTGTTCCAGCTCGTGGACGAGCGCGCGCCGAATCTCCCCGTCGTTCCACAGGAGCGCGTCGGTGGGCATCACGATCGCCCGCCGCGCCACGCCGCAGATCACCGGAGCGGACACCTCCTCATGGACGAGCACTGCGACGCTGCGATCGCCGCCGAGCGAGCGGGCGACGTTCTCCGCCTCGTGCCAACGCTGTGCCGTTCGGCGGAGTCGCCGCAGCCGAATCGGCGTGAAGAGGACCGGGAGCAGACACACGACGGCAGCGGCGGCCCAACCGGTAATGAGCCAGGCGGAGGGTGACAGAAGATACGCGTGGCTCTCTGGCGTAACGGCCGCTGATGGAGCAGCCGCGCCGGGGACGGGGGCAGCACCGTTTGCAGGTGCGATCGTGATCGGCAGCACTGCTGATGGCGTGACGAACGATTCGACCGGTACCGTGATCGCCGGGACGATCAGCCCCACGACGGGGAACACGAGCGTGGCCACGAATGACGACGCGAGCACCAGGTGCCGCATCGACGCGCGCGACCGGCGCATGCCCCGCATCGCCAGCAGCGCGACCGCCATGATGCCGGTAGCCTTGACGACTATCGAGAGCGGAAACGCGCTCAACGCGAGCGCAGTAGTCGCCAGTGTGTCGGTCATGGCCTTCTCCTCTGTTTGCGCACGCGATCGATTTCCGACTGCAGGGCATCGAGCGCCTCGTCCGACCATTCCTCGTTGCGGAGCAGGGAGGTGACGAGATTCCGGGTCGAGCCTTCGAAGAACACGCCGAGAAAGCGCCGCAGCCCCGCCCGCTGCACGGCGGCGGGTGATGCGGTGGCCGAGTAGATGTAGCGATTGCCCAGCGCGTGGTGGCGGACGTATCCCTTCTGCTCGAGCCTGGTGAGCATCGTCCGCACCGCCGAGTAGCTGGGCGAGTCGATCAGCCGGCTGCGAATGTCCTCGGCGGAGGCCCGGTTTCCCCCGGCAAAGATCGCGTCCATGATCTCGCGCTCGCGGCGCGTCAGGCGGTCCAGTGTGGGTTTTGGCATATGCGTTCAGGTGCTACGTGTGTGGCACTTTACTGCCACAGGTGTAGCATGTCAACCATGGGTGAGACGGAACGTCGGCGGGGGAAGGCGCCGGCGGAAGGGGTTTGCCGCCGAGCTCCGGCGGCGGGAGCGTCCGCTACGGTGTCTGATTCTCTCTCACTCGGCCCGCAGCGCCACCACGGGATCCACTCGCGAGGCGCGCCGCGCCGGGATGTAGCTCGCCAGCAGCGCCACCGCAAGCATGACGGCCGACATCGCGACAAACGCCGTCACGTCCAGGCGACCGACATTGAACAACAGCGCCTGGATGTACGTCGTGAGACCAGCAGCGGCCAGTGCACCTGTGACGACGCCGAGCAGGGCGACCTGCGCTCCCTGCCTGACGAACATCCAGCGGACGCTCTCCGCCTGGGCGCCGAGCGCCATGCGGACGCCGATCTCCTGCACGCGTCGTGTCACCCGGTAGGAAAGCACGCCATACAGCCCCACCGCGCCGAGGATGAGCGCGAGCGCCGCAGCGATGCTCACCATCAACATGGTGAACGAGAGATCGGCCATCGCGTTCGCGGCCAGGCGCTTCATCGTGAAGATGCGGTACATCGGCGATTCGGGAATGACTTCGCGGATAATCGCGCGAACCTCAGGTTCGAGCCGCTCGGCACGGGCCGACTTCATGACGTACGCCGGCGATCCGGACACGGCGGGCAGGTACACCGTCGGCTCGGGCTTCTCGCGGCGCAGGTCGTCGATCAGAACGTCTTCCACCACGCCGATGATGTTGAACCAATCGTCGCCGGCGGCAGTGGCCGGGCGAACCTGCTTGTCGAGCGGATCCTCACCCGGAAACAACATGTCAGCGGCAGACTGGCTGATGATCACGTACGGCAGCCCGCGTGCTTCCTCCGCCCGTTCGAAGTAGCGGCCGCGCAGCAGGTCGATCCCCATCGTCTGAAAGTAGTCGCCGCCGGCGCCCGCGACACGAACGAGAGGCGCCTCGGCGCCGCTGGCCACCATTCTGCGAGTGGTGATGTTCTGGGCGTCAGCGCCCTCGTCCAGCGGAAGCGTGTTCACGTATCCGACGGATTCGACGCCGGGCAGCGCCTTCAAGCGATCCATGAACGCGTACTGAAAGCTCGACATCGCAGCCCGGTCGCTCAGATCGGGGCGGTTCGCCGCGATCTGGAACGTGAAGATGCCCTCCGTGTCGTACCCGGCGTCGACGGTGCTGAGCTGCCAGAAGCTGCGCATGAGCAGAGCCGATCCCACGAGCAGGACGAGCGCCGACGCCGTTTGCGCAACCACCAGCGCTTCGCGGGCGATCGTCCTGCCGCCGACGATCCCTCGTCCAGCTTGAGTGAGGCTGCCCAGAACCGAGCCGGAGAAGCGGAAGGCGGGCAGCAAACCGATCGCGCCGGCCGCCAGCACCGAGATGCCCGTGGTGTAGAGCAGGGCCATGCTGTCGAGCCCCGCGGTGGCGAGTCCGGGAATCGGCGCGCCGGCAAAGCCACCGGCGACCGCACCCGGCGCCACGCGCACCAGGAGCGGGACGCCGGCCCACGCGATGAACGCGCCGCCGACGCCTCCCGCCGTTGCGAGCAGCAGTGCTTCACTCAACGGTGAGCGCACCAGATCGCCTCGTCCGGCGCCGAGCGCGCGGCGCACCGCAAGGTCGCGTCGCCGATCCTCGGCTCGCACCATGAACAGACCGCCGACATTCGCGCCCGCGATGAGAAACACGATGGCGACCGTGCCGAGCAGAATCCACAAGGGGGTTGCGATCGCACCGACCAGCTGCTCACGCAGCGGCTTCACCACCGGCCGATGGTGTTCCATGATTCGCACGTACGGTGCCGGACCGCCCAGCCGCTGCTGCACGCGGCGCGAGAGTGGTTCGAGTTGCGCCGTCAGGGCGGCGCGGTCTGTCCCCGACTTCATCCGCGCGACCGCTCGTGGGCCGAAGCCGCCGGGCGTGACCTGCGCGGGGCGTATCTGCAGCGGAATCCAGAACGCGACGCGCTCATCCGGGAAGCGGAACTCGGGCTTCATGATGCCGATCACCTGGCGGGTTGCGTTCGCAAAGGTGTAACTCCTGCCAATCACCGCCAGATTGGAGTTGAACCAGCTCTCCCACAGCCAGTGGCTGATGACGACGACGTTGGCCGAGTCCTGATCGGTTGGCAGCCGCCCGTGCAGAGGCTGAACGCGCAGCGTCGTGAACAACGACGGCGTCGCCTGTGTCAAAAAGAGCTGGTCGACATGCCCTTCCGCCCGGCTCGTGGAGGAGCCGGTGCCGTAGATCCCGATATCTTCGAGCCCGGACACGCTGTCGCGGTACTCCAGGTAGAGCTCATCCGGCACACCCAGTTCCCCCGGTTGATCCGTTCCGGGGGCCGTTCCGCCGATGTGGACGAGCCGATCCGCGTCCGGGAACGGCAACGGCTTCAGGAGCACGACGTTGACGACGCTGAAGATCGCCGTGTTCGCGCCGATCACGAGCGCAAGCGTCGCGACGACGATGGCCGTGAAGCCAGGAGCGCGGGTAAGGCTGCGCGCAGCATGCTTGAAGTCTTTGAGCCACTTTTCCAGCATGGCGTTCACCTGCTGCCTTCCCGCAGTTGATCAATTCCCTGAATCCGCGGCCGCATATGGGCGGCCTGCATGAACGCGCACGGATGTTAAAGCAGGCGGCCTCCGATCACGTACTCGCGTTGATGCCGAAATGGAACTCCGAGCCTCAGCCGACCTTCGGGCGCATCGTGAGCGAAGGTTGGTGCGGCGCCGGACGATTCACCGACTCGACAGGATGCACCTGCCTGGGCGCTGTTTTGCATAGCGATACGCTGAAACGGATCAGGCACGTGGGTCGAGCCTGCGTGCACAGGAGAACGGCACATGACGAAAATATCGACGGAAGCCGCGCAAGCGGTGAGCCACGCCAAGGCGGCCGTTGGGGAGGCTGGGCGTCGAGGTGGACGCCTGGCCGCTCGGCTGACCAGAACCACCGTCAAGCATGCAGGGAAGACCGTCGCGCGCGCGCAGCGGCAGGCGACCGACGCGGCTGGGAAGGTCGTAGGGAAGATCACCGGCCGCCCGCGGAAGCGGAAGCGAGCCAAGGTCGTGGCGGCCGTGGTCGGCGCCGCCGTGGCAGCAGCCGGCGTGGCGGCGGCTAGACGGCGCAACCGGTAAAGCGTAGAGCGCTCTTCTGCTGGAGCGGTGGCCTCTCGTGCAACGGGAGGAGTGTGGCCGCAGCCGTCGGCAGTGTGGGTGCTCTTAGTCCTCGGTCGGCCTCTCGACTGAATCGATCACGATTGTGCGGACGGCGCCGCGGGTGGGCTCGAGCTTCAGCCCGAGCTGCTCGCGAAGCGCCGTGAGGATGGCGGCGTTGCCCACCCTCGCACCGCCTCACACGAGATGATCGGGTGAAGCCGCTGCTCGACAGGCACGCGATCGCATTGGGAGAGGTGTGCGGAGTCGTCTCGAAAGGGAGACCTCCATCATGTTGGGGAGCCCAAAAATCAAAGAGATCCGGACTTCCGGACAGGAGTAGGATCCTCCAGTCCGGAGGAAGCGGCAGATGACGCAGCCGGTGTCGACCTCTGCAATGCTAACGGTGGCTCTCGCCGGATTCGTCGCGACACAGACGTTTCTCACGCCGGGGTTGTCAGCGCAAGCGCCCGCCGGACCTGCTCCTGCGCCGCAGCGTCAGTTTCTCGATCGATATTGCGCAGGGTGCCACAACGAACGACTGAAGACGGCCGACCTGAACCTGGTTCAAGCCGACGTGTCGAAGCCTGGTGCACACCCGGAACTGTGGGAGAAGGTTGTCCGCAAGGTGCGTACGGGCGTCATGCCCCCCGCGAACATGCCGCAGCCGTCCGAGGCCGATCGCCTGACGCTTGTGACGTTCCTCGAAACGTCGCTCGATGCAGCGTCGGCGGCACAACCGAATCCAGGGCGCACGGAGACGCTGCGGCGCCTGAATCGAACCGAGTATCAGAACGCGATCCGCGACCTGCTGGCGCTCGACATCGACGCCGCCGCGCTTCTGCCTGCCGACGAGAGCGGTCACGGCTTCGACAACGTCACGGTCGGCGACCTCTCGCCGACGCTGCTGAACCGCTACATCAGTGCGGCGCAGAAAATCAGCCGGCTGGCGGTGGGGAGTGCGCAGTCGTCCGTGGAGAGCGACACCGTCAGCGTCGCCGCCGATCTCACACAGGAAGATCAGCTTCCGGGAATGCCTCTCGGCACGCGAGGCGGGATGTCGACCCTGCACACGTTCGCTCAGGACGGCGACTACGACATCCAGATCATGCTGGCCCGCAATCTGGAAGGCGTCGTCAGCGGTTTGCGGGAGCGCCGGACGCACCAGCTGCTCGTGCTCATCGACCGGGAGCCGGTCAAGACGTTCACCGTCCAGAGGACCGCGAACGGCGACGACACGCAGGCCGACAGAGACTTGAAGGTGCGCCTTCCCATAACCGCAGGTCCGCACGACGTCAGTGTCACCTTCGTACAAGAAGGCTCGTCGCTGATCGATACGCTCCGGCAGCCAACCGAATCGCGTTTCAACGACCGGCGGCATCCGCGCAGCGTGCCGGCGGTCGCCCAGCTGTCGATTGCGGGACCTTATGCGCCGCGCGGCGCCGGCGATACGCCGAGCCGCCGCCGGTTGTTCACGTGCAAGCCAACGGGGCAGGCCACGGAGGACGCCGCTTGCGCGGCATCCATCCTGTCGGTGGTGATGCGCCGCGCCTATCGCCGGCCGGTGGCGAAGGCCGACCTGGAAGGCCCGATGGCTTTCTATCGCAAAGCGCGCACCGATGGCGATTTCGAGACCGGAATCACCACAGCGCTGAGTGCCATCCTGGCCAATCCGGAGTTCCTGCTCCGCGTGGAAAGCGACCCCAGGAAGATGCCGGCGAGTGGCGTCTACCGGATCAGCGATCTCGAACTGGCGTCGCGACTGTCGTTCTTCCTGTGGAGCAGCATCCCGGACGATGAACTGCTCGAGTCGGCGATTCGCGGGAAACTGAGCCAGCCGGCCGAGCTCGAGAAGCAGGTGCGGAGGCTGCTCGGTGACCGCCGCACCGTGAATCTCGCCACGAATTTCGCCGGGCAGTGGCTGCGGCTCCGCAACATCGACGGCGTATCGCCGAACGCGAACCTGTTCCGCGACTTCGACGACAATCTGCGCCAGGCGCTGCGCCAGGAAACCGAGATGTTCTTCGACAGCGTCGTGCGGGAGGATCGCAGCGTCCTGACGTTCATCCGGTCGGACTACACGTTCCTCAATGAGCGGCTCGCCAGGCACTACGGGATTCCCGGCGTCTACGGCAGCCGGTTCCGGCGCGTGGTGCTCGCTCCCGACAGCAAACGCGGAGGGCTGCTGCGGCAGGGCAGCGTGCTGTCTGTGACGTCCTACGCGACACGGACGTCGCCCGTTCTTCGCGGTGTCCTGGTGCTTCGCAATCTGCTCGGTGCTCCACCGCCGTCGCCGCCTCCGAATGTGCCGGCGCTCGACGAGAGCAAGATGTCCGCCAATCTGTCGATGCGCCAGCGCCTGGCTGTTCATCGCGATAACGCCGCGTGCGCGACCTGTCACCGCTCGATCGACCCGGTTGGCTTCGCGCTCGAAAATTTCGACGCCATCGGGCAGTGGCGCGACGTCGAGGTCGATGGAAACATCGTCGACGCGACTGGCTCCGTGCCGGGTGGAGGAGAATTTCGCGGCGTCGACGGACTGGAAAACGCGCTCCTGGCGCGACCGGAACTGTTTGTCACGGCTTTGACCGAAAACCTGATGACGTTCGCTCTCGGCCGAGGCGTGGAGTACTACGATGCGCCTGCTGTTCGCAGGATTGTGAAGGATGCCGGAAAAGATGGATATCGCTTCTCGTCGCTGATTCTCGGGATCGTGAAGAGCGCACCGTTTCAGATGCGCCGCGCTGAATTGAAGAAAGACCCTGCACCCGGCAAGACAGCGAGCATCAGCCCGTGATGCGGCCCCGAGCGAGTCCGCATCACGGGCCGCCGCGCGGAGCGCGGCCAAGAGACGCTGTCGACTAATCAAGGGCGCGGACGGGGTATCAAGGGCAGCGCCCTTGATTAGTAGAGAAAGGTGAGCGCGATGTTTCTCACGAAGAAGGCGATTCCCCGGCGCACGGTGCTGAAGGGCGGAGGGGCTGCGCTCGCGTTGCCGTTACTCGACGCCATGATTCCGGCGGGCACGGCCTGGGCGCAAACCGCCGCAAAACCGGTGCGCCGGCTCGGCTTCGTGTTCATCCCGATGGGCTGCGATCAGGCCCGCTGGACTCCACCCGGTCAGGGAACACTCGGTGAGCTTTCTCCGATTCTGGCGCCGCTCGAGCCTGTCAAGGATCATGTGACGGTGCTCACCAATATGCGTCTCCAGAACGCCTATCCGGGCACGCACGACACGTCCAACGCGTCCTTCCTGAGCGCGGCGCCCGCCAAACACACCGAGAGCTCGGATTACTACCTGGGCATCACCGTCGACCAGATCGCTGCCAGGGAGATGGGCCGCGAGACGCAACTGGCCTCACTGCAACTCGCGATGGATCTGAACCCGCTGGCCGGCGTCTGCAACAACGGTTACGCGTGCGTCTATCAGAACTGCCTGTCATGGTCATCGCCGACGACGCCGCTTCCGTCCGAGGCGCATCCGCGTGTGGTCTTCGAACGGCTCTTTGGAGAAGGCGGGAATGCGGCGACGCGCCGTGCGGCATTGCAGGATCGGGCCAGCCTTCTCGATTCGTTCACCGGCAACATTGCCAGGCTGAAGCAGCGGGTAGGTGCCGCCGACCGCGCACGGCTGGATCAGTATCTCGAGAGCGTTCGTGAGGTGGAACACGAGATCGAGCGGGGCGAGAAGGCCGCCGCAGACGACACGATGCCCGATCTCGAAAGACCTGTCGGGGTCCCCGCCGCATTCGCCGACCACGCGAAGATCATGTACGACCTGCAGATTCTGGCGTTCCAGGCGGACGTCACCCGCGTGGTCACGTTCCAGTTCACGCGCGAGCAGAACAACCGCACGTATCCCGAGATCGGCGTGGCAGACCCGCATCACCCGACGAGCCACCACGGCGGCGATCCGGAGAAGCTGGCGAAGATCGCCAAGATCAACACGTTCCATCTGTCGCTGTTCACCGATTTCCTCCAGAGAATGAAGGCCACGCCGGACGGCGACGGCTCCCTTCTCGATCACTCGGTCTACCTGTACGGAAGCGGCATCGGGAATTCGAGTACTCACGATCACGAGAACCTGCCGATTCTGGTCGCGGGCGGCGCAGCGGCGGGCCTGAAGGGCGGCCGGCACATTCGCTACGAGAAGGGAACGAACCTGGCCAACCTCCATCTCACGCTGCTCGATCGTGTGGGGGTGCACCTGGACTCGTTCATGGACAGCACCGGGCAGGTCGAGGACCTCTTTGCCGTATAGGGAGCCGCGTATGCAGTGGCGAACTCTTGGTGCACTCGTGATCCTCGGTTTCGGCCTCGCGTCTTCCGCCATCGCCGCGTCGTCGTCCCCGCTTGCCGATGCCGCGGAGAAACGCGATCAGGCCGCTGTCCGCACGCTTCTGAAATCGGGCTCCGGCGTGAACGCGCCCCAGCCCGACGGCACGACGGCGCTGCACTGGGCTGCGTATCACGACGATACGGACACGGCCGCCTTGCTCCTCAAAGCGGGAGCCGACGTCAACGCCGTGAATCGCTACGGCATGTCGTCGCTGGCGCAGGCGTCCAGGAACGGCAGCGCCACGATGGTGAAGATGCTGTTGGACGCGGGGGCCGACATCAACCTGACGCTCAAGGGTGGAGAGACAGTCCTCATGCTGGCATCGCGCTCCGGCAGTGCGGAGGTTGTGCAGATGCTGCTCGCCCGCCACGCGAATCCCAATGCACGGGAACGACTCGGACAGACGGCGTTGATGTGGGCCGCGGCAGAAGGGCACACCGCCGTCGTTCGGGCGCTGATGGCGGCGGGCGCCGACCGGAACGCGAAAACCGAATCTGGATTCACGCCGTTCTTCTTTGCGGTGCGCGAAGGCCGCCTGGAGACGGTGCGCGCCTTCCTCGCCGCCGGCGCCGACGCAAACGCGATGATGCAGCGCCCCCAGGACGAGGCCGGCCCTCGCCCGGCAACCGGAGGACGTACGAGCCCTCTCCTGCTCGCGGTCCAGAACGCGCACTTCGAGCTGGCGATTGCGTTGATCGACGCCGGCGCCGATCCGAATGATCGACGAACCGGCTTCACGCCGCTGCACCTGCTGCCCGGCGTGCGGAAGCCGGATTCTAGCGATGGAAGCGACGGTGCCGCCCCGGTCGGCGCCGGCCGCCTCTCGAGCCTCGAATTCGTACGGGAAATCGTGAAACGCGGCGCGAATGTGAATTCCCGCCTCCCGCAAGGATCGCCGCGCATGCCCGCGACATCCTCACAACTCGCGACTTCCGGGGCCACGCCGCTGCTCTTTGCCGCCGATCGGTCGGATGTTCCATTGATGCGGCTGCTTCTGGAACTCGGCGCCGATCCGCTGCTGCCGAACGCCAACAACACGACACCGTTGATGGCGGCCGCTGGTGTCGGAACGAGAGAAGTGCTCGAGGAGGCCGGGGAGGAGAACGAAGCGCTCGAAGCCGTGGAGATGCTGCTCGATCGCGGCGCCGACGTGAATGGCGTGGACAACAACGGAGACACGGCGATGCACGGCGCCGCGGCCAACAACTATCCGCGCGTGGTGAATCTGCTGGCGAGCCGCGGGGCGGATCCCATGATCTGGAGCAGGCCCAACAAGACCGGCCGGACGCCGCTCTATATCGCGGAGGGCTACGTTGGCGTCGAGCTGCGGCCCGACCCGCCGACGATCGCCGCAGTCACCAGACTGATGCTCGCTGCCGGGCTCTCCCTGGAGGGAAAGCGGCCTGCGATCGTCGATCAATATCGAGTGATACCCGCGCCGCCCAAAGCGGCCGAACCGGCGAAGTAAGACAATCATCGAGGCGCGCAGGCGCTCCCTGCACCACTCACTTCAAACCAAGACGCTGCTTGACGTCCGCCCACTCGGCCTTGAGCCGCAGAAACGCGGCTTCGTCGGCGCACAACAGAAACGGGTTCGTCCGCTTCTCGAGTGCGATCGTCGAGCTCGGCCTGACGCCATAGTCGTGCCCCGGCCACACGGTCGTCTCGTCTGGCACGAGCGTGAGCAGACGCTGCAGGCTGCGCCATTCGGTGCGGGCGTCGGCATCGGTCTGCGTGCCGCCGACTTTGCCGATGAACAGAAGATCACCGGTGATGAGGAGCCGGTAAACCGACTCGTACAGGACGACGTGATCGGCACAGTGTCCGGGCACGTGATGAGCGATCAGCCGCAGGTCGCCGATACTCAACGTTGCTCCATCCTCGAGCGGCACACTCGGGTCGAGTGCGGGGTGGGCGGCGAGCCGGGCACCGGTGAGCGCCAGCGCCCGCTCGTTGCCGTTCGTGTGATCGGGATGGCTGTGGGTGTTGATCACGTGCGTAATCGACAGCGCCTGGGCGCGTGCGCGCTCGACGAAGACGTCGGGCGAGTACGAGGGATCGATCAAGACGCCAACGCCTGCTGTGCGATCGCCGAGGAGGTACCCGAGGTTGCGGTCGCCACCCGACCGGATCTGCTCGAAGATCAGCCGCATCTGCGCGACTCTACCATTCATCCGATCTGCTCGGACCTTATTCCTGCAGGGCGGCGCAGCTCTGCGCGAGCGGCAGGACATCGACGCCGGTTGCGTGAAGACGTGCCAACAGCGATTCGGCCTCTGGCATGTCGCTCAGTCGCCAGCAGAGAACCAGCTGGATGGCGTGTTCAGCGGCAGCGTGAATGAGCGGCTCGATCTCCCCTGCCGTCTCGATCGTGATCGTCCACCCCATGTTTTCGGCATAGAGCCGGAGCGCGGCGCGTTGGTTTGCCGCGAGCTGCGGGTCTGAAGCGTGAATGTACAGACCAACCAAATACGTCTGCGGCACCGGATCACGATATCAGCAACGCTCTTGCTCGTGTCGACAGACGTGAACGCTTCGACACGTTCCCTCCAAAACGTTCTGTAGTCCACGGCAGTGAATCCACCCTCTCCATGTGCGTCCAACACGGGTCAGGACCAGGTCCGCGCGTCCGCCCGCCAGGGCGACGAGAGTCATCACAATTCGCAGTAGGGTACCGGCATGGAACCGGAGAGCGTACGAATCGCCGCAGCGCGTGAAGAGGACGTTCCGATCATTCTTGGCCTGATCAAAGGGCTCGCCGAGTTCGAGCAGCTCTCACACGAGGTCGTGGCCACTGAGGCCGACCTGCGCGCATCGCTCTTTGGCGCCACGAAAACCGCCGAGGTCGCGCTCGCCGTCGTGGGCGACAGCGCGATAGGCTTTGCGGTGTTCTTCACCCACTTCTCGACCTTCCTCGGTCGTCCCGGCTTGTACCTGGAGGATCTGTTCGTGCGGCGCGAGTGGCGCGGCCGCGGGATCGGCCGCCAGCTGCTCGCGTATCTGGCTGCCCTGGCGGTCGAGAGACAGTACGGCCGGATGGAGTGGGCCGTCCTCGATTGGAACGCCGACGCGATTCGCTTCTACGAGCGGCTGGGCGCGCGGCTCTTGCCGGACTGGAGGATCTGCCGGCTCACGGGTGATGCCCTCGCCCGCCTTGCCTCGAGCGGCCGCCCGGCGTGATCTCTGGCCGGACGATGAGCTGGACGCCCGTGCGGGTCGTCCTGCTCGGGCGGCGCCTTTCAGAGTATTTCAAGGTTCCCTTCAGGACTTCCCCTCCGCGCCTCGGAGAACCTTACGCCACCGATCACTGTGACGAAGGAGCCGATATGCGCCGACACGAATCTGCTGCGCTGGTCGTTGCGGTCGTCCTGTTGGCGCCAGCCACCAGCCTGGCGCAGGAGACGATGAAGGATTCGGTCTGGAATGGGGTGACGATTGGCGCTGGCGTTGGCGCGGCTGCGGGCCTCGTCGTGGCTGGGACGACCGAGGAGGTGTGTTCGGCCGGTGCCTGCATGGCGCTGCTGGCAGTTGCCGGCGGCGCGCTGGGACTCGCCGCGGACACGCTTGTCGGAGAGGCCCGGCCCGTGGAACCGGGGTCGGCCATCGACGACCCTCGTGGGAACGGCGCGCTCATCGGGAGCGCCGTGGGACTGGCGGCGGTGCTCATCGACTTCGCCCGGATATGCCGGAGCGCCCGTGGGTGCACCACCGAAGGCGTGATCCGGGCGGCAGGTCGGGGCGCGCTCTTCGGCGGCGTTGTCGGCTTTCTCGTCGATGCCGCCATTCCGTCGAAGTCGAAAGCCGTTTCTCCGAGCGCTGGCGTGCCGGCCACTGCGTCGCGGCGCTGGTCGCTGACGTTCAGCACGCGCTTCTGACAAGGCGACGTGGCGCCCGGCGTTCCGGCAGTGGGAACAGCAGCTGTCGTGCTCGTTTGCTGACCATGAAGGGAGACCTCCGAGGCCGGTAACCGGCACGTGACTGGCCCGCTACGTCATGTCAAGGCCGGAGCTTCAAGAACCGCGTTGACCGTGCCGATTCACCGGAGGATGAGCACCCGTTGAACAGGTTAGGACGGTGCGAGGAGTAAGGACCAGCACGTGTCCCCGGGCGCAGAAGCTCAGCGCGATATCGCCCGGGAACCATGAAGGAGCAACCGTGAAGAGATTTTATCTGTACGCCGTTTATGCGTCGTTGCTCGTGGTGGCGAGCGCGCCCCATGCCCAAGGAGCAGCCATAGCACAGGATTCACTTTCGGCTGTCGAGATGGAGACCGTTTACATCACCCCAACCCCCGACGGCTTCGAGGTGTACTTGGCGGCGGCTATGCACAAGAAGGAAGTGCCGCTCACGGTCGTCAACAAACCGGAAGGCGCGACCTACATCCTCACCGCATCGAGTCTCCTGGAGCAGCAGGAGACAACCGGGTCGAAAGTCGCGCGTTGCCTGTTCGCGTATTGTGCGGGCATCGAAGACAAGGCTTCGACCGCAGTTCAGGTCGCCGATCAATCCGGCGCCGTCCTCTGGTCCTACGCGGTGAACAAGCAACGGGGCGCCAAGAACCGACAGTCGATGGCGGAAGCCGTCGCGAAACATCTTGGCTGGGCGTACAGAACGCCCGCCGAACGGGCCCCGACGAAGAAAAGCCCTGATGGAGAGCCCCGCTTTGGCGCTGAGAAGGCGTGGTAAGCAGAAACCGACACTCGCCGTTGCTCGTGATTGGTCGAATCCGGGATCGTTCAGAGTAACGGGCGAAAGTTCGAGCCGCTTCAAAGATTCTGAGTAACGTTCGCGTAAGGAAGACGAGAAAAGACCTGATTCTCAGGGCCTCTTGCACTTAGTGCGGAAGGGGGGACTCGAGAGGTGGGGTGTTGACAGGGACTGGGATCCCGGGGCGTTCAGTGAATCGGAATTCGCTTTGCTGGAGAACCTCAACCCCAAACCAGCGCCGGCCGCTCCAAAGCCCGCCGTGAAGAAGTAAACAACCGAGGCAGGTCCAGGCAACCTTCGCGTGGCCTGCCTGCCGCCGCTCACGGGCATGTTCAGCTCTTCCGCGATGTCCTCGCGCACTACGGTGTCGTCGCGCTGCCGTGTCGCGTCGCCGAATTCGCAAGCCAGCACGTCACGCGGCAGCAGTGCTCTTTTCAGTCTTCCGACGGATTCCCGTGGCCCATTTCGCGTTGCAGCCACGCTCTGGCCAGCTTCCAGTCCCGCGTCACCGTGTCGCCTGAGATACCGAGAGCGACGGCCGTTTCCTCCACAGTCAACCCGGCGAAGAAGCGAAGTTCCACCACGCGGCATTTCCGCTCATCGAACTTGGTCAGGGCCTCCAAGGCGTCGTCGAGAGCCAGCAGATCGTGCGGCTGTTCATCCGACACATCGACGCTATCCGTCAGCGTCACTCGTATCGCTCCGCCGCCGCGTTTTCGGTATCCGCGGGCCCGCGCGTGATCCACGAGCACGCGACGCATCACGCGCGCCGCCATTGCCAGAAAATGACACCGATTCTGCCAATCGACTCGTCGTGTGTCGATCAACCTGACGAAGGCTTCGTTCACGAGCGCGCTGGCTTGGAGGGTGTGGTGCACACGTTCGCCGCGCATGCACTTTGCCGCAATCCGGTGGAGCTCTGGGTACAGACGAGCGACTAACGGCTCGAGAGCCGCGTCGTCGCCGCCCCGCCAGGCGACCAGAAGGCCGGTGAGATCACTGGGTTGCTGCTGAATGACCCCATTCTACGTCCCCACTCGATGATTTCTCAGCCATGCGGATCTTGATCGCGGTTTCCCGCCTCCCTCAACGGAGGGAGACGGGAGATGGCGAGACCTGTCAGACATGGCCTTGGCGTTGCGCTCTCGTTGTCGTTCACGGTTTCTACCCCAGTCATCGCGCAGCCACCACCGGTCGTGGCCGTGCAGGTGGAGAACTACGCTGAACTCGGAGTGGCCGCTCGGACGGAGGCACAACGAGTGGCTGATGCGATCTATTCAGATATCGGCGTTCACCTTGTGTGGGTCGAAAACGATGTGGAACGTGCGGCCGTGCAGGAGGACGAGTCCATTCGAGTGCATCTCCTCTCCGAGAGCATGGCGCTGAAGAAGATTCAGGCGGAGGGCATCAGCGCCGGTGTGTTGGCGACGACCAGCCGATTGGGCCGCACAGTCTACGTCTTCGTGGACCGGGTGCACATCACGGCGGACACCTACTCGAGAGATCGTGCGAGCGTCCTCGGGCTTGTCCTTGCGCACGAGATGGGTCACGTGCTCCTGCCGGATGACAGTCACTCGGCCACCGGGATAATGCAGGATGCGATCATCCGGCTGACGACCGACTCGCGCTTTACCGAGGCGCAGGGAAAGCTCATTCGGGAGCGACTGAGGCTCAGGACGAATCGAGCACCACCCGATTAGCTGCGATCGCAGGATCGCCTTTACTGAGGCTGCAGCAGGCCCTTGAACAAAACGATGTCCGAGATGATCCTGGCACGCACGACGGCGAAGCGCGAGCCATCGTGCGACCAGGCAAAGTCGAGAATCATGCGGTCGTCGTAGAATTTGGTGAGCTGGCGTGGCGGCATGTTCGGGTCCAGCGGCTGCTCCCATATCTGCTGCCGAGGGAGGTCGCCCCTGACGTAGGCGATGCTCTTGTCACCAGGTTTGAACCGGATTCGCCCTCCTTTGTCTCCTGAATTCACCATGCCTGGCATGTCGAGAGAGCGCAGATTCAGACAGTCTGGCAGATCGCACACGTTAACGATGCGGTGGGTTGGATCGCCGGTCGCGGTCACGAAGGCGAGCTTTGTTCTATCAAACGATTGGTCAGGTGTCACCGCGTCAATGTCAGCGATCAGCTGCGGTTGCCCCCCCTCGATCGGCACTATGAACGGCCTGTTGAATCGCCCCTGGTGCTTTTTCGAGTAAATCACACTTCTGTTGTCGCGCGTGACTATTGGCCAGTTCCCGTCGTCATCGAGTTTTTTTGCGCGCCGGCCGTCTGGATCCGCACGTATGAGTTCGTTGTTCGTCTCTGGCGCGCGCGACACGTACACAATCGTGCTGCCCTCCGACGTCCCCGTTGGCGCCTCGGCGTTCGAGAACCCGCCAACTGGTCGGAAATCGGAGGAGAGAGCTGACACCGTCCGGCTGTCGCCCGAATGAGCGCTGAACCAGAACTGATCTTTGATCCAGGACCCCACAGCACCACTGGGCATGATCGGCAACACCGCACCGGTTGGTGGTACCTCCCTCAAGTCCTCGAGTGCGTTGCCATCTCCGATCCAGATGTCGACGCGAGGGTCTACCTTGGTGGTCACGAAGCTGTCCCTGTTGCGGGTCAGGCTGATCCCAACGTATTGGCTGAGGTCCTTGTGCAGCAGCGATGCCACGCCGTGTGGATACGAGAGGCGCCAGAACCCCGCGAGACCTCCGGGCTTTTCAGGCCGATTCACGATGAGCGACGAGTTGTCGAGCCAATCACCGTTTCCGGAGGGGTTCAGCTCGATGAAGGCGACCTTCTTGTCCGCCTTGTCCGCCACCTTATCCGGCACGGAGACGAATATCCAATACCCCGTCACGGGTGCGTTACGAAAAGCCGTCGCCGCGATGACCTTGCCGTCTGGCGACCACGCGAGCCTCGTGCCGGCTCCCGCAGGCTGGCGAGTCACGTAGAACCGCGCGTCCGGGGGCAGATCACTCGGCCTCGCGAGGACCGTCTCACCCAACCCGTCGAAGTCTGCGACGATCAGCTCCTCGCCCCGCCGAATGAACGCCATCTTCCACGGTTTGTTCGGTGACCAGGCCACCGGCGTGTGCACATCCTTGACCAGCGGGTGTGGTGGTTCCTTGTCGTTGACCGGCACGCGCCACAGGTTGGTCTTCACCTCCCCTGTGAACTCGAGGAAGTCGACGAATTGGCCGTCGGGCGTAACCGTCGCCCCGACTATCCTGTCACCGCGCTTTGACCGCGCGATCTCCCGGTCACCGATCGTCGCTGTCTGACGAACCCACAGGCTATCGGTATCGCCGTCGCGCCGAACGTACGCGACCCACTCGCCATACGGGGCAAGAGCTGGAACCGTCGCGTTGCCGGTCGTCGTCAATGGGATAGGTTCGGCGTTCTCCATCGAGAAGGTTGTCCACGAGGAGGAGGAAGGCGGCGAGCCGTCGGGCAGCGCAAGGTAGATTCCACCCATACCTGCGAGTGCGATCAGCGCGACGACCGCGCCGAATAGCCGGTGTCGCCTTAGGAGCCCGGAGACGACTCTGCGGTGGGCCGTTGATGAACGCACCACGGCTGCGTGCTGCGACGCCGTCATGGCAGCGCCACTCAACACATCGTCGATTTCCGTGCGCACGTCGCCAATGTCACGCAGCCGTCGCTTCGCGTCCTTCTCGAGACACCGGAACAGCAGCCGTCGAATCGCGTGAGGGGTCGCAGTGGGGAGGGCCGCCCAGTCCGGCTCGCGATCGAGAATCGTGGCAATCGTGTCCGAGACGGTGTCGCCCGCGAACGCCACCTTTCCCGTCAGCATCTCGTAGACCACGCACCCAAACGCCCAGACGTCGCTCCGCTTGTCGACCCCCTTGCCGCGTGCTTGCTCGGGACTCATGTAGGCGGCGGTGCCGAGAATCGCGCCCTCGCGCGTACCGCCGATCGTCACCGTAGGCGACCGTGTCAGAGGCGGACTCGATGGGTCGCCACTCGCGGCCGTGGCCAAGCCGAAGTCGAGAACCTTGACGATGCCGTCCGGCGAGATCTTGATATTGGCCGGCTTCAGGTCGCGGTGGACGATGCCCTTCTCGTGCGCCGCATCGAGGGCGTCGGCGATCTGCCGCGCCACCCGCAGCGTCTCGTTGATCGGCAGGGGGCCTCGCGCGAGGCGGTCCGCCAGGGTGTCGCCGGCGACGAGCTCCAGCACGAGGACGGGGACGCCGCCGCTGTCCTCGACGCCATAAATGGCGGCGATATGCGGGTGGTTCAACGCCGCCAGCATCCGCGCCTCACGGAGGAAACGCGCGCGCCGGTCGGGATCGGCGATGAAGGCGAGAGGGAGAACCTTGATCGCGACGTCACGCCCCAGCGTGGTGTCACGAGCCCGATACACCTCGCCCATGCCGCCGGCGCCAATCAAGCCCTGAATCTCGAACGCACCGATCCGGCGGCCGATCCGCATTGGCCCAGCCGCACTCGGAATCAGCCCTCCGGCTCGCGCGAAGAGTGGCGTATCCAGAAAGCCGTCCCCCGTCGGCGGCTGTGCGAGCAGCGACTCCACTTCACGTCGCAGCTCGACGTCTCCGCCGCAAGCTGACTCGAGAAATGCGGCACGCTCCGCCGCATCCCGCCTCGATGCGTCGAAGTAGAGGGCTTCGATCCGCGCCCAGCGGTCAGACGCGGGCACACGCGGACCAGTGCATCAGCCGACGGCAGGCAGTGGCCTCCACGCGTCCGCACGCAATCAGGCCCTCGATTGGGCTCGGCGACCTGACGGACACGCCGGGCATTCTACTGCCGCTCGCAGGCGCCCGGCCGCATTTGTCATCGGCGTCGGGGGCCCAATCTCGAGCCCGACGACATCCGAGCCGTGCTGGAATTCGCCGCGCGTCAGAACGACCATCCCATCCTGCGGAGCGCGTAGGTGCGCGTTGTTAGTCCGGTGGCTTTGCGCCGCTTACCATCGACCGACAACTGACGTCCGACCGCCTCCGCACGCAGGACTTTCCTCGGAGCCTTCCAGGTAAATAGTCAGGTCGACGTGCCTGAACCACGACTCACTCAACCGACCCGAGCACGAATCCGATCGAGCGCTCGATGGGGTTGAAGAACTGCCCGAATGCCGGGGACGTGATATTGCCCTGGACGTCGCGTTCCGCGGAAGCGCCGAAAACACTGTTCACCTTCACTCCCGCTCGGAACCGGTACTTCCACAGGCGCCAGGGCCGCGACAGGGAGAAATCGAGCGTGCTGACCGTCGGAAGGCGCCCGGCGCGGTTCCGCGGCCCGACGAAGTCCTGGAACTCGTTCACCGCCGACCACGGAAATCCCGACCGGATCTCGGCAACCGGGGCGAGATCCCATTGACCGGGCAGCCCGATCGTGCCGCGAATCAGCAGCCGATGCGGCACATCCGTGGGAACCAGATTGTGTTCGTTCGCACGAACGATCGGATTCCGGAGATTGCCGTAGAACTGGTCATAGTTGTTCAGGTCGGCGGTCCCCCGCGATCGCACGTACGACACGGTGAGATCGCGGCGCTCGCCCCCGAGATATCGTCCGGTGACCTCAACCTCCCAGTAGCGCGAAATGCCGGTGCTCTGCAGGTGGAGCGCGCCCTGCGCAAGGTCTGGCTCGATCACGTACTCGTGCGAGCCCTTTCGCCTCAGATAGTTGGCTTTCAACAAGACTCGCCGGCCGAATCGCTGATTCCATTCGATGTTGCCGGCGACGGCTTCGGGCGTACGCAGGTCGGGCGCCGGAACGTTCAACAGCGTGACGGGCGGCGTGGTGACCTCGCCACCTGGCCCGAATCGAGTGACCTCGCGTGATTCGAACTGGCCGAACGCGCCGACGTTGAGTGGCGTGCGCTGCCTGAATCGGCCGACGCCGCCTCGGAGGATACCGCGCCCCTCGGGGAGCATTGTGACGGCGACCCCACCCCGGGGCGACCAGTTCACGCGCTCGATCACGTCTTCGCGATCTATTCGTAATCCGAGCTCCAGTGTGACGCGCGACCCGAGACGCCAATGATCCTGCGCGAACACGGCCAGATCGGCGGCGCTCACCTCCTGTGTGGCGGGCGCGCCGGGGACGATGAGCTCGGCGAGTGAGCCGTCGAGCCGGCGGATTTCGACCGGACGGCTCACACTCGTGCCGTTGTAGTGAGAGTCCTGGTAGTCGAAGCCGAATTTGAAGAGATGTGATCCGCGCCACTTGTCCAGTGCGATGGACAACGTTTCGACCCATTGAATGCTTCGGACGTCGCGTTCCTGGTCGTTGAAGAAGCTGCCCCGCTGGGTCTCCGGCGTGTACACCATCGGCTCCCGTCCCTCGGTGTTCACGTTGATCTCGAACCCGCGGCCCGCAAACGTGCTTTCGAGAACCATCGTCGGCGAGATCGCAAAGCGATCCTGCACGCCCAGGGACGTCCCGCTCTGGTTGAACTCCGGCGTCGTCTCCGGCGGGCGGAACGTGTCCATCGTGAGATGCTCGATCCGGCGCGGGAACACGACGACCAGGCCGCCCAGGGTATGCCGCGTCGAGAGCACACCGTCGAGACGCGTGAAGGAGTCAAAGCTCCTCAACTTGATCCCGGGTTCGTCCGGCAGACTCTTGACGGGGTCGTCGACGTAGCGAAACTGGAAGTCCTGCGCAAGGAACAGGCGGTCTCGTCTGAGCGGCCCACGCACGGAGAAGCGCGGCTCGAAACGGCGGATGCTTGCAAAGCCCTTGCGCAGGCTGGGCACCAGGTTGCCGGGTTTGATTTCCCAGTCGTTGGTGCCGCGCTTCGTGCGAATCTGCACGAGGCTGGTCGAGAACCGGCCGTACTCCGCGGCAAACGGGTTGGTCAGCACCTCGACCGACTCGAGACTCTGACCCGGCAGCTCGAGATCGAAGTCGCCAGACGATGGATCGGTCAGGCTGGCGCTGCTGATTTGGAGGGCACCCTGGCTGGCTTGCCCGCCCTTTGCGCGAAGGCGGCCATCCGGTCCTCTCACGACCCCGGGCAAGAGCGGGAGGAGGCTCTGAAAGTCATCCCCTTCCACCGGCGTGATGTTGAGGACGGAGCCGGACAGCATGTCGCTGGAAGAAACCGGCTGTACGCTCTGCGTTGGCGAGATGGGCGCTCGCACCTCGACGGATGGTCCGACGAACACCAGGCGAACGTCCACCAGCACCTGCGCGACTCCTCCTGAATGGACGTCAAAGGGTGCTGAATCGGTCGGATCGAATCCGGGGCGAGAGGCTTTGAGCACGTAGCGCCCAACCGGGACATCCGCAAAGGCGACCTGACCGGCGCTGTCGGTGCTGGTCTTCCCCAGGACAGCATTGCTATCGAGCGATACCAACTCGACGTCAACGCCCGCGACGCGAACGGTGCCTTCGAGGGCTGTCACGGTGGCGACCACCCGGCCGGCGTCAGCCGGCTGCTGCGCACCTGAAGCGGCCTGTCGAGCCAACGCATCGCCCGGCCACACACACCATAAAACAGCGCTCAGCACCGCTAATCCCACGCAGGGTCGCAGTGGCCTCTGTTTGCGCGCGATGTTCACGTTCACGGCGCCTCTTTTCCCAGGCTTATGCTACTGCGCACGCGAAGCAGGACAGTGTGGAGCAACCTCGCATGGATCGGTTCGGGCGGGCACAGAGACCTTAGCGCGCTTGAACCACCGGTGATTGGTGGTCAGTCGGTGGAGGGGGAGCGTCGCAGGCGCTTGAACAGGACGATGTCGGTCGTGCTCGTCGCGCGCAAAATGGCGAGGCGATTGCCGTCGCGCGACCAGGCGAAGTCGGGAATCTGGCGACCGTCGGTAAAGTGCGTAAGCTGGTACGGCGCCGAGTCATTGAGCGGCTGAAGCCAGATGTTTGGCTTCGATTGGACGTTGACATAGGCGACCGCCCGATTGTCCGGCGTCCATCGGATTGCCCCTCCATCAGGCTCCGACGTCAGCCCCGGAGGTGTCAACCATTGCTGCGACGTGCACCCGGGCAGACGGCAGACGACAATCGACGGTAGTTCCTGATTCGATGCGACGAACGCGAGCGACTTGCCGTCGGGCGACAGGTCTGGCGCCCGCGCACTCGCGGGCAACTTCGCGAGCGGCACGCGGGTGCCTCCTTCGAGCGGGACGCTCCACAACTCCCCTGTATTGATCTGTATGTACACGACGTTCCGATCGTCGGGCGTCACGCGTACCCAGGTCGTCGCTGGACCGATCTGTATCGCTCGACGACCGTCGACGTCCGCTCTCCAGATCGTTCCGAGCGTCCGAGGTTCTCCCCACGAGAGGTAGACGATCGTGCGGCCGTCAGATGTCGCGCCAAAACAGCAGGCCGGAGACAGGATCTCTTCGCTGGTCCCAAGTTCAGGCGAGAAGGCGGAAATCGACCTCTCGTCATCCCTGCGCGTCGGGTAGAGGAGGCGGTCTTTGGCCCACGCCAGGTCGAGCCCTGAAAATCCCGGAGGATTCACGTTCGACAGGACCTCGCGCTCGTTGGTTCCCGTGCGATCGGCCATCCAGATCGCCGCGCTTGTCTCAGTGCGCGCCGCGACGAAACTGTCACGACCGGCCGTGAGACTCAAACTCTCATAGTTGCTCAGGTCGTTCGTCAGGCGCGTCAGCTCCCCGTCCGGGTACGAAAGTCGCCACAATTGAGACGGGGCGCCCAGCCGAGCTGGTCGACTCCAGAGCAGCGACGTGTCGTCGAGCCACCTGCCAGTTCCCACTGGACTTTGCGGCACTGCGCGCACGGAGCCGTCATCCACGCTGGTGAAGAGCGTGTAGCCGGTCAATGCTCCGGGTTCAAAGCTGCCGCCTGCGGCGACGATCACCCGCCCATCAGGAGACCACGCCGGCACGTTACGGTCGAGAGCGAGAAACACCGGATCGGGGGGGCGCCTGACAACCAGCGCTTGCTCGTTCCCGCCATCAGCATCGGCGATGACCAGTGATGTGTCCGCGCCGGAGCGGATGAACGCCATTCGCTTTCCGTCGGGAGACCACGTGGTCCGGCTGAACACATTGTCGATAAGTGGCCGTGCTTGTGTCCCACCCACGATCGGTACGCGCCAGAGGCTCGACGCGGATCGTCCGCCCCGCTCGAGCGTCACGAAATCGACGGAGCTGCTGTCCGGCGTGACCGTCGCGCCCTTGATCTGCACGTTGGCCCGGGGCGGCACGATCTGAACGTTGCTCGTGGTCGCCGTCTGTCGGATCCACAGGCTGTCCGCTCCGCGATCGCGCTGGACGTACACCACGTAGCGCCCGTCTTCGGAGATGGTTGGCAGCGCGGCGTTGCCAGTCGTGGTGAGCCGAACCGGCTCAAAGTCTTTCAGTGAGAAGGCGGCCGCGGGCGAGGCTCGTGTGGTGTTTCGTGTCGCGACGTAGACGCTCCCGGCGACGGTGACGATCACAGCAAGCGTGGCAAGTGCGAGCCCGGCCCGACGACGTCCCGCAATGGCTGCGACCAGCCCGGCATCAGCGGTCAGCGAGGAAGCCGGCGGACTGGCGCCCCGATGTTCGAGCGCTGCGACAGCTGGCGGCGCGAACGCCGCGATGTCTTCGAGCGCGAAGCGAATCGCCGCCATGTCACCCAATCGCTTCAACCGATCGCGTTCGAGAGAGCGTTTCAGCAGCGCAAGAATCGCGGGCGGTACCTGTGGCGGCAGCACGCTCCAGTCCGGATCCGTCGTGAGCACCGCGGCCAGTGTGCTGGTGGTGTTGTCGCCCTCGAATAACCGGCGTCCCGCGAGCATCTCGTAAAGCACACAGCCGAACGCCCAGATATCCGTACGCTTGTCGGCGCTCTGCCCGGTCGCTTGCTCGGGGCTCATGTATGCAGGGGTGCCGACGATCGCGCCGTCGCGTGTGACCGTCACGGTCTCGGCGGCCGTTGGCCCTGCGGGGTCGGTCATTTTGGCGATGCCGAAGTCGAGGACTTTCACCAGTCCGGTCGGTGTGACGACGATGTTGGCGGGCTTCAGATCGCGGTGGACGACGCCCTTTGCGTGGGCTGCATCAACTGCCTGCGCGATCTGCCTGGCGATATCGAGCGCTTCTGCGAGGCCCAGCCGGCCTTCGGCGATGCGTGCCGCAAGCGACTTTCCTTCGACCAGTTCGAGAACCAGCGCCTGGATTCCCGTGGTCCCTTCTTCGATGCCGTACAGGGCTGCGATGTTTGGATGGTTCAGCGCGGCGACGACGCGGGCTTCGTGTTCGAAGCGGGATCGTCGTTCAGGTGTGAGACGGAGCTCCTCAGGCAGAACCTTGAGAGCGACATCACGGCCGAGCCGAGAGTCGCGCGCGCGATAGACTGTTCCCATCCCGCCGCGACCCAGCGCGCCCAGGATGCTGTACGGACCGATGGATGCAGGCTCCTGGTCGGGGGAGCGTCCACTGTCAATCATTGGCTTGAGGAGGCGGATTATGTCATCCGTGAGATCTCACAACAAGTTCACGAGTTCCCATCCCAAACCCCCCTGGGGTCACCGTCCTCCGCGGCCGGTTGGCGGCGTCGCCGCCGGGACTGCAAGAGCCACGATTTCCACGGCGTCGCCGGCGCGCACCGCGACAGCGATGTACTGCCGCCCTGCCTTGGTGTACGTGACCGGGAACCCAGTGGTGGGCCCCGGGATCTGAATTTCCGCAACCACCGCACCGGTCTTCTTGTCCCAGGCGCGAAGCACCGGCGCCGAGCCGCCCTCGCCTCCAAACAGCAATGTACTGGTCACCAGGAGTCCCGTGCCTCTCGTGTTTGCGCCGGTGTTTGGAAGCTCCACCCCTTTGAGTCTGGCGTTGTTCTTGATGTTGTCGGGAGTGTTGCCATTCGGCACCGTCCACAGACGCTCACCCGTTTTCAAATCGACGGCTACGACACTCCCGTAGGGAGGCTTGAGGAGTGGAAGGCCAAACACCGTCGGTGCCGGGCCTGCGCCCTGGCCGCGGGTGTCGTGATACAGCACGCCCGTCTTCGGCGATCCTTCGACCACGGTGGGGCGGTACAACGTCCTCTGACTCGTGACATAGAGCACATCGTCGACAGGATCGATGGCGCCGCCCGGCCAGTTGACGCCGCCGACCGCGGACGGCGCTGACAACGTCCCGAGTTTGCCGTCGGCCGTCTTCGGCAGCGACGACGGTGTATAGAGAGGGCTGAGACGATACTGACTCGCCACGCGAAGCGCCTCGGCCTTGATCTCGGGCGTGAAGTCCACGAGATCGTTCTCGGTCACGCCCTGCACTTCGACGGCGGCAGGCCTGGTGGGAAATGGCTGCGTGGGCGACGTCCATTCGCCCGGCACATCGGACTTCGGCACCGGCCGCTCCTCGATTGGCCACACCGGCTTGCCGGTGGCGCGATCCAGGACGAAGACGAAACCCTGCTTCGTGAGCTGCACGACGGCTTTGACCGGACGGCCCTCGACGGTGATGTCCGCAAGGATCGGGGCGGTGGGCGGGTCGAAGTCCCAGATGTCGTGGTGAGTCAGCTGGAAGTGCCAGACGCGTTTGCCCGTCTTCGCATCGAGCGCAACCACTGAGTTTGCATAGAGGTTGTTCCCCGGCCGATACCCGCCGTAGTAGTCGCTCGTCGCAGATTCCGTCGGGATGTAGAAGAGGCCCAACTCGGGATCCGCGGTGGCGGGCGCCCAGAAGCCGGCGTTGCCGGTGTACCGGTTCGCCCGGTCGCGGAGCTCCGGACGCTCCTTCGCCCAGGCGTTCAGACCGCCGGGGACGTCCCAGACTTTGGGATCCGCCGTCAGCCACGTGTCGGATCCTTCCTCGCCGGGCCGCGGGATCACGTTGAAGCGCCACAGCATCTTGCCGGTCCGGGTGTCGTAGCCGATCACGTCACCCGGGATGTTCATCGGCCATTGTTCGTTGATGGAGGCGCCGGGAAGGTTCGGCGTCGAGCCCGTGTGCATCGAGATCGGCGCGACCAGGACGTTGCCGACGATGGCGACGGGAGAGGTGTTGGACACACGGCCCTCACGAGGCAATCCCGGCCGCTCGTTCCATCGCAGGTTCGCGGCCAGGTCGATGACGCCGTCTTTGCCGAAGCTCGACACCTGTCGCCCGGTCTTCGCATCGAGCGCGACGAGCATGTAGCTGTTCATGACGACGAAGATCCGTTCGTCGCCCGCGCCATCCGACCAGTAGCTGACGCCGCGACCGGAGCTTCTCGAGAGCGAATCGATGATGTCGAACCATCGCAGCAGCTCGCCGGTCGGGCGCCAATGCCACAGCGTCTGGCCGGTGCCGGCATCGAGTGCCACGACGTCGCGATTCACGCCCGCCGTCGTGTACATCACGCCATTGACGATCAGGGGACTGACCTGCATCTGGGTGGCCGGCCGCGTACCGAAGTTCCGCGCCGACCAGCGCCAGGCCACGCGCAGATCCTTGACGTTTGCAGCAGTGATCTGATTCGCCGACGAGTAGCGCGTCGCGCCGGCGTCGCCACCGAAGAACCGCCACTCGGGTTCACTCGTGGACGAGCCCGTACCGGTCTGCCCGGCCAGGGTCGCCGATATCCCAATCGCCGATCCGAGCGCGATCAGCGCCATCAGCGCTTTCACGTGACGCAGGAACATTCCGGGCTCCTTCTCGAAGGGCAGTCTCACTCCAGGGTCCGCAGTTATAGCATCCTTCGACTCGCCAAGGGGCGGCCTTTGGCCGCCCCTTGGCTCGCTCAGGACTTGCGTCACGTGCGCACCACGCTCTATACCTATAGGGCCGAAGCAGCAAGCCGCGGAGGTCTGTTTGCCATTGCTCTGGGTTTATGGCACCCGTCGCGTTCACAGAGGGGAGATGGTCATGAGATTGAATTCCGTTCGTCAGGCTGGGGTCTCTCTGGTCGCGTTGTGGCTGTGCTGTGTCGCACTGGCAGGCACGCCGACAGTGCATGCACAAGACAAGATGACTGCCCAGACGCTGATCGATCGCCAGCTGATCCTGGATCAGATCACGCGTTACTACTACAACTTCGGGAAAGTGGAACGGCAGAACGAAGAGAGCTTTTATGCCGAGGACGGTGAGTTGATTCTCGGCACGAGGCATTACAAGGGCAGAGAAGGCATCAAGCAGGCTTACAACCGCGCTCCAGCGCCCGCTGCGGCCGGCGCGGCGGCTGCCGCCGGGCCGGCTCCTGCGGCTGCACCGCCGCGCGAGAGGACCGCTTTCAACGTCACAATCGACAATCCGCTGATCATCGTGCGCGGAGACACGGCAACATCCCAGGTCATTTTCACCGAGTACCGTCAGGACAAAGTGGGCGAGCCGATGAAGATGACGACGCAGGGAAAGGAATACGCCACCTGGGTCAAGGTGAACGGCCAGTGGCTCTACAAGACCCGTCAGATTGCGAGCGGCAGCAACCCGCCTGAAGGCTGGAAGGATTAGGCGTCCGCGCCATCGTTGACGCAGGTTTCGCGGTGCTACAAGGCCCCATGCGAGTTGTCGAGACGCGAACGACAACCATAATCGACTGGCGCGTGTTGATTGTCGCGGCAAGTCTGGCAGCTATATCGCCGCCGGTGATTGGGGCTCAGGGCACAGCGGAACGCGAGACGTTCGAGACCGCTTCGATCAGAGAGAACCGAAGCGGCTCGACGGCGCGTCACCTGATCAAGCCGCAACCGTCCGGCCTCACCGTGACGAACGCCACCGTTCTGAATCTGATTGCGTATGCGTTCTCGGTGAACGAAAGGGACGTGGTCGGCGATGTGCCTGGCTGGGTGAGAACCAGCAAGTTCGACGTGGCTGCCAGAGCGGCGGATGGACCACTCACGCACCGCCGTGTGCAGTCGATGACGAAGGCGCTGCTACAGGCTCGCTTCGAGCTGGATGCGTCGTATGAACGAGCGGTCGGTCCAGTTTATGCGCTCGTCGCAGCGCGGTCCGACGGCACAAGGGGTCCGAACCTGCGTCCATCAGAATCAAAGTGTGCGGCCGATCCACCGCTGCGTGCTGATGCCGAACCTGCGATGGTGCGGTCTCTCTCTTTCGGGGAGAGGTGCGGCATTTCAATCGTGACCAATGCCGATGGTGGCGCGCTGATAGCCCTCTCCGGACGGCGTCTCACCATGCAGCAGCTGGCGACACAGCTCTCATGGGTCGGCGTGTTCGACCGGCGGGTCGTGGATCGAACAGGTCTAAGTGGAGAGTTCGATTTCCGGGCCACACCACCGCCCGATATGGTTGCTCCGTCCAGCGAAGCCCGGTTGCTGACTGCCATGCGGGAACAGCTGGGCCTGACACTTCGAGCCGAGGAAGCCTCCTACGACGTGCTCCGAATTCGGCGTATCCAACCGCCGTCCCCGAACTAGCATCAGGTGGCGCCAACGTTCACCAATTACCGCGACTCGGAGTCGTTTTTTGCAGCCAGGGTCAGCCAGTCCTGCCATGTGAACCCGGTTCGGATTCGTGATCTCTCGCTGCTGCCGGACAGAGTTGTGAGGTCGCCGCTGACGAGCAGCTCCTTCTTTCGCGAGCTCCAACGCTTGATCTGCCGTTCGCGCCTCGAGGCCTCGTCTCTCGAGCTGTACTGCTCGGCATAGACGATGCGTACTGGTCGCCTCTTGGCTGTGTAGCTGCCTCCGTGACCTTCATTGTGATCTCGCTCGCGCATGGGGAGGTCTGAAGTTTCGCCGACGTAAAGGCTGTTGTCTGCACAGCGAAGCAAGTAGACGTAATGCATCACTCGACGACGATGGCATCGTCTGACGCGTCGGGCAAATCGTTCGACGGAACTCTTGCACGCCCCTTCGACTCGCGATTGGTCGGCCTTCGGCTGACCAATCACTCGCTCAGGACATTCGGCGTGAGGGAGCCCTTCGACTCGCCATCGGCCAACCTGCGGTCGGCCGATAGCTCGCTCAGGACATTCGACGTGATGGAGGGCTCGCCCTTCGACTCACCATGGGCCACCCGACGGCTGGCCCATGATTCGCTCAGGGCGTTGCCATGAGCGAGCCTTTCGGCTCGCCGAAGGCGAGCTGAAAGGCGAGTCGAATGGTGCGGAAGGGGGGACTCGAAAGGTGGGGTGCTGGCCGGTGTCGCCGAGTAGTGCGGAGTGCTACGACGTGCGATAAATCAGAGTGTTTCCGCGTTCTGGCTGTTGACCTGTGTTGCCTCGTGTTGGCTCAGTGACGCCTCGTTCGTGTGGAATCCGTGAGGCGAAAGTCCTATCCGTTCAGAATCCCTCCCATCGCGGCAGCGGCCTGTTCCTGCATATCGGGCAACACGTGCTGGTAAATCTCCATCGTCATCGTGACCGTGCTATGCCCGAGTCGTTCGCTCACGACCTTGACCGGCGTGCCGGCCTGAAGGAGCAGCGTGGCGCATATGTGCCGGAGCGCATGGAACTTGACCGGCTTGACGCCAGCTTTCTTGCACAGCGGGTGGAACTGCCGCTCGCCGAGGTTGTTCAACGCAACCGGGTGACCGAGCACGTCGTTGCGCATCCGAACGTCACCCCACTGCTTGCTGAAGACCAGATTCAGGTCGTGGAATCTGTCCCGATTTCTCATCGCGAAGACGCGCTGGTCGGCGCGGTGGGCTCGCAGCTTCTGAACCGTGTCGGTGCTGATGCGAATCGTCCTCGACTTCCCCGTCTTCGTCGGGCCGACCTGAGCCTTCCCGTCTTTGAGGGTGGCGTTGAGCAACGTCTTGCTGACCGTGACGATGCCGCCGTCAAGGTCGATGTCGCTCCACGTCAGCGCGCACAGTTCGCCTTTCCTCGCCCCGCTGTCAATCGCCAACCTGTAGAAGGCTGACTCCTGCACTCCCGCCTTGTCCGCTTCGACAAGAAACCGCTGAACCTCTGACTTGTTCCAGCAATGCTCGCGCGCGTCGCTGCTCGACTTTGACTTGCTCCGCTTCGGCTTGTTCTCAAGGTCTGTCGCCGGGCTCCGGTCGATGAGTCCCGCCTTGACCGCGCGACGAAACCCGGAGAAGAGCACGGTGTGATGAAGCGTCATCGTGCTTGCGCTCAACTTCTGCTGTCGAAGCCCGCCGTAGTACGCCTCGACGTGGGTGGGTCGAACCTGCTGAAGCCTCATCGCACCGAGGCCCGTCTGCGACATCTGACCGATGATGCCTCGGTAGCGGACCACCGTGCTCGGTCGCATCCGGCTCTGCGCACCGTTCAGCCACTCGTCGAGCCACTGGCCCACAGTGATATCGTTCGACACCACGACACCGCCGTTCCGGGCCTGCTCAACGAGCTTGCCAAGCTCCTTCTCGGCGTCCTTCCGATTGCCGTGGAAGGTTTGCCAAACCTGCTTGCGCTTAGTCATCCCCGGACGCGCCGGGTCGACGGCCAACGTGGCGACGGTTCAGGTCGGCGCTGGCGGTGCCTTCGTTGGTGTCGCTGACGCGTAATCCCTGACCGAGCGCAACCCTCTCGCAACATCGCCGTCATCTAACCAAGACCGGCACGTATGAGGCCGGAATGCACGGTACGAATCCTGCCGGCGAGCCATTCTCATCCTTCATTAACCCCCGAGTACCGACACGAACGAGGTCTCAACCATGGCCAATCAGAAGCAGCAGACCCCCGAACCGGTAGCTCCCGCTCCAGCAGTGGTGAGTCAGCCGGACCAGACCGCAATCATCGCCGCAGCCGTCGCCGCAGCAACCCGGACTAAATCAGTAACAGGAGTCACGCATGTCGTTCTGGGACGGATTGTTGAAGGCAGCGATTTACACCGGCGGCGCAGTCGCTGCGCCCTACACGGGCGGACTGTCGATGGCGGGTGCCGGCGCTGCCGCTGGCGCTCTCGACGGCGGTTGGAAGGGAGCCCTCGCGGGCGGGGCCGCGGGCGCCATTCCTGTGGGCGGGAACGCCTTGGGCTCGGCGCTCGGCGCTGGCGCGAAAGCCGCGACGGAGGCTGGCGCCACTGCCGCCGGCACCGCGGCCACGACGGGTGGTGTGGCGGCTTCGAGCACATTCAGCAATCCCAAGATGTGGGTCGAGATTGGCAACATCCTCGGCAAGGTTGCGGCGAGTCGAGCCGCGAACCGTCCCTCCATTGGGGAGTTGACCCGCGCCAATCTGCTCGCCTCTGGCGAGTCGCTGTTCAATCCCGGTCCGGCGTCAGCGCCGAGGACCGATGCCGAGCGCCGGATGCGTCAGGCCGGCACCGAACTCGAACAGGACCTGCGCGGCAGGATGACCCCAAGTGTCTGGGACGACATCCTCAACTACGCGGCCCCCGCGATGTCGATGTACGGCACGTATCTCGACGCACGACGGTAAGACACCATGCCCCAGAAGAATCGACCCCCGATTGGCTCGGTCATCTCAGACGCGATTGCTGACATGTTCGCCAAGCGCGAAGAGGCGCGGCATCGTGCCCTGCTCGAAGAGATTACCAAGCAGGAGCACACGGACACGCTCGCCACCAACGCACTCAATCGCCGCCTCGCCGAGGAACGGGCCACCCGCGAACAGGAGCTGGCCACGTCGCAGCGGACGGAGCGTGACGCAGCAACGGCTCTGAACAATCAGAAGCTGACGCTCGGGGCGCTCTCCACGGTGGCTCCCGGTTCAGGGCTCGACCCGACGTTGGCGACGCGGATGCGCCGCGACGGGCTGACCCATCTCATCGGTCCGAATCGACAGAGTGGCACCGTGACTGGTCCTGCCGATGACCCGCGGAGCTATGTCACCGAGACGTTCCGCGGCACGCCACAGCAGCAGGCGTTGCAGCAGATGCTTGACGACCCGAACACGTCGGAGCCGGTCAAGCAGTACATGCGGGCGCGTTCGGTCGCTGGCGACGAAAACTTGCCGTACCAGATGTTTCAGCCCGTGGTGGCTCAGACCACACCTGTGGTTCGCGTCAGCCGTGACCGTCGTGGACTGGAAACGTTTGTCGATGGCCAGTGGACGCCCGTGACGGGTGAGATTCCGAAGGGCGCGCACTTTGTCACCGAGCCGGCGCCATCGGGTACCGGTGAAGCCGCGGAAATGCGCCGTATCGGGATGTTCAACCGTGTTGCCGACGCACGGGAACGGTCACCACTGGTCAAAGCCGCCGAGCGAACCGTGGTGATAGACGGCATCGCCGACCACATTCTGAAGAATCCGACTGACCCGACGGCGCAGATGACGCTGTCGTATGCGTTCATTCAGGCGCTCGACACCTATCAGTCCGCCGTGCGCGAAGGTGAGCTTGCCAACATGGCGAGCCTCAATTCCCGCTTCAACAATCTCGCACGCGAAGTCAACAAAATCCTTGAAACGACCGGGACGATGAGCCCTGAAGTTGCCACCGCGGTCGCAAACGCGTCCAAACAACTCGTCGGGCTCATCAAGGCCGGAGCGAACACGAAGGAGCACGAGTTTGCTCGCCGCGCCAAGGCATCGGGTGTTGGGGACTTGTGGGAGCAGACCTACGGCGTCAGCGCCGACGCGGAGCCACCACGGTCCGCCAATACATCAACCGATTCGACGCGGACGCCGAGCGCCGCTCCAGCCACAGCGACAGAGTTCGACTTCGTGCCCGGTAAGGGACTCGTGCCAAGGAAGTAGATGCCTACCAAAGTCAATCTGCCTGACGGCCGTGTCGTGAATTTTCCCGACACGATGACGCAGGAACAAATTCTCGGCGAAGTCGAAAAGCTGACCAAGCCTGCTCCGTCCGACGACGGACCAACCGACTACAACGCCAACCTGCTGACCAAGGCCATCGGTGCGGGTCGAAGCGTCTTGGGCGGCATCGGTCAGGGCGTGGTCTCGACGGTGCTCCACATCGACGATGCGATGCGCGGCGTTGCCCAACGCTATGTGGCGCCGGACGAGTCTGGTCAGGTCAGGCGCATTGCTCGCCGGCTGCGTGACAACCCGGACGTTCAGGCGCTCGTCACCCCGTACAACACGCCCGCCGCGGTCGGAAAAGCCGCGGAGCAGATTGCTGAGTTCGCGATTCCGAGCAGCGCCACGTCGCGCGCGGTGTCAAAGCTCCCGGTGGTTGTGGACGCGGCAAAGGCCGGGTCCCGAGTAGTTCCGATGGTCGCGGAGGCGTTGGGCAGGCCGCGACTGCCGGAGCGGTGCAGGCCGCGCAGAGCGGTAGGGTCGATGCGAACACGGCGATTGCCGCTGGTACAGCAGCCGTACTGCCACCCGTCGTCTCAGCGACGGTGAAGGGCGCGGCTCAACTCGCCGGCAAGGTCGTGTCAGCGGTCGTCCGAAACCGCGGGAATCTGAACACCGGTCGGTCGCAAGATGTAGTGGCTCCCTGCGGTCGCCGACAGCAGCCTTGCTGCACGCGCGGAGGCGGCATCAGGGCCGTCAGCCGCGCGTAGCGCGGTCGGAGCGGAGCGGAGAGCCTTGAGGCCGCTGAGCACGTGCTGAGAATCGCTTGCGGCGGCGACCGCAACATCGTGTGGTCGGGACCGATCAATGATTCCGCGGTTTAACAAGTTCGGCAACAGGTCGCGGGACGCCGAATCAGTCAGGCCATCGGCGCCACGGGAAAACTGCGCGAGCGGGCCGCAAAGAGCATCCCCGCGGTCATCGACGACGTGGCTACGCCGCTTGGACCGAAAACGCTTGAAGGTGTGGCAGAGCGGGCAGACACGATGTTGGGTCGGCTCGGGAAGAACCTTGACGACATTTATGCCGCGCACGGCAACGTCACGGTCAACACCAAGCCGATTCTGGATACGGTTCGGGCCGCGAAGGGGCAGCCGATTCTCGACGCGAGTGGGAATCCGATAGCGGTAGCCGGCGCGGCGCGGGCGCATCTCGACGCGATTGAGCAGACGCTTCAGAGCCTCGGTCCGTCCGCGTCGTTGAGCGTGCTGCGGCAATTGAAACAGCTCTGGGACCCCATCGCGTTCCAGCGCGGGCTGGTCGCGGCCGACGATTTGACCAAACAGGCACAGTTCAGGGTCGGCGCCGACGCGATTCGGCGCGCAATGGCGGACGCGGTGCCCGAGCTTCAGCCCGTCAACACCGCGTTCGGGAATTGGAAGAACATCAGCGACGCGACCCGCGCGACCATCGAGCGGCGCGCGGCGCAGCACGGTGGAATCATCCCCTCGCTCAAGGGCACCGCCACCGGGTGGCTGGCCTCGATGCTCGGCCTCAGCAATCCATCGGCGGGTGCGATTGGTCTGGCACAGGCGGCGAGAACCACCACACCGGGCCGGCTCACCGAGGCGACCCTCGCCAACCTGACCCGTCAGGGGCTTGAAGCGATAGCGCCTGCGCTTGGCCCGGTGAGTCGAACCGCGGCAAGTCCCGAGCTAGTCAATGAGTTGATGTGGCGCATGCTCGCCGAAAACCCCGACGCGCTGGCCGAGGCACGGCGATGACCCGCACCGAATTGATTGCGCTCGTCGCCGCGACTAATACGAAGCTGGACGCGATTCACGACACGGTGAAGGAGTTGAAGGAGCACGTCGCGGCCCAGAACGGTCGGATTCGCAAGGCCGAAATCAGCAATGCCCGGCTCAATTTGGCCGTGTTCGGTATCGGTGCGCCGCTACTCATGGTGGTGGTCGGTGCCGTGGTGAAGCTTCTCGTCGGGTAATCGATGACCACCGTTCAATACGTTTCGACTCAGGTCCTTCCCGTCGTCTACGCGCTCTTGCCACCGCAGATGCGGAGCGCAAACGCGTCGGCGATGCTGCTCGCCATCGGGTTGCAGGAGAGCCGGTTCACCGCCCGCAGACAGGTCGGTGGACCCGCCCGCGGGTTCTGGCAGTTCGAGCAAGGCGGCGGCGTGGCTGGCGTGCTCAGTCACCCGAGCACGAAGACGCACGCCGCGACGCTGCTCACCACGATGCGGTACTCGCCCGACGCGTCCGGGCTGCATGCCGCGATTGAACACAACGACGTACTGGCGGGTTGCTTCGCCAGATTGCTGCTGTGGACCCTGCCCGGCTCCATGCCGGCGAGAGAAGCGGCAAACATCGGCTGGAACCTGTACGTCTCGGCGTGGCGTCCCGGCAAGCCGCATCGGGAGACGTGGGACGCGCTGTATGTGCAGGCGTGGGCTGCGGCGTCAGGAAAGGAACCGTTCTAGAAATGGCGTTGCTCGACTTTCTCAACATCGGGGCGAAAATCATCGACAAGGTCATCCCCGACCCGGCTGCGAAGGCGGCGGCACAACTGAAGCTGCTCGAACTCCAGCAGGCCGGCGAACTGAAGGTTCTCGACGCCGACCTTCAGATTGCGCTTGCGCAGGCCGACATCAACAAGACCGAGGCTTCTGACCCGAGCTTGTTCAAATCCGGGTGGCGCCCAGCGGTGGGATGGGTCTGCGTCGTCGGCCTGTTCTACACCTTCCTTGGCCAGCCGCTCATCGCGTGGGCTTCGACCGCGTACGGTGTCCCGGCACCGCCAAGTCTCGACATGGGTGACCTATTCACCTTGCTGGCAGGTATGTTGGGTCTTGGTGGGTTCCGGACCTTCGAGAAGATGAAGAAGGTCGCCTAACCTCATTCACCAGCGCCAAGAACCGGTCGATGAGTTCAGATTCTCGTCGGGTGATATCGCGCCATTGACCATAGGCGCCGGACTGCAACAAGTCGCGGCCGTTCTCGTGGATGGCATGAAACTCTTCACGGAGAACTTGCAGTTCCCGGCGTATCTGTTCGAGTCTGACCGTTCGCGACTCGCGCTCCACAGTGGTCATCATCGCACGTCCAAGAGTTCGCGCCCAACTGAACGGATTCTTGACAGCGCCTAAATACCGGCATGAAGACTTCATCCGCCAAGGCAAAGGGACGCCGGCTCGTGCTGGCGCTTCGCGATGCCGTTCTCAAGACCTTCCCCGAGCTTGAACCCGACGACCTGATTGTTCCCGCCACGTCCCAACCCGGTTGTGACCTGAAGCTGTCTCCGCTCGCGAGACGCCTCTTCCCGTTCGGGGTCGAGTGCAAGAACGTGGAGAAGCTGAACGTGTGGTCGGCGCTCGAACAGGCCGAAGCGAACTGCCCTCCGAATCTCACCCCTCTTCTCGTGTTTGGTCGAAACCGGAGCACAACGTACGTGTCGCTCCGGCTCGACCAGTTCCTTGCCTCGCTCCCGGCTCAGTGCTTGGTCGGTGGCGTTGAAACCTGGGCCAACACTGCCGCGGACGCCTGACCCTCATCGAATCGGCGGCGCAGGTCAGCGATGAAATCTTCAAGCATGTCCTTCGCAATCTCCGAGTAGTCCAGCATGTGGCAGTAGTCGATGACATGGTCACCGGCCTTGTCGAAGCGGCTGATGCGCGTTGCCTCTTCGATGCTCATGCCCTTGCCCTCGTAGTCCTTCAAATCGTCGTTGTTCATATCGAGCCTCCTTGACCAAGTCTCGCGTGCACCGGTCCCAATTGAAATTGGCACGGCTGCGCCACGCTGCATTCTGTTGGCGATGACCACGAGTATTGGTGCGGTCAAGCTTCGATGCGGTCAGGAGATGCGAGGAACAGAGCCAAGAGAATTCACCTGCACAACCTGACCAAGAATATTTCCAGCGTCGAGCTTCGAGAACGTTGAGTTCTGCTAGCCTCTCTGTCACAAAGAGTGCCAGTGAGAATCGCCGCGATGTACCGTGAGGAGCAGGCGATACTCGACACCGCCATTGCCGAGTCACAGCGGCTCTGCAACCTCGTCAATGCCCACCTGATGTGGTTGGGTCGGGGCCAATCACCGCAACGCACTCACCCAACGGCGCCGAACCACGAAAGAGAGACGCCCGCACCTCGTTGAAGGACCCAAGGGCGAGCTTGACCCGCGGAACAACGGTGCTAGGAGCGTGTCCGAGTAATCGCCTCTGACACGCGAGTTATGGTGCTGCGTGCCGATCGACCTGCCTTACACTGCGGGCGATGGCGAAAACGTATCGACCGTACGTGCCCGAGCAAGATCTGTTGCTGCCGCCGAGTC
>DASUGH010000157.1:0-4182 GCA_036274155.1 Vicinamibacterales bacterium | reverse complement strand
TCTCCGTCAGATGGTGACGGAACTCGCGGCGTACCTACGGGGGTGGCGGGCGTACTTCGGCTTCTGCGAAACGCCCACGATCCTCCGCCGTCTTGACAAATGGATCCGGCGACGGCTCCGCGCCGTCGTCTGGAAACAATGGGCACGACCTGGCACACGCTTCCGACAGCTGCGGAAGCTCGGCGTCAACGCCAAGGACGCTATCCTCACGGCTCGCGGCAACCGCGGCCCGTGGCGTGCGTCCATTACGGCGGCGCTGTGCTGGGCGCTCCCCGGTGCCTACTTCGACTCGCTCGGACTGCCATATCTCGAGCACCCGTGACGGCTCAACCGGCCGAACCGCCGTGGTACGGACCCGTATGCCCGGTGGTGTGGGAGGGGCGACATCGCGAGGTGTCCCCCTATCCCGATCAGCGTCCATGCGCGCCGGCATTTTATGCGAGCGGCCGCGTGAAGCGGTCCTCGTACAGAATCGCGAATTGGTTCATCGCCAAGTGCCAGTAGTTGGCGGCCTTCCACCAGCCTGCCGTGATGTTCCGCAGGGCGAGCCAGATCAGCTTCGTCGCCGCCTCGTCGGTCGGGAAGTGGCCGCGGGTCTTGAGGATCTTCCGCAACCGCGCGTGGACGCTCTCCAGGGCATTCGTCGTGTAGAGCACACGACGGATCGCCGGCGGGAAGGCGAAGAACGGGATGACGTGGGGCCAGGCGCGTCGCCACGACGCCACGACCGTGGGAAACCGGCGGCCCCACGGCCCGTCCGCGAAGGCGTCGAGGGCGGCCGCGGCCGCCTCAGCGCTCGCGGCCGTGTAGATCGGCCGGAGCGCGGCCGCCAGCGGCTTCCGTTCCTTCCAATTCGCGAAGTCGAGACTGTGCCGCAGCAGGTGCACGAGGCACGTCTGCAGCGTCGTCGCGGGGTAGACGGCCGCCAGCGCCTCGCTCATGCCCTTCAGGCCGTCGGTCACCGCAATCAGGATGTCCTGGCAGCCCCGGCTTTGCAGGTCGGCAAAAACCTTCATCCAGAACTTGGCGCCTTCGGTCTGCTCGATCCAGATGCCCAGGATGTCGCGGCTGCCATCCGGCAGGATCGCCAGCGCCAGGTACACGGCCTTGCTGCGGACGGTCGCCTCGTCGCGGATCTTGACACGGAGCGCATCGAAGAACACGACCGGATACATCGGCTCGAGCGGACGGGCCTGCCACGCCGTCACCTCGGCGTGGACCGCATCGGTGACGGTGCTGATGAAATCCGGCGAGACGTCCACGACGTACATCTCGCGGAGAAAGGCCTGGATCTCGCGCACCGTGAGGCCGCGCGCGTACAGGGCCAGAATCTTGTCGTCGAACCCCGCGAACCGCCGCTCGTGCTTGCCAATCAGCTGCGGCTCGAACGTGCCGTCGCGGTCGCGCGGGATGTCGAGCGTCAGCGGCCCGTCGTCCGTGAGCACCGTCTTGCCGCTCGTGCCGTTGCGGTGATTGGCGGCGTCCGGGGGCTTCTCGCCGCCAGGCGGGTACCCCAGATGGGGCGTCAGCTCGCCGCCGAGCATCCGCTCGACCAGCGCCTTCTTGAAATTCTTCGTGATGGCCTCGACCTCGCCCTGCGACATCGGGCGGGCGGGGCCAGCGAACTGGTCGAGGATCGTCTCAAAGACGTCCGTGGGCTTGGGTTTGCGTGTCCGGGGCATCGAAACTCCTCATGCTATGCCCCACACACAAAAATCCGGACACTCCCAGGACGCGCGGAGTTGTCTTCGGTCGCTCTTGGAAATCTGACCCCGTTCGTCCTCCGTTGCTCTGTTCCTCCTGTGAACGTGAGCTTCTCCGTTTCCTCCGTCCCCTCTGCTACCTCTCGCCGCGGCGGCGCACGACCGCGGCGGCGGCGCCGGCCGCGGCGATGGGCTCGTTCAGGAACCGGATGAGGGGCGCCGCGGCCCGGAAGATCGCGAGCAGCGTCGGGTAGAAGGCCGGCTCGGTGACGAACGTGCCGGGCAGCGATCGCGACACCATCCAGTCCTTGAACTTCAGGTAGTCGGCGGCCGGGTGCGCCGGATCGAAGCCGCGCGGCACGCGCGTCAGCGTGTCGCCTTCGAGCGCGCCGAGGTGGGTACGGAAGGCCGGCGCCTGGAGGATGCGCGTCAGCCGCCGATGGTGCTGCGCGATGTGCTCGCGCTCGGCGGTGCGGACGTGCGGCTCCGGATGATAGAGGCCGCCGCCGATCCACGTCTCACCGGGATCGAACTGCGCGTAGAGGCCGGCGGCGTAGCCCTTGGGAAAGCCCCGCGGCCGCAGCGACCACGCGACGTGCGTCTTCAGCGGCGTCTTGTCCTCGCTGAACCGCGTGTCGCGGTACATGCGGAACGTCGACTCGCGCGCCGTGCAGGCCAGCTCCGGCGCGACGTCGTGCAGGTCCTCGTTCAGCGTCTCCAGGAGCCGGTGCAGCGGCTCCTGGATGTGCGCGACGTAGTCGGCGCGGTGAGCGCGGAACCACTCGCCGTCGTTGTTGCGCTTCAGCGCGCGCAGGAACCTCAGCGCCTTGCTCGTGAAGAAGATCGGGCCGTCGGCCGCCGCCTTGCCGCGCACTCCTACGCCCGGATCCCCATGCCGAGCCCGCTCCGGCAGAACGCGACGCTGCGCTCGAACGTGTCCTTCTGCCGCGCCGCTTCGGCGGCGGCGCGCTCCGGCCCCTGTGGCAGCGCCGGCAGCGCCTCGCGCGGCTTGCCGCGCTTGGCCAGCGCCAGGAAGCGGGCCAGGTCCGACGCCCGCATCTTCGGCCACACCTTGAAGAAGGCCGGGTCGGACAGGTAGTTGAACGGCCGGCGCAGGCCGGCGAACGTCTCGAGGAAGACCGGCACGTTCTTCACCTTCTCGGCGAAGATGTCGGTCCAGCGCTTGTAGTCGACGTTGCCGTCGCCCATCGCCACCCACTCGACGATCACGCCGGTGTCGGTCTCCCACACCGCCGAGTCGCGAATGCTCGTGCACGCCACGTAGGGCGCGAGCGTCTCGAGGCTGGCGACCGGATCCTCGAGCGTCCACGTCGCGTTGCCCGGATCGATGTTGACGCCGACGTAGTCGGGCCCGGCCGCTTCCACGAGGCCGGCCAGCTCCCAGGCCTGCATGTCGCCGGCGTGGTTCTCGATCGCGATCTTGATCCCGGCGGCGAGCGCGTCGGCCCGCACCGCCTTGCACACGTCGACGGTGTTCTTGATGTGCGTCTCGATGCCGCCCTGCGTGCTGCGATCCTCCTGGCGCCCGAGGAAGCAGCGGATCACCGGCGAGCCGACGATCTTCGCCATCCGGATGCCTTCCTTCAGCTGCTCGACGGCGGTGCCCGCCTTGGCATCGAAGGCGCCCGACGTCGGGCAGATGCTCGACATGCCGAGGTAGAGCGTGAGGCCGCCCTTCTCGGCCTGGGCGCGCAGGCCCTTCAGGTAGGCCTCGTCGCGTGACTCGAGCACGTTCAGCTCGGAGAGGAAGATGCCGTCGAGCTTCTGCGAGGCGGCGTAGTCGATGAGCTGCGGCGCCTTCCAGTTGAAGCCGCGGATGGCGAAATGATCGAGGCCTAGCTTGATGCCGCGCTTGGCGGCCGCGCCGCCCGTCGCCTGCGGCGTGGCACCGGGCGCCGTGAGCGCCGGCGTGTGCGCGTGTGCGGATCGGATCGCGATCGACGAGGCCGCCAGCGAGGCGACGCCGCCGAGGAACGTGCGTCTGGTGTGGGTCACAGCGCGAGATCGTAGGAGGCGCCGCCGGACAAAAGCAAGCCTGGGCGCCGCTCCGCGCGTTCCGGGATACACTCCCGCCGCCATGACCCCGCTCGACTGGTTCGTCGTGCTGGCGTACTTCGCCCTGCTGTTCGCGGTGGCGTGGTGGGTCATCCGGCGCGGCCGGAACACCGCGGACGACTACTTCCTGGCCGGGCGCAATCTCGGCTGGTTCGTCGTCGGCGCGTCGATCTTCGCCTCCAACATCGGGTCGGAGCACCTCGTCGGCCTCGCCGGCGCCGGCGCGACGAGCGGTGTGGCCCTCGCCCACTTCGAGCTGCACGCGTGGTGCCTGCTGGTGCTCGGCTGGGTGCTGGTGCCGTTCTACATCCGGTCGCGCGTCTACACGATGCCGGAGTTCCTCGAGCGCCGGTTCTCGCCGACGGCGCGGTGGGTCCTGTCGCTCATCTCGCTGGTGGCCTAC
>DASUGH010000156.1:0-36638 GCA_036274155.1 Vicinamibacterales bacterium | reverse complement strand
CCTGCGTCGCACCCGCACCTTCGCACCCTGCGTCGCACCCGCACCTTCGCACCCTGCGTCCGCACCCCGCACCCTGCGTCGCACCCCGCACCCTCGCACCTCGCACCCTGCGTCGCACACCGCACCGTCGCACCCCGGCACCTTCGCACCGACGCTCGTCAGTTCCTCAATTTCCTCCTCGTCCGCCCGCCGGTCCGCCGCCCGGTCCGCCGCCTCGCGGGCCTGTGGGACGTCCGCCGACGTCGAGCCCGTCCTGCACCGGGCGCCTCTCGCGCTTGATGCCCTTCGCGAGATCCGCTGCGTGCGCCGCATCCTCGGCGCGCTCGGCGCCGAGCGACTGCCGCACCGCGAGGTTGCCCTCATGGCAGTCGTACGGAAGCAGTGAGCCGCCGTCGAGCGGCGTCAGCGGCAGCGAGATCGTGAACGGGCGCGGGTAGGTGACCGGATCGTCGACCGTGAGCTGGTACTGGATGATGTCGGGCGCCACGCGCTTGATCCTCTCCACCATCTTCATCCGATCGCTGTGGCGCAGCCCGTTGCCGTTCGGGCCGATGCTCGTCTTGTCGGTGAGGTTCGTCGTCTCGACCACGAGCGTGTCGCCCTCCCAGCGGCCGCGGGAGTCGCCGAGGTACTGACGAATCGGGCTGCCGATGTGCGGGCGGCCATCGGTGTAGATGACGCGCGTGTCGTGGATCATCTCGTAGCTGATCGCCACCATCCCCGGCGCCTGGACGATGCGATTGCCGTTGCCGTAGATGACGCGCTGAATCGATCCCCAGATGCCGCGCGTGATGCAGCGGTCGTAGAGCGTGAAGTCCTCGACGGAATTGAAGGGGCCGTTGCCGAACGTCCCCTGATCGCGAGGCGCCGCGCGCTTGCGCGCTTCCGCGGTCGGCTGCGGCTGGATGCCGTCTGGCGGATCGACGAGCAGGCGCGACTGCTTGAATGCCCGCCGGGCAAAGTCGCCGCGGAAGCTGCTCTCGGCACGCTCTTCGGCCTGCTCGACGCCGTCGGCGATCTGCTTCTGCCGCGCCTTGAACTCCTCGTCGGTCAGGTAGAGCGGCGGCGGTGCTGCAGAAGCCGCCGCAGCGGCCGGCGGTGCGCCTCCGGCCGGAGCGGCGCCAGGAGGCGGCCCACCCGGACGCCCGCCGCCACCACCGCGCGCGCCCACCGGCATCGTCGCGTCGTCGCTCGACCATGTGCCCTGCAGATCCGGATCGCCCCATGGCGTTCGCGGCACCGTATACGCGATGGGCTGTCCGCCGTTGTAGGCGGTGATGACCAGCGCCGGAGCGCCGGCACCGATGGCCGACTGGCTCGGACTCTGGCCCTGCAGCGGCAACGCGAGAATCGCCACGAACACAGAGGTGGCCGCAATGCCGGATGTCACGAGGGTTCGCCGTCTCATGAAAGCTCCTTCAGGCGTACAGAACGAGGGCCTGCGATCGGCCAATGGTCGATCGCAGGCCCCAGTGAGTCAACCCGTAGTGTCCGACACTACATCACTGTTCCGGCGGTGCTGCCGTCGGGTCGGGCGGAGCGCCTCCGCGTCCGCCGGCGCCTGCCCCGCGGCCGCGGCCGCCGCCGGTGCCGGTCTCCTGCGCACCGCGCCGCTCGCGTTTGATCCCCTTGGCGAGGTCGGCCGCGATCGCGGCGTCTTCGGCACGCTCGGCACCGAGTCCCTGGAGCACTGCGTGGTTGCCCTCGTGGCAGTCGTACGGGAGCAGTGCGCCGCCGTCGAGTGGCGTCAGCGGGATCGATGCGGTGAACGGACGAACGTACGTCACGGGGTCGTCGATCGTGATCTGGTACTGGATGACGTCCGGGGCGACGCGCTTCAGCTTTTCGACGATCCGCATCTTGTCGCTGTGACGGAGCCCGTTGCCGTTGGCCCCGATGCTCGTCTTGTCGGTGAGGTTCGTCGTTTCCACGACGAGCGTGTCGCCGTCCCACCGCGCGCGTGAGTCACCGAGGTACTGCCTGATCGCGTTGCCGATGTGCGGACGCCCGTCCGTGTAGAACACACGCGTGTCGTGAATCATCTCGTAGCTGATGGCCACCATGCCGGGCGCCTGCACGATGCGGTTGCCGTTGCCGTAGATGACGCGCATCACCGATCCCCAGATGCCGCGCGTGATGCAGCGATCGTAGAGGGTGAAGTCCTCGGGGCTGTTGAACGGGCCGTTGCCGAAGGTGCCCTGGTCACGCGTGGCGCGTCGCTTCTCCGCCTCCGGTGTGAACGCCGGCTGCCGCCCGTCGGGCGGATCGACAATGGCGCGCGTCTGCGCGAATGCTCTCCTCGGGAAGTCGTTGCGGAACGTGCTCGAGACCTCATTGCCTTCCGCTCTCGCCACGCCGGCGGCAATGTCCTTCTTCCGCTGCTCGAACTGCTCCGGTGTCAGATACAGGGGCGGCGGGCCTGCCGGTGTCGCCGGTGCGGCTGCCCCGCGAGCCGCGCCCGCCTGCGCGTTTGCCGGGGCGCCGCCTGCTCCACGCGCCGCTCCGCCGCCGCCGCGGCCGCCACGTCCTCCACCGCCGCCTCCGAACTGGGCATCGTCACTCGACCAGGCGCCTTGCAGGTCGGGGTCGCCCCACGGCGTACGGGGCACGGTGTAGGGAATCGGCGGACCGCCGTTGTAGGCGGTGACGACCAGGTCCGGCGTGTTGGCCCCGATCGTCGACTGGCTCTGAGTCTGTCCCTGGAGCGGCATCGATTGCACAGCGATGAAGACGCTGACAGCCGCAATGCTGAGTGCCACGAGAAGTCGCCGTTTCATAAGTGCTCCTTCAAGTGCGGTGAAGCGGTATCAAGTCCGTGCGAGTGGATCCCCCGTGTGCGTGAAGCCGATCGCAGCTCGGTAGAGGCAGACCCTCGGGTCCGCCTCCACGAGCCGCAGCGCCGGTGATCGTGCTACCGATCGATGTCTCCCTCCGGCGGCGGACCGGCGGGCGCGCCGCCGCGTCCGGCGCCAGCACCGCCGCCACGTGCGCCGCCGCCCCCTCCCTGGACCTGGTTGCCCTGATTCACGCCACGCCGCTCACGCTTGATCCCCTTGGCGAGATCGGCGGCAATCGCGGCATCCTCGGCGCGCTCGGCGCCAAGCCCCTGCAGCACCGCGAGGTTGCCCTCGTGGCAGTCGTAGGGAAGCAGGTCGCCGCCGTCGAGCGGCGTCAGCGGAAGCGACGCGGTGAACGGCGTCGGATACGTCACCGGATCGTCGATCGTGATCTGGTACTGCACGATGTCGGGCGCCACGCGCTTGATGCGCTCGGTGATCTTCATCTTGTCGCTGTGGCGCAGCCCGTTGCCGTTCAGGCCGATGCTGGTCTTGTCGGTCAGATTGGTGGTCTCGACCACGAGCTCGTCGCCTTCCCAGCGGCCGCGCGAATCGCCGAGGTACTGGCGAATCGGGCTGCCGATGTGCGGGCGGCCGTCCGTGTAGATGATGCGCGTGTCGTGAATCATCTCGTAGCTGATCGCCACCATGCCCGGCGCCTGCGTGATCCGGTTGCCGTTGCCGTAGACGACGCGCATCACCGATCCCCAGATGCCGCGCGTGATGCAGCGATCGTAGAGCGTGAAGTCTTCAGGCGTGTTGAACGGTCCCTCGCCGAAGGTGCCGCGGTCGCGCGGTGCTGCGCGCTTCCGCGCTTCCTCGGTGGGCTGCGGCTGCTGGCCACTCGGCGGATCCACGATGATGCGCGTCTGACGGAAGGCCCGGCGCGCGAAGTCGCTGCGGAAGGTGCCGACCGACGCGTCTCCTTCCGAGCGGGCCACGCCGCTGGCGATGTTCTTCTGATGAGCCGCGAAGTCCGCTTCGCTCAGATAGAGCGGCGGTGGGGTGGCAGGCGCCGCGGCTGCCGCCGGAGGCCCGCCGGCCGGAGGAGCCGCGCCGGCTGCCCGCCCGCCTCCCCCGCCACGCGCGCCGCCGCGTCCTCCGCCTGCGCCGGCAGCAGCGCCACCCACGCGCCCGAACTGCGCATCGTCACTGGACCAGGTGCCCTGCAGATCCGGATCGCCCCACGGCGTCCGCGGCACCGTGTACGGGATGGGTGCGCCACCGTTGTACGCGGTGATTACGAGAGGCGGCGCCGGCTTGCCGCTGCCTTGTCCCGCAAGAGTCGACGAAGCAACCGCCACGAGGGCCAAGGTTGCCGCCACACCAGCTGCCGCGAGCACTCGCCGTTTCATCCGGATCTCCTTATGAATGCGACACCCGTTCGTTTTACTTAACGGTGCGATGGTGCGATGGTGCGAGGTGCGATGGCACCCTCGCACCCTCGCACCATCGCACCCGCGCACCGGTACGATCACCCTCTGTGTTCGGCTCCCGAAAATTGGGCGGTATTATACGCGCATCCACCCCACGTGGCGCGGATGGGTTTCGGCTGTAAAATCCAGCGGGCCCACGGTTTGACACGTCTCCCCGGCGGGCGAAGAGAAAGGTCATCTCATGCGTAGAGTCGGCGCACTCCTACTATCCACAGGCCTGTTCGCGCTGGCGGCTTTTGTCACGCTGACCGGGCAGACAGGCACGGCCTCCCGCGCCGGCACCAGCACGGCGAAGCCGTACACGACCTGGCGGTCCTATTCGGGCGGCGCGCACTCATCGCAGTACTCGGCGCTCGACCAGATCAATAAAGGGAACGTCGCAAAGCTCGACGTCGCCTGGACCTTCCCGGTGACCGGCACCAACATCTTCAACCCGGTCGTCATCGACGGCGTGATGTACGCCCCGGTTGGCGGCGGCGCGCTGGCCGCGATCGACGCGGCGACCGGCAAGGAGCTGTGGCGCAAGGAGGGGGTGTCGCCCGGCAGCGCGCGCGGGATGAACTACTGGGAGAACGCCGATCGCTCCGACCGCCGGTTCGTCTTCCTGAGCGGCGGCAGCGTCACGGCGATCAACGCGCAGAACGGCGAGGTGATCACCTCGTTCGGCACCAACGGCAAGGTCGACCTGCGCGACGCGATGGATCGCAAACCCCCGGGTCCGGTGGCCACGAGCAACCCTGGGCGTATCTATCAGGACCTCTACATCATCTCGCTGCCTGGTGGCGCGAACTACGGCGGGCCGCCTGCCGACGTGCACGCCTACAACGTGATCACCGGCAAGCTGGCGTGGGTCTTCCACGCGATCCCGCACGAGGGTGAGTTCGGCGCCGACACGTGGCCGCCGGGAGCCTGGAAAGTGTCGGGCGGCGTGCACAACTGGAGCGAGCTGACCGTCGACGAGGCCAACGGCATCGCGTTCATCAACTTCGGCAGCCCGCGATTCGATTTCTACGGCGGCGACCGCAAGGGCGACAACCTGTTCGGCAACTCGCTCGTCGCGCTCGATGCCAGGACGGGCAAGCGCATCTGGCACCAGCAGCTCGTGCACCACGACCTCTGGGATTACGACCTGCCGCAGGCGCCAAAACTGCTGACCATCCGTCAGAACAATCAGAACGTCGACATCGTGGCGCAGGGTACCAAGCACGGGTTCCTTTTCGTGTTCGAGCGGAAGAGCGGCAGACCGATCTGGCCGATCGCCGAGCGCGAGGTGCCGCAGTCGGATGTTCCAGGCGAGTGGACGTCGCCGACGCAGCCGTTTCCGACGAAGCCCGAGCCGTACGCGAGGCAGTCGTTCACCGAGAAGGACATCAACCCCTATCTGCCCAAGGAGCAGCAGGACGCGCTGCGGGCACGGATGAAGACGCTGCGCAACGAGGGGCTCTTCACCCCGCCGAGCTTCGAAGGCTCGATCGAGATGCCGGGGCACAACGGCGGCGCCAATTTCGGCACGTCGGCCGTCGACCCCACCCGCGGCGAGTTCTATGTGGTCCACAAGGCACTGCCGACCGTGCTGCACATGGCGCTGCCGAGAGGCGCCGGCGCTGGTCGCGCTGGTGGCGGCGGGGGCGGCGGCGGCCGCGGCGGCGGAGCGGCTGCGATCGTGACGCCGGAACAGAAAGCGGAGCTCATCGCGCAGGCCAAGGAGCTCGTGGCCAAGGCGAACGGCGCGCGGCTGGAGTTCGACTCGCCCTACGAGTTCCTGACCGTGAACTTCGACGGCGGATCGATGGCGGCAATCGGGCCTCCGTGGTCCGAGATGGTGAAGTACGACCTGAACACCGGCGACATCAAGTGGCGCATCCCGACCGGCAGCGTGAACGCGCCGCCCGAGTACAAGATCCCGCCGAACACGGGGGCGATGTATCCGCGCGACGCACCGCTCGTCACGGCCGGCGGGTTGATCTTCCTCGCCACGGGACCCGAACGGAAAGTGCGTGCCTACGACCGCGACACCGGCAAGGAGCTGTGGGTGCGCGATCTGCCGTCCGGATCGGAAGGGATGCCGGCCACCTATGAAGTGAACGGCCGCCAGTTCATCGTCTTCCCGGTCGCGAGCGCGACCGGGAACTTCTCCGCAACCTTCGGTCCGCGTCGTGGCGGCGCCGGTGCGCCAGCAGCTGGTGGCGGCGCCGCCGGCGCGCCGCCGGCACGCGGTGGCGGTGCAACACCCACAGGTGCGGCTCCCCCCGCCGGCGTGGCCCCTGCTGCCGGCGTGCCGCCGCCGGCTCCCGGTGCGGCGCCCGCTCCCGAGGCGGGCGCGGCGCAAGCGGCCGGAGCTCCCGGCGGCGGTGGGGGCGGGCGCGGCGGACGTGGTGGACGCGGTGGCGGCGGCGCCGCCGGACCGCCCGGACAGTACATCGCGTTTGCGTTGCCGCAGAAGTGACACAGTCGGGGTCCGGGGCTCGGGGCTCGGGGCTCGGGACTCGGGATCCGGGATCCGGGATTCGGGACTCGGGGTCCGGGACTCGGGGTCCGGGGCTCGGGACTCGGGACTCGGGGTCCGGGACTCGGGGTCCGGGAGTCGATTGTTCGTGAACGACCGCGCAGTCATCTGTTCGTTGAAGCGTAAATTCGAGCCCCGGATCCCGAGCCCCGAGCCCCGGATCCCGTTCATTGTCGTGAATCACGGAGTCATCACATGAAGCTCGTGTCAGGAGTCCTCGCGGCGGCGATCGCCGCGATTGGCGTCGGCGTCTGGGCGCAGACGGGCGGGCAGAAGCCCGGCGTCGTGCCGCCAGGCGACTGGCAGACAATCAACCGCGACTTTGCCGCGACGCGCTACTCACCGCTCAATCAGATCAACACCACGAACGTTGCGAATCTGAAGCTGACGTGGTCGTTCCCGATGCAGGGCGGTGGCTCGTCCGTCCCGCTTGCCGTGAACGGGATCCTCTACATCTCGAATGGCGGCCGCGTGACGGCGATCGATGGCGAGACCGGCATGGAAGTCTGGTCGTTCTATACGGCCACGTCTGGACCGGTGCCGCCGCCGGCACCGGCCGCGGCGCCGGCCGCGCCGCGCGGAGGCGGTGCGCCGCCGCAGGCGCCTGCGGCCGCCGCGCCTGCCGGTACCCCGGCGCAGGGTGCGCCTGCCGGAGCCGCTCCCGGCGGAGCGGCGCAGGGCGGCGGCGGACGTCGTGGCGGCGGAGCGGCGGGCGGCGGTGGTGGCGGACGCGGTGGTCGTGGCGGCGGCGGTCCTCAGGTTTCCGCGCGCGGTCTTGGCTACTGGCCGGGCGACGGCAAGCTGGGGCCACGCATTCTCTTTCTGACCGGCAATCGTCTCTGGGCGATCGAGGCGCAAACCGGCAGGGTCGCGGAGGGCTTCGGCGAGAACGGCTCGGTGCCCATTGGCGTCAGCGCCGGCGGCGTTCCGTCCATCTACCGGAACGTCGCGATCATCGGCGCCTCGTCGACCGAGCTCCCGCAGCAGGGGAACGCCATCGGCAACCCGCGTGCGTTCGATGTCATCACCGGCAAGAAGCTGTGGGAGTTTCAGACGGTTCCGAAGGCGGGTGAGAAGTACAACGACACCTGGGGTCCCAACGGCTGGCAGAACCGCCAGGGGACGAACATGTGGGGCTTTGCCACGCCGATCGATGTCGAGCGCGGCGTCGCCTATCTGCCGATCGCGGGCCCGGCGGCCAACTACTACGGCGGCGATCGGCCGGGCAACAACGTCTTCGGCAACTCGATCGTCGCCGTCGATCTGGAGACCGGGAAGTACCGCTGGCACTTCCAGACCGTGCATCACGATTTGTGGGATATCGACCTGCCGTCGGCCGGCGCGCTCATCGACGTGACGATCAACGGCAAGCGGGCGCCCGCGATCGCGCACGTCGGCAAGAGCGCCTACTTCTTCGTGCTCAACCGTGACAACGGCGTGCCCCTCATCCCGGTCGAGGAGCGTCCGGTGCCGAAGGGCGACGTGCCGACGGAGTGGTACTCGCCGACGCAGCCATTCCCGGTGAGGCCCGGTCCGCTCGTGCCGACCAGCTTCAACAAGGACACCGACATGGTGCGTCCGGAAGACACGACGCCCGAGCATGCCGCCGCCTGTCAGGCGACGTGGGATCGCGAAGGCGGGTTCACCAACCTCGGTCCGTTCACGCCGTTCATGTACAAGGAGCTCGGTGCGCCACCGAAGTCGACGATCCAGTTGCCCGGAGGAACTGGCGGCGTGAACTGGGGAGGCGTCGCGGCGGATCCAGGCGGGATCGTGTACGCGAACGCGCAGTCCGGCAACCTGGCCGGCTGGGTCGAGAAGGTGGAATTCAACGAAGACCCGGTTACCGGCGCGAAGACGCCGAAGATTCCCAACTGGCCCGACAGCGCCGGGTCGCTTCAGCCGTACAACCGCGCGTTCTACGCGGCGCCGAACGACCCGAGCCCGACAGCGGGCAAAGGTCCGTTCCATCAGTTCAGCGCCAACGGGATGCCGTGCATCCGTCCGCCATGGGGCCAGCTGATTGCCGTCAATGCAAACACCGGCGAGATTCTGTGGAAGTCGGTACTCGGGCTGCGCCTGAACATGCCGCCGGGCAAACAGCTGCTCGGCAACAGCGGCAGCGCCGGCCCGACGGTGACGGGGGGCGGTCTGGTCTTCGTTGGCGCGACCAACGACGGCCGCTTCCGCGCCTTCGACGCCAAGACCGGAAAGCAGCTGTGGGAAAGCCGCACCGACGGTCAGCCGCTGACCACGCCAGGGAACAGCGGAACCGCGAATGCGAACCCGATGACGTACACCTCGAGAAGCGGCAAGCAGTTCGTCGGTATCGTCGCCGGCGGCAACCTGCGGGTGTTCGCGCTGCCGTGATCGATTGAGGCACAGAGGCGATCGGGAGGCGCGGAGGGAAACCACACAGGCACAGAGGCACAGAGAATTCTGTTTGAGGAGCACCATCTGATGAGATCACGTCACGTTGTCTTTGGTGGAATCGTCGCCATCGGCCTGTCGGTTGCCGGCGCTGCCATCAGCGCGCAGGCGCCCGGTGGTCGCGGTGGGGCCGGTGCCGCGCAGGGAGCTCCCGCACCGCCGATTCCGCCTGACGCGAAGCTGCCGGGCCCGACCGAGGTGCCCGGTGCGGTCAAGGGTTACGTGGTGCCGAAGACGCCATGGGGCGATCCGGACCTTCAGGGCATCTGGCCGGGCATCGAGCTGGTCGGCGTGCCGATGGCCCGTCCGGCCAGCTTCGGTGTGCGGAACTGGCTGACCGACGAAGAATTCAAAGCACGCCAGGCGCAGGCCGAGAGACAGGCGGCACAGGATCTGGAAGAGTTCGACATCGGCGACACGCCGCCAGGAGGCACGGTCGGAGGACCAGTCTCGCCGCCGCCGCACTGGCTCGAGCGCGGCACGCCGCAGCGCATCGCCTCGCTGATCGTCGACCCGCTGGATGGCCGCCAGCCTCCGCAGACGCCTGAGGCGCAACAGCGTCAGCAGACCGAGGCCGCGGCGCGCAAACAGGCGCCGGCGCGTGGTCCCGCCGACTCCTACACCGACCGCAGTCTGTACGATCGCTGCATCACGCGCGGCATCGCCGGCTCGTTCCTGCCGGTGATCTACAACAACGGCAACGAGATCGTGCAGGGGCCCGGCTGGGTGGCGCTGCGCAACGAGATGATCCACGAGACGCGCATCGTGCCGCTCGACGGACGTCCCAGGCTCGGTTCTGCCGTGACCTCGTATATGGGTGACTCGCGCGGGCGCTGGGAGGGCAACACGCTCGTCGTCGAGACGACCAACTTCAACGACAAGACGTCGGGCATCGGCGTCAACGGCGGCGGGCGCGCGCCCGCCACCGACATCAAGGTCACCGAGCGCATCACGCGCGTCGCGCCGGATCTCCTGGTGTGGGACATGACCTTCGACTCGCCGAAGACCTGGACGCGGCCATGGACGATCCGCCTGCCGCTCAAGCTCGATAACAGCTATCTGATGGCGGAATACGCCTGCCACGAAGGCAACTACGCGATGTTCAACATCCTGAGCGGCGCACGCGCCGACGAGAAGGCTGCCGCCGAGGCGGCGGCCAAGGGACTTCCGCCGCCGAACCAGCAGGCGCCCGGCGGCGGCCGCGGCGGGCGTGGCGGCCGCAGTGGAGGCGGAGCAGGCGGTGGCGGTGCGCCGCAGCGTTAGATGAGGATTCTTCGCAGAACCGAGCTTTACACCGAGTTCACTTGTGGTGAGGATGCGAATCCCTGTGGAGGCGACCGATCGGGTTCGCCTGACCCCGCGAGAAGGCTCTGGGGACCAGCGAGCTCACGGAGCTCGCGTCGAGCGGCCCACGACGCCCTCGCAGCGCGGTCCGGTCGCCATAACCGGGATTCGTGATCCTCAACACAAGTGAATTCCGGATCTGGCTCGGTTCGGTGACCATGTCTAACCGAGCTGAAGCTCGGTTCTGCGACCCGAGGGAGCGGCCATGAAACACTCAGCTCACGTTCGGGCTCTGGTCGGCGGCGCGTTTGCAGTCCTGCTGTCGGCATCCGGTGCGGTGATCAGGGCACAGGCGCCGCCGCCAACCGAACACCCAGGCGCCGTGAAGAACTACGCGGTGCCGAAGACGCCGTGGGGCGATCCGGATCTGCAGGGCATATGGCCGGGCATCGAGCTCGTCGGCGTGCCGCTGCAGCGCGCCGCCAGCTTCGGGACCCGCAACTGGCTCACCGACGAAGAGTTCAAGCAGCGCCAGGCCCAGGCCGAGAGGCAGGCGGCGCAGGCGCTCGAAGAGATCGACGTCTTCACTGTCGACGTGTCCAATGCAGGCGCCGTTGGCTCCCCGACGTCGCCGCCTCCGCACTGGCTCGAGCGCGGCACGCCGCAGCGCATCGCCTCGCTGATCGTCGACCCGCCCGACGGACGTCAGCCGCCGCAGACCGCCGAGGCGCAGCAGCGCCAGCAGGCAGCCGCCGCGGCGCGCAAGCAGGCGCCGCCGCGCGGTCCCGCGGACTCGTATACGGATCGCAGTCTGTACGACCGTTGCATCACTCGTGGCATCGCCGGCTCGTTCCTGCCCGTGATCTACAACAACGGGAACGAGATCGTGCAGGGGCCCGGCTGGGTGGCGCTGCGCAACGAGATGATCCACGAGACGCGCATCGTTCCGCTCGATGGCAGAGCGAAGCTCTCAGCCTCGGTGACGTCGTACATGGGCGACTCGCGCGGCCACTGGGACGGCAACACGCTCGTCGTCGAGACGACGAACTTCAACGACCGGGCGCCGGGCGTCGGCGCGAATGGCGGCGGCCGCGCCTCCAGCGACTTCAAGGTGACCGAGCGCATCACGCGAGTAGGGCCCGAGCTGCTGATCTGGGACATGACGTTCGAGGACCCGAAGACCTGGGCGCGGCCGTGGACGATCCGGCTGCCTTTGAAGCTCGATAACGGCTACCTGATGGCGGAGTACGCCTGCCACGAAGGCAACTACGCGATGTTCAACATCCTGAGCGGCGCGCGTGCTGACGAGAAGGCCGCCGCTGATGCCGCCGCCAAAGGACTTCCGGCGCCGGCTCCCGCAGGTCGCGGCGGCCGCGGTGGTGGACGAGGCGGCGCTGGTGGTGGCGGCCGGGGCGGCAGCGCACCACAGGGCGGCGCGCGGCAGTAAGGAAAAGCATCATCACGTCAGCTGCTGCGTTTCCTTCTTCGGGTGCTCCTCGCGAACCACGTACAAGGGCCGCCGCACGACCTCCGTATAGATGCGGGCGACGTAGACCGACACCACTCCGAGTGCGGTGAGGACGATGCCCTGAAGGATCGTGATCCCGATGATCAGCTTGGCCTGCGGCGTGTAGACGCCGTAAACCAGCTTCAGCCAGCCATCGAACAGCACGAACGCGAGGAGCGCCGTGGCCGATATGGTGATGAACAGGCCGAGCAGGCCGACCCAGCGCAAGGGCGCCGACGAGTGGGTCATGATCCCGTTGAAGAAGAGCGCCGTGAGCCGCCGGTAAGAGAAGGACGAGGCGCCGTGTACACGCGCCGGCGCGGCGAAGGGCACCGACACGCGGCGGAAGCCGAGCCAGTCGACCAGGCCGCGCACGAGGCGATCATGGTCGGCGAGCTGGAGGAACGCCTCGACGACGCGGCGATCGAGCAGGCGATAGTCAGTCGACTTGCCAACCACCTCCACGTCCGACATCCGGGTGAGCAGCCAGTAGAAGATCGCGGACCCGGCGCGCCGCACGAGCGAGGGCTCGTGCGTGTCTTCTCGCACCGTCACGACAACCTCGGCGCCGTGCTCCCAGTGGTCAAGGAAGGTGGGGATGAGCGCCGGCGGATGCTGCAGATCGGCGTCCATGCAGATCACGGCGTCGCCGGCGGCATGCGCGAGGCCGGCGCTGAGCGCCGCTTCCTTGCCGAAATTCCGTGAGAGATCGAGGATGCGGATCCGCGGATTGACAGCCGCCAGGCGGTGCAGCACCTCGAGGCTGTTGTCGGGGCTGCCGTCGTTGACGAACAGATACTCCCAGCGGTGGCGGCCGGCGGTGACCCGATCGAGCGCGTCGACCAGCAGCGGCAGGTTCATCGCCTCGCCGTAGACCGGCACCACGATGCTGACGAGCCGCGGCGTGGCGCCTGGGCCGGGAACGCTCACGCGCCGCTCCCGGACCGTGTTCGCACCGACGTCAACCCTTCGAGCAGCTTCATGGTCAGCGCGCCCGAGCCGAGCAGCGGGTGGCGGAGGAACCGCCACCACTGCCGGCGAACGCTCGGCCGCAGCGGAAACGGCACGCGTCGGTAGGCGGGTGCCACCCGGAGGTAATCGGAGATGCCACGCGTTGAATAGTAGCGTTTTTTCCGCAGCAGGCTGCCGAGCTCGATGCGCCCTTCGTCGTGCAGCAGCGTCGCCCGCGTGCGCGCGAAGTTGCCGTAGCGCGCGAGCATGCGATCGCTCAGATCCCAGTCTTCGCTGCCGGTCTGCTTCTCGTCGTAGCCGCCGATGCTCAGGACCTCGCTCCGCCAGAAGACGCGTGCGGCCTCGGCGCTGAGGTCGCCGGCCATGTAGAAGTCGCGCTCGAACTTCTTGCACGCTCCCCAGAAGCCGTGCGCGACCGTCTCCTCCGGGATGAAGAGCCCGTGCGCGCCCCCTTCGAGCAGGGCGACGCACTCCTCGACCACCGTCGAAGACAGATACTGGTCTGCGTCGAGCACGACGACGATCTCACCGCGGGCCCGCTGGATTGCCAGGTTCCGCTGCGCCGATCGCTCAGGCCCCTGCTGGAGGAAGACGTCCGCATGCCGGCGATAGAATTCGGCGGTTCCATCGGTGGAGAAGTTGTCGACGACGACCAGCTCGACGCCGGAATACGTCTGGCTGCGTACCGCGCGCACGAACCGGGCAGCAGTCGCGATACCGTTCCTGACGCCGACGCACACGCTGACCGGGGGCCTCTCAGCGCTGGCGGCACTCTGCATTCCCGCGTCTGCAGTCTGCATTCTTCTGAATTCTGTATTCTGAATTCTGTATTCTGAATTCTGTCCTCAATCCCTGAAGAGCGCGTCGCTGAATTCCCGGTAGGAGGCGTCGAGCGAGTACTGCCGGCTGTCGGCGAGCACCCGCTCGCACCAGTCCTGATACGCGTGGGGCATGTCGAAGAGGCGTCGCGCTTCGGCCAGCCGCGCACCGAGCGCAGGCGGGTTGGGTGCGGAAATCCAGTTCTGTCGTCCGGCTGCCGAGCGGAGCCCGTCGGCGTCGTAGACGATCGCCGGACTGCCCATGCTGTTGGCCTCAGTGACGATCAGCCCCCAGCCCTCCTTCACGCTGGTCGAGACCAGCACGCTGGCGCGACGCATCAACTCGAGCTTCTGATCGTCGGACGTTCGGCCGAAGAGCGTTACCCGCCCTTCGAGAATCGGCGATGCGCTGATGCGGCGAATGGCCGTATCGTCCCCGGCACCGCTGATCCACATCACGCCGTCGCCACCCGACCGTAGATACGATGCGAACCCGTGCACCGCATCGAGCGGCCGTTTCATCGCGCGTAGCGAGCCGTGGAAGAGCACGGTGAACTGCCGCTCCTTGACCGCCGGTTCGTACGCCGCGAGCGGAGCGTTGTCGATGCCGATGCGGACTACGCGCACGCGTGCAGGAGAGAAGCCGAACCGCAGCAGATCGCGACGTGAATCGTCCGAGATGGTGATGACGGGCATCTTGCGGCGACTCTGCAGCCACGTGTACACCGCCTCCGCTCCGTACCCGGCAACGGCCACCGGCATCGCCGTCTGATGGAACCAGATTTCGCGGGCAAGCTGGAAGTAGAGAAGGACCATCCGTCCGGGCGGCGGCGGCGCCGCCGCGAAATAGGGCACCGTGTTCACTTCTTCAATGACGCAGTCTGCCCAGCCGCGCGTCTCGCGGTGGAAGCCGCGGGCCGCGGGATAGTGCGTGACGCTCGATCGCCCGCGGCGGATCGTCTGCACGCCGTCGATCGAGTCGGTCTCTGCAGCGTCCGGGTATCGTGCCGTCACATGGCGCACGACATGCCCGTCCGCGACGAGACGACGACGCCATTCGTGGCCGAGGCGTTCGGCCCCGCCGGCCAGTGGATGTCGGATGTCCTTCCAGCTGAACCAGGCGATCTTCAAGGGCGTGACTTGGGCTCCGCGATCGTCCCCTGCATGCGCCAGAGGCCGACGGCCGTGGCGATGATGGCGCTTGCCGCGAGAATCGCGAACATTCCACCAAGCGGTGGTGTAACGGCCGCCAGCAGGACAGCCGCGACCGTGGCAATCGCGACGAACACGCGGCCGACCGCGCGATCGTGACGGGCGAGCGCGTCGTAGAGCACGATGTTCATGAGCGTGTACGGGGCCAGTACGGCCGCCACCGTGGCCAGAATACCCGACGCGCCGAGATACGCCGTTCCAAACGTCGTTCCGAGGATGAAGCCTGGCGCGACGAGCATTGCGGCGACCGCCGCGAGCACCACCAGCACGGCGGCAGTCAGCATCCTGCCAAGAAGCACGCGGCGCTCGCGCGCGGTCGCCGCCGTGGCGAGAAACGGAAACAGCAGCTGGTTGACGGCGTTGGGAAAGTAGACGACCGGCCGGGCGAGCGTCGCGGCCGCGGCGTAGCCTGATGTCGCGAGCGCCGGCAGCACGCGATTCACGTACGCCGTGTCCACGTGGACGAGAAACCAGAACGCCGCGTTGAGAGCGGCGGCAAGGCCAACCTCGTCGAGCTCCAGCGGGCGGTACACGCCGCCGCGAGGCAGCTCGCGGACCGCGAGCCAGCCGGCCAGGAGGAAGCAGATGCCATTGCTGACGACGATCGCCGCGAACACGCCGGCGACTCCAAGTCCCGCGCTCAGGAAGACAAGTGAGAGTGCGAGGCGTCCGAGACCGAGCGCTACGGGAAAGACGGCAGCCGCCCGCCAGTGAAACAGGCCGAGCAGCCCGGCATGGGCGATGAGGAAGCACAAATTGGTGGCGACGCTCGCGGCGAAGAGCGGCACGGCTGCCGGCGCGCTCAGCGCCAGCGCTCGAGCCATCGGGCGACGGGCCAGCAGCGTAACCGCCAGGAATATCAGCCCTGCCGACGCGGTACGGATGAGGAGACCGCGGAGAAGGGCATATGTGTCGAGTCGGGCTGACCGGTCTCTGACGATGCGACGTGTGACGAGAAGAAGCAGCGGCAAGGCCGGCATCGACAGCATCATGTACAGGCCGAGCAGAGCCTGAGTCTCGCCGAAGCTGGCCGGCGTCATGACACGTCCGACCACGAGCTGCAACACGTACGAGAGCCCGGCAGTGGCGACGCCTGAGACGAGCGCCCAGGAAGCGACCTCGGCGGAAGGATCGGTGGAAGTGCCCTGAGACAGGAGGTCTGATTCTAGCCCAGGGTGCGGCCGGCGCCGACGAGGCAACCCTTTTCCGACACGGACCATCCAAGACAGCGGGAGGACGGCAGTCCTCCGGAAGGGGGGCAGGAGGTCACATCCCGAAGGAGCATGCAGTCGTCGCCGGGAATGGAGCGGGGCGAAGAAATGTGATTCAATATGCACCCGTCCCGACTGGTTACGAACAGGGCCCGCAGGCGTGTTTCGGCGACAGCCTGGTGCGGCGCCTGCGTTGACAGGACGTTGATGCTTCTGGTAGAAGGTCCGGTCGGACCGCGATTTTACGTCGATTCTTTGGCCGCGTTCGAGCGGACGCCATGTCCCGGTTCTCGCGCCGGGTGCTTCCATGGCGATCACATACGGGACTACAGACCCCACCACAGACGATTCGGTTCATCTGAGTTGAGAGGAGACCTGGGAGATGCGTAACCGGTTCACAGGCGCAATGGTGTCAGCGGCCATCGCAGCGGCGGCAGCCGTATTCTCGCTGACGGTGATGCCCATTGCCGGTCAGGCCCCGGCAGGACAGCGTGGCCGGGGGGCTGCGCCGGCGCCCGCTCAACCTGCGGCGACGGCCAAGCCTGCTGCACGGCTGGACCGAATCGGCAAGGCTCCGAACATCAACGGCATCTATCAGGCGATCAACACCGCGAACTGGAACCTCGAGGATCATCCGGCACAGGGGTTGACGCAGTTCTGGCAGCTTGGCGCGATTGCGGCCATCCCGGCGGGGATGAGCGTGGTCGACGGCGGCACGATCCCGTACAAGCCGGAGGCCCTCAAGCAGCGCGAGGCCAACCGGAAAGGATGGCCGAAGACCGACCCTGAGGCGAAGTGCTACATGGGCGGCATCCCGCGCTCGAACTACATGCCTTACCCGTTCCAGATCGTCCAGGGCAACAAGGACATCCTGTTCGTCTACGAGTACGCGAGCTCCAACCGCATCGTCCACATGGACAAGAAGAGCGAATCGCCGGTCGACAGCTGGATGGGATGGGCGAACGGGACGTGGAAGGGCGATACCCTCGTCATCCGGAACGACGGGTTCAACGAGCACAGCTGGTTCGATCGCGCCGGTAATCACCACAGCAACCAGCTGGTGGTCGACGAGCAGTTCACGCCGCGCGGCAACCAGGTCGCCTACCTGGAGTACGTCGCGACGATGACCGATCCGGAGACGTTCACCAAGCCGTGGACGATTCGGATGAACCTGTATCGCAAGTTCGAGCCGAACGCGCAGCTGCTCGAGTTCAAGTGCGTCGAGTTCTCGGAGGAGCTGCTCTACGGAGATCTGAAGAAAAAGACCGAATAATGCACGTCCGGGCACGACGTCCCGCTTCCGGCCGCGGCCCGCGCGGGGTGGTGGCTGGAACGAAAACGCGCTAAACTGAAGGCAAGTGCACGGATGTGGTGACCGGAAGTAATCACAGCGTCATACGCAATCGTTCGATTAGGTAGGAGAAGAATTCGATGCGAACCAAACTCTTCAGCGTTGTTGCTGGTGCCGCGCTCCTGGTGACGGCGGCCGCTGTGCCGGTAGTCGCGCATCACTCGTTTGCGGCCGAGTTCGACGCCAAGAAGCCGGTCAAGCTGCGTGGCACGGTCGTCAAGATGGAGTGGATCAACCCGCACTCCTGGATTCACATCGCGGTGAAGAATGACGACGGCACCACCTCGACCTGGATGGTCGAGGGCGGCGCCCCGAACGCACTGATCCGCCGCGGCTGGAATCGCAATTCGCTCCCACCGGGAACGGAGATTCTCGTTGAGGGCTTCCAGGCCAAGGACGGTGCGAACCGCGCCAACGGTCGCGACATCACCTTCCCTGACGGCAAGAAGCTCTTCGTCGGCTCTTCCGGCACCGGCGCGCCGAAGGACGGCCGCGACCCGACCGAGAAGTAGAAGCCGGCAACAGGGACTGGGAGCCGCGTTCACCGAAGGCGCACGCGACCGCGAGTGTCTTCACGAAGCGGCTCCCGACCCGTCCCTACGGCGCTCCAGGCCGTCTCCGCCGCCCGCTGGCGCGTCGCCCTCACCCTCACCATCGCCATGATGGTGATCTACTTCGGTTTCATCCTCCTCGTCGCCTTCGACAAACCGCTACTCGGCACTCAGCTCCTTCCCGGGCTCAGTCTTGGCATGCTCCTCGGCGTCATCGTCATCCTCGCCGCCTGGATCCTGACCTGGGTCTACGTTCGCTGGGCGAACCAGCACTATGACGTGTCGGTCCGGGAGCTGAAGCAGTGAGCGCATCCGCGGACCCGATCGCGATCGCCTTCTTCCTGATCTTCATCGCCCTGTCACTGGGCATCACCGTCTGGGCGTCGCGGCGGACCCGCACGGCGGATCACTTCTATACGGCCGGCAAGAGCGTGACGGCGCTGCAGAACGGACTCGCCCTCGCCGGCGACTATATGAGCGCCGCCAGCTTTCTCGGGATAGCCGGTCTGGTGGCGCTATCTGGTTTCGACGGGCTGATCTACTCGATAGGCTTCCTGGTCGGCTGGCCGATCGTGACGTTTCTGATCGCCGAGCCGCTGCGCAACATGGGGCGCTTCACGTTCGTGGACGTGGTGGCGCTGCGCCTTCGCCAGACGCCGATTCGAATTGCCGCGTCGATTGGCTCGCTGGCGGTGGTCGCCTTCTATCTCATCGCCCAGATGGTAGGAGCAGGCAATCTCGTGCGGCTGCTGTTCGGCCTGCCCTATGAGGCGGCGGTCCTGATCGTCGGGCTCATCATGCTCGCCTACGTCCTCTTCGGCGGCATGATGGCGACGACCTGGGTACAGATCATCAAGGCGGTGCTGCTCCTCGGCGGCGCGTCGCTGCTGGCCGGTCTGGTGCTGGCGCGGTTCGGGTTCAACCCGCTGGCGCTGTTCGAAGCGGCAGCGGCGCGCTACGGCGGCGGGGTGCTCAGCCCGGGGCGGCAGGTGAGCGATCCGATCGACGCCGTGTCGCTCGGCTTGGCGTTGATGCTGGGGACAGCGGGGTTGCCGCACATCCTCATGCGCTTCTACACGGTGGCCGATGCTCGTACCGCGCGCTCGTCGGTCGGCTACGCCACGGCGTTCATCGGCTTCTTCTATCTGCTGACGTTCATTCTCGGTTTCGGCGCCATGGTGATCATCGGGCGCGAGGCCATCCTCGCGATCGACGCGGGCGGCAACATGGCGGCGCCGCTGCTGTCGGAGGCAGTGGGCGGCAGACCCTTCCTGGGCTTCATTGCCGCCGTGGCGTTTGCGACGATTCTGGCGGTGGTGGCCGGTCTCGCGCTGTCTGGTGCGGCCACGCTCTCGCACGACCTGTGGGTGAACGTCATCCGGAAGGGCGTTGCCGACGAGCGCGAGCAGTTCGTGGTGGCGCGGGGCGCCACGGTGCTGCTCGCGGCGGTGGCCATTGCGCTCGGGATTGCGTTCAAGGGCCAGAACGTCGCCTATATGGTGGGGCTGGCGTTTGCGATTGCCGCAAGCGCCAACTTCCCCGCGCTGGTCCTGTCGATTTTCTGGGGCGGTCTGACGACTGCGGGGGCGCAGGTCAGCATGATCGTCGGCACCGTGTCGACGCTGCTCCTGATTTACCTGTCGCCGACGATTCAGGTCGACATTCTCAAGAGCGAAGCGCTCTTCCCCCTGCGCAATCCCGGCATCGTCACCATCCCCCTCTCTTTCGCCTGCGCGGTCGTCGTCTCATGGCTCTGGCCCGTGCCGGCTGAGCGCGAGCGCTTCGCCGAGCTCGAGCGTCAGCTTCACGTCGGGGTTGAAGAGCCAGCCGGCGCTCGGCCCGCTCGCTGACCAGCCTGCCGCCGGCCCGCAACGGGCCACCGTCAGACGGTTCGTGACGGTGGACGATGACGTCCGAGTCGTCATCGGTCAACGTCTGAACGCCTCCGAACACGTGCTCGAGCACGTCGAAGGCGTGTTTCGTCCGATCCACGTGGGCCACGCGACTGACCACCTCCTCCCTGAAGAGCCGTTTCCGGGCTCGTCCAGAGTCGTCGCACTACCTCTCTCAATCAAAGCCGCTGCCAGAACGGCGGTTCAGTGACCCGGGCGTGGTGACCCGCGCAGGGTTCGTGATATACAGACGAACCATGCTGACCCCACTTCTGCTTTTGACCGGGCTCGCCGCGACGGCACCGTGCGAGAGCCTCAAATCGCTGACGCTGCCGAACACCAGGATCGAGACGGTTCAGCTCGTCCCGGGCGGGCCATTCAGCGCGCCGAGCGCCGGTGGTGGTGCGCCGGATGCGGCGGGAGGTGGACGCGCCGCCGGTGGAGGCGCAGCCGCGGCCGCAGGACGAGGCGCTCCGGCGCCTGCCGCACCTGCCGGCGGTGGGGGACGCGGCCAGGGAGGACCGGGCGGCGGAGCTCAAGCCGCGACGGTTGTGCCTGAGTACTGCCGCGTCAGCGCGACGCTGACGCCAACGAGCGACTCGCAAATTGCCATCGAGGTGTTCCTGCCATCGAAAGAATGGAACGGAAAGTTCCAGGCCATTGGGAACGGTGGCTGGGCGGGGACGATCCAGGGCTATGCAGGAATGGCGACAGCTCTGCAGGAGGGATACGCCACGGCTGCCACCGATACGGGTCACGTCGGCGGCAACGCGCTCTTCGCCATCGATCACCCCGAGAAGCTGACCGATTTTGCGTACCGGGCGGTCCATGAGATGACCGTCAAGGCCAAGGCGTTCATCTCGGCGTACTACGGTCAGGCGCCCCGGCTCTCTTACTGGAATGGATGCTCGACCGGCGGCCGGCAGGGGCTGATGGCGGCGCAGAGGTACCCGGAGGATTTCGACGCCATTCTGGCTGGCGCGCCGGCCAACTATCAGACGCACCTCCACAGCTGGGATCTGGCGGTCGCCGTGCCTGTGCTGAAAAATCCCGATGCGGCAGTGCCGCCGGCGAAGCTCGCGCTGCTGAACCGTGCCGTGCTCGAGGCCTGTGACGGGCGCGACGGAGTCAAAGACGGATTCCTCAATGATCCGCGTGCGTGCACGTTCGATGTCGCCAGGCTGCAGTGCAAGGCGGGCGATGCGGAAACGTGCCTGACCCCAGCCCAGGTCGAATCGGTGAAGCGGGCTTACGCGCCTGCGCGCACCAGCTCCGGAGAGGTCGTGTTCCCGGGCAAGGAGCTCGGCAGCGAGACGACCTGGAACGCGTTTCTGAGCAATACGCAGCAGGCTCCGGGAATCTCGGTTGGCTCGTTCCAGGTGGCCTACAACAACAGGAGCTGGGACGCGAAGACGTTCGAGATCGATCGCGATCTCAAGGTCGTCGACGAGAAAGTCGGCGCCATCGTGAACGCGGTGAACCCGGACCTGAGAGCCTTCAAGGCGCGCGGCGGAAAGCTGCTGCTGTATCACGGCTGGAACGACACGGCGATCTCGCCCGGCAACAGCATCGATTACTACTCGAGCGTGTTGAAGAAGATGGGCGGCAGGCAGGACGACTTCGTGCGCCTGTTCATGGCTCCAGGCATGGCGCACTGTCAGGGAGGCGCCGGGCCGAGCCAGGTGAACTGGATGGCGGCGCTCGAGCGATGGCGTGAAGCCGGAACGGCGCCGGATCGCATCGACGCGGCGCGTGTCGTCAACAACCGCATCGAGATGTCGCGTCCCTTGTGCCCCTACCCGCAGGTGGCTGTCTACAAGGGAGTCGGCACCACCAACGACGGGTCGAACTTCGTCTGCAAGGCGAAATAGCCCCCCGTAGAGGCGGTCTGTCTCTACGTCACGAAGCCGATTGCCGACATTCCGATCCCCGCTGGTGCCCGCGCTGTGATGAGCGCGGGCGACTCCACTCACGTCTCGAGGGCCGCGATTGCTCGCCGTGTCGAAGAGGCAGGCGTCGTGGCGGTGATCCGGCTCCAGGATCCGGCCAGGCTGCGGTCGGTCATCGAGGCGCTCGCGGCCGGCGGCGTGCGCGCGCTGGAGATCACGATGACCGTGCCGCGCGCGATCGAACTGATCGGCGACATCGCGCCGTCACTCGGCGACGACTTCCTGCTTGGCGCCGGAACCGTGCTCGATCCCGACACAGCCCGGAGCGCCATCGAGGCTGGCGCGGCGTTCGTCGTCAGCCCGGTCCTGCGCCGCGACGTGATCGCCGAATGCCACCAGCACGATCGCCCCGCCATGCCCGGGTGCTTCACGCCAACCGAGATTCTCGACGCCTGGGACAGCGGCGCCGACATCGTCAAGGTGTTTCCTGCCACGTCGCTCGGGCCCGGCTTCTTCAAGGACGTCCGTGCGCCGCTGCCGCAGGTGAAGCTGATGCCGACGGGCGGCGTGTCGATCGAGAATGCCGGCGAGTGGATACGTGCCGGCGCCGTTGCCGTGGGCGTGGGGTCGGCGCTGCTCGATGCGAAGGCGATAGCGGCTGGCGACTACGGGTCGATTACCGAAAGGGCACGGCGGCTTGTGACAAACGTCCGCGCCGCCCGGGCATCGTCATGATCCGAACCCTCGGAACGATCCGAACGATCCGAACGATCTGATGTCCAGAGTCATCACCTTCGGCGAGATCATGCTGCGGCTCAGCCCGCCGGGCTTCGAGCGGCTCTTCCAGTCTCCAGTGCTGTCGGCGACGTTCGGTGGCGGCGAGGCCAACGTCGCCGTGAGCCTGGCGCATTTCGGCGTCGAGAGCTGCTACGTGACGCGGCTGCCCGCCAACGCCATTGGCGACGCGGCGCTTCGCTGTCTCCGCGCCGAGGGCGTGAACACCGATTTCGTGCTCCGCGGCGGCGATCGACTGGGCATTTATTTCGCGGAAACGGGCGCCAGCCAGCGGGGATCCACCGTCATCTACGACCGCGCGCATTCGGCGATCGCCGAGCTGCGGCCTGGCATGATCGAGTGGCCGCGCGTGCTCGAAAACGCCAGCTGGCTGCACGTGACCGGGATCACGCCCGCACTCGGACCCGAGGCGGCCCGGGCTACTGCCGAGTCGATGGCAGCCGCGCGGAAAGCCGGTGCGACCGTGAGCCTCGATCTGAACTTCCGTCGGAAGCTATGGTCCGAGGACGAGGCAAGGGCCACGATGCGGCCGCTGATGCGCAATGTCGACATCGCTATTGCGAACGAGGAAGATCTCCAGTCGTCGCTTGGCCTCGAGGTTGCCGGCGCAAGCGTCTTCACCGGTCAGCTGAATCGCGACGCCTACCGTGACGTCGCACGGCGGGTCAGCGACGAGTTCGGCTGCCGCCTGGTCGCGGTCACGCTGCGTGAGAGCACGTCGGCGAGCGAGAACGGCTGGAGCGCCGTGCTGTGGGATGCTGCGGCGGGCGCGTTTCTCGTCAGCCAGCGCTACGACGTGCGACTCGTCGATCGAATCGGCGGCGGCGACAGCTTCGCCGCCGGGCTCATCTACGCGCTGCTCGCCCGGCGTGGTTCGGAGGCGTCGCTGCGGTTTGCCGTTGCGGCCAGCGCGCTGAAGCAGACAATCCCCGGGGATTTCAATCGCGTCTCCGTGGCCGACGTCGATCGTCTGGTCGGCGGCGATGCCAGCGGCCGGGTCCAGCGGTAACCACGAAGATCACGAAGATCACGAAGGACGCGAAGATCGAGAAGGACACGAAGGCGGGATGAGGATCGTCAGCGGCAAGATCATCGCGTGCAGTCCGGGGCGCAACTTCGTGACCCTGAAGCTGGAGACCGAGGCCGGGGTCTACGGCCTGGGCGATGCGACGCTCAATGGCCGGGAACTGGCGGTCGCGAGCTATCTATCGGATCACGTGGTACCGCTTCTCGTCGGCCGCGACGCGCGGCGCATCGAGGACATCTGGCAGCTGCTCTATAAAGGCGCCTACTGGCGCCGCGGACCGGTGACCATGACTGCCATCGCCGCCGTGGACATGGCGCTGTGGGACATCAAGGGGAAGGCGCTCGGCACACCGGTGTATCAGCTCCTCGGCGGCGCGTCGCGCGAGGCGGTGCTCGTGTACGGGCACGCGAGCGGATCGACGATCGATGAAGCGGTGGCGGCCGCCGGCGCGTTCGTCGAGCGCGGCTACCAGGCGGTGCGAGCGCAGTGTGGCGTTCCAGGCTTACGGCAGACCTATGGCATCGGCAAAGGAGGCGAAGCCTACGAGCCGGCCGAACGGGGAGTTCTCCAGGAGACGGCGTGGAGCAGCGAGCGCTATCTGGCGAGTGTGCCTCCGCTCTTCGATCGCCTTCGCCGCGAGCTCGGGCCTGACATCCACCTGCTGCACGACGTGCACCACCGCCTGACGCCGATCGAGGCCGCGCGGCTCGGCGGCGCGCTCGAGCCGTTTCATCTGTTCTGGATGGAGGACCCTACTCCGGCGGAGAATCAGGAGAGCTTCCGCCTCATTCGCCAGCACACGACGACGCCGCTGGCGGTGGGGGAGGTGTTCAACTCGATTCACGACTGCCGTCAGCTGATACAGGAGCAGCTCATCGACTACATCCGCACCACCGTCGTGCACGCCGGCGGCATCAGCCACTTGCGGAAGATTGCCAGCCTGGCGGAGCTCTATCAGGTGCGCACCGGCTCGCACGGCGCTACCGATTTGAGCCCGGTCAGCATGGCGGCGGCGCTGCACTTCGACCTGAGCGTTCACAACTTCGGCATCCAGGAGTACATGCCGCACAGCGCCGACACCAATCGAGTGTTTCCACACAGCTACACGTTCGAGCGGGGAATGATGTATCCGGGCGATGCACCCGGCCTGGGCGTGGACATCGACGAAGGCCTGGCAGCCACGTTCCCGTATACGCAGGCGTATCTGCCGGTGGCCAGGCTGCTCGACGGCACGGTACACGACTGGTGACATGCCTCTCTACCTAGGCCTTGATTCGAGTACCCAGAGCCTGACCGCGATCGTGATCGAGGTGTCGGGCAGCCGCCGCGAGCTGGTGCACGAGAGCTCGCTCTCGTTCGACGAAACGCTGCCGCGATATGGCACGAGGAACGGGGTGCTCCCGCGATCGGATCCTGCCGTCGCCGTCTCGTCGCCGGTGATGTGGGCCGAAGCGCTCGAGCTGATGATGACCCGCATCACGCAGCGAGTGCCCGGGCTCCGCAGGCTGGTCGCCATCGCGGGGTCGGCGCAGCAGCACGGCAGCGTCTACATGAACCGCGATTCAACGGCACGTCTCGAATCGCTCAATCCGGCAAAGACGCTGGCGACGCAGGTCACGGCGATGCTCGCGCGCTCGATTTCGCCGATCTGGATGGATACGAGCACGTCAGTCGAGTGCCGCGAGATCACGGCCGCCGTCGGCGGCGACTCGGTGCTCGCCGCTCGTACCGGCTCGCGGGCCTTCGAGCGTTTCACGGGACCGCAGATTCGGAAGCTGTTCAAGCAGGAACGTCACACGTACCTCTCTACCGGCCGCATCCACCTCGTCAGCTCGTTTCTCGCCTCGCTGCTCGCCGGGCGCCATGCGCCGGTCGATCCAGGCGACGGTTCGGGAATGAACCTCATGGAGGTGGCGGAGCGCGACTGGTGGCAGGAGGCGCTCGACGCGACAGCACCCGATCTCCGCGGCCGCCTCCCCGCGATTGCCCCATCGTCAACAGTGCTCGGGCGGCTTCCTCAGTTCTGGCAGCAGCGCTGCAATCTGCCGCCGGCGCGAGTGGTCATCTGGTCGGGCGACAACCCGTGCAGCCTGATCGGCACCGGTCTCGTGAACGAAGGTCAGGTTGCCGTCTCGCTCGGCACGAGCGACACGATCTTCGGTCCCGTGCGGACCCCTCGCTACGATCCGACCGGTACCGGACATCTCTTCGGCTCGCCGACCGGCGACTACCTGACGATGACGGTGTTCAAGAACGGGTCGCTGGCGAGACAGCGCGTGCGCGACGAGTTCAGGCTGACGTGGGACGGCTTCTCACGAGCGTTGACGGACGCGCCTGCCGGCAACGGAGGCCGCATCCTGCTCCCGTGGTTCGAGCCTGAGATCACGCCAACCGTGGCAGCCGGCGGCGAGCGCCGCTACGGGCTCGATCCAGCCGATGCTCCCGCCAACGTCCGCGCCATCGTCGAAGCACAGATGATGGCAGTGGCGCTCCACTCGCGATGGATGCAGGTGGACGTCAAAACGATCTACGCCACGGGTGGGGCGTCGGCGAACCGCGCGATCCTGCAGGTGATGGCCGATGTGTTCGGGGCGACTGTTTATCAGCTCGAGGTCGAGGGCTCGGCGGCGCTCGGCGCGGCGCTGAGAGCGTTTCACGCAGACTCGCTGGCCGATGGCACGGAGATGCCATGGAGCGAGGTCGTGGCCGGCTTCGTCGAGCCGATCGTCGAGAGCCGCGTCGAGCCAGACGCCACGCGTCACGCGATGTACCAGGATCTGCTGAAGGTCTATGCCGCCTGCGAAGCGCACGCGCTCGGACGCGGACCGGATCCGTCATCGCTCATGGCCAGTTTTCGCGAGCGGTTCGCGAACGCGACGCAGTAGACAGGCGCCGCACCGTGTTTGCCAGCACGTGACCGGATGAATCTGGCGCTCTTCGATTTCGACGGCACGATCACAGACCGAGATACCTTTTCCAGCTTCCTCCGCTTCGATCTCCGCCCGCAGCGGGTCGTCCTGTCAGCTTTCTTCCTGAGCCCGGTCGTCTTGAGTTATCGACTCGGTCTGATGACGGCACGTCAGGCCCGGCCAATTGCTTCGAGACTTCGTTTCAGAGACGAGCCAGTGGATTCGATTCGTCGAATGGGTTCCGCTACGCCGCCGAAGTGCTGCCTGCCGTCGTTCGCGGAGAGGCACTCGAGCGGATCGAGTGGCACCAACGGCAGGGCGATACCGTCGTTGTGGTGTCTGCTTCTCTCGACGCCTACCTCAATTCATGGTGCGCGGCCGTTGGCGTGGATCTGATTTGCACAGAGCTCGAAGAGTGTGAGGGCAAGTTGACCGGCCGGTACCGTGCCGGCGACTGCTCAGGACCCGCAAAAGCGCGCCGCATCCTGGCGCGCTACGACTTGAGCCGCTACGCCGTCATCTATGCATACGGCGATACGAATGACGACCGCGAAATGCTGGAGCTCGCGCATCGCAAATTCTACAGGTGGCGTGAGATTCACGACTGGTCGGAGACCCAGGCGCTGGGATTGGAAGACCCGAGGAATGTGCCGTAGCAATCGACGCGAAGACGCGGAAGAACCGACTGCCGATCAAAGCCACGTCCTTCGTTTGTACTCTGCGTATTCCGCGCCGAACTTCTGTTCCAGCACCTGCGATTCCTTGCGTGCGCGGACGATCTGCACGGGAATCAACGCGACCAGGATGAGCAGCAGAATCAGATGCCCCGTGAAGATGATGACGCCCGCAATCAACAGCCCGCCGAAGACGTAAATCGGATGGCGAATGCGCGAGTAGAGGCCCGAGGTCACAAGCGTGGATGCCTTGGCCCGAATGCTGAAGGCACGCCCGAGCTGAATCCGCGCAAGCACCAGCAGGAGCAGAGATGGAAGGGCGATGGCCAGTCCGGTTATCTGCCACAGTGTCCACGGCTGCCTTGCGGCCTGCCGGCCAAATACCACAGCGGCCACCGCAAGGAGGACAAGCGTGACGATATTGAGCTTCATGCTGTACTCATCGCCTCAGCGCCACCCGAGCTCCAAGCGACCGATTCTGGGGATGCTCTCGATGGCGTGAGCGTTGTCGTCAACGCCCGGGTGATTCACAACGGTAAGCGGCGCGGCGTCGGCGATGGCAGCCACGTTCCGCGAGCGGTTCGCGGACGTGAGGCGCCGAGCAGGCGTTTGGCTTGGGGCCTTCGGCTCTGGGCGGCCCCGGGCTTCGGTCTCCAGACTCCAGTCGTCGACCCTGCGGCAGCGTTGGGTCGCGCGAACCCATCGCCGCTTCTGTTCTTCGAGGAATGCCGTGCGGAGGGTCAATTGGTTTCCACGCCAAGGGACCAACTCCGAGGCGCTTGCCTTGCACGACCGATCAGCCGCTTATTCTATGAGCTGAGTCGTACTAAGAAAATGATCCTCTGTGCCTCTGTGCCTCTGTGTGTGAATCCTCTGTGCCTCGCCCGACCTCGGTGCCTCGTCACCTGACTCCGAGCAATAAATCCATCAGCAGCTGGTCGAGCCGCTCGTAGGGGAGCGGCCGCGCCGCCAGAGCCTGCCGATCAAAGGCCAGTCCTTTGATCTCGGCTGCGCGCCCCGGAGTGTAGGCGCCGAGCGGCTCGGTGCCCTCGGTCGTCCGAATCTCGGCAAGCAGTGCCTGGATCTCACGGTCCTCGCAGAACTGCTTCGCCTTCTGTTTCAGGATCAGGTAGCTGCGCATGCACCCGCGCGCGAAGTCCCAGACGCCGTTCGCGTCCTCGGTTCGGTAGGCGTGCGCATCGAAGTGACGCGGGCCGTCGTAGCCGGATTCCTCGAGGAGTTTCACCAGGAAAAACATCGCCTTGATCGATTCCGAGCCGAATCGAAGGTCCTGATCGAAGCGTCCCGGCTTCTGGTCGTTGAGATCGATGTGAAACAGCTTGCCGGCTTCGATGGCCTGCGCGACTGCATGGTAGAAGTTGAGCCCGGCCATCTGCTCGTGTGCGACCTCGGGGTTCACGCCGACCATCTCGGGATGGGCGAGCGTCTCGATGAACCCGAGGTAGGCGGCGGTGGTGGGAAAGTAGATGTCGCCGCGCGGCTCATTGGGTTTGGCTTCGAGCGCAAACCGCAGGTCGTATTTCTGGTCGCGCGCGTACTCGCACAGGAAATCGATGGCGTCGCGAAACCACTTGATCGCCTCGACGGGATCCTTGGCGGCGTCGCACTCGGCTCCCTCGCGCCCTCCCCAGAACACGTAGGTACGCGCCCCGAGCTCCACGCCGAGGTCCATCGCCCGCATGGTCTTCTGGACGGCGTAGAGGCGCACGCGTGGATCGTTGGACGTAAACGCACCGTCCTTGAACACCGGGTCGGTGAACAGGTTCGTCGTCGCCATCGGCACGACCATGCCCGTGTCGTCGAGTGCCTTCCGGAAAGCGGCGACGATCTGGTCGCGCTCTCGAGCGGCCGCGTCGATCGGAACGAGGTCGTTGTCGTGGAAATTGACGCCCCAGACGCCGAGCGGCGCGAGCCGGCGTACGGCCTCCGCGGGATCGAGCGTTGGCCGAACGAACTCGCCGAACGGGTCGCGGCCCCGGTTGCCGACGGTCCAGAGGCCGAAGGTGAAGCGGTCTGAAGGTTGGGGTTGAAGTGTCATGGCCTCGAATATTGTCATCGCGCGGCGACTTCGAGCGTCGCTCGCAGGGTGGTGTTGGAGCTCGTGCCGATCAGGACCTCGAACGTCCCAGGCTCCACGACGCGTTGCATGCGGCGGTCGACGAGCGACAGAGCCTCCGGGCCCAGGGCGAACGTCACCGTTTTCTTCTCGCCGGGACGCAGCGTCACTCGCTCGAAGCCGGCAAGCTCCTTCACGGGACGTGTCACGGAGCTGACCATGTCGTGCACATAGAGCTGGACGACTTCGTCGCCGGCCCGCGTGCCGGTGTTCGTCACGTCGACGGTGACCGTTGCGCGTCCTCCTGGTCCGATCGTTGCCGGCGTCACCTGCGGATTGGCGAGCGCGAACGTCGTATAGCTGAGTCCGAATCCGAACACCCACTGAGGCTCGCGGGTCAGGTCGACGTACGAGCGGAACGACGTCGGACGGCGGTTGTAATAGACCGGTACCTGTCCGGTGTCGCGCGGAATCGTGATCGGCAGCTTGCCACCCGGGTTGAGATCCCCGAACAGCGCCTCGGCCACGGCCGTGCCGCCTTCCTGGCCGGCGTACCACGCCTCCAGAATCGCCGGCGCGCGATCGGCAACGCGCGGGATCGCCTGCGGCCTGCCGTTGATCAGGACGACGACGACCGGTTTGCCGGTCTGCATCATTGCCTCGACGAGGTCGTCCTGCTGTCCCATGAGCGACAGACTTGCGGCGTCGCCCAGATGGTTGTCGGCCCAGGCTTCGCGGGACGTCGACTCGTTGGTGCCGATCACGACGACGATGGCGTCTGCCTGGCGTGCCACCGTGGCGGCCTCGGTGATGCGAGTGCGGTTCAGCTCTGGCTTCGCAAGGGTGACGGCGTCGCGATCCCAGTTGGGCGGCTCCTCGGTGATGCGTGTGCCTTCGCTGTACAGGATCTTGACGGCCGGTCCCGCCTTCTCGGTGATCCCCGTGAGGATGTCCACGCCCCGTCCTGGATCCTTGGAGTAGCCGCCGAGGTGCACGCCCTTCGCGTTCGGGCCGACGACGGCGAGGGTACGGATGCGCCCTCGATCGAGTGGCAGCAGATTGTTCGCGTTCTTGAGGAGCACGAGGGAACGGCGGGCTGCATCGAGCGCCGCCGCCTGGTGGTCGGCATTGTTGGCCAGCCGTTCGGCGTCGGCCGGATCGACGTCCGGGTTCTCGAACAGTCCTGCCAGGAACTTTGCCCGCAGCACCCGCGAGACCAGCGGTGTGAGCTCCGATTCGGATATCCGTCCGCTCTTCACCATCGCCAGCAGCTCCGGGTATCCCGCCGGATCGGGCAGCTCGATGTCGATGCCGGCGTCGAGCGCCTGCCGGGCCGCGTCGGCGCGATCCGTGGCAACGCGGTGCCGCGAGGCGAGCTGCTCGATGCCGTAATAGTCGGAGACGATCAGGCCGGTAAACCCCCACTCCTTGCGCAGGACGTCGTCGAGCAGCCAGCGGTTGGCGTGCGACGGCACGCCGTCCACCTCGTTGTAGCTGGGCATCACCGAAAAGGCGCGCGCTTCCCGGATCGCCCTCTCGAAGGGCACGAGCAGCTCTGCGCGCAGCAGCCGCTCGGGAATCAGGCTGGGTGCCGTGTTGATGCCGCCTTCATGTGAACCGTGGCCGGCGAGGTGTTTCAGCGTGGCGAATACCTTGTCCTGCGCGAGCGGAAGGCTCGTGCCCTGATAGCCGCGGACCGCCGCGACCCCGAGCCGGCCGACGAGATAGGGATCCTCGCCGTAGGTTTCCTCGATACGGCCCCACCGTGCGTCCCGTCCAAGATCGACGACAGGAGAGAGGACCTGCTGGGCGCCGCGCGATCGCGCCTCTCGTGCGGCGACCGCCATGACACGTTCGATGAGTGCCGGGTCCCAGCTGCTGGCGAGCCCGAGCGGCACCGGGAAGTGCGTGCCGCGCAGCGCCGCAAGGCCGTGCAGTGCTTCCTCGTGGAAGAGCACAGGGATGCCCAGCCGTGTGTTCTCGATCACCCAGCGCTGGACGGCGTTGGTGAACTCGGCCTGCTCGCGCGGTGTCCGCAGGCGCGGACCCGTAGGCGTGGTGCCGATCTCGCTCGGGCGCGAGACCTCCCCGATCCCGTTGCCGAGCACTGTCCGCGCGTTCGCTGGATTGAAGCGGCCGTCCGCATCCTGAATGCGGCTCTTCTGGTTCCAGATCGCCTGCAGCTGCGCCACCTTCTCTTCGAGAGTCATGCGGGAGAGGAGATCGGCGGTGCGATCGTCCACCGAGCGCGCCGGGTCGCGATAGATCGGGCGGTCCTGGGCGCGAAGCAGCATGGCCGTTGATGCGAACAGGACGACTGCCGTAAGACCGATTCGGGTGTAGGTGCGCATGAGGTGTCGGGGCGGCTGCCTGCGGGGAACGGAGGTGACGGAGGAACGGGACGAGCCCACACGGAGAAACGGGGAAACGGAGACAAAACGGAGGGTGATCATCTTGGGACGTCTAAATGGTGGGCCGCCGGCCTCCGGCCTGATGATTCGTCACATCGTTGGCGACACGGCGAGACGGGTCATCGCTGGCGGGCGCCGACTCCGCATGCCGGGAATGCGCCCGCGGCTCGTACGCTTCGGTTCCGCGGCGACTATCAGCCACTTCGGTGCGACATCTGTCAGGCGCGCAGGACCGCAAGGGGTTCCTCGCACATCATGGATCACACGGAAGGGAAGTCGCCGCGAGGAATCGCCGCGCGCGCATTCCCGCCTTCGCGGGCTCCGCTACGGCGGACCGCGCCGGAGCCTTCGGCGTAGGCGGGCCCGCGACGCAGTGTGCTCGGCATGCTCCGTACGGCACCCGCCAGCGATGACCCGTCTCGCCGTATGTGGAAAATGTGACGAATCAGGAGGCCTCCGGCCCGCGCCAGGGATCGAAGCGCGGGCCCACCTCAGGTCAGTTGGTCGTGGCTGTGAGCTTCGTGACGAGCGAGCCTCCGTTCGTCCTCCGTGTCTCCGTTCCTCCGTGTTTGTTCGTCCCGTTTCTCCGTGCTCTCCCGTTGACTCCGCATGAGGCCAACGCCGCGTAGAATATGCGTTCGGACTGGGGTGAGTCCAGCAGCGCATGAGCGTTGCTCACGAATGCACCTGGGTTGAGCGCGGTGTCGAGCGGGAGTGCCATGAGTCGAGGTCGAGTCTGGGTCGTTGCCGGCGCTGCGCTTGCGGTGGTGTCTGGCCTCTCTGCACCTGCTTTGGCGGAGACCGGCGCCGACGGCTGGTTGCGATACGCGCCGCTGTCGAACGCCGCGCGCGCACAGTACACGTCGTTTCCCGCAACGATCGTGATGCTTGGCGACTCGCTCGTGCTGCGGACGGCGCGCGACGAGCTGGTTCGCGGCGTCAGCGGCATGCTGGGCAGCCGCCTGACTGTTGCGGCATCGCCAGGCGCCGGCGACGCCATTGTGATCGGCGCTGCCGGGCAGGTCCGCCGCGCCGTGACCGGAGCGGCCATCCCGACTGACTTGCGCGTCGATGGTTTCTGGCTCGGCTCGGCCGTGGCGGGCGGGCGGCGCCTGATCATCGTGGCCGGCCAGGCCGATCGCGGCGTGCTCTACGGCGCGTTCGCGCTGCTGCGACGCATCTCGCTCGGCGAACCGGTCAGCGGGCTCGATGAGCGACAGGATCCGGCGGCGCCCATTCGCTGGGTCAACGAGTGGAACAACCTGGATGGCTCCATCGAGCGTGGTTATGCAGGCTCCTCGATCTTCTTCGAGGGGAACAACGTTCGCGCCGACCTGAAGCGCGTCAGCGAGTACGGACGGCTCCTTGCTTCGATCGGCATCAATGGCTGCGACGTCAACAACGTCAACGCCAACACGCGGGTGATCACGGCGGAGTTCGTGCCGCAGCTTGCCCGGCTGGCCGAGGCGTTCCGGCCGTGGGGCGTTCGTCTGGCCGTCTCGATCGACTTCAGCAGCCCGCAGAAGGTCGGCGGCCTCGCCACCTTCGATCCGCTCGATCCCGAAGTGGCGAGGTTCTGGAAAACGACCGTTGATCGCATCTACGCGCAGGTGCCGGACCTCGGCGGGTTCGTTCTGAAGGCCGATTCCGAAGGGCGGCTCGGGCCGTCGGCCTACAAGCGAACCCATGCCGACGCGGCCAACGTCATCGCGCGTGCGCTGGCGCCGCACGGCGGCGTGCTCTTCTACCGCGGCTTCGTGTACGACAACCGGATGGACTGGCGGAATCTGAAGAACGATCGCGCGCGCGCTGCGGTCGACAACTTCAGGACGCTCGACGGCAGCTTCGACGCGAACGTCATTCTCCAGATCAAGAACGGACCGATCGATTTCCAGGTCCGCGAGCCGGCGTCCCCGCTGTTCGGCACGCTGCAGAAGACGAACCAGGTGATCGAACTGCAGATCACCCAGGAGTATCTCGGCCAGCAGCGTCACATCGTCTATCTGCCGCCGATGTGGAAAGAGGTGCTCGACTTCGACATGAAGGTCGGGCGCGCCGCGACGCCGGTGAAGGACCTCGTCAGCGGCAGGACCTTCGACCGGCCGCTCGGCGGATTCGTGGGCGTTTCGAATGTCGGCCTGGATCGGAACTGGCTCGGCCATCACCTGGCGATGTCGAACCTGTACGGGTTCGGCCGCCTCGCCTGGAATCCTGGCCTTTCGTCCGAGCGTATCGCCGACGAATGGGCCAGGATGACCTTCGGAGACGATCCGCGCGTGCAGAAGACGGTGGCGGGCATCCTGCTGGAGTCGTGGCCCGCCTACGAGAACTACTCGGGCTCGTTGGGCATCGGCACCTTGACGGACATCATCGGCGTCCATTTCGGACCCGGCGTCGAGTCGTCGGAGCGCAACGGCTGGGGACAGTGGCACCGCGCCGACGGCATGGGCGTGGGAATGGACCGCACGGTGGCGACCGGCACAGGCTTCATCGGGCAGTACTCGCCCGCGGTCGCGAGTCTCTACGAGTCGCTGGCGACCTGTCCCGAAGAGCTGTTGCTGTTCATGCACCACGTGCCCTACACGCACCGGCTTCGTTCAGGGAAAACGGTGATCCAGCACATCTACGATCAGCACTATCTCGGCGCAGAACAGGCCGCGGCTTTCGTGTCGCGCTGGAAGACGCTGGACGGTGTCGTCGATCGGGAACGCTACCTGGAGGTGCTCGATCGCCTCGAGTTCCAGGCCGGGCACGCGATCGTCTGGCGCGACGCGGTGAACAACTGGTTCCAGCGCACGTCAGCGGTTCAGGACGAGAAGGGGCGCGTCGGCCGCGAGCCGGGGCGTGTCGAGGCCGAGTCGCTCTCGCTGACCGGCTTCACGGCGGCCGACGTCACACCGTGGGAGACCGCATCGGGCGGCAAGGCCGTCGTTTGTAACGCAACGTCAGGATGTGCCGCGACATACGAGTATCGCGACGCGCCAGGCGCGCACGACATCGTCGTGCAGTACTACGACCAGAGCGACGGGACCTCGCGCTATCGATTGCTCGTCGCCGGACGGGAGGTCGATCGCTGGATTGCGGATCGCAACCTGCCGCACGTCGAGTCGAACGGTCATACGGCGACACGGCGAACCGTTCGCGGCGTGGCGCTGAAGACTGGCGAGACGATTCGGCTCGAAGCAACTCCCGACGGCCGCGAGCCGGCGCCTCTTGACTATATAGAGGTGAAGTAGAGGCGGGCCTTTAGGTCCGACCGGACCCGGATCCCGGACCCCGGACCCCGGATCCCGAAAATGATTGAAACCACCCAATGACCATCGGTCCCGTTGACGTTCCCGCACCATCCGCCGCCGTGACCACCGCGCGGTCGGCTGCCCGCACGGGGCACTTCCGCTGGTACGTGTGCGCGTTGCTGTTCTTCGCGTCGACGATCAACTACGTCGATCGCCAGGTCGTCTCGATCCTCAAGCCCGATCTCCAGGCGCTGTTTGGATGGAGCGAGCGCGACTACGGCTGGATCGCGATGGCGTTCCAGGCCGCGTACGCAATCGGGTTCATGGGCGCCGGGCGCGTGATGGATCGCCTCGGCGTTCGTCTCGGCCTCTCGCTCGCGATTGTGCTGTGGAGTCTGGCCGCCATGGCCCATGCGTCCGTCCTCGTCTTCGGACCGGCGGCGGCTGTGGTGCTCGGCTACCTGGGGCTCACGACCGGCGCCTCGGTCGCCGGATTCGTCGTGGCGCGGTTTGCGCTGGGGATTGGCGAGTCTGGCAACTTTCCGGCGGCGATTAAAACAGTGGCCGAGTGGTTTCCGAGGCGGGAGCGCGCGCTCGCGACCGGCATCTTCAACGCCGGCACGAACGTCGGGGCGCTCGTGGCGCCGCTCGCCGTGCCGTGGCTGGCAGTGGCGTTCGGATGGCAGGCCGCGTTCATCGCCACCGGCGCCCTCGGCTTCGGGTGGCTGCTGGTGTGGTGGGTCGTGTATCGGCCGCCCGCCGAACACCCGCGCGTCACCCGCGGCGAGCTGACCTACATCCAGAGCGATGCCGAGCCGACGCTCGCGCCGACGCCGTGGCGCGAGGTCGTGCAGCAGCGACAGGCGTGGGTGTTTGCCGCCGGGAAGTTCATGACCGATCCGGTCTGGTGGCTGTATCTGACCTGGATCCCCGACTACCTGCATCGCAACCACGGGCTCAACCTGCTGCAGCTCGGTCTGCCGATGATCGTGATCTACCTGGTCGCCGACGTCGGGAGCGTTGCCGGCGGCTGGCTCTCGTCGTCGCTCCTCAAGCGAGGCTGGAGCGTCAACGCGGCGCGAAAGACAGCCATGCTCGCGTGCGCGGTCGCGGTCTTGCCTGTGATGTTCGCCGGGTTGACGAGCCACCTCTGGCTGGCCGTGGCGTTGATCAGTGTCGCGGCCGCGGCACACCAGGGATGGTCCTGCAACCTGTTCACGCTGACCTCCGACATGTTTCCGCGGCAGTCGGTCGGATCAGTCGTGGGCCTTGGAGGCGTGTTCGGAGCCGTTGGCAGCGTCCTGGTGACCTATGTCACCGCCTGGGTCCTGCAGCTCACCGGCAGCTACGTGCCGATCTTCGTGGTCGCGGGCGTGGCCTACCTCGTGGCACTCGCGATCATCCACGCGATCTCGCCACGTCTCGAACCGGCGCGCATGTAGGCGGACCTAGAACCGAAAGCTCAGTTGTGTTGAGGATCGCGAATCCCGGTGGAGGTGACCGACGAGCGGCGCCTGACCGCGCGAGAAGGCTCTGGGGATCAGCGAGCTCACGGAGCTCGCGTCGAGCGGCCAACGACGCCATCGCAGCGCGGTCCGGTCGCCGAAACCGGG
>DASUGH010000155.1:0-28447 GCA_036274155.1 Vicinamibacterales bacterium | reverse complement strand
CGTCAGATGCGGATGGATCGGAGTCGGGCTGCGAATGGAACTGACCCAGGGCATCCGTCGTATCGTCTCCTCACCCGTCGCGTCGATCACCGTTCACGACCTGCAATCGTCATCCGCGGGTCGTTCTGACGTGTGATACATTCCCCGTCTCACTGCGAGGTTCCTGGACGCTGGCACAATCGTCGCCCGGAGGCGCACGTTGCGGTTGTTCATGCTCATCGCGGCCGCACTGGCCGCGGCACCGGATGTCTGGGCACAGACCAGCGCGCCTCCACGTCTCGCCGACCTCGTACCGAGCCTGATCCTGCAGGAGATCTCGCTCCCGACCACGCCGATCGACGGCGTTTCTCACGAAGCCCACTTCAGTCCCGTCGAAAGCGAAGAGTCGAGCAACCCGGCCGTTGCTATCGTCCAGAGCTTCAACACGCTGATGCGGGTTCAGCTCTCTTCCTTTCCCGTCGGATCGTCGGCGGGAGGATTGACCTACGAGTTCGACGAGACCCTCGGTACGCTTCGTCGATCGAGCACGAGTTTCGGACCGGCGTTTGCCGAACGTGCCCTGACGATCGGACGTGGCAGGCTCAATGCCGGCGTCACGTTTCAACACACCAGGTACAGCCGGTTCGAGGGAGAGGACCTCGAGGACGGTTCCATCAAGTTCTACCTGCGTCACGAAGAGTGCTGCACGGCGTCGGGCGTCGGCGGCGGCGGCGGTGGGAGCGGCGGCGGTGGTGGCGGTGGTGGCGGTGGCCCTATCCCGCAGCCGAACGGGACGCGGCTGAACCCGGCTTTCGAGGGCGATCTGATTGAAGCCTCGCTGTCGCTCGAGGCGAAGACCGACACGGTGGCGTTCCTCGCCAACTATGGACTGACCAGCCGGTGGGACGTCGGTCTCGTCGTTCCTCTCGTGCACGTCGACCTCGACGCGCGAGTCGACGCGACGATCCTCAGGCTGGCCACAGCCGCCAACCCTGTCCTTCACACGTTTGAGACCGGAAACCCACAGGCGACACAGCGAACCTTCCAGGAAAGCGGCAGTGCAACGGGGCTCGGAGATGTCCTGCTGCGAACGAAGTATCGATTCATGCAGTTCGCCGGAGGCGGTCTGGCCGCCGCCGTCGACGTTCGCCTGCCGACCGGCGACGAGGAGGATCTCCTGGGCACGGGCGGTACGCAGGTGAAGCTGCAGCTCGTGGCTTCCGGGGGAAACACGCGATTCGCACAGCACGTCAACATCGGGTACACGGCGGCCAGCAGTGCCAACGTTGGTTCGAGCCTGCTCACCGTGCTCGGCGGCGACCAGACGGTCCCCGACGAATTCAACTATGTGGGCGGCGTGGAGTTCGTGGCCCACCCTCGTCTCACCGTCATGGGCGATGTCGTGGGTCGGACGCTTCTGGATGCCGGCCGTCTCGCCGTCACGAGCAAGACATTCCAGTACCAGGGGGCCACGTCGGTGCAGACGGCGATGTTCGACGAGTTCGAGCAGCGTCCGGGCAGCTTGAACGTCCTGCTTGGAACCGTTGGAGCCAAGTTCAACCCGGTGGGCGACCTGCTCCTTTCCGGAAGCGTGCTGTTCCCGCTGGCCGATACGGGTCTGCGCAGTCGCTTCACAACCGTCGTCGGGATCGACTACGCGTTCTAGCCGCCCCTGGCCCGCATTCACCGACATCTTGTTGCCTATCGGACCGCCGACTATTCAGAGCGGAGGGGGCAGTGGGATCGTAGTGAGACGCCGCGGCGAGGGTCGACAAACGGGAACTGTCATCGCTGTCGACAATCGTGATTAGATCGATCCGCACCGCATGCGCAGGGCGTTTACCAGGAAACCCGACGGCCGAATCGACGAGCACGGCAAAGAGGCCGCCTCTGCGCAGGGCCAGACGGTCAAGAACTACATCACACCGAGCGGTTTACAGCGTCTCCGGGACGAGCTTCGGTTTCTGCTCACCAGGGAACGGCCGGCGGTCACGCAGGTGGTGGCATGGGCAGCGGGAAACGGCGACCGCAGCGAAAACGCCGACTACCAGTACGGCAAGCGGCGGCTGCGCCAGATCGATCGGCGGATTCGGTTCCTCACCAAACGGATCGACGCCGCTGAAGTCGTGGACCCCGAAGCTCCGAGAAGCGGCCGCGCGGCGACGCAGGTCTTCTTCGGCGCCACGGTCCGTTATGCGAACGCTGCCGGCGTGGCTCGCGAGGTGAGCGTTGTCGGCCTCGACGAAGTCGATCTGGATCGCAACCACATCAGCTGGCGCTCACCGCTCGCCCGCGCGTTGATGAAGTCGGGACCGGGCGACCGGGTCGTCCTGCACGCGCCGAGCGGGACGGAGCAACTGGACGTTCTCGAGGTGCGCTATCAGCGAATCCTCGTGGAGCCGTTCAAGGAGCCGCTCGGCGCGGAAGCTGCGCCGAAGGCTCGTGCCGAAAACCAGGGCGCGTAATGGCGCGGGCGCGCCGGACGTAATACATCGCGACCCCATGATTGAGAGAATTCCGGACCCGATCAGCGGTTCCTGAGATCATCGTCTGTCCGGGGAAGTGGCGGCCCCTTGCGGCTTTAGGGGCGTATTGCTAGGATCCAACGACAATCTCGGCAGCGGGAGTCGAAGTCATGGCACCGGGGTCCGGAAGTCAATTCACGGTGATGGGAGCAGGAATAATGACGACACGAATCGTTGGACTGGTCGTACTGTGCGGATTCCTGGCGGCTGGCGTCGGGGTGCAGGCGCACCACGCCGTGGCAGGTGTGTACGACCTGAACAAAGAGGTGACGCTCGAGGGGCGGCTCAAGAAGCTGAACTTCACGAATCCGCATGCCAGCATCGAGCTCGACGTGCCGGCAAAAGACGGCAGCAAGAAGATCACGACGTGGATTCTGACGACCGCTTCCACTCAGGTGCTGACGCGCCAGGGGGTCAACAAGACGTCCATGAAACCTGGCGAGCTGCTCAAGGTCACCGTCCTTCCGGCGAGGAACGGGAATCCGTCGGGATTCATCAGGAACCTTCAGCTCGGCGACAAGAGCATTCAGCTCTTCTTCGGGGACGGCAACGACTAGCGTCCTGGACATCTTTGGAGTAGGCCATGTGTGATCGACGATCTCTCGCGATAAGTGTGCTCGCGGCCCTTGTCGCGATGAGCCAGGTATTGGCCGGAGGTGCCCAGGGCCAGGGAGCAGGAGCACCGCAGGGCGGGGGCGCGGGGGCCGGTGCGCCTCAGGGCCAGGGAGCAGGAGCACCGCAAGGCGGTGGCGCCGCCGGAGCAGGGCGCGGCGCCGGAGGCGGCCAGGGCCGCGGAGCCGGAGGGGCCGGCGCCGGAGGAGGAGGCCGAGGTCGAGGGACAGCGTATACACCCCCGGCAGGGTCCAAGGAGCTGAAGGACGTCCTCTACAACTGGACCTGGCACATGGGGATGTTGCGGAGCGGTGCCGAGTCCGAGCTCATCAAGACGCTGGACTACTACGGTGCGACCGGCACGATGCAGGTGAACGGGCAACCCTGCACGATTACGAAGTATCACCTCCAGGCCAACTACCAGATTCCTGGATATCGAATCGACATCGGCTGCACGCGCGCCAACAAGCAGACCTATACCGTCGTTGAGAACATGAGCGGCGACTTCGCCTGGGACGACGACATCGTAGGCGCGGGGTTCGCGACCGAGAAGGACAAGAAGACACCCAAGGGCAAGTCAACGCCACGGCAGGACACGCTCACGGAGAGGCGGATTCGTCTGTGGGCCAGCCCTCACGGCGCGCCCAAGGCCGCCATCGCTGCCGCCGCGGGCATGCATCCACTGCAGTCCTTCGGCCAGAACCCGGCGACGCTGCTCGATCGACAGGCAGCCGCAGGGGTGAAGGGAACGGCAACCCTGACGTGGGAAAAGGACAAGGCGATCGTCACGTTCCCGATCCCGGACGTCCCGGGCGCGACGGCGACGGCGACGCTCGTCAACTACCTGCCCGAGCGCGTGGTGGTGACGAACGGGAAAGACACGACCGAGTTCGTCTACGGCAAATGGGCGGACTGGAACAATCCACTGTTCAAGATCGAGGCGTTGTACGCAGGCACGATCGTCGAGCGCAAGAACGGCATGGCGGTTCGCAACGTGACTGCGAAGGTTACGGAGATCGGCCAGATTTACGTCATCGTGCCGGTTCCTGAGAGCATCGAGAAAGCTGGAAAGTGAGGATTCGGCGATGAACAAGCAGCGAATCACCGGAGTGCGCCTTCTGGCGTGTACGGCTGCAGTCCTTTGCATCATCGGCTCATCTCTGACAGCGCAGGGTGGGGGTGGGTTCGGGGGCCGCGGTGGCGGGGCCGCAGCGCCTGATCCGAACGCGCCGACGCCCAAGTTGCCCAGCGGGAAACCCGATCTGACAGGCTCCTGGCAAGGAGGCGGCCTCATAACAGGCTCCGGCGTCCCGGGGGCGCAGGTGGGCGATATGTTCCGGCGGTGCACACCGTTCCAGTCCAAGACGTGCATGGAGTGGACGAACCAGAGTGAAGACTGGGTGTTCATGTCGACATCGCGGCTCGGCCAGAATCAGCCCATGTACAGGCCGGAGTTCTGGGACAAGGTGATCGCACTCGACCAGTGGACGAACAGAGACGACCCGGTCGGGTCCTGCCTGCCGCTCGGTATTCCGAGACAGGGACCGCCATCCAGAATCTTCCACACCGACACCGACATCACGATGATCTACCGGGGTGGTGTCGACGGCGCGGGCGGGTACGCGGAGTTCCGAATGGTCCCGATCAACGGGAAGCCGGCAGATCCGAACCGGACCAACAACTACAAGTTCTTCGGCGACACGTCCGGCCGATGGGAGGGCGACACGCTCGTCCTCGACTCCGTCGGCTTCACCGACGAGACCTGGCTGGCCCGCGGTGGGTGGTTCCACTCCGATCAGATGCGCGTCGTCGAGAAGTTCACCAGGGTCGGGAACCAGATTACCTACGACGTCACGGTCGAGGACCCTGAGGTGCTGCTGAAGCCGTGGGTCATGCCGACGATCACCATGCGGAACACCGGCGGCAACACGATCATCGGCGAGCGCGGCAGCTGCACGGATCACGAGCAGAAGGAAGCCAGCTCGCAGTACCGCCACTAGTCGAATCGATCACTCCGACCCGGCGAGGCGCTGCACCCTTACGTCCGAGGGCAGTGTCTCGCCGGTTTTCTCCTGCCGAAGCCAACTCCCGCATCACACGCCAACTGCAGTAAGATGCATCGGCTTCGTATCCGCAGGTCACGTGGCGTTTCCGTTTTGCAGAGGTTCACTGCAGAACGACGGCTGTCTGACGTCCAGCCGCAGCTTGCACGACATTCACACACTCAGTCCGGCCAGAACGCCGGCCTTCTATACACATGGGCGTGCTCGACTGGATTGAATCGACCCGACTCGCAATCTGGATGCAGGAATCGCCGTCGCTGCTGGCGTTTCCCACCATTCTGACGCTTCATACCACCGGCATGGCGCTGCTGGTCGGCGCGAGCTGGATTCTCGACATGCGGCTGCTGGGCATCAACCGGAATGTGCCGCTGTCCTACTACCGGTGGGTCTTTCCTGTCGTCGGGTTCGGATTGATCGTCAATGTCACGACCGGTGTGATGCTCTTCTTCAAGAACGCGGCAACCTGGGGAACGTCGATCCCGTTTTTCATCAAGATGTGCCTGGTCGTCGCCAGCGCTGCCACGATCGTGCCGATGCGCTCGTACGTGGTCCACGGCGACCGGGACCAGACCGTTGCTGTCGGCAAGATCCGTCTCCTCGCGATCGCCTCGATTCTCACGTGGTCCGGTGCCGTGACCGCCGGCCGTCTTCTCGCCTACATCATGTAGGCCGGCGCAGGACTTCGCTCATGCTCGTCAACCCCGCCCATCTGCATCTGCTCCTCAATCACGTGCCCACCGTGGGTTCGGTCGTCGCGCTGGGACTCCTGCTGCTGGCGCTCGTCCGCCGTGACGAGGCGCTGAAGCATGCGGGGCTGGAAGTGCTTTTCGCGATCGCGGTCCTGACGCTTCCGGTGTATACGAGCGGTGTCGCGGCCTTCATGGAGATCAGGAACCGGCCGGACATCTCCGACCAGGCGATGAGGATCCACCAGGACGCCGCGCTCGCCGGATTCATCGCAACGGAGCTTGCCGGATTCATCGCATGGGTGGCCTTGTGGCAGACGCGGCGCCGCGGCGACGCCGCGCCGGGGGTGGTGCCTGCCACGATCGTCATGCTGGCACTGGCGCTCGCGATCACCGGTCGCGCCGCGAATGTCGGCGGCGACATCCGTCATCCGGAGATCCGCCCCGACCTCCAGGCGTCAGAGACCGCCGCGAGTGCCGACCAGTACGTGGCCGGCTCGATTTCGCATGTCATGGTGAACAGCACGTGGGTCTGGCCGCTCTCGGAGACGATCCACTTCCTCGGCCTGTCGCTGTCGTTCGGTGTGCTGCTGGCGGTGAACCTGCGGATCCTGGGGGTGATGAAGCAGTTCGCGTTTTCGGACGTGCACCGGCTGCTGCCATGGGGCATGCTCGGCTTCGGCGTGAATCTCATCACCGGGATGCTGTTCTTCGTCGGCCAGCCCGGGCAGTACGCCGCCAGCTCGCCGTTTTTCTGGAAGGTCGTCTTTCTGATGATCGCCGGCGCGAACTTCCTCTATCTGACGGTCGCCAGGCACCTCTGGGTTGACAGCGGGCTCGAGTCGAGCCCCGGCGACAAGGCGATGGCGGCCTCGTCCATCGCCGCCTGGCTCGCCGTGCTGTATGCGGGCCGGATGCTTCCGTTCATCGGCAACGCCTTCTGACCCGACAGTCGGCGCCGGTTCTTCCCGCCGTAGGGTCCCCGCGCTACTTCGCTCGCCCCAGATAACCCTGCGCGACGGTCGGAATCGCGATGACGCGGTTTCGCGCACTTGCCGTGCCCCAGTTGCCGTAGAAGACGATCGCGAACAGCGTCTTCTTGTCGGCGCCGCCGAAGGTCACACCGTGCAGCATCGTCGGCCCCGGAATCGTGCCGAGGAATTCCCCCTTCGGCCCGAACACGTCGACCGACGAACCGGTGCTCGCATACACGCGGCCCTGCGAGTCGACGGTCGCACCGTCACCGCCCTGCCCTCCCCGCAGCCTGGCGAATTCGCGCTGGTTCGCCAGCGTGCCGTCTGGCCGCACATCGAACGCCGTCACGAGCGGGCCGGCGGTCACGTAGAGCGTCTGCTCGTCAGGACTGAGGACGATGCCGTTGGCTCCGGAGAGGTCGCTGCCGTACTGTGAGACCACACCCTTCGGGTCGGCGTAGAAGAGACCGCCGGCCGTCACGGTGAAATAGACGCCGCCGCGGCTGTCGGCGGCAAGGTCGTTCAACACGCCGCCGACGCAGTCGAGCGGCTCGCCGCGAAACGTGCCGGCAAACACTCTGCGCAGCGGCTCCAGCTGCAGAACGGCCGGGTGCAATCCTCGGGACACGGCAAACAGCGCACCGTTCTTGCTCCGCGACAACGCGCCTCCGGTGTTCGTGTCGCGATGGACGACCGTGGCCAGGCCGGTCGCCGGGTCCAGCTTCATGACGTTGCTCGCATCGTTGTTCGCGAACATCACGGTGCCGGCGTCACCGGCGATGATGCCGTCGGCGTTGTTGCCCTCCCACGACCACACCACCTTCCAGGTCTGGCCGGCGGCAATCACTCCGGGGATCGCGGCCGCGGGAGGCGACGGCGGCGGCTCGGGCGGCGCTGCGTTCGCCGCTTGCCCTCCACCGGCCGCTTGAACCGGGATGGAGAAGGGCTGCGGTGGGGTCTTGCACTTTGCCACCACCGCCGCCAGCCCGGGATCCTGCCAGGCCTGCCGGCTGTTTCCGCGTGGAAACGACGACGATGGCCCCTGGGCGGAAACCGCCACCGCACAACTCACCACGAGCGCAAGCGCAATTCGTGACCGCATGATCGTCCTTCCCTGTTCGGTTCTACCGTGCGAGGCGTTAGCGTCTAGTTGAGCGATGGTACGGCTGAGCCCGCCTCGAGGCGGACACTACGTCTTATGTGACGTCCGGCCGACGTAGGGTCCGGCTTTAGCCGGATTGTGTTGCGCACCTCGTCCGTAAATTATGTCCGTCTCGCACTTCCCGGGCCCTGCGAACTCTTGCCTTCCGTCTCCCAGCTCATGAGGAGCCCTCACATATTCGGAAGGCTGTGTACGACGGTGGAGGCGGTAAGATCAGCAGCCCTCGGGACCTCCTGCAGACCGGGCTCGTGGCTTCCGGCTGGCACCCCCAGGAGCGCCATGATGACCGATCCGCGGTGGCCCGACGACAGTTCTACGCCGGCCGCTGAGACTGGCGACACATCCGTCCGCGCTCCTGCCGAGGATGCCGTTCGAAGCCCGTCCTCTTCCGGAAGCCAACGGCTTCGGCAGGTGCGTGCGGAGGAAACGCGGCTGCTGTACGAGAACGCCGCTACCGGCATTCTGGCCAGCCTTCTCATTGCGCTCGCGCTGGCGTTCACCCAGCGGCACGCGACGTCGACAGTCGCCGTCTCGGCATGGTTTCTGGCAGTGGCCGCTGTGGCGGCGACGAGATTCGTCATCGCCCGGCGCTACTGGCGCGCCTCGCCGAACCAGACCGACAGCCCGAAGTGGAACAGGATGTTCGTGGCCGGCGCCGCATTGGCCGCCCTGGCGTGGGGTGCGGCCGGGATGCTGTTCTACGACCCCGACAACGCAACGAACGGGATTTTCCTGATGTTCGTGCTCGGCGGCGTCATGCTCGGCGGCGCCTCGCTGCTGGCGGCACGGCCGGAAGCGTTCCTCACCTTCTTTCTGCCCATCGGGCTGCTGACTGCCGGCCGCCTGGCGGTCGAGGGCGGCGAAGAGCACCTGATGATGGCGTTCCTGGTCGTCATCTTCACGACCGCCACGATTGCCACGACCTGGCGATTCCACCTGGCGATCGCCTCCTCGCTCGACCTGCGATTCGACAACCTGGATCTCATCGAGAGTCTCCGCACCGCCAAGAACCACACGGAAGCGCTCAATCGTGATCTGGAGCTGCGCGTCCGCGACCGGACGGCCATGCTGATCGAAGCCGATCAGCGCAAGGACGAATTCCTCGCCACGCTCGCGCACGAGCTTCGCAACCCGCTCGCCCCTATTCGATTCGCGCTCGAGACTCTGAGAGTCGGGACTCCTCCGTCGCCGGCGGCACGCGCCCGCGACGTCATCGACCGGCAGGTCAGGCAGCTCGTGCGCCTCGTCGACGACCTGCTGGACGTGTCGCGGATTACCACCAACAAGATGGTGCTGCGGCGCGAGACGCACGAGCTCGGGCGCCTCATGGCCACAGCCGTGGAATCGATCACGCCGCTGGCGGCGGCCGCCGAACACACGCTGACAGTGGAGCCGCCCCTGCCGCCGGCCTTCGTGGACGGCGACGGCGCGCGTCTCGTCCAGGTGTTTGCCAACGCGCTGAACAACGCGGTGAAGTTCACGCCGCGCGGCGGACGGATCTGGTTCACGGCCGAGCGGCGATCACATGAGGCGGTGGTACGGATTCGCGACACCGGCATGGGAATCGCCGCTGATGTCCTGCCGCACGTGTTCGACATGTTCCACCAGGCGGAACCGATTCTCCAGCGATCGGCCGGCGGTCTGGGCATCGGCCTGACGCTGGCGAAGCGTCTGGTCGAAATGCACGAGGGCCGGATCGAGGTCAGGAGCGCCGGACCAGGCAAGGGCACGGAAGTCGAGATCGTCCTGCCGCTCTCGATGGCGGTCGGCGCACACGCGACGGAGCCGGAACGGTCGACGGTTGAATCGTCCCGCAGGCTGCGCGTACTCATCGTCGAAGACAATCTGGATGCCGCGGAGATGCTCGAGGTGGCCGTATCACAGCTGGGGCACGTCACACGACTCGCCCACGACGGGGCGAGCGCGATCGCGTGTGCGGGGCAGTTCGCGCCCGATGTCATCCTCCTCGACATCGGCCTGCCGGTAATGAACGGGTACGCCGTCGCGCAGGCGTTGCGGACGCGACCCGAATTCGATCACGTCCACATTGCCGCCATCACCGGATGGGGCCAGGACGAGGACCGCCGCCGGGCCCGTGAGGCCGGCTTCGACAGTCACTTCACGAAACCGCTCGCGCCAGCGGCAGTGCAGGATCTCCTCGGCAGAGTCGCGCAGGCTCTGGCGGACGGCGACGCAGCCGCGCGGCCGCGCACGCGGGCGAGCGATTCCGGCTCCGCGGTGTGACGCCTGCGCGGCGCACGCGCGTACCAGACGCCACCCGACGCAGACAGCGGTTTCATCGCGATCGACTCCGTGGAGCGGCCGTCGCCGAACTGGCCGGATGCATGCCTCAACGCGACGGCTGCGCCGCTACGGCCTCCCCCTCGCGTGTTCGATCGAGCGCGCCTTCCTCGACCAGCTCGATCGGGTTGCCGTCGCAATCCTCGATCAGGGTTGACGCCCGGGCGCCTTTCCCCGTGGCCGCACGGACACCGCGTGCGGCAAGGCGCGAGATGACGCGGTCGATCGGCTCGTCCACCTGGAGCGCGATGCGGACCGCGCCCCTGGTTCCCGGCGCGGCGTACTTCGGCGACGTGGGATGGAGGGCAATCACCAGCCGGCGGCCCGCCTCGACGAACGCGATCGTGTCGGCAGAGCGGAAGGTCAGAGGGAACCCGAGCACTTCCGAGTAGTACTGGACCGCCCGATCCATGTTCGACACGAACACGATCGCGTGGCCGCCGCTGATGCCAGATGACGCGGTGCTGCTATCGCCGTCGGACGGATGGCGCTCGTCCCCGGCCAGCACGTCTTCCGTCTGTTCCCAGAGATACGTTTCGTTGCCTTCGGCATCGGCGAACGCGATCGACTTGCCGCCCTCGAAGGCGATGACGTCGCTCGTGAAGCGCACACCGCGCGCCGAGCACTGCGTCACCAGCGATTCCAGCGGATCGGCGGTCTCCAGGCCGAATCCGACGGCGCCTCGAGTGCCCGGTGCCGGATAGTCCGCGGTGTGCGGCTGCAGCCCCAGGACCAGCCCGGCGTCCCCCTCGCCGGTGCCCCAATAGCTCGCGCCCGCATCGACGGCGACCCACCGATTGCCGAAGCGATGCGTCAGCCTGAGGCCGAGCTGCCTGGTGTAGAACCGCGCCGCGGCGTCCAGGTCGGAGACTGCGACGATGACGTGGCCTCCTGAGAACATGACTTCTCCTCCCGGCTCGGATAATCTCTCACGCGCGGCCTTTCGACCAGAGCCAGTTCGAGGATCCAGTCATGACCGATGCACGCGAGCGTCCCTCCCCGGAGCCTGCCGGCGGCAAAGGCGAGTTGCTGATGCCGCGGATTGTGCTGGACCGGTCGATGCCGGTGCCGCTCCAGCGGCAGCTCCGCGACCAGCTCGCCGCCGCAATTCGCACGAGCTCGGCAGGCATGCGCCTGCCCTCGACGCGCCTGCTCGCGCGCGTCGTGGGAGTGTCACGGAACACGGTGCTCGCGGTCTATGACGACCTGGCGGCCGACGGCTTGATCGAAGGACGCCGCGGTGCGGCGATGATCGTTGCCGCCGGCAGGCCGGTGCCTCCCAATCTTGTCAACGCCCGCGTGATTCTCCGCGAGGCCGGCTACCCCACTCGGATCGTCGATGTCGACGATGCCGACGGCAATCCGCTGTCGTTGATCTATTGAGCCGCCACTTCTCAGGGAACCACCGCTACCGCCAGCTGGTAAGCCATCACCCGCTGCTGCTCTCGCATGCGTTCGGGCGACATGGCCTGCGCCTCCGGTGACGCCGGGCCGGCGGCCCGGGCGCGCTCCGCCATGCGAGCCATTGATTGCGCCATCGTTTCTGCGCCCACCTGCGTGCCATCGGACCGGGTGAGATATCGCTTGAGTGATTCCTCGCCTCCGATCGTCAGCGCTTCGCGCAGCTCGAGACCGACCTCACCGAGAAACTCGCGCTCGCCGCCCACCGGCAGTCCGAAGACCCACGGCTCGTCCTTGATCATGTCGAGGAAGCGCTGGATGAACGCCTTGGCCGCCTCGGGCACTTTGGTCCAATCGATCTTCATGAGCGCGTCGACCATCGGCCGATAGACGAAATCGAAGACGATGCCGCTGCCCGGCGGATGCCCGGCGACGTAGCGAAGCGTGGCACGCGCTCCGTCCTCTGGCACGTACATCGTCACGCCTTCCATGATGAAGAACGTGCGCTGCGCCTGGTCATGTCCGTGCCGCCGCAGGACTTCAGCGAGGTCGTCGCGCTGAAAGTCGATCGGCACGTAGGAGAGATTGGGCGGTGCTCCGCCGAGCGCCTCCTCCACCCGCTGCTTTTTCAACGCCTGCGTGGCTGGACGATCGACCTCGAAGACCCTTGCGTTGGCGAGCAGATCGCGACAGCGGTACGCATGCGAATCCAGCCCGGCGCCAAGGATGATGAGATGCGTCGCGCCAGCGGCAATCGCGCGCTCGAGCGCTTCGTCGATGAACCGTGTGCGCACGGTCATCGCCCGGACGGTGCCGACGATCTCGGGGTCCTTCATGGCTTCCTCGTAACCGAGGCTCAGCGCACGGGTGGACGGATGATCGAGCACCAGCCGCGGGTCGTCGCCCAGCAGCTTTTCCGCCAGGTAGTCAGGGTTTCGCGCTGACGGATCGGGTTCGCGCGCCCCGACGGCGCGGCCGGCGGCAGTGTAGAAGCATGTTCGTGAGATTACCGAGTCAGCAGGTCGCTCTGTCATGTCTGGACTGTGAGTGGCGACCTTCGCGTGAGCGCCGCCAGCGCCGGATCTCAGCGCCAGGTGAGATCGTGCCGCCCGTAGGGAAGATCTCGGAATCGCTTGCCGGTGATCTGAAAGATCGCGTCGCCGATGGCGGACTGCACGGAGGTGGCCCGGTCGTGACCCATTCCGATCAGCCAGTGCTCGGTCGGGAAGAAGCGAATGTTGATCTCAGGCGGGTCCTCGTCCATGCGTGAGATCGGAAACTGGTTGAAGTTGTTCTCGACGATGCGTCCCTCGGCGATCGTGTTCATCTGGTGCATGGCGTCGTTGTAGAACCAGATGATCTGGCCCTCGAGCTGCTTCCTGACGGAAAGCGGGTTGATCAGGCCGAAGCCGGTTTCGTGCGCCACGTCGACGCGCTGCAGCCTCACCTTCCCTTCGCGGCTGAGCGAGACGGTGTGCACCATGGCGCTGATCGTCGCCATGCCGTTGGTTTCAGCGCCGCGCTCTTCGAGTGCGATCGCCCTCGCCGTGCCGTTCGGCAGCGGCGTTCCCCAGCCCGACATCTCGGCGGCCATGTCGAGCGCCTTGATCATGTCGTTCTTGTAGGGCAGGTTCGTGCGGGCAATGAGCTCGCGGCGATAGCGATACGGATCCTTGCCTGCGGCGTGCGCGAGCTCGTCCATGAAGCTCTCGCGATAGAACTCGTGCGCCGCCTGCCCGATACCGCGGCGAGTGCCGACCGGGACGTGGAACTTCGCCGTATGGTTCGAATACCGGTAGTTCGGCACGTGATACCGCGACGTCACGTTGAACGAGGCGTCCGGGCCGAACCCGCCTTCCTGCATCGCCGTGCGCACGTCGAGCGCGATCGGCCAGCCATCGGCATCGAGCGCCGCCTTCAGGTGCGCCACGCCCATCGCGCGATAGGTCGTGCCGACGAAGTCCTCTTCGCGGCTCCAGAGCAGGTGGATCGGCGTACCGCGTAGCGCGTTGGCGATCATGATCGCCTGCTCCGCCTGCGGGCCGTTGCCGTTGCGGCCGAAGCCGCCGCCGAGGTGGCACAGGTGCAGATAGACGTTCTGCTCGGGAATGCCGGTAATCTTCGACGCGCTGAAGCGTGTTTCCTGGGGGCTCTGATCGCCTATCCAGATATCGACGCGATCCGCGGTCACGAGCACCGTGGCGTTGCCGGGCTCCATGCGCGCTCGTGGCAGATAGGGCGTCGAATAGGTCGCCTCGACAACCCTCGCCGCGCGCGAAAAGGCGGCCGCGACGTCGCCCTGATTGGCCTGCACGGTCCCCGGTCGATCGAGCGCGGCGAGCAGCGCCTCGCGCATGTTCGCCGTGTTGAAGGCGGCGTGCTCGGGCGGAATCGTCCACTCGATCGGCATCCGATCGACCGCGGTCCTGGCCTGATGCCAGGTGTCGGCGATCACGGCGACGCCGCCGCTGAAGATGCGGCCGCGGGTCAGCGCCGGATCGGGAGTGGGGAACTGAACGACAGAGCGGACACCCGGCAGCCGGCGAACCGCTTCGAAGTCGTAGGTCTTGACGTCGCCGCCGTAGACCGGACACGAGCGCACCGCCGCCCATTTCATACCGGGCAGCCGCACGTCGATCCCGTACACCGTCCTGCCGGTGACCTTGAGCGGCACATCGAGGTTCTTCTGCTCGGTGCCCATCAGCGTCCACTGGTCCGGTGGCTTGATGGTGATTGTCTCGGGGTGCGGATGCGGCGTCGCGGCGGCGAGATGCGCGATCTGACCGTACGTCGTCGTGCGGCCGCTCTGCGCATGCCTGATGACGCTGTCCCGCGCGGTCAGCTCGGCGACTGGCACCTTCCACTGCGCGGCCGCAGCGAGCAGCAGCCGTTCGCGCGCCTCGGCGCCGGCAAGCTGGAGGTAATACCGGCCGTCCTTCACCGACGATGCGGCGTTGGTGCGCATGCGCCGATAGAGGCTGTCGGGGATACCTGCTACGCCTCGGCGGTCACGATTCCCGAACGTCGGCTCACCGCCGCCCTTCGGATCGGTGGCGCCGTTGCCCGGCACCTTCAGCGTCCATGCGGGCGCCATCTCGCGCGCATCGCGATTCGCAGACGCGTACTGCGGCCGCACCTTCGTCCAGTCGCACTGCAGCTCCTCGCAGACCATCATCGCGTTCGATGTCCAGACGCCCTGGCCGAGCTCGGTCTGCGCGATTCTGACCGTGACGGTGTCGTCAGGCGAGATCACGATCCAGGCGTTCACCTCGCGAGTCGCAGGTTCCTCGTACCATGCGGCGCCCGACGGGGTTTGCGCCTCCGCCCTGGACGGCACCCAGAAGCCGAGCACGAAGGCTCCGTGAGCGGCGGCAACGGTCGCGAGAAACTCGCGGCGGTTCGGTCCGCCTGTCTGTGCCGCCTCGACGCCGCTGTCCGTGCGCTGGCTCATGTCGAAAACCTCCGCGTCAGCCCTTCATCAGCCTCGCGGCCAGGTGAATCGCCTGCCGGACGCGATGGTACGTACCGCACCGGCAGATGTTCGTGACCTGCGCGTCGATGTCGGCGTCGGAGGGATTCGGCCGTTGCTGGAGGAGCGCGAGCGCGCTGAGGATCATGCCGGACTGACAGTATCCACATTGCGGCGTGTCGAATTCCTTCCAGGCGATCTGGATCGGGTGGCTGCCGTCGGCGGAGACACCTTCAATCGTGAGCACACGCTTGCCGATAGCGGTCGCAGCGGGAACGCTGCAGGAGCGCGTCGCCCGCCCGTCGACGTGCACGGTGCAGGCACCACACTGACCGATGCCGCAGCTGAACTTCGTGCCCGTGAGGCCGACGTGATCGCGTATCACCCACAGCAGCGGGGTCTGCGGGTCCGCGTCGACGGAATGCACGCTCCCGTTGACGGTCAGATCGAACGCCATACCACCTCCGGCGGCTGGCGGAATTGTAGCGGATGCGCGTCGGTCACAGGCCGTGGTGAAATCGTATCGGCCTGTGAGGCACCGAGATTTTCGCCACCGAGGCACCGAGGCACAGAGAAACTAAGCGTCGGAACGCTCGTCGACTGCGACCTCCTTCGCCTTTCTCCGCCACTGCCACCCCTTGATCACCGACGCACCGATGAGAGCCCCGGCCGCGCCGAAGAGGAAATGCGTCGATGCGGGGTACGGCACACCCGAGACAAGTGACTCGTAGTGCCATCCGCCAAGCTGGATGACCGATCGGATCAGAGGCTTCACGGCGTGCGCCACCCCGCCAAGAAGGGCGATGGCCCACAACACACGGCTCGACCGCAGGAAGCTGCCAAATCCGAGGTCGACGATGGCTCCGGCTGCCATGTACGACACCCACAGGAACGGGTCGCCCAGCCGCCACATCGGCAGCATCGTCGCGCCCGCAGCGCCAGCGGCCGTGGTCACGGCGGCCCAGGGCAGACGCGAGTTCATCCGGCCGATCATCACGAGTGCCATCCAGACAAGGCCCTGGTGACCTGGTCCCAGCCTGAGTCGGCCGCGTACGAATACGTGCCAGGCGACGGCGAGCGCGCCGAGGGCGAGCAGGCCGAGCATCTCGAGCAGAACCGCGCGAACGTCAATCCGAGAGCTGCTTGAGGCGCTCCTTACCGAGACCGCTCCACCTGTAGTCCTCATGATCCGTCTCCTGAACGAGCATCGTCTTTCGCCCGCGTCGCATCAGCGGCCGAAGCCATTCACCAACGCAGACCCGCTCGTGACCGTCGACCGGCGTACCGGTCTCGGTCTCGATCGCATCCAGATGCAGTCGCTGGATCAGCTCCGACGCCCGATGAACGCCAGCCGTCTCGCGCAACGCTGGTAACCACAGGAACCGCCCGTCATTACCCCCAGTGCGCAGGCCTACCGCCGCCAGCGCACCGATGACACCGAGTCCTGTTCCGGTCAGCGGCTCGAGGTGCATCCCGTTGCGATCGGCAATCTGCTCCGCGTGAGCTCTCTCGACGATGGCGAGCTTCGCGCGAGCACCGAACTCGACGACCTCCGCGCGCACCGCGTCGGCGTTCGCCACACACAGCCCGGCATCGGAACCGGGCGCGCTCTCTTCGCGCAGGAAGCCACGGCAGACATCGATGAGACGCTCGCACCCGTCTTGCGCCGTGCGCACCTCGATGCAGGCGGAGCTGTTGTGAGAGGTGTAGGGAATTGCCGGATCCACGAGCAGTTGATGGCGGGTAATGCCGAGCAGCTCTGTGCCCGAGCGTCCCAGAAGCTCGCCAAGCTGGCGGGCCCTGTGGCCGGTGCCGCGGCTCTCCAGATTGTCGGTGTCGTCGATTCCAATCAGATAGCGCACGGCTCAGTCGGCTCTCACACGCAGGGTGAGCAGCGCCGTGCGCCCTTCGCGCGGCAGGCCGTAGCCCTGGTCGTACCGTCGGTCGAACACGTTCGTCACATCGAATGCCACTTCGTAGCGCCCCGCCAGCGCCTGAGTGAAGCCGAGATCGAACAGCGCGTACGGGCTTGCCGGCAACTGTACGGGATTGCTTCCGCGCGAGTCATACAGCTGGCGGCCGACATACTGCGCTGCGCCGCGAACGGTCGACGCGCTCACCGGATTCCATGCCAGCTCCAGGCTGCCACGATGACGCGGCCGCGTCTGCAGCTGGCGGTTCGTCTCACCTGCCGTCACATTGTCAGAATCGAGAAACGAGTACGCGCCGCGCAGGTCCAGCCGCTCGATGATCGCCGTCTGACCAGTCACCTCGACACCCGCAAAGCGATATTCGTCCTGATTCTCGAACGGCGCAGAGCCGATGCGTTCGATGAAGTCGTGTGCGTGTGTCACGAACGCCGAGACGCCGACCGTCGACGCGCGTCCCAGCTTCTGATCCGCGCCAACGTCCACACCATACGCGTGCTCCGGTCGCAGGTCAGGATTGCCGGCCGAGGCGCTGTACAGCTGCTCGAGGGAAGGAACCCGGATCTTGCGCGTTGCAGACCCGTGCAGGCGCAACGCGGACGTGGCGTCGTACGACACACCCGCGATCCATGTCGGCTCCGTCTCGGTACCGGCGTCAGGTCGCCGTTGCCAGTTGACTGTCGCGCCGAGCACCGTGCCGACTTTCGTGACCGGGTGAAACTCCCATTCGGTTCCAGTCGAATAGACGTCGACGTGCTCGTCGAGTGAAAAGGAACGCACGCCGAAGGTTGGCGGCGCCGCTGCGGATCCGCTGCCGCCTCCTCTCCCGCCGCCACCGCCGCCGCCGCCGGCCAGCGGCACGTCGCGTATCTGGCCGTGCGAGTCGAACGACTCTCGCCGCTGATTCACGGCGACGCGGAGCCAGCCGCCGCGGTGCAGATCGATCCTGCCCAGCGCAGAGCTGCCGGTGATCGTCGTCCGCTCTCTCGACTGGAACGTACCCTGCACGAGCGGGTCGTCCATCGAACTGTAGGTCGCATCGTCATAGCGCGAGCGGTCCTCCCGCTGCAGGTTGCGGTAGACCCAAGCACGCAGATTGAACCGTTTCCACGGGGCCGCCGTTGCCAGCACCTGCCCCGACCCCATTCTGTAGTCCTCGACCCGCTCGTAGCGGATGGTCTGGGCGAAGATGTCGCTCGGGTCGTTGATCGTGCCTGGCGGTATGCCATAGCCGCCAGTGCCCGCGCTCCACTCCGTGCTCACCGTCGTCGTTGGAGAAAAGCTGTAGGCGACACTGGCGCGAAGGTCTCCCCGATCCCGATCGCTGTTGTTGCGGCGGCCGCCATTCTCGATGCTCGTCGGCAGGAACGAGTCCGGCAGACGATAGCCGTTCATCGAATACGCCGTGCCTGTGGCCGCGAAGGCCCACGGGCCCCTGGTTTGGGAGACTCGTCCGCCGACGCCCCACTGGTCCGGCGAGGCTCCGTGCAGGTCCACGCTGGCGTCCGCCCGTCCGTCGACCGTCGTGATTTCGATCACCCCTGCTAACGCGTTGTCGCCATAGAGCACTGAGCTGCTGCCGTAGCTGACCTTGATCTCGCGAATCGTCTTTGTCGAGATTCGCGCCGGATCGAACTGGCCATCGGCGGTCGAGTTCACGGGCACGCCGTTGATGAGCAGCAGCACGTGCCGCGATCTGAATCCGCGGATGTCGACGCGGGGCGTGCCGTCACCGCCGGTGCGGACGTAAATGCCCGGTATCCACCTCAACACCTCGTCCAGAGAGCGGGCATGCCGCGCCTCGATCTCGGCACGGCCGATTCGGCGCGTGGTGCCCACCTGCTCGACGAGCTCGAGAGGTTCGGTGACGGTCGCGGAAAAAGTCGGCAACGCCTGGGCACGCGCCAGCACTGGGAATACGAACGGCAGAAAAACAAGACAGACGACGACAGCGGACTGGAGTAGCGACACAGCTTCGCAGTATCTCGAATCGTGAGAGCCGATTCAATCGACTGAGGTCAGGTCTTGCGTCACCAGGGGGCCAGAGCGTGAAAAAACCATCGATTCAAGACCTGACTCCAGTCATGCTCTGCTACGCGTGGGACGGGAGAGGTTCACTTGTCGACGAGGCCTGGCCGTATCGCAGTTGTCGGTTACCCCGTGCTGTCAGAGGAAGACCACAGGTGGGTCGAGTCGGTCCGCCAGCGCCACGACCCGCAGGCGGATCGTATCCGCGCACACTTCACGATGGTGTTTCCATGCGACGCGGACGTCGACGAGGCGCTGGCGAATGTGAGCGCAGCCGGATCGTCGTCCGCGCCCATACCGTTCACAATCCTGAGGACAGAGGCTGTCCGGAATGCCATCGGCGGCGGAGCGAGCGTCTTCCTGGTTCCCGACGAGCACGCCTGCGGGCGGCTCATCACGCTGCACGATCGTCTTTATCGGGGCGTCCTGAACAGCCATCTGCGGCACGACGTCACGTTCGAGCCGCACGTCACGGTCGCGGCCGACAACAGCCTCGAGCGATGTCAGGCACTGGCGCGAGAGCTTTCAGAACGCTGCCGAAGCGTCAGCGGCACGGTTGACGCGATCGAGCTTCTCGACGTCGGTAGTCACCCGGTCACAACGATCCATCGCGTAGCCCTCGGCCGAGGCGGACTCTCCCACGAACCATAGAGGCGACCCTCAAGGCCGCCTCTGCAGGGCACTACCTCTACAACCGGCATCTCCCGGCCCGGCACCGTCCTTGCTCAGCAGAATCCCATGATGTCCGCGTTTCCGACGTGCTCCCGGAAGCTCGCGGCCTCGGCCGCCGGCCTCGCGTTGTCGTTTCAGCTGAGCGCGGTTTCCATCTCGGCGCGCGATGGCGTCAGCAAGTTCGAGCGGAAGGTCGCCGAGGTCGTGCCAGGCAAGATCTATCGCGGCACTCAACCCGGAAGCGAAGAGGACTACGAGTACCTGAGAAAGCTCGGGATCAAAACCCACCTCAATCTCCGCAAATACCTGGGATGGCAGGAGCAGGAGGTGCACCTGAACGCGGTGATCGAAGGGTTCTTCTACAGGCACGCGGCCCTGCCGACGCTCTGGAACAAGCCGAAGGATCGTGAAGTCGCGGAAGCGCTCGGCGCTCTCAACGATCCATCACTGCAGCCGATCTTCGTCCACTGCCGTCTCGGGAAGGACAGAACAGGCCTGGTCATCGCACTGTACCGTGTGCTCTATCAGCAATGGGACGCGTGCACGGCGTGGAAAGAGTGGAAGAGCTTCGGCTACCTGCCCTGGAACAATGGGCTGAAGAACTACTTCGAGGAGCGGCTGCGCAAGGAGACCCGGATCGCCGGCTACGATCCCGATTTCGACGTAGGCCGCTGCGGCCGCTGACTACTTCTCGCGAGCGGCGCTGATCACAGCGACGCCTTGGAGCACTGCGCCCAGCGTCGGACCCGCCGACGGCCTTTCCTCGAGGACCCTGGTCTTCAACGTCAGCTTGTCGCCCGCGACGGAACCGCTATAGCCGAGCGTGACCGTCTGCAGTCGCAGCTTGAACGACAGCTGACTGCCTTTGACGGTACCCTCCTCTATCGGAATTCTGGGCGTGAAGTCGTTGGACACCGTCCCTGTGACCTTGCCGCGGTCCACCACGAATTCGAGCACCAGCGGAAACGGGCCGCGTGGCGTGTTGATACTGGCCTTCCACCTCCCCGCGGGACTCTGCGCCGCCACGGGAACGGCCGCTGCTACGAGCAGCGCAATGACGCCCGTTCGAAGAACCGTCATCGTTGACTCCTGGCAGGCCGTGGTGAAATCGTATCGGCCTGTGAGGCACCGAGAATTTCGCCACCGAGGCACAGAGACACAGAGAAACCCCATGGACCTCTGTGCTCTCGGTGCCTCCGTGGTTTGTCTCGGTGCCTCCGTGGTTTGTCTCGGTGCCCTCACAGCCCGGTAAGTGGTTTTCACCACGGGCTGCTCTAGTCTTCGCGCAGCACACGCATCGGCTGGACGAACGCAGCGCGAGCCGCAGGGATCAGGGCGGCGGTGGCGGCGATGACGACAACGAGCGCAATCACCCCGGTCAGGGTCGCCGGGTCCGACGGCGACACGCCGTACAACATCGCCGACAGGCTCCGTGCGAACAGCAGCGCCAGCAGCAGGCCACACGCGCACCCGACACCGACCACACGCAACGCGTCTCCGATCAGCCGCTGAACGACCGCGTGCCGAAGGGCGCCAAGCGCCAGGTGCAGCGCCACCTCGCGCCGCCGAAGACTGACGGCATAGCTCAAGGTCCCGTACACTCCCGCCGAGACGAGCGCCAGCGCGGTCACCGCGAACAGCGTCAAGAGCACGGTTCGCATGTAGCCCTGCGCGTACGCATCGGCAATCCGTCGCTCGAGCGGCGCGATGTCGTAAACGGGGCGGAAAGGCTCGAGCTGCTTCAGCCTCACGCGAATGGCGGCGGCGGCGGCCAGCGGATCGCCTGTGGTCCTGACCAGAAACCAGGGAACCGGATTTGGAGCGCTGAAGCACGAATAGACGGTCGGGATCGGTTCGCGATCAGGTCCGAGCTCCCTCGCGTCGCCGACGATGCCGGTGATGCGATCGGGTGTGTTTGCAGCCAGGTGAAGGCCGACCACCGACCGACCGGGAAAGTAGCGATCCGCGAAACTGCGGTTCACCATGACTTCCGTCACGCCCTGAGCATCACCGGGACGGGCGCACAGCTCCCCGCTGAGAAGCGGAATACCCATGGTGGCGAAATAGCTCGGCGAGACGACTCGGCTCTCGGCGACCAGACGCGGCTCGCTGTCGGCCCGTCCTTCCAGCAGACGGAACTCCTGCTGCTGGCCGGCGGGAACACCTGGCAGCATCGTCGTGGTGGCCGCGGCGCTCACACCCGGCACGTCAACGAGCGCATCGAGGCTGCCGTTGATTCGCTGGACCACGCGGCCGTACTCGCCGCCATCCTCGCCGAAGCGACCGGTGACGTGGAAGGTCAGCACTCGAGACGCATCGAATCCCGGCTCGACGCGCGAGAGCGCGTCGGATGTGCGGAGCAGGAGCGCCGCGGCTGCGGCGAGGGTGACCGACAACGCCACCTGCACGCCCACCAGAAGCCACTGCAAGGAGTGTCGCGGAACGATGTGGGCACTGCCCGACCGCGACAGGTTTTTTCCGCGGCGGGCTCCGCGAACCGCTGGAGCGACACCGCAGAGAAGAGCAACGATTCCGGCCGCTGCGGTGGTGTAGAGAAGCGAGCGCGCGCCGATCGTCACCTCGTCCAGACGCGGCAGGTCCGGGGCGAGGCTCTCAATCGCCCGTGCGGCTGCGACCGCCACCGGGAGACCGAGCGCCGCACCGGCGAGGGCCAGCACACCGGCTTCCGCCAGCAGCTGCCCGCACACCGCGATGCGCGAGGCGCCGAGCGCAAAGCGCACCGAGACCTCGCGCTCGCGCTCGGTCGCCCGCGACAGCAGCAACGCCGCGATGTTCGTGCAGGCGATGAGCAGCAGCACCGAGACTGCACCGAACACGAGCCAGAGCGAGCGGCGGGCGCCGCCGACCACCGTCTCCTTGAGCGGCTCGATCCGCACGGCGACGTCACGATCGGTGTCGGGATACTGCGCGGCGAGCCGGGCCTGGACCGACTTCAGGTCCTCTCGAGCCTGTTCCAGCGTGACACCTGGCTCGAGGCGGCCGATCGCGGTGAACCAGCCACCCGCCCGCGACTGCGCGAACGGGGCGTTGACCGGCATCGGGGCCCAGACGTCCACATCGGGATCGGCAAACGGAAACATCGGCATGACGCCGACGATCGTGACCACCAGACCGGCGCTTCGGATTGTCGAGCCGGGGGCCGCTGGATCGGCGCCGCGGCTGCGCCACAGCCGCTCGCTCAGCAGAATGACCGGTGCGGCGCCGAACTGATGCTCGCCCTGCGTGAAGCGCCGGCCGTGCGCTGGCGCGATGCGCAGCACGTCGAAGAAGCTGGGCGTCACCACGGCCCGCCGGATCCGCTGCGGCAGATCGCTGGTCGTGTCCACCACATCGTCGGTGAAATAGCCGCTGATCGCCTCGAAGGTGCTGTTCAGGCGGTTCCAGTCGTCGAGCCGAACCGGCGCAATGTTGGTGTTCCCGGAGGCGGTTCGTATCTCGAACAGGCGAACGAGCCGGTCGGCGTCGTGAAACGGAAGCGGGCGCAGCAGAATGGCGTCGATCGCGGAGAAGACGGCGCCATTGGCGCCAATGCCGAGGGCGAGCGTCACGATCACACCGATCGAGAACGCCGGCGTTCTCAGCAGCGTTCGGATGGCCAGGCGAACGTTGCGTAGCAGTCCTTCCACCCATGCCGAGACGTTGACGTCGCGCAGCCGCTCCCGCTGGACGACGAAGTTGCCCAGCTGCCGGCGGGCGTGACGAACCGCCTCGTCGGCGCTGACCCCCTCGGCTCGCAACTCGTCGGCGCGCTCGGCGACGTGAAATTGCAGCTCGCGCTCGATGTCGCGTTCGAGACGGCGCGGGCGAACGGCGTTCCAGAGGCGGCGCAGCCACGTCATGAACTCTTCTCCGGCGGTTCGGTCCTACACGAAGCGCAGCACTCGGCCGACGCCATCGGTGAGCTTCGCCCAGCTCGCCTCCTCCTGTGCGAGCTCACGACGCCCCTTCGCGGTCAGGATGTAGAAGCGCGCTTCCCGGTTCTTTTCCGTGATCCCCCACTCCGATCGAAGCCATCCCTGCTGCTCCATGCGGTGGAGCGCCGGATACAGCGACCCCTCCTCGACGCGCAGGAGATCGGCCGAGACCCGGTGGATGTGGGCGGTGATGGCGTACCCATGCAGGCGCCCGTTCGACTGGAGCGTCTTGAGAATGAGCAGGACGAGCGTGCCCTGGAGGATGTCGTTCTTCTGAGTGCCCACGCTGCCACGCCTCCATAACTAGTTATGCATGTCTAGCTATGTATAGCGACGCGGGCCGGCTTGTCAAGCGATCTCGATCGCGGTGCGAATCCCGGCGCGAAATCTGACCACGCGGCCGGCGGTGCGGAAGCGGCCGCCGCTCTCGTGCAGAATCGCCGCGCCATCCTCGAGCGCCACGATGTCGCACGGCACACGCTCGGAGTAGCGCTGCACCTTGTCGACGAACACCGGGTCGAGCGTGTTCAGATGCGGCAGCAGCTCGTAGCCGACCAGGCCGAGCCCTGCGTAGTCACCGTGTTCGCCGGCGACGACGTCGACCGTCGACGCCAGCAGTCGATACAACGAGACGTTCGCGGTGAACTGCATCGCCCCGCCGCTCGCGGCGATGACAAGGCGCCCGGACGAGACGAACGCGCGCAGCCCCTCTGCCATGCCGCTGCGCTCGATGTTCCTGCGGAACACCAGCGGATCGCCGCCGGTGAGATACAGAGCGTCGTAGCGATCGAGGCGCGCCAGCTGGCGCTCGTCCGGCTCTTCGTCGATGTCGCAGAACTCGAGCGCGGAAACGCCCAGCGACCGGAACGACTGTTGTGCGGCTGGAAAGCGCTCGCGCCCTTTCGACGTCAGCGGCGGGATCCAGGCGACGAGCGCATCCGTGCCGAGGCCGCGAAGGCACGCGCTGACGGCATCCGTGGAGGTCGACGGGAAATTGCTGGTGAGCACGAGGCGCAGCTGCTGGTCCTGCCGCTGCATCATGCCGTTCTTATGGGGTCCGCCGGAAGCCGGACACTTCGGTGACCCGATCGAACCTGACACCGCGGGCGACGGTCCGGTTGAACGTGAACCCGGTCACCCGGCCGCTTCCATCGCGCAGCAGCCGCACAGTGCCCGCACTCGATCCGGCGAACATGTCGGCACTGACCGCGTCCACCTCGATCAGCGGCCTTCCAATCGGATGGATGAGAAGCCCGCCGGGTCGCGGCTCGACTCTATAAGTCACGTCGAGCTCTTCGCTTCGATACTCGCCGGCGAGCGCCTCGATTGCCGCCACGGCGGGATTCCAGCGAACCCGCTCGAAGACCTGTGGCATCGAGTCGTTTCCGACTGGCGCGACCTTCATCACCTCCCGGTCTCCGGGCTCCACTGCAAAGTCGACCTGCGTCATCGGTGTCCCACCGAGAAGCAGGAGGAACCGGTGCGGCTCGATGGGAGTGAGATCGAACAGCGTGTCGTCGCCCTCCACATCTCGCACCGTCAGCGTTCCCTCACGCACGCTCAGACGAAGCAGGCCGCCGTTCGCATCGGCGTACCACCCTGCTCTGCTCGCCAGTTGCTCAGCGGTGAGCCTGACGACAGCGGGCAGCGCGTTCGTCGTGTTCGCCCCGTCTGTTGCCGGGGCCTGGGTCGCCACTCCGGTCAGGTACATGTCGGCGATGCGCAACGCGAGCGGTCCTGACGGAATCGCATCGCTGTTGCAGAGGATCGCGACCGACAGATTCTGGTCTGGGTATCCCGCCAGATACGTCGAAATCCCGCGGTCGCCCCCGCCGTGTTCGACCACCCGTACGCCACGATACTGGCCGACGCTCACACCGATCGCGTATCCGCTCTTCTCGCCACTGGCCAGCGTCGGCGGGGACACCATCTCAGTGATGAGCCTGGCGTCTCCAACGCGGGGCTCGTGGAAGTTGCGTTGCCATCGCAGCAGATCGCCCACCGTTGTCTGCATTCCAGCGTTGCCGATGACGCCGCCCAACTCCGACCCGACATGCCACCCGCTGGACGTCATCCAGTAGTTCGAGGCGCGATTCGGCACGACCATCGCCGGATCGTCGTGAAAGTGTGTGCCTCGCATGCCGAGCGGGTCGAAGATGCTGGCCCGGGCAAACTCTCGCAGCGATTGCCCGCTGACCCGTCTCACGACATGCGCCAGGAGGTTGTAGCCGCCGTTGTTGTACTGAAAGCGCTCGCCGGGCGGAAAATTCAGGCCGCGCTGGCGCGCCAGCAGCCGCACCATGGTGTCGTTCGGATTGACCGATGGATCCTGCGGCGCGGCCCATCCATCCAGCGTGAACGCGTCCCTCAGCCCGCTCGTGTGATTCAAGAGGTGCCGGATCGTCATCGGCGCGCCGAAATCGTGCAGTTCCGGTATGTGCTTCCGAACCGGGTCGTCGATCGACAACCTGCCTTGACGGGCGAGGAGCAGCACGCTCATCGCCGTGAATTGTTTGGAAATCGACGCGGCCGGAAGCACCGACGAGGCCGTGAGCGGCACCCCCAGCTCGAGGCTCGCCATCCCGTACGCACGCTCGTGCACGACCTGTCCGCCCCGGCTGACGCCGACCGTGCACCCGGGCGTGTCGCGGCGATTCCACTGTGCAAACAGCTCGTCTATCTTCGGATTGCCCGATGCTGCCGGGCCCGGCGCTGCCCGGTAGGCGACCACGACGACCGCCACGATCACACCCAGGATGATTCCGCGTGTCATCCGATGCGCACCTCGCGACCGATTCTACAGGTGGCGAGGCAGAGCATGTTCCTGGACGATGCAGCCGCGCTGATTGCAGGGCGATCGCCAGTTGCTCTTCTTCGGCAACCTGTCAGGGCGTTGGCAGATCGACTCGACTACCTGACGCTGTTGCCGCTCTTCTCGACGAAGGCTTGCAGGTCGATGCGGCGGACGCGCCAGGTGCCGTCGAACAGGTGCGCGGCGAGCTGCCCGGTCTCGATGCAGGTGCGCACCACCGCGACATCGACGGCGAGGTACTCCGCGACGACCGGCACGGAGAGCCAGGCGTCAGGATAGGACGAGAGGTCGGTGATGCGGCGGCCCGCCTTCGGCCGTCGTCTGTCTTCACGGCGGTCGTCCGAATGACGGCGGTCCGGGTCGGCTGGCCGGCTGTCAACCATCGGAGGGCATTATGGGGTATTTCTGCTACCACTGACCGCCCGTTCGCGTCACACCGCGCACCTTCAGACGAGGCGGGAGCAGGGGGATACGGTCGAGGTCGAGGGGCCGTGAGGGTCGTCAATGCAGAGGCTCGATCCAGCCTCGCTCCTTCAACGTGTCCAGGATTTCATTCGCCCGCATCAGCGCCGCATCGTCACTCGGGCACCGTTCGGCAATCAGGATCTTCGTGCCCTGGCGGACCATCAGGTGCCAGCGGCCATCGCGTTCGGAGATGATGCACTGGGCCAGACGGCCTCGAGCGTCAGTGAGCCGCCAGACCGTGGCACTGAGGCCCATGGGATGTGGGTCTGCAAGCGCACTGACCTGTGCCGTATTCCGGCGAAAACGTCGCTCACGACCATCCCATCGCTCCGCACACGAGAGCGAGCGCGAGCAGCATGACGCCTCGAAGCGCTGCAGGCATCATGCCCCTGAGGATCGCCTCGAGAGTAGTGCAGGTGGGCCGCCGGCCACGGCCGGCGCCAGGGAACGAGGAGCACGCAGACGACAAGCCCGCTGGGATGATCGAGAGCGGCTTGTATCTGCGTGTTCCTCGTTCCCTGCCGCGCGTAGCGCGGGCCCACCTCGGAGTCCAAGCGTGATGCAGTCGCCAAGACACTGTCACCCTCCGTTCGTCTCCGTTTCACCGTTCCTCCGTGTGAGATTGTGCCGTTGCTCCGTGATCTCCGTTGACTAACAACGAAACAACACTCCTCTCAGACACCCGTTCGGTCGAAGCAGCTGACTGCGAGCGGTCGGGGCCGTCGAGGGCGGGGCGGGTTCCTCACACGGCCGAATCGCCCGAGTATTGCGCGACCGACACCAGCCGGTCGGTTGCGCCCGCTTCGATATCGGCATCATAGGCGCCGAAGTAGTCGACCTTCTTGAAATTGTGCCGGGCGAGCGTGGCAGCGAGCTCTGTGCGTTCCCAGCAGCCCATTACGAATTGATAGTCGCTCACGCGTTCCGAGCCGTGCTCGACGAGCGCGTGACGCTCCGATATGACGAGCTGCCGCCTGTCGCGATCGAGGGTGGTGACGCTGGTGAATGTCAACTCTCCGCGGGCGGTGGACACACGCTTCCGGAACAGAGGCTCGCGGGCCTTGCGCTCGGCGGACGCTTCCCATTCACGCACGTCGAGGACGAGGACGCCGCTGGGTCTCAGTGCCCGTACGAAGGAGGCGAACGCGGCGTCACGCGCCTGATCGTCGATGAAGTCATTGAGGACACCGCGGCACAGGATGCCGTCGTATCGTCGCGCCGGCAACGTCAGGAGATCGGCGACGGCAAACGTCGCGCCGCCGGACTGCCCGTTGTTCGATTGGCTGGCGATTCCGATCAGGTCAGGAGAGAGATCGACGCCGTGCACCACGTATCCACGGCGCGCCAGCTCGTGCGAGTACCTTCCCGTTCCGCAGCCGACATCGAGAAGCGCCGCGCCGGGAAGAACGCCGCGCTCCACCAGCCAGGCGGCGAT
>DASUGH010000154.1:0-8688 GCA_036274155.1 Vicinamibacterales bacterium | reverse complement strand
TGGTGCAGCGTCCGCGGCCGGTGCGGAGGCGACACGCGCGAAGTCGACGTGATACTCGAGCGACGGCCACGTGGGCGACGGACGCGGGACATACGCCACGACGATCTGCAGGCCGCCTGGTTCGCAGCCGGCCTCGCGCAGACGCAAAGCGACGCGGTCTCGAAGGCTCGGCTCGCTCTCGAGCACGGCGGCGAAGCGCGCCCGATCGTCCTTTGACGCGACGATCGACACGTGCAGCCTGTTGTACGGGAACACATAGCGTCCGCGGGCAGCCGGCTCGAGCCGTTCAGCGACGGTATCGACCACCGCCTGAGCGATTTCGAGCGGTTCGCGTGCCCCAGACTTCGACCACTCCCTGGCCTTCTGCTCGACGGCGCGCGTGAGATCCGCCTCGAAGCGACGCGCTTTGTGGAGGATGCTCATTCAGAACTCCCAAATCCCAAACTCCAAATCCCAAATCCCAAAGCCCAATCCCCGCTCCCCGATCCCCGCTCCCCGATCACTCATCGAACCAGCCCGCTCAATGCGGCGGCGCTGACGATCTCGCCGGCCGCCGGCGCAGCAATGGCCCCGCCGTACCCGGCATGCTCGATCAGGACGGCAAACGCGATCTTCTTTTCCGCGCGGCCGTGAGGGGCGAAGCCGATGAACCACGCATGCGACGGCGCATTGTGGTTCTCGGCGGTGCCGGTCTTGCCGGCGATCCGCCACGGGTGCGCGCCAAGGGCCCGTCCGGTTCCCTTGAGAACCGCATCGCGCAGTGAGTCGCCAAGCAGCCTGGCGGCATTCGCCGAGAGAAATCGCTGGGGCTCCCGCGCCTTGTCGGGGCTCGCCACCAGCGGTTCGCGCAAGAGGCCGCCATTCGCGATGGCAGCCGCGATCCGTGCCATCCGCAACGGCGTGGTCACGACGTCGCCCTGCCCGTATCCGGCCTGTGGCAGCGTCGCGCTGAGCCTTGCCGTCGAGTCGTCCCGCGCCACCGAAATGCCCGCCAGCGCGGCTGTGTCGAGCAGCGGGCGCGGGCCGAGCCTGACTGCGAGCTGCGCGAAATAGGCATTGCACGACTGGACGATGGCGTCGTGCATGGCAATCGAACCGTGGGGATGCAGGTCGAGCAGGTCGTCGCGCACAACGCCGTAGCCCTGCACCCGTGCCCCCACACGGCCATCGTCCTGGCGCTGGCACAGGTAGTGGTTGTTCCAGCTGGCCGGGTCGAGACGCAGCGCGGCGGCGGCCGTCACGAGCTTGAAGGTCGAGCCGGGAGCGTAGAGTCCATATCGCGCCCGATCGAACACCACCTCCACGTCCTCACCCTCATCGTCAGGCCGACCTGAAGGTCGGCCGCTACCATGAGGGCCGTCCGGTAGAGGCCGACCTTCAAATCGGCCTGACGGCGGAAGCGGATAGCTGACGGACGCGAGCACGGCACCGGTTTCCGGATCGATCACGACAGCCGCCGCGCGGCCTGCAGTCGTACGCGCCGCGTACTTCGCGAGGATGCGCGCCACGCGAGCCTGCAATGGCGCATCGATCGTCAGCCTGATATCGCGGGTGCGCGTGCTGAACGATTTGAAGGAAGAGTGATCTGGTTGATGCCGATGGCGAAGCAGCGGAAGCAGCTCGCTATAGTCGCGGCGGATGGTGGCCGCCGATCGGCCGGCCTGATCGACCACTTGAACCGCAGCCGCATGGTCATCAAAGCCGCGCAACCGGTCCTGAAGATCACGCTCGACGTACGAAGAATTGCCAGCGCCCCAGTTTCGCCGATTGGACACGTCGCCAAGCACGTGGAACGCGGCAGAGCGAAGCGGATAGCACCGTTCGTCGGCCTTGTCGCACGGCCAGGCGTCGATGCCGCGCTTCCTGTAGTCGGCTTCCGCTCGCTCGCTGATGGCCTCGTCGCTCGTGGCAAGCGGCAGCCCGCTTCGGTCGAAGACCGAGCCGCGCGGAATCTGCGCAATGACATCCATCACGCGCGGGTTGTATTGGTAGCGGCGGACCCCGTCGGCCTGCATGCCAAGGTGCGGTTTGATGGCGTAGGTGTCCGCGCGTACGACCTGAACGTTCATCAGCACCCCGATCAGCACGAGAGCGGCGACGGCGAGCGTCCCGGCGAGTGACCTGATCCCGAGCTGGAATGGCGCTGCCGCGGGCGGCGCCGCCTTGCGCGTCTGGCTGGGGGTTCCGCTGATGGCAGCCAGGATCCCGATCGCAACGAAGTTCGCCACCATCGCCGAGCCACCGTAACTGACAAACGGCGTCACGACTCCGGTCAGCGGCGCCACGCCCAGCATGCCCGCCGCCATCAGCAACGCCGGGAAGATGAGAAACAGCGTGAGGATCGTGGCCAGGAAGAACGCATAGTCGCTGGTCGCGTGCAGCGCCGTCTTGAACCCGCGCCAGCCAATGAGAGCAAAGGCGCCGCCCACACACAGCAGGCCGACGAACCCCAGCTCCTCGCCGATGGCGGCAAGCGGGAGGTCGGTATGCCCGGCGGGAACATAGCGCGTATCGCCAAGTCCCAGGCCTGCGCCGAACACTCCGCCGGTGGACAAGGCCCAGATAGCCTGCGCAATCTGATCGCCGCCGCGCGCGACGTTGTCCCACGCCGACTGCCACATGTTCACGCGCGACGTCAGCGTTGACGAGATGTTCAGCGCATACCCCGCATAGAAGCCGGCGGCAAGAACACCGAAGCCCGCTGCGGTCAGCCCGAGGCTGTTGCGCGCGATCGCATAGATCGCCAGAAAGACGCACGAGACGAACAGGGCCGGGCCGAGATCCTTCTGCAGGAAGAAGAACAGCAACGCGGCGCCAACGCCCACGGATACCGGCAGCAGGTAGTCGAATCTGGGCAGGCGCAGCCACGCCGGCAGCGTCCTCTCGCGGAACGTGCGGCCTCGCGTCTGCCGGAGCAGCTCCCACCGCCTGGCGAAATATCCCGCGAGGAACAGACCAAGCAGCAGCCTGATGCCCTCGACCGGCTGGATCGGTCCGAGGTTCACCTTCGCATTGCTGCCGCCTGGCCCGCTGCCGAACAGAAGCAGCAGGACGGACAGGAACAGTGCGCCTGCAAGCGGCACATAGGTGAACGACGCCAGTGCCGGCCGCCGGAAGTCCATCAACGAAACCAGCGACAACGCGGCGCAGCCGGCGACGATCCCCTGCGCATAGCGGACGAACAGCACCGTGTCACGAAGCGGATCGGCTCGCGCCACGACGACGGCAAAGCCGATCGCCGTCAGCAGATGGACGGCGCCGAGAAGCGCGTAGTCGCCGTGCGCACGGCGAAAGCGCCACATCAGAGCCACGATCCACATCGCGGCAAGATAGATTGCGCTCCACCGCATCACCTGCGTACGAAACGCCTGCGACGTGCGCACGACCAACCCTGGCTTGATCGCTGACAGCTCGTCGGCTGTAAGCAGCGCGATCCGCGCAGGAGGCTTCGCCTCCTGCGCTGCCGCGCGATCGAGTGCACGCTGCAGACGGTCTTTGTATCCCTGTGAGCCGCTTCGCGTGATGGCATCGGCCGGGACCGTGGCGGCCATGATGGCACCGACGTTCGGCACCGTATCGCCCTCCTGGCGAAGGGACATGACATGGCTGAGCAGATGGGCCGCCGCGAAGCGTCGATCGGCGGCATCGCCGAACACCGGGCCGAGCGCAGGCTCCAATGCTCGCGCTTCCGTGACGGTATTGAGATTTACGACCGACGTTCCCGCCGGCGGAAACGAGAGCCGCGTGCGCCCGGCGTACGCCAGGCCGATCGCCATCACCGCAACGAGCGACGTGAGCAGTAGAAGCAGCTGCTGACCACTCGGCGGACTCGTGCGGCGCACCACGTCCCGCCCGTCGCGAACCGCGGCGGCGGTAAACGTCGCGCTCACTGCGCCTCCTCGGCGACCGACGTCAATCCCTCGCCCAGGGTTTCCTCGACCTGCTGCAGTGCGCGCTGCGTCCGGGCAATGCTCTGCGGCACATTTCCAAACCCGCTCGCCTTGGCGTACTCGCTGAGAGCCAGGCGGTAGGCCTCCGCGGCACGACTGAGATAGTCACGTTCCTGCGGCAGATCCCTCAGCTGGCCCGCGCTCTTGATCAGCGAGTTCCCGCGCGCGCGGTAGCCGTCGCCGAGCATCGCCCATTCCCGATCGGTCATCTCCCAGGGGCCGTTCCCACCCTGTCCGGCAAGCTCCTGTGCCCGGTTCAGCGCGTCCACTCCCAGCTCGATCTCTTCGAGGTCGAGGATGAAGGTGCGGGCGAGCCCGAGAAACGGGTCGAGCCATTGGGGACGGAGCTCGGCGGCCTCGCGAAACGCGACCACGGCCTCCGTCAGCTCGTCCTGGCCGCTGTCGCCCTCTGCTCGCTGCTTCTGAGCCTCGCCGTTGATTCTGTGAAGGTGGCCTTCGCAGTAACGAAGCGCCGCGCGAACCCGGCGGTCGTCGCCGGCGGACGCCAGCGCAAGCGCAAGGGCGTCGCGTGCCGCCGCCCACTGCGCTTCGCGTACCGTCGGCGCCGGCGTGCGGTAGTTCGCCATCACCCGATCGGCAAGCGTCAGCGTCCGATCGGTCAGCGACTCTCCCAGTCGATAGATGCCCCAATGGAGCTGGCTTCGCTCTCGAAGGTCCCGATACTGCTCCCACGCGGCGGGAAGCTGTTCGAATCCATGTGTCGCGGCCAGGCTCGCCAGCCGGTTTGCCTCCGAGGACACCGAGCACTCGCTGACCAGCAGCCCGAGAAGCGTCACGAAGATCGCCGCCCTGACGAGCCTGTACGTCCGGCTGCGAGGCAATCGCGTCTTCGGCTCCGCCGGCTGTTTGGAGGCGGCGGTCGGCGCCGGCGGCTTTGCGGGCGCCGCGTCAGCGGATGCCGGCAGCGGCGGCACGAATGTGCCCGCTCGCTGGGGCTGAGTCCGGCGTGTCTTCTCATCGTCGGAGTCGGTCCGGCTGGAGCCGGACACTACGTCAGTGGTCCGGCGGGTGGCGTCGTCGGCGACGGCTCTCGCGGGCCATCCCTGCTCTTCCGCGAGCGTCCGCTGTCCCGAACCGAAGCGCTCGAGATCGTCGCGAATCTCTCGTGCGGTCTGATAGCGCTCCGACTGCCTCGGATCGAGAAGCTTCGCGACGATGGCCGCGAGGCCGTTTGGACAGCCCTCGAGCGGAGGTGGTGGGCGTCGCGAGAGGATCAGGCGCTCGAGCCGGCGCGTATCCGTCGCCTGAAAGGGCGGAATGCCCCGAATCATTTCGTAGAGCACGACGCCAAGCGCCCAGAGATCCGCGCGCGCGTCGACCTCGCCGGTTTCCAGCCGCTCCGGCGAGAGGTAGGCGACGCTGCCGAAATCGTTGCGCGTCACCTTGCGGCTCAGCGACAGCGCCTTGGCCGTGCCGAAGTCGAGAACCTTGACCTTGTTCTTCGAGGTGATTCGGACGTTTCGCGGCTTCAGATCGAGGTGCAGCAGCGACTGGAGGTTGCGGCCGTTGACGACCGCCTCGAAGTCGTGCGCATCCTCGAGGAAGCGAGCCAGGTCCCTGCCGATCGCAGTTGCGCGAGCCGGTGGCAGCGGGCCGTGCGAGATGAGGTCCGACAGGTTCTCGCCGTCGAGATACTCCATGGCGACGTAGAAGTAGCCGGAGTCCTCGTCCACGCCGTAGTCGTAGACAGCCGGGACGTGCGAGCCCCGTTCGCTGAACCGCTTCTGGAGCTCGGCGCCAAAACGCTCGGCATCGACGATCTCCATCGCCTCGCGGTCGGTACCGTGCTGAACGAGCTTGAGGGCAACCTGCTGATTGACGCGGGTGTCCACGGCCAGGAACACGACTGCCATCCCGCCGTGACCGATCTGACGCAGGATGTGATAGTGGCCGACTTGTTTGAACACGGTAGTCATCGCGAGCCGAACCAGTTGTCCCGAATCAATGCCGCCAGCGCTGCGCTGTCGAGTCCTGAGATCGAGGCCGGCGTCATCCCCACGAACTGATTTCCGGTGAAGACCGGCGCGCTGTGCTCGACGACAACGGTGGCCGCCCGTTCCGGTTTTCCGTTCCGGGCAAAGACGTTGTGCGAGACGCGGGGTGCGTGGCCGTTGCGGACGACGAGCGGCGAGCCGGCGTTGTCGCGGATATCGCTTGCCATCAGCGACGACGCACCTTCGCCGGCAAACTCAACCGCGGCGAGGGCGGCCCCTGAAATCTCGACGTCGCGGATGACGAGACTCGAGTTCTCGACAAGGATCCCAACCTGTAGTGACGTCGCCGAGTCGCCGTTGACTCTAAACCCTACGAACTCAGACCCGGTGGCGTTCCGGGCCACCACGGCGGGCATGCCGGCCGCGTCCCGCACGGCGGCGGGAAGACGAATCGTGGCCCCACGGGGCACGCGGCTCTCCAGGCGGACGCCTGCGGGAATCGTCACCTGCTCCCGATACTCGCCGGGCTCCACCATGACCACCGACCCCGGCGTCGCCTCGAGGAGCGCTGCCGCGATCGATTCGTTCGCCTGAACGGTCAGCTGAACGGGACCTGAGGTGAACGGGACTCGGGCCATCAACGCCTTCACGTCTTCAAACGTCCATCCGAGCGATCGAAGGGTGAACGCTCCGACGACGCCGACGAGCAGCGCTACCGTCGCGAATTTCGTGACCCGGCTGAGTGAAGGGTTCCCTGATGGCTCGCCAGCCGTCGGCCGCGAGGAGCCAGCGGCGGAGCGCGACTGAATCGCCGCCCGCCCGTACTGGCTGGAAGCGAACTCGTCGCCCTCCACGTACACCACGGTGACGTTGTCCTTGCCCCCGGCGGCGTTGGCGGCGGCAATCAGCTCCCGGACGACCGCGTCAGGATCGCCCGCCCACTGACTGACGACGTGCGCAATCGACACCGAGTCCACGAGATCCGTGAGACCGTCGCTGCAGAGCAGGAGCGCCGCGTCCGGCTCGAACGGCACCTCGTCGACGTCGATGAAATCGCGGTCGCGCCGATCGTGGAGCTCGGAGCCGACGTCGCGGTAGACCTCGTTGCGCCGCGGATGGCGCATCGCCTGCCGTTCGGTGATCTCACTCGCGTCCTCACGCTCCCCGACCGGCGAATGGTCCCGCGTCAGCTTCTCGATGCCGTCGCCGCGCAGCTTGTACAACCGCGTGTCGCCGACGTGTCCGAACGTCACCTTTCCACCCTTGATGACGGCGACCGTCAGGACGCAGGCCATGCCGTCCCACTCCGCACGCGTCCCGGCCAGGCGATAGATGTCGTTGTTGGCCGACGTGATGCCGTCGCGGATGCGATCGGCAATCGTCCCGGTCTCCTGCGCGAAACGCTCACGGAGCAGCGCGTGGGCGACGTCGGCGGCCTTGCCACCGGCGGCCTGTCCGCCGACGCCGTCGATCACGGCAAACACGCCGCGCTCTGCGTCGCAGAAGTAGCGGTCTTCGTTGACTTCGCGCTGGCGCCCGGCGTCCGTGGCACCGGCGGCGTGCAGCGGTTCCGCCGCACGATTCGGCGCGGGGGCGAGACCCACACTAGTCACGGCGCGGAATCTCCGCCCAGATGTAGAGCACGACGACCGTCACCAGCGCCAGGAGGAACGCGAATCGCCCGAGCAGCAGCAGTTTCATGGGATCACCGTGAACTCGAGAAAAACCGTCTCGGCCAATCCGATGCGCGCGCCGTCAGGAAGCGGCGTTTCGACTCCGGTTTCCTTGCGGATCCCGTCGACTTCGTCGTACCCGCGCGGCACGTGGCGGTTGTTGAGCGTGGTTCCAAGCGTACTGAGATCGATCAGGAAGAACTGCCCCGTTGCCGGATCGCGCCTGATGCGCGCGTGCTCGCGCGACACGTCGACCGACGATTCGATCCTGACGTCGACAGGAGCCGTCGCACTGCCCCGGCCGATGACGATGGAATCCTTCGCGACGTCGTAGCTGTGGCGCCCGGCCTTGTCCTCGTACACGATCCTCGCAAACAGGCTCGGCGCGGCCACCCGCGTCCGCACGGTGCGTTCCTCGGCCTGGCCGCCGGAGCCCTGGCGCTCGGCTTGGCTGTCGGAGCCCTGGCGCTCAGCCTGCCCGCCGGAGCCTGGGCGAAGGCGTGGCTGCTCGACGACATGCGCGGTGGAGATCTTCCGGGTGCGTTCGCCCACGCCGAGCTCCGGCTGCGCCGGGAGAAGCAGCTCCGAATCGATCAGGATGTCGCCTTCGGCCAGCTCGCCATCCGGATCCATGACGAACTCGATCTGCCATTCGCCCGTCGGCGTCTGGACGCGCGGCGGCGTCTCGCCAAAGAGCCGGCCGCCATAGCGGCGCAGGCCGGACCGGCTGTTGAGCCGGGCGAGCTCCTCCGTCAGCGCACGAATCGTCTCCTCCTGAAGAATCGGGATGATCGCTTCGAGCCGCGCGTATTCGGCCGCGTGCACGTAAACCACGTAGCGGCTCGGCGCCAGCGTCGAGTACTTGAGCGTCTCCAGGTTGCTCCGCATGTTCTCGACGACGGCGGCAATGAGATCGCGGGCAGGCCGGCGTCGATTCGCGGTCGCGGCGGGACTATCGTTGGTTACCATGTCTGTCGCCCAGAGAATTGCACCGATCGGCATCGCGAGTCTTAAGGAATTGCCAAAGGATTTCCAAACTTCCGACGCCTTGACCCTCCGGTTCGGCGAGTTCCTGCTCGATTCGAGAACACGCCGGTTGTCCCGTGGGCA
>DASUGH010000153.1:0-58003 GCA_036274155.1 Vicinamibacterales bacterium | reverse complement strand
CGTACGCCCCCATCTGCCTGTAAAGCGCACCCCGGCGGCGGCGTGAAAGACGTCCTCGTCGAGCGTGTCGCCGCCGAAGATGTTGTCGTCGAGCTCTTCGCTGTTGCGCGACCAGCCGATCTGGCCGGCGATGCCGAAGGGACCCCAGTTGCGCACCGCGTCGGCGGTCAGACCGAACGGGAACGACTGAGGATCGTCTTCGGTGCAATCGGAGGCGTCGAACGTCGCACAGAACTCACCCGTGCGCAGAAACTGATAGCCGAGCCCGAACTCCCAGGTCGGTCTGGTTGTCGTTCCTCCCGTTGTGATTGGCGTTATGGTCTGCTGCTGCGTCGTCGTCGTCGTTGTTGTCGTCTGTGTCTGAGCCTGCGCCGGTAGAGACATGCCCATAAGCACTGCGGTCACGCCCGCAAGTGTCAGAATGCGATTCGTCATGTGACAAGTCCTCACAGTTGCCAACGTGATGGGATGGTGAGCCTGCGCCTTCGGTGTCCGCAAAGAGCGAGCTGTGGCTGTGACATCAGCACGAACAGTGCCGCTCACCGGCTCAGGTTGGAGCAGCAGTCGTGCGAGCCGCTGCGAACAGATGCTCAGCCACTCGCATCCTGAGTGATCCAGGAAGCCGCTGCGCTCACTCCGCCGGCGTCGCGGAACAATCCGGACGCCGGCGTAGAGACGGCGATTGGTTGTCGCGGCCGCTTTCAAGTGGATCGCCGCAGCGTGCGCAGGTGGACGCACGAGCGCCTGGCGCTCGTGCGCGTCACGGCAGGCGAAGTACCTGGCCTGGCTGGATCTTGTCTGGATCCGTGAGCTGATCCTTGTTGAGCTCGAAGATTCTCATATAGGCGCCGGCATTGCCGAGCGTCGCCTTGGCGATTCCGCTGAGCGTGTCGCCGGCCTTCACCGTGTACGTCTTCGCCGGCGAGGGCGCTGGTGCCTGCGGTGCGCTTGCGGCCGGTCTGCCGGTGACGCTGATGTCGGCGACGATGTCCTTCTGCCAGGTTGGGATCGTCTTGATGGCGTTCCAGATCTCGTTCTTCTCGTCCTGTGTGCCGACCGTGCCCTTGAAGTACAGCTTGCCGTCCCGCTCTTCGGTCGTGCCCTGGAACTTGCCCTTCGCCGTGTCGATCGCGTACGCGTACATGCCTTTCAAACTCATGAGTCACCTCCCACCGGACGTCTCGCCGGGTTCACGACGTGCTGCGGCGTCTCGAAGCACGAGGGGTGCCACGAGGGTGCGGGGTGCGAAGGTGCACGGGGGTGCGGGGTGCGAAGGTGCAGGGGGTGCGAGGTGCGAAGGTGCACGGGGGTGCGAGGTGCGAGGGTGCAGGGGGTGCGAGGTGCGAGGGTGCACGGGGTGCGAGGTGCGAGGGTGCCACGGTGCGAGGGTGCTACGGTGCGAGGGTGCTACGGTGCGAGGGTGCCATGGTGCGAGGTACGACCGCGCGACTTTCCGCGTCCTCCCGGGCCTCCGGGATGCCGCGTAAAAGTACGTAGCCCTTATGGCTAATTGCCCGGCTCTCTTGACGAAGCTAGTGTCCAACCTGCCAGCTAGAAAACTGAGGGACACGGCCGCTGACCACCGCCGTTGACCGTTGGAGTCGGAAAAAATGGGCGTTTCAGCCTTTTCACACACCATCAGCCTTCCGCCCGAGATCGAACGGGTTTCCCGGGAGATTTGCAGCCTTCTGGACACGGGCACCGCTGCGCCAGTCGAGGAGCGGTTGCGTGAGACGTGCGCACGCCTCCTGGAAGGGCTCGGCATGGATGCCGCCCTCGTTCTGGTGCCGTCGGCGGAGTTTCCGACGGTCAGCGCCGGGGCCGGATTCGTCTCCGAGCGAACCATCACCGACCTCCTCTCCCGGCCCTGGATGCTCGCTGCCATCGCCCAGTCGGACGTCGCCGTCGTCACCGGACCGCCGCGCGTGGGATGCATCATGCCGGTCGAAGAGCACCGGCACCTCTGGGCCCTCGGCATCGGTACCCTCCTCGTCGTGCCGCTGCTCCGCCACAGCGCCGATGCCGGCGTGATCGTGCTGTGCTCGCAGCGGCCTGAGCGCTATTGGGAAAGCGGCGGGCTGACACCGCTGACCGACGTCGCCGACGCTGTCGATGCCGTCATTCGCCAGGCGAGCGGGTCGAAGGCATCCACCCTCGCTGCGGCGCTGAAGCCTGCCGACGCCGAGACCTGGGGTGACCGTCGCCTGCGCCAGCCGCGTCTCAGCCCGCACCCCGAGGATCGGCTGGTCGGCGAATGCGCCGCCTGGAAGTATGTGATCTTCCGTCTGGATCAGGTCGCCTCGACGCACGCCACCGTGCTCCTGCAGGGCGAGACAGGAACCGGAAAGGAAGTGGTGGCAAGAGCACTACACCGGCGGAGCACAAGGTCGGGAGGCAGATTCGTGGCCTTGAACTGCGCCGCCCTGCCGGCGACGCTCGTCGAGAGCGAGTTGTTCGGACGCGAGCGCGGCGCCTTCACCGGGGCCCACACCAGCCAGGTCGGGCGATTCGAACTGGCGCATCACGGCACCTTGTTCCTGGACGAGATAGCCGACTTGCCGGTCGAGCTTCAGCCGAAGCTGCTGAGAGTGCTGCAGGAGGGGCAGCTCGAACGCCTCGGCAGCACCAGAACCGTCGACGTCGACGTGCGGGTCATCGCGGCAACCAATCGCGACCTCGCCGAAGAAGTGCGGGAAAGCCGGTTCCGCGGCGATCTCTATTACCGGCTCAACGTCTTCCCAATCACACTGCCGTCGCTGCGGGAGCGTCGCGAAGACATCCCGCTGCTTGCCGAACACCTGGCGGAGGGTTTTGCGCGGTCGATGCGGAAACCGTTCAAGCCCATTCCGGCGCCGGTGGCTCGCGCACTGCAGGAGTACGACTGGCCAGGCAACATTCGCGAGCTGGAAAACGTGATTCAGCGGGCGATGATTCTCTCTCCGAACGGAACCCTGTCGATCAACGACATCTCGCTCACGCCGGCGCGTGCGACGAGCACCCCCTCCGGCACGACACTCGAGGAGGTCGAGAGAAACCATATCCTCCGGGTGCTGGCAACAACGTTCTGGCGAATCGAAGGGAAACGCGGGGCGGCGGACATGCTCGGGCTGAAGCCGAGCACGCTTCGCAGCCGGATTCGCAAGCTGGGTATCCGGCGCGGGATGTCGTGATCACTCGCCGATCGGCAGCTCGATAGCCATCCGTGTGCCCTGGCCGGGCGCTGAGCTGAGGGTAAAGCGCCCGTTGGCCAGGTGCACCCGCTCTTCCATGCTGATCAGACCGAGGCCGCCTCTCGCGCGCTCGGCGATCGGGTCGAACCCACACCCGTCGTCGGTGATCGTGAGCGTCAGCCGATCCATGTGCCTTGCCAGCCTCACGTTCACGTGCCGCGCGCCGGCGTGCATGACGACGTTTCGCAGCGCCTGCTGAACCACCCGATACAGACACAGCGTCGCGTCGCTCGTGGCGCCCTCGAAGCTGCCGCTCGTTTTGAGGGTCACGTCGATGCCGTGCTGGGCGGCAACCGCCTCGCAGTGAGCGGCCACCGCCGCGCCGAGGCCGGCGTGCTTGAGGACACCGGGATGCAGCGCGTGCGAGAGGCTGCGAATCTTCTCGGTAATCCCCGTCGCGAGGGAGCGCAAACGTGCCAGCTCCTCTTCGAGGTCCTTGCGGTCGCTCACGCGCCCCTCGATGAGCGTCAGACCGATCGTCACTGCCGCAAGCTGCTGGTTCACGTCGTCGTGCAGCTCCCGCGCGATCTCGGTTCGCTCTGCTTCCTGGGCAAGGATCAGCCGATGGGCGAGGTGACGAATCCGGCCATAGGCTTCGCGCAGGCTCGCCTCCTTTTCCCGAAGCGTTTGCTCCATCTGCCAGCGATCGGTGATATCGCGGCCGATGCCGACGAATTCTTCGACCGTTCCGTCGGAGGCGAACAGCGCCTGGTCAATCCACTGGAGGCGGCCAATGCTGCCGTTCGGAAGATAGGCGCTGTGCTCGTAGATCGCCGGTTGTCTTCCGTCCACGAGTGACTTGATGTAGCCGAGCGCCGCCGTGCGGTCTGCTTCCGGAATCAGCTCGAGAAACGATCGTCCGAGCAGATCCTCTCGCGGCTTGTCGAAGTAGCGGCAGTACGCATCGTTGACGAAGGTCAGAGTGGTGTCCGGCGTGTAGCGGCACACCATGTCGGTCTGGTTCTCGACGAGGCTGCGATACCGATGCTCGCTCTGCCGGAGCGCCACCAGCGCGAGCCGTGCGTCGATCGACGAGCGAACCATGTCGGCCACCAGTTCGAGGAGCGCTCGATCCTGGTCAGCCTGGTGCAGTCCCGTATGGCGGCCCTTTCTGTAGAGAACCTCGATCGAGCCGGAACGTCCGTCCGAGACGATGAACGGTGCGCGATCAAGGTCCGGGGCCTCCTCCTGGCAGGCCGTCGAAAACTCGAAGGGACCCAGTCGGATGCGAGCGCCGACGACATCGAGCGACGGCCACAGCTCGGCGAGCATCGACGCGATCGATTGGAGCCACTCTGCAACCGGTGTCTGATTCTCGTGCTGAAGGGTGCGGGCGACCTGGTGCAGCAGCGTCAGTGCACGAATGCGGCTTCCGAGCTCGGCGACGAGCGCCACGTTCCCGGTCTCCGCCCGCATCCGTTCGAGCTCGGCCGACCCGGCGGCTCCGAGGATCGTCAACATGGCCGCTGCCGTCTTGAAATCCTCGAGAGGCTGCCGATTGAAGACGGCGATCACCCCGATCATGACGCCGGCGGCGCTGTGCAGGGCGATCGCGGCGGATTCCTCGATGCGGATGTCGCGCAGCCGCGGATGCAGCGCACCGTACTCTGTTGACGCACCGGTGCTCCGCCGGACACCGTTGAACCCGTCGGCCGGCCAGGGGGCATCATCGAACGCGCACTCGGACGGCTCCACTGCGCGACCGTGCGCCGCCGCCGCGATGGTCTGCAGACGGTTGGCCGGCGGTCCCGTCAGCTGCGACACGAGCACAAGGTCGGCTTCGAGCACGGCGCTCAGCGACTCCGCCAGAGACACGAAGAACTCCGTGCCCGTCGCGGTGCGCGCTGCAGAGGCGACGGTGCGCAACGACGCGGCGCCGGCATCTGATGACAATTCAGGCACCGGACCGCCTCCGAACTCGAGCCGCACCTGCTGTTCCGATTGGGTGCATTCAGTCCTTCAACCAGCGGCGCGTCGCTACCGACCGATATCTCGATTGGGCAGAATCAGCCAGTCTCTGGTGCCGCGGGCACGACCGTTGCGTCTTCGAAGCCCGAAAGATTGAAAACCCGCACTGTCTGTGGCCTGCACCACGACATCTCGCGGCAGGAAGACCAATCGACTCCGGGCGCCTCACGTGATGCATGTAGCGACGGTCCACCTGCGTGTCAAGCATGACAAGCGTGCGGAAGCATTCAGCGCGCTCGAAGGGCTCGTGCGACGAATGCTTCAGTGGCCGGGTTGCCTGACCTGCCGGGTGATGGCCGACCTCAGTAAGAGCCACGAGCTGACACTCGTCTCGGAGTGGGACAGCCGCGAAGCGCTGGATGGCTTCCTCGCGTCCGGTGAAGTGCTCATTCTGCAGGGGATGCGCCTCGTCCTGCACGACGACCCGCAGCTCGTCCTCGACGAGGTCCAGCTGCGCTCGCGCCTGTCGCTCGGCTCGGTGGCCAAACACAGGTAAAGTGCCAGGTTCCGCCGGCATGACCTGACGACATCCCACGACATGTCGCGGAACCACTGAATCGCACCGTCGGTTTCGACGGCCCGGCCGACCCTCCAGGGCGGGACCTCGGGCGAGCCGAATCCGTGCAACGAGTTGACCGCTCGTGGGAGTATTGCACCCCATGGCGACGGCCCCCCGGACCCTCCTCGCCGATGACCATACCATCGTTGCGGAGGGTCTCAGCCGGCTTCTCATCGGACATTGCGATCTGGTCGGCATCGCGTCGGACGGCCCGGGCCTGGTCGCGGCGGCGGTCGAGTTGCAGCCGGAGGTCATCATCGCCGATCTCTCGATGCCGGGACTGAGCGGTCTCGAGGCGATTCCGGTGTTGAGAGCGCGCGGCGTCACCGCGCGGATCATCATCCTGACGATGTACTCGGATCCACAACTCGCGAGAAACGCCATAGAAGCAGGGGCTCTCGGGTACGTGCTGAAACAGGCCGCCGGGCAGGAACTGCTGGCGGCCATCGAGGCGGCCAGGGCCGACCGGGTTTACGTCAGTCCGCAGGTTGCGTTGGGCAGCACACCGCCGAGCGGTACACCACAAATCAAGCTGACGCCCAGGCAGCGTGAAATACTGGCCCTCATCGCCAGGGGCTACCGGATGAAGCAGATTGCGACCACTCTGCGGCTGTCCCGTCGCACCGTCGAGGCCCACAAGTACGAGATGATGCGAGCCCTCGGGGTTCGCAGCACGATCGACCTCGTTCGATACGCCGCGTCACTCGGTCTGACACAGACCTGAGAGCCAGCGGCCCTGCGAACCTCAGCCGCGTCGATTCGGGGATATCTCGATAGTGCAGGCGGCGACATGACTCGACCGGCGGCGAAGGCCCAATCGACGTGAAATGAGTTACGCAGGGGGGAAGTTCCTCTTGAACATCTTCTCCACGGCCTTCTGGATCCTCGCGCCACCGTTCTTCGTGTCGTTCGTCACCGCCTCGAGCGCGGTGCCGCGCCAAATCAGCCGCCGGCTCTGCCTGACGAACAAGTCAATCATCAGCGTACCCGGCTTGACCGGATTTCCGGCCGTTCTCGACGCACCGTAGCCGGAGAACCCGGCGTACGTCCAGGCGGACCCCAAGCCTTCGTAAAACGTGTTCAGCGTCTGACCCTGTTCCAGCGAGACGTGCGCCGCGACCGCAATGTCGGCCTCGGCCTCGGGTACTTTCGTCCAGCCTGTGGCGGTGAGCCAGTAATCGACGGCTGACGTGATTCGCTGGTTCATCAGGAGGTCGCCGCCGGGGTTGGTCTTCAGCCAGCAATACGTCCTGAACGGCGTAAAGCTCACCGATCGATCGACGTCGACCTTGACCTTCTGCGCGAACGCCGGAGCTGCGCCGCACGTCAGCACGACGACGGCGAACCATGCCACGCGGCGTGACAGGAGCGCCGCATCAGAGCGACGCCGGTGGGCGTATGCTTGAGCCTTGAGCATGTGGGGTCTTCTTTAGTCTGGCGCAAGCGGCGTTCCCTGTCATGCGCCGCTTCGGCAGGCTCCTTGCTCGCTCCCGGCGGCGCTTCCGCCCGAATCACATGGCCTCAGCCGACACCAACGCGGATTCATCGACGCAACTCGCGCAGAAGCGTACGACGCTCGCGGGCGATCGGACGCAGCTGGCCGACAGGCGAACCGCTCTCGCGCTGAAGAGAACCCTGCTCGCGCTCGACCGCACGCTGATGGCATGGGTGCGGACCGGCACCTCGCTCATCTCCTTCGGATTCACGATCTACAAGTTCTTCCAGTATCTGCGCGAAGATCAGGCGGCCAGGGACGCGGGGCACCTGCTCGATCCGCGTGACGTCGCGTTGATTCTGATTGCCCTTGGCATCGGCGCCCTGGTGCTTGCGACGATTCAATACCAGCGTCAGACTCGCGATCTGCTGCGGGAATACCCTGGCTACGGCCCCTTTCCACGCTCGATTGCCGCCGGGGTCGCCGGCATCATGTCCGCCCTCGGGCTCCTGGGCTTCGTGCTCGTCATGCTGCGCCAGTAGCCGGGTGCCGGCGAAGACGGCGTTCAAGGGAACGCGGTTGCGGTGACAGGAGAGGGTGCCTTGTAGCCGCTGCGGGTTCGCGCCATCATTTCCGGCCGATCGACGATCTGGGCCGACACGCGGCGGAAGGCGCCATCACGGCGCGCGTTGGTGGGCACGTAGCCAAGCGTGTACTGATGGGTCAGCTCCTCGGCGATCTGGCCGTAGATGTCGTTCAGATCGCGCGGGTCGGTCGGGAAAAAGGCGCGCGCACCGGTTTCCTGCGCCAGACCGTTCAGGACGAAGCGGGCGCGTGAAAACCGGTCCATCCGCGTCGCCAGGACCGCAGTCCGAGGCGAAAGACCAATCGCATAGATAGCGATCGCCGACGACTTCGCCGCGTCCATGACATCCTCGAACGGGATCAGGCTCCTGTTGTCCTCGCCATCAGACAGCACGACAATGGCCTGCCGGCGAACGCCGGCGCCGTCACCCCTGGTTCGGGACAACTCGTGGAGCGTCACGTACAGAGCGTTGTACAGCGCTGTCGCTCCATGCGTCGTTGCGCGGCGGATGGCCCTGACGGCGGAGGGTATGTCGTGACTGAGCGGAGACAGCACCTCGGCCCGATCGTGAAATGCCACCACCGTGACCCGGTCTCCGGGCCGGATGGCCTCGACGAGGCGAAGCGCCGCCCTCTGTGCGGTGGGCAGGTTCGCCAGCATGCTCGACGAGAGGTCGAGGAGGATGGCGAGATCGAGTGGCAGGTAGCCGGGGACGAAAAACGAGATGTCCTGCTTGACGTTGTCTTCGAGCACCAGAAAGTCGCGCTCGTTGAGACCGCCGACGAAGCGGCGTTTGCCGTCGGTCACAGTCACGCTGAGCACGACGAGGTCGGTGCCCGATTGAAAAACCGGAGAGCTGCTCGATGCCTGCTGACGCTCCTGGCCGCTGTCAGGCAGCGGTGTCGGCTCGGCCGATACCCCAGCATCGAACGGCGGCCGGAGACCTGCCAGCAGCCAGATGATCACCGTCCCGAGAACACCCCATCGCATCGCTGTTCTCCCGTCGCGGCGAGGTATGCCGCGCAGAAGTTTGGCAACAGGGATGCCAGCCCGACCCGTCGGACGAGTGCGACATCGACGCTCAGGCCACGTCCCGGAGGCGCGCGACGCCGGCATCCTGACGATCCCACACCACGAACTTTCGTGGGGCGTCCGCGACTCAGCATTCCGCCTCCCGCGTCACACGATAGCCTGGCTGCTGAACCCGACGCGCCGGCCCCCGCCGCTGGCCGGTGATTTGAACCTGGTGCGTTCGCATGGTGTCGCTGGGATGGCTGCCGGTCGCCGTGATGCTCCTCGCCACAGGACAGACCGCTGCCGATCAGGACGTCGAGGTCAAGTCACTCGACTTCGCCGGAGTCCGCCACGTGGAGGTCAGTCGGCTCCGCGCCGTGCTCGTGACCCGCGCTTCGGGCTGGCTCCCCTGGGCCGAAAAGCAGATCTTCGATCGCGTGGCGTTCGAAGCCGATCTGAAGCGCGTCGTCGCCTTCTACCGTGACCGCGGCTACCGCGAAGCCCGCGTCGTCTCGCACGACCTGAATTCCACCGACGATCATGGCGTCCGCATCCTCATCACGGTCGACGAGGGCGAACCGACTCTCATCGAGCGCGTGGCTCTCGAGGGCTTCGAGGTGCTCGGTGACGAGGCCGCCGACCTTCCCGGCGAACTTTCGATCGGCGCCGGCAAGCCACTCGATGTCACCGACATCCAGGCGTCACGGGAGCACGCCGTCAACGCGCTGCGCGAGCAGGGGCATCCCGCGGCGGTCGTCAAGGTCCAGGAGCGCGACGTCGCTGATCGGCGCGCCATCGTCACGCTGGTCGCGGAGCCGGGGCTGCGGGCGAACTATGGGGAGATCGAGGTCACCGGGGCGGTGCGCGTGAGCGATGACCTCATTCGCCGGCACCTCGAATACAGCGTCGGCGAGGTCTTTCGAGCGAGTGATCTGCAACAGAGCCAGCGCGTGATCTCCCGGGTCGAGCTGTTCGATTTCGTGCGCGTCGAGGCCGTGAACCCCGACCCGAAAAGCGATGTGATCAAGACTCGCGTCACGGTAACCGAGGGCAAGACACGCCGCATCACCCTCAGCGGCGGATACGGGACCGAAGAAAAGCTGCGGGGAGAATTCAACTGGAAGCACGTCAACTTCTTCGGCGGCGGGCGGACGCTCGGCACTCAGGCGCGCTACTCGTCGCTCTCGCGCGGCGTCCGAGTGCAGCTGGGCGAGCCGTACTTTCTGACGTCCCGCTACTCGAGCCGGATCACCGGCGAGTGGTGGTACGAGGACGAGCCGGCCTACGTTGTCGAGAGCAAGGGCGGTCGAATGACGGTCAGCCGGACGTTCCGGCCGCGCCGGCCGCCGCGCCGGCGACAGGTAGAGACGAAGCTCGAGACCACCTACCTGAACGAGTACGAGAATTACCGAATCTCTGAAGAGGCGCTGGGAGATCCAGCCTCTCGCGACGACCTGATCGCGCTCGGCCTCGATCCCGACACGGGCGAAGGAGAAGGCACGCTCTCGGCCGTCGCCGTCGATCTGTCGCACGCGAACGTCGACAACCTGTTCGACGTCCACAGTGGTTATCAGCTGGGGCTGCACTTCGAGGCGGCCGGCGATGTGTTCGGCGGCAGCTACACCTATTACGAGACCACGGCGACGGCTCGCTACTACACCACCATCCCCGGGCGTGCGGTCGTGGCCGGCCGGCTGCGGGTGAGCACGTTCGCCGGACCGGATCCGATCGATCAGGAAGTGCCGTTCTTCAAGCGCTACTTCCTCGGTGGCGCAACCAGCCTGCGCGGCTGGGGCCGCTTCGAGGTCAGCCCGCTGAACGAGACCGGCGCGACGATCGGCGGGCTGGCAGCACTCGAAGTATCAGGCGAAGTGCGATTCCCGATCCTGGGAAGACTTGGCGGCGTCGTCTTCGTCGACAGCGGCAACGCGTGGACCGAGGCGGGCGCACTGCAGATCGATTCGCTGCGAACCAACGCCGGACTCGGGCTGCGGTATCTGTCGCCCGTCGGGCCGATCCGTTTCGATTACGGCTACCAGTTGACGCCAATCGACGGACTGCTCGTGAACGGCGAGCCCGAGTCACGCCATTGGCGCGTGCACTTCAGCATCGGCCAGGCGTTCTGAGGGGTCAGGTCTTGAATCAGTGGTTTTTTCATGCTCTGGCACCGCCCAGCGTCGAGCACAGTCGTCATGGGTGGAGGTCGACGTGCGGGGTCAGAGCGTGAAAAAACCACTGATTCAAGACCTGACCCCTATCTGAATGGACCCGCGATACGAAGCAGGTTGTCCACGCGGGCCACTCCGCGCGTGGCACAGGCCACGCGCTCGGCATCCCAGCGTTCCTGCTCCGAATTCACGTGACCCGTCAACGTCAGGATGCCATCGACGACGGCAACGGAGATCTCGGCGGCCCTGAGGCCCGGATCCAACCTGAGACTCTCCGACGCCTCACTTCGCAACTGGGAATCGGTCTTCATGACTGGTGTTCACGTCGAGGGCGACGACGGCGCCCGGGCGTTGTCACGGCAAAGCCAATACCAGCGGCTTCCCGGGTAGAAAACGTCCCGGTTGCGCCTCTCCGCTCGCCTGGTGCGCTGTTTCTCACCGCGTTAGCTCGTGGCGCCCCGCGCTCTATCGCGGACGAGCTGCCCGCTCTCACGTCCAGTGCATCGATCGGCCGGACGCGGCGCGTCCGCACGAAGAGGCAAGCGAGGAATCCACGTGACGCTGGTTCAGAACGTCTCGTCGACGGGATCCGGCCTCGTGAAAATCCTGATGAGACTGCCAGCCGTCACCAGAACGATTGGACCAATCACGAGTCCGATGAATCCGAAGGCCGAGACGCCGCCGAGCAGACCGAGAAGAATGACCAGCCCGTTGGCAGACGTCCGGCCGCTGAGCAGCAGCGGACGCAGGATGTTGTCGGCCATGCTGATCCCGAGCACGCCGACGATGATCAGGATGACCCCCTTGCCGATCTCGCCGAACATGAACAGGCGAAGCGCGGTCGGCACCCAGACCAGGGCGGCGCCCACGACCGGGATGAGGGAGCAGAACGCCATCGCCACGCCCCAGATCGCCGGTGCGCCGATGCCGAGCAGCCAGAACGCGATGCCTCCGATCGCGCCTTGAGCGATCGCCACAGCCAGGCCTGCACCGACGCTGGCCACCACGAGATCGCGGGTATCGCGCATCAGGCGCTCGCACTCGTTCCTCGGGAGCGGCAGCAGATCCCGCAGCTGGCCGCCAAGAATGTGGCCGTCGCGCAGCAGGAAGAACAGCGCGAACAGCATCACGACGAGACTGCCCAGCGTGGCGAACGCGTCGGCGACGGCGGCGCCAGCGCGCGGCGCCAGAAAACTGAGCGCCCGCTGAATGCCGTCGCGCAGCATTGCGGTCGGGTCCGCGGGCAGCGCAATCGGACTTCTGTCACTGATGATCTTCCACATCCGCTCAATCAGATCCGGCGCAGTGAGCGACGCCTGCTGCACATAGTTGATGACCTGCGGCACTTCGCGGGCCAGCACCGACACCAGCATCACGGCCGGCGCGACGATGAGAACGCCGGCCAGCAACGTCGTGACGAGCGCGGCGCGATTTGGACCGATCTTCGCAGACAGCGTCACATGCACGGTGTGGAACATCATCGCGAATACGGCAGCCCACGTCAGCGACACGAGGAAGGGGCTGAGCACGAGGTATGCGAGATATCCCGCGAGGAAGATGAGCCCGTAGAAGAGGAGCCGTTGAAACTGATCTTTGCCGGTATCAGCCATCGTTCACCCGCGAAACGTTGCATCACCACGCGTTCCCGGCGGCTGATGTTCACTCGCCAGGAGAACCGCGTCACTACCACCCGCCTCGCGACGCCGGAGAGCGGGTATTGGAAACTGCCCCAGAGCCTGCCGGATTGTTGATCGGGTCGCTTGTCCTCACGCAGGTCGACGCGGTGTCGCACAGGGCGGGTCCGGCGCCGACGAAGGAACCATCCTGGTCCCGGCCGGTGCATTCCACGGCTGAGCTCTCCCCCGAATTAGGTATTCAGTGGCAGTTGCCGGTTGAGCATGATGCGCCACCTGCATGCGAGCGGGGATGTCGAGAATTCGTCACAGAAATGGGTTACGATCGCGGCCTCGCACCTTCCGTGGCTGAAAAGTTCGAGTACGGCGTACTAAGGGCGTGATGTGTGTGCGTCGCCGCGCGCGGCGACAGCTCCGAATATCGATCTCCGCGGCGGAGAGGTCGCAGGTACCCCTCCTGGAGGAAAACGATTCATGTCTGCGACCGGGCGGGTTCTGATCGTCGACGACGATGTGAGTGTGGGCAACGCCTTCCGGCGTCTGCTCGCGCTCGCCGGCTTCGATGTGCAGGTCTTCACCTCGGGTTCCGCGTTCCTCCAGCGCGGCCCCGACTCGTCGCCGTCCTGCGTCATTCTGGACCAGTGCATGCCCGACTTGAGCGGCCTCGAGCTGCAGAAGCTCATCTCGGGTGATCAGGTGCTCTCCGTCATCTTCATCACCGGCCACGGCGACATTTCGATGTCGGTCGAGGCGATGAAGCGCGGCGCCGTCGATTTCCTGACCAAGCCGGTCGACGAGGAACGGCTGCTGGCTGCCGTTGCCCACGCACTGGAACGCAGCGCCGACGTCGGCGCCTCGTCGCGGGAGCGCAACGCGTTTCTCGAGCGTATCGAGCGACTCACGCCGCGCGAACGCGAAGTGGGCGCGCTGATGACGCGAGGGCTGCTGAACAAGCAGATCGCCTGGGAGCTCGGGACCGCGGAGAAGACCGTGAAAGTGCACCGCGCTCGCCTTCTCGAAAAGCTTTCGGTCGGTTCGGTCGCAGAGCTCGCCAGACTCGCAGAGCGTACCGGTGCGTTCCGCGATATCACGCCGGTGGCTCACGGCCGCCCCGCGAATCCGCTCGCCGACGTCGTGTGATCGGCCATCCCGTTCGTCTCGTCGACCGCGACCTGTTCGCGCTTCCCCATCGTATCGAGCCACCTCAGCTCATCGACCTGGATCCACCGCCGGCTCCACCTCGATCCCACGCAATCCACGATTAGTCGCGGGCTCGTCCTGCCCCGCCGCGCTGTTCGAATCCACATGGGCGCGATCTCGTCTGGCCCAGGACTTGAGCCTGGCTGTGTGCCAACTGTCGCTGGTGGCCCGCATCAGCGCATCCGCACCGAACGTTGTATCGCCGTGGAGAACCAGTATGAACACGCACTCTCTCATGACCGTGGTATCGGTGGCGCTGATGGCCGCCGCGCCGGCGGCGGCGCAGAAGTCATTCACCACCGCAGACCTGCTGCGCGCGAGCGTCACGATTCAGTCGATCGACAAGGCTCATCGCCTCGTGACCTACCGGGACGCCGATGGCAATACGGACACCTTGTACGCCCCGCCCGAGGTCAAGCGATTCGATGAGTTGAAAGCCGGCGACAAGCTCAATCTCGCGTACTACCAGTCGCGGGTCTTCACTCTGAAGAAGCGCGGATACGAGCCGCCGAAGCCGACGGGGACGAGCGGTACCGTGATCGCCCGGCGGGAGACCGACACGCCGGCCGCGATCGCCGCGGAGCAGACCACCCAGGTCGTCACGGTGAAATCGACGGATCTCGCCAACGGCCTGATCACGGTGGTCGCCGAGGACGGCCGCATCTACCGGCGCAAACTCGAGGACAAGTCGCTGCTGCTGGGCGTGGTCGCCGACGACAGAATCGAGATCACTCACACCCAGGCTTTGCTCGCCGAGATCGAGCGTCCGTAAACGCGTCGTTCCGGCCCAACGCGCGGCCAGGCGCCACACGACCCGGCGCCGCGCCGCGGTGCCTCCGAACCGCGACCGATCGTGGCGGCTTCCACCTTCGAGCGCGACACCGATTGACTCTCTTTCCTTTCGCTGCGCTGCGCAGATCCCCCCAATTTCGGGATTTTCGGCCAGAAATCAGCCGGTCGCGGGCCAGCCGTCATCCGGACGTTTCATTGCATAGCGTGCGACGGGTCCGTAGTGTCGTGCCTGGCTCGAGGGTCAACCGCGGTCCGGGCTTCGATCGGAAGCGAGTGCCTTCTCGGATGCTGAATCTCGCGGTCATCGACGACAACCGGGGAATCCGGGTCGCGCTGAAGCGCCTGCTGGGAGCGAGCGGCCATCACGTCGATCTCTTTTCGTCGGCCGAAGACTTTCTCGCGCACGAGATCAGCGCCGACTGCCTGATCGTGGACGTTCGGTTGCCTGGCTTGAGCGGCTTCGAACTGGAAGAACGGCTCAGGGCGGCCGGATCCATCACTCCAATCGTCTTCATGACCGCTCAGCACGAGATGGTCACGCGACGTGTCAGCGCAGGCGTGACGAGATCCTGCCTGCCAAAGCCGTTCGACGAAGACCGGCTCCTGACTGCCATCTCCGATGCACTGACCTGAAGCTGGCCTGATTCCCCCACTCGCCAGCGCCCCAGCCTGACACACTCGGCTCGCAGCCAGAGCAGCCAGCAGGGCGGTCGCGGCGAGTCACCGCCGCCGCCCGGAATTGACTACAATGGCGGCGCCGCGCCTTCCCTCCGGCGCTGGTTCGGGAAAACCCATTGCCGATGGACGTCGTGAGAGCGCGACGCGCGGGCACGCCCGGTCTCTCCACGGCCGGTCTCCTCCTGGCCTCGGGCACCGCCTACTACATCGGAAGTCTCATCGGACTGGCGCTCCGCCTGACGCCGGCACCGCCTTCCATTCTCTGGCCGCCGAACGCGCTGCTCACCGCCGCGCTGCTTCTCACGTCGCCGGCGCGTTGGCCGATCGTCCTGCTCGGAGCGCTGACCGCCCACGTCGCCGCGCAGCTGCCCGCCGGCCGGCCACTTCTGCTCGTGCTCGGCCTCTTCGTCACCAACTGTACCGAAGCACTCATCGCGGCAGGTGGTGTGCGCCTCGTCGGACAGGAGGTGACGAGACTCGACACAGTCCGTCGATTCGGCGCTTTCCTTCTCCTCGTGGTGGTCATGGCGCCGCTGCTGTCGACGTTCGCCGATGCAGCCGTCGTGACCTTGCAGGGCGGTGCTCCCTATTGGCCGGTGTGGCGCAACCGGCTGGTGTCGAACATGCTCTCGCAGCTGATCGTCACTCCCGCCGCAATCGGCATCGTCACGCGCGCGCCGATCTGGTTTCGCCGCGCCACACCGCGGCAGTACGCGGAAGCGGCGCTCCTGGTGATCGGCCTCGTCGGCAGTGGCTGGCTCGCCTTTCGCGCCGCGCCCACATCCGGGGGGGTCTTCGCAGCCGTCACGAACTCGCCGCTCGTGATGCAGCTGCCATTCGTGCTCTGGGCCGCCCTGCGCTTCGGGCCGACCGGCACGAGCCTCGCTCTCTTCGGCATGACGGGCATCGCCGCATGGACTGCGATCCACCTTGGTGAGTCGTTCCAGCCGCTGCCATCAGAACAACTGATCCCGGCGATGCAGGTCTTCTTCACCGCTCTGGCCGTGATGCTGCTCGGCGTCGCAACGCTCGTCGAAGAGCGGCGTGCATCGTTGAACGCACTCGGGGAACGGCTGCGATTCGAGACGCTTCTGTCGGAGTTCTCACGCACGTTCGTGCAGGTGCGCGGCGACCATATGGACGCCGTCTGTTTGGGATGGTTCGAGCGGCTCGGTCTGTCGCTCGGCCTCGATTGCGTGCGCCTGTACCAGCGTGTGGCCGGCGGCGACGACATCACGGAGGTGTCCCGATGGAAGCGGCCGGGATTCGATTCCGGCGCGCCGCTCGTCGTCGCACGGGATTTTCCGTGGATTCTCCACCGGGTCGTCGATCGCCAGCCGGTGGCGCTGCCGACACCCGACACACTCCCCGCCGACGCGGCCCGCGATCGCGCATCGCTCGAGGCGCACGGCTATTCCGCCTTGCTCGTCCTGCCTCTGCTCGCCGAAGAACAGGTGATCGGCGCCATTGCGTTTGGAGCCGGGCGTGAACGGCCGTGGCCCGACGAGCTGACGGCGCGCCTGCAGCTGCTGGCGGAGGTGTTGGCGAATTCGCTGGCGCGCCGCCAGACTCACGATGCGCTGAACAAGGCCGCCGTGATGAAGTCGGCCATTCTCGGCTCGCTGCCGAGCGGCGTTGCGGTGGTCGACGCCGAAGGCCGCCTGCTGGACGTCAACACCAACTGGAGGCGGTTCGCGGAAGAGAGTCGGGCGATCCGCCGCGATGACCTGGAGGTCGGCGACAACCTGCTCGATGCGTGCAGCGGCGCAGCAGTCGAGGCGATCCGGAGCGTCTTGAATGGCTCGCAGATCCGGAACGCCGTGGAGTACACCTCGCAGTCAGCCGACGGAACCCACTGGTGGCAGCTCGTCGTGACGCCCCTGAATCGACCCGAACGTGGCGGCGCCGTGGTGACGCTCGAGGAGATCACCGAGGCGCGACGCGCGGAGATCGAGGCGCAACAGGTTCGTCAGCAGCTCGCGCACGTCGGGCGTGTGTCGACGATGGGTGAGCTCACGGCCTCGCTGGCTCACGAGCTGAAGCAGCCGCTTACCGCAATCATGGGGAATGCCCAGGCGGCGCGCCGCCTGCTCGATCACAAGCCGCCCGACTACGTCGAGCTCCGTAACGCCATGTCCGACATCGTCGACGACGCGAGGCGCGCCAGCGACATCATTCAGCGCGTTCGTGAGCTTTCGAGCCGGGGACGTTTCGAGATGACACCAGTCGACCTCGGCAGCGTCATCCGCGACGTGGCGAACCTGGTGAGCAGCGACGCCATCATCAGCAACGTCTCAGTGACACTCGACCTCGAGCCCGACCCGGTGATCGTGCGCGGCGACCACGTACAACTGCAGCAGGTCGTATTGAACCTGCTGGTCAATGCCATCGAAGCGGTCGCCGAGGAGGCGGGCGAACGCACCGTCAGGGTCAGCTGCCGTGCCTCGGACCTTCACGAGGCCAGGGTGGTCGTCCGGGACTCGGGCGGCGGGTTTGCCAAAGGGGCGGATGAACTGGTGTTCGACCCGTTCTACACCACGAAAGCCGGTGGAATGGGGATGGGGCTCTCGATCGCCAGATCGATCATCGAAGCGCACGGCGGCTCAATCCGTGCGCACAACGGTCGGCTTGGCGGCACCATCATCGAGTTCACACTGCCGTCGCCGCAGGGCGAGGCGGCCGTATGACGCCTCACAGTCAGGTGTTCCTCGTCGACGACGACCCGTCGGTCCGCCGCGCGATCGAACGCCTGCTGCGGAGTGCCGGCTACGGGGTGCAGGCGTTCGCCTCCGCCCAGGAAATCCGGCGGACGCTCGACGAGGACGGCGACGATGGTCCAGCCTGTCTGCTTCTGGATGTTCGCATGCCCGGGCATACGGGCTTCGATCTCTTCGAGTGGGTCCGCAGCAGCGGACGTGACATCCCGGTGATCTTCATGACCGGCGACGTCGATACCTCACTCGCTGCTCGCGCAATGAAGGCGGGTGCGGTCGAGTACCTTGCCAAGCCATTCGACGACGAGGCGCTGCTCGAGGCGATTCGGAAGGCGCTCGCGCTCCTGGAGGTCCACCGCCAACCCGGTTGACGGCGCCGTGCCGAAAGGGGGCGGTCGGAACGATCGCGGCGAATACTGAGCCGGATCGCGAACGCCGTCAGGACCCGACGCGCACGATGCACCGGAACCCGACATGGCAGGTCGACGTGTCCACTGGCTCGGGAAAGCGCGCGGCCGGCCGGTACCTTCGACAGTAGTTCGGCGCGCAGAGGTGCGAGCCGCCCTTCAAGACCTTGCGCGGGATCTTGATGTCCGGCTGACGCGGGTCGTAGCTGGCCACCTCGCGTCCACCGCGTGGATTGCGCGGAATGCAGCAGGCCTTGACGACCTCGCCCGGATGCTGCGGCTCGTACCAGTCGGAGGTCCACTCCCACACGTTGCCGATCATGTCGTGCAGGCCATACCCGTTCGCTGGAAACGTGTGCACGGGTGAGGTGCCCTCGTGGCCGTCGCTGAGCAGGTTCGTCCATGGGAACTCACCCTGCCAGGTGTTCGCCATGTGGCGGTCGCCAGGCAGAAACTCGTCGCCCCAGGCATACGTCGCACCGTCGAGGCCGCCCCGCGCCGCACACTCCCACTCCGCCTCTGTCGGAATCTGCTTCCCGCTCCACGTCGCGTAGGCCTCGGCGTCCGGGTATGTGACGTGAACGACCGGGTGCTCACCGAGTCCCTTCAACCCGCTCTCCGGACCATACGGGTGTCTCCAGTCGGCCCCTCGCACGTAGTTCCACCAGTTTGCGATGTTCCTGCGATCGACCGCACCCGCCGGTTTGATGAAGACGAGCGATCCAGCGTAAAGCATGTCGGGCAGTGCACCGGGATAGTCGGCGGGGTTCGGAGGAATCTCGGCAAACGTGACGTGCCCGGTCGCCGATACGAACTGCGCAAAGCGCTCGTTGGTCACCGGGTAGCGATCCATCCAGAAGCCGTCGACCGTGACGCGGTGCACCGGCCTCTCTTCCGGGTAGTGCTTGTCAGAGCCCATACGAAACGTGCCGCCCGGCACCCACACCATGTCGGGAAACGGCGCCTCCGGCGGGCGCGGCGACGGCTGCTCGGCGTTGCCAGTGTGTTCGGCGGCGTGCGGCTTGGCAATCATCGGAATCAGCAATCCTTCAGGTCGTGGGGCGTCGAACGAGGCCGGAGGAAACGGTCCCCGGCCCCGAGTCCCGGACCCCGAGTCCCGGACCCCGACAGCCTACACCGGTATCTTCGATTCCGATTCATCGTTGCCTTCATCTATCCGCCTGGTAGACCAGGCGATCCTTGACGCCCTTCAGGCGGAGTCCCAGCGCCACGAGGAGCACGCCGAAGAGAATCGCGTATGAACCGATGATCCAGACGACGGCGAGCGCGCCTACGCCAGGCTGGACGACGAGCATCAGGCCGAAGACGATTGACGCGAGTCCGGCGAGGCCCAGCCAGAACTCCCCCTCGATCTCCTTGCGCAGGCGGATTGCCGCTGCCAGCTCGAATATGCCCGTCGCGATTGCCCAGATCGCGATCAGGTACAAAAGGCCGATGGCGGTCAACCCGGGATAGAAGAATGCCATCGCCGCGACTCCGAGGCCGATGACGCCTTCAAGGCCCAGCACCCACCACGGCTTTCCACTCGCCCCCGAGAAGGCGCTTGCGATCGCGAGGATGCCGTCGGTGAACGCGTAGGCGCCCCAGAGGATCACGAGCGCGCCAAGCGTCACCCCCGGCCACACCCACGCCAGCGCACCAAAGACAATCGCGCAGATGCCGCGCAACACCACCGCCCACCAGTTCTTCGCCATCAACCACAACATCGCGTCCTCCTCGGGCTGTTGCCTCGCTGCATCATCCGGTACTCGTGTGACAGCCGCGGGCAGGAGCCTGCGGCTGTGTTCCGCGCTGGAGATGTCGAGTCGCCTCTCAACGCACGTGCCATCGCGCGGCGCGACACGCCTGCGTATTCCCTGAAGATTTCTGAGGGCGGGCCAGCAAACAGGTGCCAGGCAGGGTGACAGGCCACGGATTGTCGTGGTGCGCTCGATCAGCCGGGTCCCGCAACGGCGCAACCCCGGTCAGCTCGACGAGGCCGTTTGATCTCGGTCTGGCCAGCTCTGCCCGTGCAGGGGACGCGGCGTCCCACGGGCGAACAGCTGCAGACGGCCGCTCGCGTCTCTGCGACATTTGCAGGCTGATTTTCGGAGCCTCCGAACCGCTTACGTGGCACACATCTTGACCCTGGACCACCGTGAGTGGCACGACCTCCTGACTGGCTTTCGTGACGGAGCGCCATGTCTGAACTGCGACGCGCCTTCCGCGCCTTGATCAGCGGGAAATCCTGGTAACGGGACGGCTGGCTCCTGGAATCTCGCGCGACCAGGCTGGAGCCGAGGTGGACGCCATCGCGGCGCGACTGCGCTCCGCCTACCCGCAAACGAACGCGCAGGTGCGGATTCAGGTCCTGCCGCTCATCGAGATGTCAGGGCTGAATATCCGCACTCTTCTCTTTCTTCTCGGTCTGGTCGCCGCGCTCATCGTGGCCATCGCCTGTGCCAACGTCACGAACGTAGTCCTGGCGCAGGCAACTGCGAGATCGCACGAGGCAGCAGTTCGCGCGGCACTCGGCGCGAGCCGGTTGCAGCAGATGCGTCAGACGCTGATCGAGAGCTCCATCATGGCCGCCGCGGCCTGCGTCGCCGGCCTTGCGCTGGCCGCATGGGGACTGGCCGGACTCCGCCAGCTCGCCGGCGACAGTCTCGGCTTTGCCGATCTGGCTCTCAACGGACGCGTGCTCACGGCTGGTGCGCTGACCGCGGTGCTTGCGGCCGCTTTCGTCAGCCTTCTGCCTGCACTTCGCGGCCGCACCGTCAATCTCGAGGCGCTGAACGAGGCGGGCCGCAGGGGAACATCCGGTGTGAGCGGCCGGTGGGTACGAACCGCGCTCGTCGCCTCGCAGGTCGCGCTCGCCATGATCCTCATGGTGCAGATCGTCGTGTCCGTGCGTGGCGGGAGGGAGCTGTACGCGCTCAGCAACGGATTCGATCCCGCCGCCGTTCTGACGCTGCGCATCGAGCTGCCGGCCAGGGACTATGCCACGCCTGACGCGAGCCGGCGGTTCTTCGCCGGAATGCTCGAGCGGCTTCGCGAGCTGCCGGGAGTTGCTCGGCCGCAGTCATCGATCGGCTTCCGGTAGCCGATAGCGAGGCGCAGTACCCGCTCGTCCTCGACGGAGCACCGGCGCAGCGCCCGGAGGAACTTCCCCTCGTTGCGCGAACGGCGATCTCGCCGGACTTCCGTTCGACGATGCGCATTGCGCTGCTCGCCGGACGCGATCTCACCGAAGCGGATGTCCTGGATGCGGCGCCGGTGGCGGTCGTCAACCAGGAGGCTGCGCAGCGCTTCTGGCCAGGAGCCTCACCCATCGGCAAGCGCGTCTCCTTCGCGATGCCCGACGGTCCCTCTCCGGTCCTCACCATCGTCGGCGTCGTGGGCAACACGCGCAACTCCGACATCGACGATTTGAAGCTGTCGCAGGTGTACGTGCCGTTCACGCTCAGCCCTCAACGTGCGATGGCGGTGGTGATCCGTGCCGGCGAAGGCGCGGCCCCTCTTCAGTTCGTCGAGCCCGTACGCCAGCTGGTTTCGAGCATCGACGCTCAGCAGCCGATTTACGACGTCGCCATGATGGAGCAGGTCATCGCCGACGATCTCGTCGGCGGCCTCGTCCTGGCGACGCTCCTCGGCGCCATCGGCGTCGTAGCGCTCTGCCTGGCCGCTGCCGGCATTTACGGCGTCGTGGCCTACATGGTCAGTCAGCGCACGAGGGAGATCGGTGTCCGGATGGCGCTCGGCGCGTCGCCAGGCCGCGTACACCGTCTGGTGTTCCGGCAGGGAACGATGCCGGTGGTTGCAGGAGGCGTCATCGGTCTGATCGCGGCGATCCCTCTCTCCTCCGTTACGGCCGGAGCCATCTCGTCGATGGCTGCCCGCGATCCGGTCAACTACCTCGCCGTGGTCATGACCATCGGGCTGGTGGCCGTTGCAGCGCTCTACCTGCCGGCGGCTCGTGCCAGTCGCGTCGATCCAACCGTGGCCTTGCGATCGGAATAGCCGTCATGCGGTTCCGTGAATGCCGACGACCAGGCTCTCCGCTATAGACGAGAGCCGGCGGAGCTCATTAACAGCCTGCCCCGCACGGACCGCGCGAGCGAGGTATCCTCTTCGCCATGATTCGACGCTTCGGGATTTCTGCCGCTGTCTTCATCACCACCGGGGCCGTCCTCGCGCAGGCGCCGCCACCGGGCATTGCCGCCGGCGGACCGCAGCCGCTCTGGACGGTCTCCACTGACTTCGCTTCTCCAGAGAGCGCCTACTTCGATTCAGCATCGGGCGCCCTGTTCGTCTCCAACATCAATGGCCAGGTGCTCGAGAAGGATGGCAACGGCTACATCTCCCGGCTGACACCCGAAGGGAAAGTCGTCGCGATGAAGTGGGCAGCCGGGCTGAATGCGCCGAAGGGGATGCGGAGCAGCGGCGGCACGCTCTGGGTTACCGACATCGACGAGGTCGTGGCCATCGACATCGCGAGCGGCCGCGTCACGTCGAAAGTGAAGGTCGAGGGCGCGTCGTTCCTGAACGATCTGGCGACGGCGCCGGACGGCACCGTCTACGCCTCCGACTCGAACAACTCGACGATCTACGCGGTGAAGAACGGCACATCGTCGGTATTCGTTTCCGGGGCCGACATCGTCGAAGTGCCTAACGGCGTGCTGGTCGACGGCGGCCGTCTCATCCTCGGCACGATCGGTCCGGCGACGGCCGGCGGCCGCGGTGGTGCTCGTGCCGGGCGCGGCGGTGGGCCGGCCGCTCCGGCAGGACGCCTTTACGCCTTCGACCTCAGGACGAAGAACCGGACCGTCATCACCGCGCAGCCGATCGGCGGCATCGACGGCATCGAACCAGACGGCCGTGGCGGCTTCCTGGTGACCGACGTCGTCGGCTCGAGGCTGTTACACGTGACAGCCGCAGGGGTGTCGACGACCGTGTTGACCTTTACGGCGGGAGGAGCGGACTTCGGCTACAGTCCCGCAAGCAGACTCGCCGTCATCCCGTTCCTCGCCGGCAGCGTCGTCTCGGCGTGGGACCTGACCTCGCTGGTCAAATAGACGGCAGAGCGGCGGCCCTGTGGGCACCGCCGTTGCGTGAGGTCGCGGCGTGCCCGTGCGGCGCGCTCTCCGGTCGAGATCGCCGAGGCTCTGCGTCGGCTGCTCCGGCTGGAACTATGCGTCCTGGCGCGGTCGTTTCTACCCGGCGCGCATGCCGCCGTCGCAATGGCTTGAATGCGTCAAGGTCGTGCTGACGCTGTAGAGCGGCTCAGCTCTTGACCTGCTTTCCCCGGGCGAAGCCTCGGGACATTCTGACGTCGCTCGGCCGCGAATACGATCCATCTTCGGCAAGCTCGAGATAGCGGATCGCGACGAGCCGCTCGAGCGCCTCGGCACAACGCGAGCGATCGACACCGCACAGGCGAGCGACCTGCTCGCCTGTGAGCCGCATGCCGGGCATCTCCTGGAATTCCGCACGAATGCGGTCGACGACCCGCGGCAACGCCGGCTCGCTTCGGCCGGAGGCCGGAACCGGCGGAAACCGATTGAGTGTTGCCCGTCCAATGTGAGTGCCCATGTTGCGCCCCTTGCATCAGCGCGTACGCTCCAGCCGTGCGGAGCGACGTTTGGTCAGCATCCCCGAAAACGCGCCGAGCCACTATCGGGAAATACCCTACGCGCGCAGGAATAACGCGCAGCGAATCGAGTCGATCACGTCGTCGTCCTGGCGATCGATGCCGCACGCTCGTGAAGTGAGTGCTGGCGCGGACCGCTGCGATCCAGCCGACCTCGGCGCACCGCGCGCTGCATTGTGGTGAGCAATGCAGGTGCCGTGAAATTCCGTCTGGCCTGTGGCGCTTTACGACTCAAATAGGCAAGCCGACAGGCAAGTACGAACCAAAACTCCAGCGAATTGTTCGCTTTGATTCCGTTTTCTCTTGGCAACAGCGTTGCAACGCGAACGCAGCACAGCCGTTCCGACCGCTGAGAGAGCGCATTTCATGAGCACAGCCGCTGCCGACGACCGATCCGCGCCCTCGCCTCACACAGCAAAGGTGGAGCTCCGTCCTGGCGAACCGTTTCCGCTCGGCGCGACGTGGGACGGCCTCGGCACGAATTTTTCGATTTTTTCGGAGGTCGCCGAACGCGTCGAGCTCTGTCTGTTCGACGAGGAGGGCCGCGAAACACGTGTCGATCTCCCCGAGCGGACCGCCCACTGCTGGCATGGTCATCTGCGCGGCGTCGGACCGGGACAACGCTACGGATATCGCGTCCATGGCCCGTGGGACCCGGCAGAGGGACACCGATGCAACCCGGCCAAGCTGCTCGTCGATCCGTACGCGCGCGCTATCGCCGGCCAGATCGATTGGACGCCCGCAGTGTTCCCCTACCCGCTCGGTGGAGACGACCTGCAGCGTGACGACACCGATAGTGCCCCGTGCATGCCGAAATCGGTGGTCGTGAACGATGGATTCGACTGGAAGGGCGACGAACCGCCGCGGCGGAAGCTGCACGAGACGGTCATCTACGAGGTGCACCTGAAAGGCTTCACCCAGCTCCACCACGAAGTCCCGAAGTCGATCCGCGGCACCTACGCCGGGCTGGCGCACCCGGCGGCAATCGAGCACCTCCGCCAGCTCGGCGTCACGGCGGTGGAGCTCCTCCCTGTTCATCAGTTCGTTCACGAGCCGCATCTGCTCCAGAAAGGGCTGCGCAATTACTGGGGCTATCACTCATACGGATATTTCGCGCCGCACGCCGAATACTCGTCGTCAGGCGACCTCGGCGGCCAGGTGCGCGAGTTCAAGGAGATGGTCGCCGCCCTTCACGCGGCCGGACTGGAAGTGATCCTCGACGTGGTCTACAACCACACCGGAGAGGGCAACCACCTCGGACCGATGCTCTTCCTGAAGGGGATCGACAACCGCGCCTATTACCGCACCGTCGACGACGACCGGCGCTACTACATGGACTACACCGGCACCGGCAACAGCCTCAACATGCGCCACCCGCATTCGCTGATGCTGGTGATGGACTCGCTGCGCTACTGGGTGCAGGAGATGCACATCGACGGTTTCCGCTTCGACCTGGCGTCGACGCTCGCCCGCGGACTGTACGACGTCGACCGCCTGTCCGCGTTCTTCGACATCATCCATCAGGATCCGATGCTGAGCAGTGTCAAGCTGATCGCGGAGCCCTGGGACATCGGACCGGGCGGATACCAGGTCGGCAATTTCCCGGTTCGCTGGTGCGAGTGGAATGGAAGATATCGTGACACGGTCCGTGATTACTGGCGCGGTCAGGGCGGTACCATCGGCGAGCTGGCGAGCCGGTTCACGGGCAGCGCCGACCTTTATGAAGACGACGGCCGCAGGCCTTATGCGAGCGTGAACTTCGTGACGGCACACGACGGGTTCACGCTGCGCGATCTGGTCTCGTACAACGAGAAACACAACGAGGCCAACGGCGAAGACAACAACGACGGTGACAGCCACAACCGCTCATGGAACTGTGGCGCCGAAGGCGACTCCGACGATCCGGCGATCATCGCGCTCCGACGCCGCCAGCAGCGCAATCTGCTGACCACACTGCTGCTGTCGCAGGGGATCCCGATGCTGCTTGGCGGTGACGAGATCGGGCGCACCCAGCACGGCAACAACAACGCGTACTGCCAGGACAACCCGACGTCGTGGTTCGACTGGGAGCACGTCGACCACGATTTGCTCGCGTTCACCCGCCGGCTGATCCATCTGCAGGCAGCACATCCGGTCTTCCGGCGACGACGCTGGTTCAAGGGGCGGTCGGTGCGCGGCGCCGGGTTTGGAGATATCGCCTGGTTCAGGCCGGATGGCGTGGAAATGTCCGACCAGGACTGGCAGGAAGAGCACGCCCGCTCGTTCGCCGTATTTCTCAACGGCGATGCCTTGCGTGAGGTCGACGACACCGGACAGTCGATCGGCGATGACAGCTTCATTCTGCTGTTCAACGCCCACCACGAGCCGTTGCCGTTTACACTGCCGCCGGCCGCCTTCGGGACGAACTGGCGGACGATCATCGACACGGCAGACTCGGACGCGTCAGGGCTGACCTATAACGCTGCCGATACCCTCGAGGTCGGTGGGCGTACAGTCGTCGTCCTCTCGCGGACCTCGCCAGTGCCGCCGCCGGCGGCCGCGATCGACTGAATCGCTCCAGAATGATTTCGTGATCTCTCACACGACCCGTGCCACCTCGCGAAGCATGGCCATCGGAACCAGCCGGTAGCGGTTGCTCAGCGTCCGGCCCGGCTCGTCGCGCTCGTACACGAACGCGAGCGCGTGCGCATCGAAGTTCCTGAACCATTCGTCCCATTCGATGGGACGGAATCGGCTCACCCCCGGAAAGTTGAAGCGCACTCCCGCCCCGTGGTCGTTCACGGACACGGTCGCCGGCCCCGATTCCGTGGCCTCGCCCGTCGCTGGCTCGGCGTGCCGCCGACCCGCCCATCGGCGGATCAGTTCGTGGTCGGACGTGGCGACCACCCCGGCGTGCGCATGACGATCCTCACTGGCGGCGTCGATGAAGACGATGGGCTGGTCCTCCGGCAAAAGCGATCGTGGCTGCATGGCTGGCTCCTGCACCCAGACCATCAAGATGCGTGCCCGGCGAGCGGCGCGCCATCAGTGAAAGTTCGTGCGACATCGATGTCGCGGCCGGGCGCGCCCGACACGGCAGCGCCGGAACCGATCGGCTCGACGTTCCGCCGGGGCCTGTGCTGCAATGGACGTCCATGGAGACGTTGGCCAGGCGGGCGTCACCGCACCGGGGTGCGGAGTGACAGACCTGCACCGATCGACACCGACAGTGAGTGCCTCGCACGAGGCGCTCATGTTTCCGCCGCTTACGCCGGCGCAGATCGAGCGGATGACTGCACACGGAATGACGCGTCCGATCAGGCGCGGCGATGTGCTCATCGAGGCCGGCGATCCAATCGTCCCGTTCTTCATCGTCAGGTCTGGCGAGATCGAAATCATCCGGCCGTCCAGCCTCGGCGACACGCTGGTCGCCATCCACGGACCAGGCAGGTTCACGGGCGAAGCCAACATGATCCTCGGCCGCCGCTCGCTGACCCGGGCGCGCGTCTCACAGAGCGGGGAGGCGGTCGAGCTGACCCGCGGCCAGCTGCTGACACTCGTGCAGACCGACGCCGAGATCAGCGAGATCCTGATGCTCGCCTTCATCTACCGTCGACTCGAGCTGGTCGCGCACGGCATCGGCGACGTGGTGGTCATCGGTTCGATGCACCTGGCCGCCACGCTGCGCATCAAGGAATTCCTGACCCGCAACGGACATCCATTCTCGTACCTCGATCTGGACCACGACTCAGATGTTCAGGCGTTGATGGACCGCTTCGGGATTGCGGTGCACGACGTCCCGGTCCTCATCTGCCGCGGCGAGGTCGTGCTCCGGAATCCGGACAACGAGCAGATTGCCGACTGCCTCGGCTTCAACCAGAACATCGATCAGGCGCACGTGCGCGACCTCGTGATCGTCGGCGCCGGCCCCGCCGGACTCGCCGCCGCGGTGTACGGTGCGTCCGAGGGGCTCGACGTCCTTGTGCTCGAATCGAACTCTCCTGGAGGACAGGCGGGATCGAGCTCCCGCATCGAAAACTATCTCGGGTTCCCCACCGGAATCTCAGGGCAGGAACTGGCGGGCCGCGCGAACGCACAGGCGCAGAAGTTCGGCGCCGAGGTACTCATCGCCCGCGGCGCGGCCGGGCTGACGTGCGATCGGAAGCCGTATCGCATCCGGGTGGACGACGGCCCGCATGTGCCGGCTCGAACCGTGGTGATCGCGACGGGGGCACGGTACCGGAAGCCGCCGCTCGACAATATCGCCCGGTTCGAAGGGGCTGGCGTGTATTACAGCGCGACCTTCATGGAAGCTCAGCTCTGCGGGGGCGACGAGGTCGTAGTGGTGGGCGGCGGGAATTCCGCTGGTCAGGCGGCAGTTTTCCTGTCCCGGACGGCGAGACGCGTCCACATGCTCGTGTGGTCGCGCGGCCTGGCAGAAAGCATGTCACGGTACCTCGTTCGACGAATCGAGGAGATACCGAACGTCGTCCTCAGGACCGGCACCGAGATCGCCGCGCTCGAGGGCGCCGGACATCTGGAACGTATCCGCTGGCGTGACAACACCACCGGGGAAGTTTCCACCCACGACATCCGCCACGTGTTCCTGATGATGGGCGCCGAGCCGAACACCGGATGGCTGGAGGGTTGTGTCGCACTCGATGCGAAAGGCTTCATCAAAACCGGGCCGGATCTCACGCAGACGGACCTTGCCGCCGCGCGTTGGCCGCTGACCAGGCCGCCGCACCTGCTCGAAACCAGTCTGCCGGGCGTGTTCGCGGTTGGCGATGTGAGGAGTGGCAACGTCAAGCGGGTCGCTTCGGCAGTCGGGGAGGGCTCGATTGCCGTGGCCTTCGTTCACCGGGCGGTTGTCGAATAGTCGTCGGCCTACCGGCGCGCCCACCGGATGTCTACGCTCTGCCGGCTGCCAAGCGCGCGGCGAAGCAGGGCGACGAGATGCTCGGTGGCCTTGCCGTCGGCGATGACGTCGATGGTCCGCGCATCGATAAAGTAGTCCTGGTCTTCGCTCGACTCCTCTTCGAGCGCGTCGGTGAGCACTTTCAGGTCGGCCTCCGTGATCGATCCGAGCAGCTGGTTGGTGGCATTGTCGTAGATGTCGATCACGTCTCATCCCCGCTTCTTCTGAGTCGTTGCCGCAAGGTGGCCGCTCACCCGGCCGCGTCCAGGTGCCGTCGCAACGGTCCCTGCATGGAAGAATACCTGCTCCGTGAGCCTCGCGCGCGCCGCGGAGTCTCGAGCGCTCTTGAATTCGGCGAGCCGCCCGTGCTGAGATGCGGGTATGCAAACGGTTCAGATTGACCGCCGCACCGGCTTCGCGACCACCGAACGAGTCGATCAATGGTGGATCGGACCAGCGGCGACGGCAGTCGGTCTCGTCGTCTTCTTCGGGTACCTCACGCTGCGTGCCTTCAACGCCACCTACGTCTGGTACGACCCGTACATCAGCCCCACGGTCGCTCCGCCGGTCTTCACGCCAGCATCCGGGTATCCCGGGTCAGTGCCGGTCGATCACTCGTGGTTCGGTGCGTTCCCGGCATGGTGGCCGCCGTTCCTGCCACAGTCACCGGCGTTCTTTCTTCCGGCGCTCGCCATCGCGTTCCGCCTGACCTGTTACTACTATCGGGGCGCCTACTATCGCGCGTTCGGAATGACGCCACCCTCATGTGCCGTCAGCGGTCTGCCACGACGGTACCGGGGGGAAACCGCGCTCCTGCTGTTTCAGAACCTGCACCGCTACACCCTTTACGGCGCCCTGCTGCTGCTCGTGTTCCTGTGGTGGGAAGGGTTGTCGGCGTTCTTCCGCCAGGGCCGCTTCGGCGTTGGGGTCGGCACCATCGTCATGCTGCTGAACGCGGCGCTGCTGACTGGATACACATTTGGCTGCCACTCGTGGCGGCATCTGATCGGCGGGCAGCTGGATTGCTTTACCTGTGACGGCGCGGTCTCGGCGCGCTACGCGCCCTGGAAGGGCTCGACGTGGCTGAACGAGCGTCACATGCGGTTCGCGTGGCTCAGCCTCGTCTGGGTCGCCTTCACTGATCTCTACATCTATCTCGTCTCGTCGGGCGCCATACGCGACCTGAACACCTGGTAGAGAAAGCGCGACATCGCCGCCGTGCGGGACTGGCTCTGGTGCTCATTGGAGTCGCCACGACCGTTCCGGCGGCGATGGCTGTGTCAGGAATCGGGGAGCAAGCTCGACGTGATCAGTTCCTCCGAGCGACGACCGGGCCTACTCCGATACGGGTTTCATACTGTGCAAGGAGATGGCACGCAGTGTATCGATGAATTCCTCCCCGGGGACGCCGGCGGTGTCCCGGAAGCTTAGCGGCACCACCAGATCGTTCAACGAGAGGATTCCCAGCAGGCGTTGCTGTCGGTCGAGCACCGGCAGGCGGCGGACCCGGTGCCTCTTCATCGTCCGGAGCGCCGTGCGCACATCGTCATCAGGGGCGCAGGCATACACGTCTCCGTGTGCCATCACCTCGCGCGCGTGCAGCTGTGCAGGCGCTTCGGATCGCGTCGCACTGGCGATGCAGATGTCGCGATCGGTGATCATGCCGATCACCCGCTGAGTATCGTCGATGACCGGCACCACACCACAATCGCAGTCCCACATCGTCTTGGCCACGGCTGCCAGATCCGTATCCGCGCCGCACGACTTCACCTTGGACGTCATGATTTCGCTCACCACCACGGTTGCACCACACTTTCTACCGCGACCAGCGGTCGTTCTCGACTGAGTTCGAAGCCGGTGGTGCAATCGATCTGCCGGCCTCGAAGAGGAGGAGCCCGGCCGTGGCGGAGGCGCGCGTTGCGGCTCGTCCCTTGGTGATGTGATGCCGCTCGGTGCGCTACCGGTCTTTCGAGCGCGCGGCCTTCAACGAGTTCGTCATGGCGTAGTTGCCTTCGTGGCAGGCGTACTCGAGCATGGCGTACCCGTCGTCTCGAACGATCGGAAACCTCACGGTCCACGGTCGAGACCAGGTCAGAGGATCAGTGACGGTGACTTCGTACTCGAGGGTATTCGCATCGATCAGCCTGAACCGCTCGACCAGCCGCAGCGCCTCGGTCGTCGGATTGCCGTTGCCGTTGCGGCCGTACGAGCCGGTCTTCCCGTTGAAGTTCGTCGTGTCGACGACCAGCGTATTCCCCTCCCAGCGGCCGAGCGGATCGCCCATGTACGAGCGGAGCGCCGGTGAAAGGTGCGGCCGGCCGTCGATCCGGATGATGCGCGTCTCGTGCACCATCTCGTAGCGGATGACGACGGCGCCAGGCACTTGCATGATCTGCATGCCGGTGTTGTAGATGTTCGGAAACGTCGACCCCAGCACGCCGCGGGTGATGCACCGATCGTAGGGCGTGAGGTCTTCGGGTCCGGCGTACGGGTAGCTGTCGGCGGACGTTGTCCGCCAGCGTTCCGCCCGCCGCGCGCCATCTTCGGTCAACGGCGGAAGGAGCCCGTTGGGAGGGTCGACGATCAACGACGCCTGGCGCGACGCGAGGCCGCGCTCGAGCCAGTGTGGCGGCGGCGCGGTTGGCGGCGAACCGATGCCAGACCCTGTTTCCGCGAGATCGCTCTCCACCTGGGCCCGCACCTGCGCCGCACGCTCGGCCAGCTCGACATCGTTCAGCTCGGCGCGGGTCCCGAAGGCTCCTGGCCGTTCGAACGGAACTTCGATCATCTGGCCGCTTGGCCAGACACCCTGCAGGTCGGGATCGCCCCAGGGTGTCCGCGGCGGCGAATAACCTCGGTCGGCCGCCAGGCGGCTGGAATCGGAACTTGTTCGCGGTGCCTGCGAAGCCTCGCCGGCGAACCCGACCAGCGATACCAGCGCGCTCCAGGCGGCGATGCGCCGACACGCACGATGCATGACGTCGATCATGCCAGAACGAGGCGACCCAAGCCTGGGATCGCCCGTGGCGCCGGCGACCGATGAGGTGAGAACTTCCTTCAGCCGGCCCTTGATCGCCTCGCAAGTCGTCCGACCGCGTGTCTGTTGCGCCGATCGGCCGAGGTGTGTCCCCTACGGGGAGGGAATGTACGGCGCTCGGGCGTCTCGGCGCGCTGCGTGCAACGCCCAGCAGCGAATGCGCATCGTCCTCGTTCACAACCAGCAGGCCGGCGGCAAGCCTCACGACCGGGACCATCTGATTCAACTGCTCACCGAAGGCGGGCACACGGTGGAGTACTTCTCACCCCAGGACGACTGGCTTGGTGCCGCGGCAGCCGGAACCGACGTCGTGGCGGCGGCGGGCGGCGACGGCACGGTGGCGGCGGTGGCGAGAGCGCTCGCAGGCCGAAACGTGCCGATCACTGTCTTTCCCGCCGGTACGGCGAACAATATCGCCACAGGGCTCGGCCTCGCAAACGTCGCCGTCGAACAGCTCATCGAACAGCTGCCGAACGCCTCGCTGCGCCTGTTCGATTGCGGCATCGCCCGGACAATGCACGGCTCGGAGCGTTTTCTCGAGAGCGTTGGTGCCGGACTCCTGAGCACGGTGATGGCCGTGATCGAGCGCGGACACGCCGGCCATGTCAACCGCGTCCAGGATCCGGAGCAGCGGATCGCAGCGGCTCTGGACGTCTTCGAGAACCAGCTCCAGACTCTGGCGCCTGTCGATTGCTCGCTCACCATCGATGGACACGATCGATCGGGGAAGTATCTCGTCGTCGAGGTCCTCAATTTCGGCGCCGCGGGACCGAATCTGTGGCTCTCGCCGAGCGCCGACGGAGCCGACGGACTGCTGGACGTGGTGCTGGTGGAGGAGGCGAGCAGGCGCCTGCTTGCCGAACGCCTGGCCCTTTATCGATCGTCGCCTTCGCGAGCGCCCTCTCTGCCCGTGCACAAGGCTCGCCGCGTCACCTTGCGTGGCACCGGTGGTGACGTGCACTGCGATGATACGTTGTGGGATTCAGAGCGCAGCCGTCTAACGATCGAACTGAGCATCGAACGAGGCGCAATCCCGTTTCTGGTGAGCGCAGGCTGAGACGGAAAGGAGGTGTCCGAGCTGCACACGCCGACACTGCGCACCTCGCAGCACTTCGCAGCGCCGGGCCAAACCCGGTTCGGCATGGCGTGCGGCGTCAGCGGGTCTGTGAATCTGGCCGCCGCGTGCTTCGCCACACTCGAACGCCGGAGACCACCGTCCCAGCCACAGCAACGATGATGAACCCGATCACCACACGGCGGAACGCCTGCGACTGAAGCATCCGCAGGAGCTGTTCTCCGTATCGATACGCCATGAGCGCCTCGAGGCCGAAGCGGAGCGCCCGCACCAGGGCGAAGACGGTGAAGAAGCGCGGCGCGCTGACCTCCAACGCGCCAGACGTCAGCACGAACGCACTCAGAGGAAACGGAGGCGGAAGCACCGCCGGCAGGGCGATCGCGACGGCGCCGGTCTTGTTCACGCGCACCTTGAGCCGCTCCAGCCGTCGCTTTGGGACGAGTTTTGCGAGGCCGGCGTCGCCAATCTTCCGGCCGACCCAGTACGTGAACGCCGCTCCTGCGACCGACCCAGCCGTAGTGAGCAGCGGATACAGCCAGAACGTCTGGCGATGCCTGGCGACGAGATACACGAGCAGCGCATCGTTGGCGAATGGCGCGAAAAAGAAGAGCGATGAATCGAGCGCTCCAAGCAGGACTGCTCCCCACCAGCTCAGAAAGAATTCGAACACCACCACTCCTCGTCGCAAACCCGGCAGCTCACCGGAAGCAATCCGGGTGCTGAGGCGCGATCTTTGAATGGCGTTTCGTCGGGGCTGAACCGATGGAGCTGGAGCGGGACACCCAGAATGGACTGACGGACGAGGAGATGCGTCAGAACGTCATCCGGCTGGCGTTCAACGGACGCGCCGGGCTGTTTGACGCGTTCTGCGACGCCATCGAGGAGGTCGTTCCGCCGGGAACGACCGTGGTGCTGCGCGGCAGCGCCGTTACCGGGCTGCGCTGGAAGGATGGCGCACCGTTCGATGCCGACGGCGAAGGCACGAGCGATCTCGACCTCACCCTGGTTGGAGACGGCCCGCTGCTGTTCTTTACCGTGGACGGGTTCTTCGTCCCGGGCATCCATTCTCGACCGCTCAGCGAGGACGACCCGGATATCGCGCCGGAACTGGTGACCCTGCGGAAGAAACTGAGTGGCATGGTGCAGAGGCCGGTGAACATACAGGCTTCACGCGAGATCGTGATGCAGTTTCGCGGCGACCTGCTCGGCCAGCCGTACCTGATCCTCTTCCACCGGCCCGACGGTCTGTCGCTGAGCAGCCACACCGTCCGACCGTGACGTTTCGACTGCTCACTTACAACATTCTTCATGGCGGCAGAGGCCGCACCGATGCGATCGCGGCTGTGATCAACGCGTGCACACCCGATCTCGTCCTGCTGCAGGAGGCGACCGATCCGGCTGCCATCGAGCGTATCGCCGCAGCAACCGGCATGAGCGATTGGAAGGCCTATTCCCGTCAGTCTCTTGGCTTCGTCAGCCGGCGTCCGATCGTGTTCTCGGAGTGGATCAGACCGCGTGTCTCGCGGCATGCCTTTATCGAAATCGTCCCCGCTGGAGAAGGCCTGCGGCTCTTTGGCGTGCACCTGAGCGCGGTGCACGCCGCCTGGACGGAACGCCGGCGGGTCATGGAACTCCGTGCGCTGCTGCACAGCGTCTCCCGGCATCAGCACGGCTTCCATGTGCTCTCCGGCGATTTCAACACGGTGGCGCCAGGGGAAATGCTGGACGTCGGGCTCCTTCCACTGCGGCTGAGGCCGCTCGTCTGGGCCAGCGGCGGCCGGATCAGATGGCGGACTATTCAGACCGTTCTCGATGCGGGGTACGTCGATGCCTTCCGGCTGAAGCATTCGACCGAGCGCGGGCCGACGCTGCCGACGTCGAATCCACACCTGCGACTGGACTACGTCTTCGTCCCGCAGCACTTCGCCGATCGCGTCGTGCACTGCGACGTGGTGCAGCATCCCGACGCGGTCAGGGCGTCTGACCACTTCCCCGTGGTCGCCGACCTCAGAGCGGACGGACCAGACTGACCGGCGATCAGTTGTTCGCATTTTCGCAGGTCGACCAACCAGGTCCTCGGATCGTCAGCTGGACTGGCGCTGAAATCGTCTCGTGATCGCGGCGATGGTCGCGACGAGCTCCGCCGGGTCGATGGGTTTCGCCAGGTGGATGTGGAACCCTGCCCGCAGCGCCTTCATCCGATCGTCCGAGCGCGCGTATGCCGTCAGCGCCACCGCCGGAAGCTCACGCACCCGTGGATTGTGATGCCGCCGCAGGCGATCGATCAGGTGAAAGCCGTCCAGATGGGGCATCCCGATATCGGCGACGACCACGTCCGGCACCTCGATGTCGAGCCGCGCCAGCGCATCGTCGACCGACCGCGCCGTCGTCACGCGGGCGCCCGCCGCTTCGAGCACTTCCGCCACCAGCGACAACGCATCACGCTCGTCGTCGACCGCCAGCACGTGCACGTGCTGCAAGTCGCCGGCGGAGAATCCCTGGCCGCTCGCCCCTGTTCGCGGATGAATGCGCGGCTGCTCATCGAACGCCGGATACACGACCATCAATGGAATGCGCAGCCGGAACATCGAACCCCGGCCGGATCCTTCACTGAACGCCTCGATGGTCCCGCCGTGCATCTCGGTCAACTGGCGGGCAATCGACAGCCCGAGGCCGAGGCCGCCCCGCTCGCGCGTAATGCCGCCATCTGCCTGGCGGAACCGCTCGAACAGGTGGGGTATGAATTCCGGCCGGATCCCGATGCCGGTATCGCTCACCGTCAGCTCGACGTGCGAGTTGACGCGCTCGAGGTGCACCTGCACCTTGCCGCCCCGGTTCGTGAACTTGACGGCATTGGACAGCAGGTTCCACAGCACCTGCTGCAGCCGTTCGGGATCGCCGGAGATCGGGGTCGCCTGCGGATCGAGCACCGTTTCGACGCGCACGCCCTTGGCGTCGGCGGCCAGCGCGATCGCATCGATGGCGCTGCGCACCACGTCGGGAAAATCGACGGCTTGCACGTTCAGCCGGATCTTGCCGGAGACGATTCGTGAGATGTCGAGCACGTCCTCGACGATCTGCGTCAGGGAGGTCGCGTTGCGCTCGATGATCTCGATCGCCTTCTGATGCCTGGCGGGCGCCATGATGCCTGTGCGCAACATTCGTGCGTAGCCGAGGATTGCGTTCAGCGGCGTTCGCAGCTCGTGCGACAGGCTGGCCAGGAAGTCGTCCTTCAGGCGGCTCGCCTCCTGAACGCTCATGTAGAGGCTTGCGTTCTCGAGCGCCACCGACGCCCACGAGGCGATACCGACGGCGAGGCGCTCGTGACGCTCGCTGAAGCGGCCAGTCTCCGGGTGCCCGAAGAACAGGCCGCCAATCACGTCCCCCGCCCGCCCTTTCACCGGGACCGCCAGATAGCTCCGAACCGGCAGGTGTCCGGGCGGCATCCCGTTGTATGGCGGATTGTGGCCATACCGCGGGTCCTGCGTGATATCCGCACTGCGAACGACACCCGTTCCCTTGAAGGTCGGGTCGAAGACCTCGGTATTCCGCGGCATCGGGAATGTGGAGAACGATTCGCGCGCAGCTCCTGACATCGTATAAAGCGTGAACGACTCGCCAGCCTCGTTCACCAGGTTGTAGAAGAATGCCCCGAACTGGGCGGCCGTCAGCTCGGTGCCGGCGTCGGTTACCGCCTGGACGACCCGCGTGCGATCCAGATCGGAGGCCACGATCGCTCCGACCTCGTTGAGCGTTTCGGTGACGGCGGCGTTTTCTTCCACCAGCCGCAGCCGCTCGAGCTCGGCCTGCTTCCGCTTCGTGATGTCCTTGAAATAGCAGACGAGACCGCCGCGGCCGTCGGGCAGCGTGATCGGATCGACACGCCATTCGTAGTATTCCGTCAGGCCGCGGTCGATTCGGAACTCGTCTCCTTCCGGGGCGACGTAGGGCTCCCCGGTGACGAGCGTCTGCCGAAAGATCCGCACGACCTCGTCCGCCCTCTCCCGCTTCCAGAGGATGCGGACGATCTCCTCGAAATCCCGCCCGATGACGCCGTCAGGAATACCCTCGAACACCGGCCGCGCCATCGGGTTGACGTCGCGGATGCGGAATTCGGCGTCAACGACATAAACGCCGAGCGGGGCCTGATTGAGCAGCGTCTCGTACTGTTCGCTCCGATACCGGAGCGCCTGGTCGGCGTCGCGGCGCAGCTGCTGCAACTGCAGTTGTGAGGCGACGCAGGCAAGCAGCTCGCGAGCGCTGAACGGCTTGACCAGGTACTCGTCGGCGCCAGCGTGCAGCCCTTCGATGCGCGCCTCCTCGCCGGCGCGTGCCGACAGCAGAACGACGGGGATCGTGCGGCTGCGCTGGTCGGCCCGAATCGCAGCGAGGAGCCCGAACCCGTCCAGCGTCGGCATCATGACGTCGGTCAGCACGAGGTCGGGCGGGTTCGCGCGGACGCGCTGCAGCGCCGCAGCGCCATCGGCCACCACCTCGACACGGTAGCTCTGACCGAGGATCCGGGCGAGGTAGTCGCGCATATCGGCGTTGTCGTCGGCGATCAACACGCGCGGCGATCCCTCCGCAGACGCAGCCACGGCCTCCGTGACCGTCGTCGGTTCCGTGTCCGGGTGATCGGACCCGGCGGTCGACGGTAACCACCGCAGCGCCTCCTCGACAAACGGACCAGTGCCAATGCCAGTCGAGGTGAGCAGGCGGGCTGCCGTCACGTGATCCGTCGGCAGGTGCGCGGTACCCGTCCGAATGCTCACGGTGAACGCCGTGCCGCGCCCCTCATCGCTGAGTACCGCGACTGTGCCGCCGTGCAGACGCACCAGCTCCTGCACCAGAGCCAGGCCGATGCCGGTGCCCTCGTGGGTGCGTGCGCGAGCGTGCTTCACCCTGTGGAATCGCTCGAACAGGCGCGGCAGATCGGATTCGGCGATGCCGATGCCGGTGTCGCTGACCGCGAGCTCGACGCGATCGTCGCGCCATCGGAGCGTCACGGTGATCCTGCCCTCGAAGGTGAACTTGAACGCGTTGGAGAGCAGGTTCAGGAGGATCTTCTCCCACATGTCGCGGTCGACGTACACCGGCGCCGGCAGCGGATCGCATTCGACCAGCAGCTCGAGCCCGGCCTTCTCGATCGCCGACCGGAACACGCTGGCGAGCTCGCTCGTGAACGCGGCGAGGTCTGTCGGCTCGAAGCTGGCCTCGAGACGGCCGGCCTCGAGACGGGAAAAATCCAGCAGCGTGTTGACCAGTTTGAGAAGCCGCAGTCCGTTGCGATGCGCGACGTCCACTGCCACTCTGGCGTCAGCGTTCAGCGCCCCGCCGGCACCAGCGAGCACGTCGTGCAGCGGTCCGAGCATCAACGTGAGCGGCGTGCGGAACTCGTGTGAGACGTTCGAGAAGAACGCCGTCTTCACCCGATCGAGCTCGGCCAGCGCCTCGGCGCGGCGGCGCTCCGCTTCGAGCGCCTCAGCGTCGGCGAGGGCGGACGCGAGCTGGGTAGCAATCAAACCGAAGAACGTTCGATAGCCATCGTCGAGCGCCCGCATCGGGCTGACGGCGGCGACGAGAATGGCCCGTGGATGTTCCTGGCCCGGCAGCAGCACCGGCAGCACGATCGCCGTGTGCGGCGGCGTCTTCCAGGCGCCCGCCGGCAGTCCGCTGACCCGTTGGGACAACGACGTGCGGGTGGTGATCTGACCCGATTGCGCCACGGCACCAAGCGACCAGAGGTCGGACTCCGGGTCGTTCAGCGCCACGACTTCCGGCGACGCGTCCGTTCCCGGCGCGATTCCGGCAACCGCTTTCAGGGTTGCGCTCGACTGTTTCTCATCGACGCGGTAGATCAACGCGAACGGCACGTCATGAGGGTTGGCGGCGAGGAGCGCGGCGGCAGCCTCGCAGGCGGATTGCTCGCTCTCGGCGCCCTTGCACCTCGCAGCCAGATCACGCAGCGTGCGAAGGCGCCGTTCGCCGATGATCTTCTCCGTTGTCTCGATGACTGGACAGAAGATGCCGGCGACCTTACCGGCCTCATCGCGAATCGGGCTGTAAGAGAACGAGAAGTACGCCTCTTCGGAATAGCCCCGGTCGATGTGCAAGAGCAGGTCGCGCGAGCGCGTCGCCTCGCCGCGCTCGTACACCTGCGACAGCATCGGTGCGATGACGTCCCAGATCTCCGACCAGACCTGCGCCCCCGGCACGCCGAGCGCTGCCGGATGCTTCGCCGGACCCAGCATAGGGCGGTACTCGTCGTTGTAGAGGATGGCGAGCTCGGGTCCCCACCAGAGCACGATCGGGAATGCACAATCCAGGCAGGTCGCGACCGAGGTCCGCAGCGACTGCGGCCATTGCTCGACGGGGCCGAATGGCGTTGTAGACCAGTCGAGGGCGCGCATGCGTCGCGCCATTTCGGTGTTACCGGGAAAAACTGCTTCAATCATTGGCGACAGGCATCCACCCACGGCAGAGCTGGCATCCGTCAGCGGCTCCGCCGGGTGCCCACCACGACTGAAGGATCCGTGCCCAGCACGACTGTAGAATCTGCTTCCAGAGCAACGTTGATGCCCGCCCGGTCGGCATCAGCAGAGCGTTCAATCGCAGCAACCGAGGTAGACGACGACCCTTCCGTGGGTACGACCGGCCGTACTGAGAGGGGCGGGAGACATAGCGTGGCGACGGCAGCCCTCAGTCGCCGACGACTTTACGTAGCTCGGGAATACGGTTGGAGGAATTGATCACCCCACAACGCCCAATGACCTTCGCCGCGGGGACCGAACCGCGCTACCGGATCGTCGAGACCATCGGCCGCGGCGGTATGGGAGAGGTCTGTCTCGCCGACGATGTGATGCTCCACCGTCAGGTGGCGCTGAAGTTCCTCGCAACGCCAGGCGAGTCCGGCGGCCTCGAGCAGCTCCTCGGCGAGGCGCGCGCGGCTGCCGCGCTCGATCACCCGTTCATCTGCTCGATCTACGAGGTAACCGCGCTCGACGGCCGTCACTGCATCGCCATGGAATACGTCCGCGGCGAGTCGCTCGAACGTCGGCTCCGCCGCGGTCCGCTTCGAGTCGGCGACGCGCTGCGCGTAGCCGAAGAGATCGCCGAGGCCCTCGACGCCGCGCACAGGCGGCGTGTGATTCACCGCGATCTCAAGCCGGCGAACGTCATGCTCACCGAGGACGGGCACATCAAGGTCATGGACTTCGGGCTGGCCGCCCGGCTGCCGCTCACAGACGTGAGCGACCAGACAGTGGACCTGAGCCCCGCGCCGGCGCTCGTGCGCGGGACCCCCGCCTATATGGCGCCGGAACAGTTCCGCGGTGAACCCGCAGACCGCCGATCGGACATCTTCGCCTTCGGCGTCCTGCTGTACGAGGTGCTTTCTGGAGCCAACCCGTTCCGCCGCGTGGGCATCGACGCCACCATCGCCGCCGTCCTCGGCGAGCCGGCCACACAGCTCCGCGACGTGCCGCCGGCGCTCGAGGCGCTGCTCGCACGGCTGCTCGCGAAGGATCCTGCGGCTCGCCATCAGTCGTTCACCGTCGTCCGAAATGCCCTGCGTCGCTGCTCGGTCGAGACCACGCCTTCGGCAACGCTCCCGCCGCCAGCTGTCGACCGGGCGCCAGGCGAGGGACGCGCCAGGCTGACTGGCCGCGACAGTGAGCTGACGCAGCTCCTCAACTGCCTTCGTCAGGGCAGGTCCGGCTCCGGCAGTCTCGTCTTCTTGTTCGGAGAGGCCGGCATCGGCAAGACCCGCCTCGCCGAGGAAGCGCTCAGCGCCGCGCGCCAGCTCGGTTACCAGACACTGGTCGGCCGATGCTACGAGCAGGACGACAGGCCCGTGCTGATCCCGTTCATCGAAATTCTCGAGGAAGCCTCGAGGCTGATGCCTGTGTCGCTGTTTCACCAGGCCGTCGGCGCAAGCGCGCCGGAGCTGGCGAGGCTGATGCCACAGCTCCACCGCCTCTTTCCCGACATGGCTCCGCCGCTCGAGCTGCCGCCGCAGTTGCAGCAGCGGTTCCTGTTCACGAATGTCCGGGAGTTCCTGACCCGCAGCGGACGGTCGATGCCGCTGGCGCTCTTCGTCGACGACCTGCAATGGGCCGACGAGGCAACGCTGCAACTGACGCAGCACCTCGCGACGCATCTCGCCAACCTGCCGATCGTCCTGATCGCTGCGTACCGCGAGATAGACCCTCCTGCCGCCGCTGCAAGCAAGGGCAGGTTCCAGAGCTTGCTGGACCGCGTCCGCGGCCAGGCGCGGACGGGTCATACGCGGCAACCCGTCAAGGCGACGCTCGACCAGCTGGTCGCGCAGCGGCAGGCGCAGGCGATCGTCCTGCGTCCCCTCGAACCCGCTGACGTCAGGAACGTGCTCGCGACGCTCGGGCCGCCGGATCCTCCCGTCAGGCTCGTGCGGACGATTACGGAGCACACGGGTGGCAATCCACTCTTCATCGTCGAGCTGTTCCGTCATTTGAAGGAGGAGGGGCGGCTCTTCGACGCGCGCCAGCAGTGGGCGCGGACGGTCGACCTCGACGAGGTGACGCTTCCCGATACGGTGCGCCTCGTGCTCGAGCGGCGGATGCGGCGGGTGTCGGCAGATGTTCAGAACGTGCTGAGCGCCGCCGCAGTGATCGGCCAGCGCTTCGAGCCCGATCTGGTGGAAGCTGTCGCCGAAGTGGACGGCGACCGCCTCGCATCGGCGCTGCATGATGCAGAGCGCGCCAGGATCCTGAAAGGCCCGTCCGGACGCCGCGAAGTCAGCTGGCGTTTCGACCACCGCATGACATGTCAGCTGCTGATGAGCGCGATCCCTCAGACACGCCAGCAGCGGCTCCACCTGCGCGCCGCTGATGCCATGACGCGGCTCGCCGCGGAGTCGCGCCTTTACACTTCCGCGATTGCGCACCATCTGTACTGCGCTGGCCCCCTCGCGGATCCCGCCCGGACTGCCGAGGCGCTCATCGCCGCTGGCGACGCCGCGCACGCCGTGTACGCCACGGAGGAAGCCGCGCAGCACTACCGCCGTGCTCTCGAGGTGCTGCAGGACACGAGTGGACATGAACGGGCAAGGCGAGCCGTGCAGGAGACGCTCGCCGACCTGCTGGCGATGCTCGGCGACCGTCAGGCGGCCATGGAGCACTACGCGCGCGTCGCCAATGACTTCGCCGCCGCAGGGGCCGTCGTCGACGAGGCGCGCATCGCCCGCAAGACCGGAGCGCTTCACTGGCAGGCCGGCGATCGCCCGGCAGCGATGGACGCCTACCGTCGCGCACTGCAGACGCTCTCCGGTCTGGACGCACACATCGAAGCCGCCCATCTCTATCAGGAGCTGGGGCTCGCCGCGTTTCGCAGCGGCGACAATCATCAGGCGACCGAATGGGCCACGAGGGCGCTTGCATCAGCGGAACAGGCGCTCGCCGCCACGCCTGCCGATACGAGCGCGAACGGGAGAGCGGCGACAGCCGCCATCGCACATGCCACCAACACGATCGGCGTCGCGCTGGCGCGAACCGGCAAGCTCGACGCCGCGCGGGAGCACATCGAGCGCAGCCTCGCGGCTGCGCAGCGGCTCGGCCTCCTCGACGTCGCCTGCCGTGCCTACGCGAACCTCGGCGTGTTGTACAGCTCCGTCGAGCCGAAGCGGGCGATCGACATCTCGCTGACTGGCCTGGAGATCGCGTCGCGGATCGGCGCCGCGTCGCTGCAGTCGTACATCTACGCGAACCTGGCGTCGGCCTATTGTGCCCTCACGGATCGCTGCGAAACGGAGGGGCTGCAGGCGGCGTCGGCGGCCGCCGCGCTCGATCGCGAGTTGGGGCAACTCGACCATCTTGCCGTGCCGCTCGTCGTCATGGCGCAAATTCACCAGTGCAGTGGCCAGTTGCAGAAGGCGGACGAAGCCTATCGGGAGGCGTTGTCGCTGGCCGAGAAGATCGGCGAGCCACAATTGATCCTCCCTTGTTACGACGGCCTCGCCACCATCCACCTCGACCGCGGCGACCGCGTTCGCGCGGAGGAATACATGGAGAAGGCCCGCCAACTCTGTGAACGAACCGGACTCGATCCTGATACGCTTCTGCTGCTTCCCTTCCTGTGCTGACCAGGGCCTCAGAAAGGGCATCCCGGCGACGGCGGGACTCCAGGGAAGCCGCTGATAAGCACCGATTCGCCTTGCGTATTGCGAGTAGAGCGCTTCCGCAACCTTCTATTGAACGCGACATGGGAATGCCATGACAGAGCCAGGGCAGACGGTTCAACCGGGGCACCACGCACCCGACTTCGTGGTGCCGGCGGTGCACGAGGAGCGGGAGATTTCCCTGACCGACTACCGCGGGAAGAGTCCGCTGCTGCTCGGTCTGTTCCCCGGGCTGTATTGCCCCTTCTGCCGGCGGGCGCTGGCGCAGATGGCGGCGAGCTCCGACCAGCTGAAATCCATCGGGGTCGATTCGCTGGCCATCGTCGGTACAGATCTCGACAACGCACGTCTGTATTTCAAGTTCAGGCCGACGCGGATGCCACTCGGCGCAGACCCGCACCTGACCACACACCGCTCATACGGCGTACCGATGCACCCCATGACGCCGGACATGATGCAGCTCATGGGAGAGACCTACGTCAATCCGACGGGCGAGCTGCCGGCACCTTTGCCCGTCAGAGAAGCTGCCGCGGCGCTGACCGCCCTGGAGGGCTATCGCCTGACGCCGACCGACGAGCGGGAGAGCGCCGCCACTTTCGGCCAGCTGAAAGGCCAGTTCCTCATCGACCGTGAGGGGGTCGTACGGTGGGCCAACATCGAGTGCAGCAAAGAAGGCCTCTCCGGCGTTGGCAAGTTCCCCTCACATGACGAGTTGATTGGCGCCGCCAGCAGGTTCATCGGCGGCGGCGCGCCTGTCAGGACCTGACGCTCGCACGTCCGCCCGTTCATCGCCGGCTGAGCGCCGCGCGCACGTCCGCTCGCCTGAGCCAGTTCGTCGCTGCTCTGCACCTTCCTGATCGCTGGTGCCGGATGACCGCACCCCGGGAGGAGCCGATGGCGTTCGCGACTGCTGGTGACACGTGCGGGCTCGTATCCGATCGACCAGTCCAGGGTCGCTTGTGGCAGCGGCTCTCGTGCCGGACGTGGGGCCATCACGTGGACAATGCCTCGTTTCGAAGCGCCGCGAGCCGCTCGCGGCGCTGCCGGTGCGGCGCGGAGTACCTGGCCGAAGACGGCACGACGACCCGCGTCCGCCACACGCTCTCGTGCTTTCTCGGACATCACACCTACGAACGCCTCACGAACCGGCACGAACAGCACGAGTATGTCTGCATCCGCTGTGGACACCCGCTGCTCTTCCACCGCGATGCCGATCCGTATGGCGGACGTCCGCTGTTTGCGAAGAAGGTGCGGTACCTGTGCGGCCTACTCGGGCACCGGGTCCGTCGCGTCGCCAGCCGCAACGGCTTTTCCGAATACGCCTGCAGCTGCGGGCACACGTTCCTCAAGCCCGACACGGGCCTGGCACATGTCCGGCACCCGCTGGCCTGCGTGGCACGCGGCCATTATGTGAGGTTCGTGGAGCGCCGGGCGGGATTCGCTGAATACGTCTGCGCGACGTGCGGTCACCCGTTCTGCTTCGCCGATCCAGACGAGCGGCGGCTGAAGACCACCGTGTGACGGAGGCGCGCTGAAAGGGCGCGCGCCTCCCATGACGTCCGCTCGCGGTCAGGTCAGCTGGTGTGAGCGCTCATCGACGCCGCCATGCGGCGTTGCATCTCTTCCTCGGACACATCTTCGACGTGGGTCGCGATGGTCCACATGTGACCGAAGGGATCGGTCAGGTTTCCCGAACGATCGCCGTAGAACTGATTCTGCAGCGGCCTCGTCACCTCTGCGCCGGCATTCACGGCCCGCGTGAACACCGTGTCGACGTCCTCGACGTAGAGCATGAGGCCGGTGCCGCTCCCACCGAGCGACTCCGGGCTCTTGTGTCCCGTTTGCGGCGACTCGTCGGCAAGCATGATCCGCGCATTGCCAATCTGCAACTCGGCGTGTGCGATCGTCCCTCCCGGCCCCTCGAAGCGCATCAGCTCGGTCGCTCCAAACGCCAGCTTGTAGTAGTCGATGGCGCGGGCGGCACTGCTGACGATGAGATAGGGGGTGACGCTGCTGTAGCCCTCGGGAATGGGTCGAACTGCCATCATGTTCCTCCTTCTGTGCAATCCTCGCGACCTTACCACGCGCTCGTGACGAACGTCAGCTGAACTGCGGCTGCACGACTGACATGTCCGTGCGGAGTGAACGGGAGGAGCGCGATCGCGCGAGGCCGGCCGGCATGCCAACCTCGCGCGCCTGATGACCGGTTGTCAGCGGACGCTGGCCGGTTCGAGCACCGCTGTCTTCTGAGGGTCCAGCAGCAGGAGCTGAAAATCCGGCATGGCAGCCGCCGGTATGTTGCGGAAGCGCACGACGTCGCCCTGGACGCCCTGGATCCTCTGCGAGGCGGCGAACACACGCGGAGTATTCCCGGTTTTGACGACGGGCCGGCGTTTGAGCGCCGCGCCCAGGTTCTCGCGCTCCTCGTCGTCGAGGACGCCCGCCAGTTGCACCATCAGCGCCGCCCGCTCGGTGTCGCCCAGCCGCAGGGTGTTTCGGTACTGCTGGATCGCCGTCTGCGCCTGGCGCAGGGCGGCAGGCGCCAGCTTGAAGGAGGCGACGCGGCGCTCGAGATCGCTTGCAAACACCAGCATTCTCAGATTCTGCTCCATGAGGGTCCGGTGCGAGTCGCCGTTGCTCGCCAGCGCGACGCCGCTGCGACGCTGCCGGTCGAGCAGCGTCTTGAAGCCAGCGAGCTGTTCCGCGGTCAGCACCTTCGCCATCTTCTTCTGGAGCGTCGCCGCCGCCGACACCTGCAGCGAATCGAGGAACGAGTTGACGACGGCGAGCGCCTGCTCCCTGGTGTCGACGGGCAGCCGCAGATCGTCGATGGAGTTTTCGATGTGTGAACGTGTCGACAAGCCCGTCTGGTCGGCGAACCCGTACGTGCCAGGCTGGAACTCCTTTGGAATCGTCGCGGCCGGACGCGTGGTGGCCAGCATGCGAATCTCGCTGTTGTCGAGCACGCCGTCGCCGTCGGCGTCGCCGCGAACCACGAGAGGCTGCATGCGCTCGAGCAGCTCGCCCTTCGTCAGGCGGCCATCGTGGTTGCGATCGAACACCATGACTCGATCGACCACCGTCTCCAGGCTCGCGGCTGCGACGACTGCCGGCGTGGTCACACGAAGAATCGGCAAGGTGCTTCGAGGCGCCGGAGACTGCGCCGAGGCAGTGGCGATGAACGGCAGCAGCACCACGAAGGCAAGGAAGCCGCGTCGCATGTCAGCACTCCTTCGAGTCGGGCGACTCGTGACAGGGGAGATCACGCGATGGAAGGACGAACGTCCGTCTACCGCGATTCTCGCGATATTAGACACCAACCAGGTCGAATCGGCCGTGGATTCTCATGCCTGCCTCCCTAACTCATCCAAAGCAACCGTTCGCGCCTCCTCCAGTTGCCGGGCGCGCTCGCGTGCGTGTTCGATGAGCGCGGCTGGAGCTCCCTGCTGCGCAATCAGCGCTATGGCATTCCGTGTCCGCGCCGCGCCGGGCCGCAGCAGGTAGTCGAATGACAGACCCGCCGGCCCGATTGCGTCGGCGAAGTGGTACGCGCCGTAAACGCCTTCCAGCAGTGTCACCAGCTCGCCATCGTGCGTCGCGGCGAGCACCACGTGCGCCGTTGGCTCGCCGGTGGCGGGCGCGAGCAGTGAGAGCAGCACCGCCTCCGCCGCGGCGATCCGCTCGACGGTGTTCGTGCCGCGAAACAGCTCGTCGAACAGGAGCAGGTGCGATGCGGACCCGCGGGCAGATCGCACGATCGAGACGACCGACTCGACCTCGGCGAAGTAGTAGCTCTTGCCAGACTGCAGATCGTCGGCCCGGCCAATGCAGCTGCGCACGACGAACTCCGGGGCTTCGTAGCGGACGGCCAGACACGTATTGATCGTCTGCGCGAGTACCGCTGTGACCCCCACCGTCCGCAGAAACGTCGTTTTGCCCGACATGTTCGAGCCGGTCACGATCATGCCTTCCGGCGCTGTCATCGCCACCGAGTTCGGCACGGCGTGCGGCAGCAGCGGGTGTCGCGCAGCGTCGAGGATCACTGTCCGTGAACGGAACGTGGGTCGCGTCCAACCGCTGGTGCCAGCGCGATACGACGCGATGCTGATTGCCGCGTCCACGTCACCAACCGCGGCAATCACCCGCAACAGCTCGCTGCCACGCCTGCCAAGCTCGCGGGCGCCGAAAAAGAGGGCGTTGGCATCGAGCCAGAACAGCAGGTTCAGGTATTCGAACAGGATCTCCTGCATGTCGCCGGCGACTGCACGGGCAGAATCGCGTCCGGCCCACGCCGCGATGCTCCTCAGCCGCGCCAGCCGGGGCAGGTCGAGACGCAGCGACGACGCGGTCTCGGGCAGGTCGAGTGCGACGAACACTTCCGCCGCTGCGAGGAGCGGCGCCAGCTCCCGAAACGCGCCGGTCACGACGCGCAGGCGTTGAGCGACCGATGCCCGAAGTAAAATGCTGCCCATGGCGCCGACCATCAGCAGGAAGAGCGCTGGAGGCCAGAACACCGACGCGGCAACGAGAACGACCATCGAGAGACCTGCCACGGGGAAGAGCACGTGCCTCCGTTCGGTCGCGAGCGTACCCGGCATCGCCAGCCACCAGAGGTCATACGCGGCGGACGCCCGAAGGGATCGGAGCACGAGCTGCGCCCGTTCCCGAGCTGCGACGTCGTCGCTCATCCTGGTGACGAGCGCTTCGAACGGGCCCGCGCCGCTCGCCCGTCCGTTTGCACGCAGCCGCGAATAGAGCAGCTGCTGCCCAACCGCGCTCTCGGTGCGATCGAGTAAAGCAAAGACGGCGTCCATATCGAGATCGTCCCAGGTCCGGTCATCGAGCGCCGGTGCCACGTGGGCCGCCACGCCTCGGTAGTAGGACGCGATTGCCTCCATGTTGCGCTCGCGATCGAGCGCCCCACCCCAGGCTGCACGCTGCTCCCGAAGAGCCCGGGCTCGCTGGCGCCGGTTGAACATGAACAGGACGCCCGCCACGCCGAGCAACACGACGATCAGTATCGGGGGCACTGTCGGCACCACAGCGATTGTCTCCCGAAAGAGAACAGCTTGGCGCTGCGATGGGTCGTGCCGTTCAACCCGTGCTCGTCGGGACGAGCGCCACCAGGACCGCATCGCGACCTGCAACGATGCGGCTCGCTGATTGCAGCTTGCACCGCAATTGAGCACGGAGGACTGAATGGCTGAACGTACGAACCCAAATTGGATCGAGGAAGACGAGTACTGGCGCACGAACTACCGCAGCCGACCCTACGCCTCATCAGGCGATCGAGGCTACGAGTTCTACCAGCCGGGATATCGATACGGCTGGGACTCAGCGCGGCGTTATGAGGGACGCAATTGGAACGACATCGAGTCCGACTTGTCGCGCGATTGGGATCGTTACGAGTATCGTGGCAACTCGGCGTGGGAACAGGTGAAAGGCGCAGTTCGCGACGCGTGGGACCGCGTCACCGGACAAAAGCCCGTCAGCGCGCGGTAGAACAAGACTTCGACACGACGTATCGAAGCGACGAGGGGCAGCCGTCGCGCTCCCCTCGTCGCATCGTTCGGGTCGCTTGCCCGCCGGAGCGTGCCTCGATCTCCCACGCGAAGGTGGGTCGCAATCAGCGAATGACCAGCTGCAGGAGCTGCCACGCGTACATCGCGCTGACCGCGCCGACTGTCTTCGATTCGAGATCGGCCGACAAATGATGCGGCGGGCGCTCCAGCCGGGCGCGGCACCGTGCACGGAGCCGATCCGCATGCGTGGCGTTCGGAACGACCGGCGGGAGCATGGCGAGCGCTCGCATCAGGGCATCCTCGTGACGCGACGAGCTCATGGCAGGACCTCCTTCAGCACCCTCACCGATGAAATCGCCGACGCGTCGAGCCGTCTGGCCAGCAGGCTCCTCGCGCGGCTGAGACGCTGCCGCATCGTTTCCGGGGTCACGCCGCAGACGGTCGCCGCCTCGGCGGGCGTCAGCCCTTCGAGCGCCACCAGCAGCAGCGCTTCCCGGTAAATCCCTGACAGCGACGCGAGCGCCACCTCGACGCGCTGCTGCAGCTCTCCGGCGGCAGCGGCCTCGAACGGCGAGGGCTCCGCCGGTTGCGACGGCCAGAGCTGCAGCGCCGCCATCTCGTAGTCGAGGAGCCGCGAACGGCAGTAGCTCGCATAGAGATTCCGCGCGATGGTGAAGAGCCATGGGGCCAGACGCGTGTCGTCGTGCAGCCGCGGCGCGTGGGCGACAACGCGCAGCCACGTCTCCTCGAGCAGATCCTCGGCGATGTCGCGCCGCCTCGAGAGCCGCGCGAGAAAGTTGAAGAGGCGTGGGTTGAAGGCCGCGAACACCTGGTCGAAGGCGTCGCCCTCCCCTCGCTTCAGCCTCGCGATCAGGTCCAGCTCGAAACCGCGGTCCACCGGAGTCATAACGCTCGGGCGCGCCCAGCGTGACAACGGTCACGCGCGCGCGTCTGGTGCGTTATACGCCACGTCTGCACAGAAAGGATCGACGAGATGGAATTCGACCTGTTGAGGCACTCCAGCCTGTTCGGCCTGCTGGGCATGGCGGTATCGGTGACGACAATGGGTATGGCGCTCGCCTATGCGATCAGGCCCAGCGAACGCCGCCTGGCGCTCATCCGTCCGCTGTCGCTGGCCGCTATTTTCAATGGTCTCGGCTCGTTCGTGGTGGGTCTGGCCACGATCCTGCGCGGAATGGCGGCGAGCGCCCCCGTCACGCCCGTCAGCTGGCAGGCAATGGCCGCGGGTTTTGCCGAATCCGCGCTCGGCCTGTTCATCGCCTTCAGCTGCCTCACGATCGCGTGGCTGCTCGTCACCGTCGGGCTGCTGCGATCTTGATCCGGGGCTCGGGATCGGGGGCTCGGGATCCGGGGCTCGGGATCCGGGGCTCGGGATGCATCCAGGTCGCGATAGGAGGTGATTTTCACGATGCTCGAAAGAGCATCAACCGAGCCGATTCAATTCTCGAAGGATTTCGCGAGACAGGGCGTGATGTACGCAACCGCTGCGATGCGGCCGTTGCGAGAAGTACGCAGAAAGTTCACTTCTTCATGATCGTCGGGCTCCACCCGAGCCCCGAGCCCCGAGCCCCGAGTTCACCTGATCACGCCTCGCCGAACCGCGTAGAGCACGATCTCCGCAGCGCTGTGCAGATCGAGCTTCTCCATGATGTTCGCCCGGTGTGTCTCGACGGTGCTGAGGCTGACCGACAGGAGCGCCGCCACTTCCTTGTTGGTCTTCCGCTCGGCGATCAGCTGGAACACTTCCCGCTCGCGTTCAGACAACGAGTCGTAGCGATCGGCCAGCCGATGCTCGCCGTGACGAACGTACTCGTCGAGCATCATCTGCGCCACGGCAGGGCTGTAGAACGACCGCCCCTTCGACACCTGGCTGACGGCCTCGACGAGGTCCTGATCCGCCGAATCCTTCAACACGTAGCCGCTGGCGCCGGCCTGCTGCATCTGGCCCACGTACGCTTCGTCGGCATGCATCGTCAGCACCAGGACGCGCGTCATCGGGAGCTTGCGTACGATCTGCCGTGTCGCCTCGATGCCGTTGAGCAGCGGCATCCCGATGTCGATGATCGCGATGTCGGGCTTGTGCTGCTCGGCGAGGCGCACCGCCTCGCGGCCGTCGCCGGCTTCCGCGACCACCGACCATTCGCGGCGTTCTTCCAGTACCTTGCGCAGCCCCTTTCGCACGATCGGATGGTCGTCGGCGAGGAGAATTCTGGTCATGGTCCTATCCCGCCGCCCGCTGAGCACCCGTCTCGACGGATTCCGGCACCGGCAATACCACGGTCACGCGCGTCCCGCCCTGCGGGCGGTCGGCAATCGAGAACTGCCCGGCCAGCGTCTGCGCACGCTCGCGCATGCCGATCAAGCCGAGCCCTCTGCTGACGTCTTTCGACGATGCCGCAGCGTCGATGCCGCGGCCATCGTCCTCGATGACGAGCTCCAGGCTTCCCGAACGCCGCGTCAGCGTCACCGAGCACCGGCGTGCACCGCTGTGCCGCGCGACGTTCGTCAGCGCCTCCTGCGTGATGCGATAGACGCACACTTCCACGTCCACCGGCAGGCGTTCCTCGAGGCCATCATGGACGAGATCCGTGCCGATGCCGGTGCGCTTGAAGAAGCTCCTGAGGTAGGCGCGCAGCGTCGCCGGCAATCCGAAGTCGTCCAGCGTCGACGGGTGGAGGAGCTGGGAGAGATCGCGGACGTTCTGAAGCGTTTGATCGGCGAGGGTGCGAGCCTCGTCGATCGACGTTCGTGCGTCCGGATCCGGGCCGAGCTTCCGGGCCAGAGCCCCCAGCTCCATCTTGATCGCCATGAGTGATTGGCCGACCTCGTCGTGCAGCTCGCGCGAGAGGCTGCGCCGCTCTTCCTCCTGCACGTGAACCAGCCGCGCCGAGAGGCGCTCGAGATCGCGCCGGTTCTGTTCTTCGGCGTGCCGCTGTCGCGCGTTCTCGCGCTCGAGGACGCCGACGTGCCAGAAGGCGACGCCGGCAACCGACAGACCCAGAATGACGGCGATCGACATCATCCAGATCGACCGCTGCCGGAGATCCCGCGACAGCCGGGCGGTCTCGTCCTGCTGTCGTTGATCGGCGAGCTGCTGCAGCATCCTGAGGTTGTCGACGATCGCGAGCACCTCGTTCCGTCGGACCACGCGGTTGCGGAGGAACTCGATCACCTGCACGGCGGGTCTCGGCGGCTCCGGCGTGAACACCGCATCCATTCCCGTCCAGAAAGCCTCGAGCGTCTTCTGCAGGTTGGCCCAGTCGGACCGCTCGCTCTGCGGCACCGCCTCGTTCACGTAGGCCGGCAGCTCCCTTTCGATCTGATCGCGCAGGCGCTGCAGGTCCGCACGATGCTGTTTGCGTCGAGCCGAATCCTGCTCGAAAATCGCATCCCGCAAGTAAATCGACCCGACGAGCACGTTCGTGCGCACCATCAGGAGCACCTGCTCGGCGCGTCCATAGGCCAGCCGTGCCGTGGCCACGCGCGACTGAACCGTGCTCACCCGTCGCATGAGCTCGACGCCGGAGAACACCCACAGCCCGAACACCACCAGGAAGCCGAGGACGATGACGCTCCTGATGCTGCGCACGGCCACGAAGCGATGCGCGGGCGGCATCTCGTGATTCGGCACGAGCCGATCGTACCGCCGGCGCGAAATCCAGGTCCAGGCGTCGGGCTCGTGCATGGAAATCAGGGCCTTTTTGCGGAAACGGCTGCCAATCGGCCGGAGTCAGGCTACCTGGAGGCCGCCTCGCCGCCAGCGCCCTCCACAATCGCCCGAACGACGGCGGCGGGATTGGTCCCGAACTCCGCCACGCAATCTGCCGCCCCCTGGTGGAGCGCATGCGTGCCGGGACGGAACTGGTAGCGAACGTCGTCGGTCAGCCTGATCTCCAGCAGGTTGCCGGAGGCAAACCGTTCGAGCACCTTCCGTGCTTCCTCTTCCCCGAGGCGCAGCTCACGCCCCACGCTGGCGGTATCCCACCATCGATCGCTCGAGTTGACGAAGGCGACGAGCAACTGCAGGTCATCCACGGTCTGCAGGTGCGCCGCGATGAAGGCCGCCACGCCAGGTGAGACACCCCGACCGTTCGAATAGCTCTCCTTCGGCACGGTTGAAACAACCACGATAATCAACCGCAGCGTGCCGTTCTATCCTGTGCAGAGGGGATCGCTGCATCACAGGAGGAGACGGTGCGCGAATTCGAGATGCCACCGCTGCGTGCGTCGGCTCGCTGTGGCCGGCGTCAGCGCTCGAGGTGTGTTGCAGAGGCGGGCTAGGTCCGCCTGGTCATGCGAGCGAGGATTCAGGGCGGGAGCGCGACTTGCAGATTCAGGAACCAGCGCCTAACAGGGCTCGGGAACGGGCGGAGCGCCAGCCACCGCTCGAACTGAGTGCCGCCCCGATCATTTCGACAGAGCGTGAAGCCGCCTGCGTCGTCTGCGGCGGCCGCGCCACCAGCCAGTACGCAAGCGGATACGACTACGAGCTGGGTACGTGCCGCAATGAGTGGACGTTCGTCCGGTGTGAGCGTTGCGGGCACGTGTGGCTCGACCCGCGGCCGTCGCCGGCGACCCTCGGCATCATCTATCCACCTCACTACTACGCTTACGAGTACGAGACCAGGGTCAACGCCATCGCACGCCGGGCCAAGGCGCTGCTGGACGGCGTGAAGCTGCGGACGATCATCAAGACCCTCCACCGCCAGCCGCGAACGTTCCTGGACATCGGCTGCGGCACCGGGAGGTATCTACGTGCGATGGCGGGCCGGGGGCTCGCGAAGCGCGATATTCATGGCCTCGAGCTGGATCAGCGCGTGGTCGACACACTCGTCGCCGCCGGCTTCGACGTCCAGTGTGCGCGCGTCGAGAACGCGTCGATTGCGGACCGCACGATCGACCTGGCGACGATGTTTCACGTGATCGAGCACGTGGCAGGGCCTGATCGAGTGGTGAACCGCATTGCCGGCTGGCTGGCGCCAGGTGGCGTACTGGCCGTGGAAACACCGAACCTCGACGCACTCGACCGTCGCCTTTTCGCGGATCGGTATTGGGGCGGTTACCATATTCCCCGCCACTGGCATCTGTTTACCGAAGCCACGCTGGCCCGGCTGCTGAGAAACGCGGGGCTGGAGCCGATCGCGACGATGTATCAGACCGGCCACACCTTCTGGATGTTTTCGGTGCACCACTGGCTTCGCTACGAGGGGCGGCCGCACCCGAGGCTCGCCAGCCTGTTCGATCCGTTCCGCAGCGTCGTGCTGCTTGGAGCCTTCACGGCGTTCGACAAGGCGCGCGCCGCCGCGGGAGTGCGTACGTCGTCGATGCTGATGCTGGCGAGGCGGCCGTCGTGAAGGCCACCGCCCGCGATCGCCGGGATCCGTACCAGCCGTTCCGCGAGCAGATGCTGTCTCCTGCTCGCGTGAAGGAGCTCAGTCAGCTCCGCCCCGGACGAGTGGTGTTCGATGTCGCCGTCAGCTGGCTGATCATCCTGGCGGCGTGGGCGGCGGCCGGCGTCTATACGACGTGGTGGAGCGTGGGTCTGGCGATGATCGTCGTCGGCACGCAGTATTACGCGCTCTTCATCATCGGCCACGACGGGCTCCACAGGCGTCTGTTCCCCAGGCGGGAAACGAACGACCTGTTCAGCGATCTCTTCGTGTTCGCCGGCATCGGCGCCATCACGCGGCTCAACAACCGTAATCATCTTGCGCACCACCAGCACCTGGCCACCGAGAACGACCCGGATCGCTACAAGCACGCCTGCTTCAACAAGAGCGATCTCGGCGAACTGCTCGGCTATCTGTCCGGCCTCGCGACCATCTGGACCTCGGTCCGCAACGTCTTCTTCCCCGCAGGCCGTGCTCCGCGCGGCGAGATGCGAGACGATGGCTACACGCTGCGCGACATAGCGCTGCTCGGCGGCGTGCAGTTCTCGTTGATGGCCGGTCTCACGTCCGTGTTCGGCTGGTGGGGATGGCCGCTGCTCTGGGCGGTGCCGGTGTACGTCTTCACGTATCTGGGCGACTCGATTCGCAGCTTCGCCGAGCACTCACAACCAGAGTCGGATGCGCCAGCCGACGAGCACCGGTTGATCAGCTACGTCAGCTCACCGCTCGAAGCGATGTTCTTCGCGCCGAAGAACATGAACTATCACGCCGCCCATCATTTGTGGGTGTCGATTCCCTACTACAATCTGCCGACTGCCGACGCCGAGATGCGCAGGCATCCGCTCGCGTCGCGGCTGGAATGGCGGCGCAGCTACGCAGGCTACCTGCTGCGCTATGCGCTCGCGCTCCCGCTCGAAGAGTGCCGCGCCGGCAACCGGGCGGCAGAGCCAGTCTGATTCACCGGGCCATGCGCGAGACGATCTCGATTGACCACGGCACGCTTCGCGAGTTGTCCGTTCCGTCCATTCGCCGAACGGCGCTCGATCTCGTGCTGGTGTGGGGCCTCATCGGCGCGATGATGCTCGCCGCACACTGGCTCGACCGCTGGTATGTGTACGCCCTCGCGGCGGTGATTGTCGGCAGCCGGCAGAACGCGCTGGCGACGCTCGCCCACGAAGCATGGCATGGCCTGCTGTTCCGCTCGCAGCCGCTGAATCACGCCATGGGCCGCTGGCTCTACGCGTATCCGATCGGCATCCTCTACTATCACGATCGCACACGCCATCTCCGCCATCACCGGACGGTGGGGCACGATCACGATCCCGATTGGATCAACTACGCGACGGCCACGCGCGAGACGCCTGCGCGCGTCGTCCTTTATCTCGCCTCTCTGCTCCTCGGCCGTATGCTCGTGGGCTCGGTCGTCAGCTTCGCCACCCGGGGCCGGCCGCGCATCGGGGTGCAGCGCGAAGCCTCGGTGGAGAACGGCCCGGGCGTGGCATCGGAGCTTGCCTGCGTCGTGATCTGCCAGGCGGTGATGGCCACCGCGATGACCGCCGGATTCGGACGGTGGTGGAGCTACCCGCTGCTGTGGCTGCTGCCGCTCGCGACATTCGCCGGCTTCTTCGCCAACTTCCGCGCGTTCGTGGAGCACGTCACCCCGGACGATCGCGCCGCGCCCGCGGCGCGGCTGCGCGACATCGCGGCCGGCTCCATCACGCGGTTCTTCATCTCTCCGTCGCACTTCAACTTCCACGCCCTTCACCACGCGCACCCGTCGATCCCGCACTACAACCTTCCACGAGGAAGACGCGAGTACGTCAGGGAGCTTGGGGTCTACCCGTTCGAGGTGTGGCCGGGCTACCTGACCGCGCTCCGCAGACACCTGCGGTCGCTCCAGGCACGGGCGGCATCGTCAAAGGGATGAGCCGCGAATGAGCCGTCTCCCGCGCCCGCTGGTCAGGGCGTCGTGCGACTACTGCGGATCGTCGGATGGTGCTTCGATCTCCGGGCCGCTTCAGGACGACGAGCTCGCCGACACGCTGCCGCCCGCATTCTCGGCGCTGACCTTCCGGTTCGTGAAGTGCGCGAGGTGTGGACTGGTTTACCTGCGCGACCGACCGGACCCGGACGACGTTGCCGTCTACTATCCGGACGACTACAAGTGCTTCATCAGCTACGCGGACCGCGGCCTGATCATGAAGGCGCTGGCGGAGCGCGTCGCCCGCCGCAAGCTGAAACAGATTGCCGCGCTGATGCCGGCGGGCAACAACACACTCCTCGACTACGGCTGCGGCAGCGGCACATGGCTCGCCATGCTGCAGGACCTCGGCTGCCGCTACCGGATGATCGGCACGGATATCGTGGCCCGCCCGCTCGACCAGCTGCGAAGGCGCGGCATGGAGGCCTACCAGTGTGACGAGGCGACGCTCTGCCGGCACGTGCCGCCTGAGAGTGTCGGCGTCGTCCATATGTTCCATGTCATCGAGCATCTGCCGAACCCGACCCAGGTGCTGGGCGCGATCCGCGATGTCCTCGTGCCCGGCGGCGTCCTGATCGGCCAGACGCCGAACGTCGCCTCGACCGGACTGCGATTCTGGAAGGACGACTGGAATCAGTGGCACGCGCCACAGCATCTGGTGCTCTTCTCGGACGAGACATTGAAGCGGCACGCGGAGAGAGCCGGGTTCGAGGTCGTCAGCATTTCGAGCTCGATGTCGGGGGCGACGCAGTGGGCACTCTCATCACTGCATCGCTGGGCACGCTTCCGCGGCCGCCGCTTTCGCGGCATTCACGAGCCGTGGTATCCACCGCTCGTCCTCGCCTCGATTCCAATCGTGCTGATCGAGGCAGCGCTGTCGCGAACCTGCCACATGGATTTCGTGTTTCGCAAGGCGGGATGAAATACGGTCGGGATCCGGGGCTCGGGATCCGGGGCTCGGGATCCGGGGCTCGGGGCTCGGGGCTCGGGGCTCGGGACTCGGGGCTCGGGGCTCGGGACTCGGGACTCGGGGCTCGGGGCTCGGGACTCGGGGCTCGGGACTCGGGGCTCGAGCTCGGGGCTCGGGGCTCGGGACTCGGGATCCGGGGCTCGGGACTCGGGATCCGGGACTCGGGACTCGGGGCTCGGGACTCGGGATCCGGGACTCGGGACTCGGGGCTCGGGACTCGGGACTCGGGTCCCGAGCGCCGAGGAACATGAAGGATGTGAAGTTTCTGCGTACTTCTCCCTAAAGCGGTATCGCAGCTATCGCGTACATCTCGCCTCTTCTTTCAAAATCCTTCGACAATCGAGTCGGCTCGCTTGATGCGCTGTTGGGCGTCATGAAAATCACCTCATATCGCGACCTGGACGCATGGCAACTCTCGATGGATCTGGTCGAAGCTGTGTACACGATGACGAAGCTGCTGCCGCGCGAGGAGCTCTTCGGGCTCAGCATGCAAGTTCGTCGAGCGGCGGTTGGCATCCCCTCCAACGTCAGCGAAGGGCATCAGCACAAGGGCCGCGCTTATCGTCGGTACGTCGTCATCGCACTGGGTTGTCAGGCGGAATGCGAAACACAGCTCGAACTCATCCATCGACTGAAAGTCGCGCCACGCCGTGACGTTGCGGCCGTCATGGAGCTTGCCTCCCGCGTGGGCCAGGTTCTTCACGGGTTGGCGCGAAGTCTGAAGAAATCAACTGGAAGTAATCAGGACCATCGCGAAGCGGGAACCCGGACAGGCAGCGGCGAAGCGTGATCTCCGGGAACCCGAAAGCGGATCCGAACCCGCACCCCCGGACCCCGGAGCCCGGAGCCCGGAGCCCGGAGCCCGAGCCCCGAGTCCCGGATCCCGAGCCCGGCCCCCGAGCCCCGGACCCCGAGCCCCGAG
>DASUGH010000152.1:0-7833 GCA_036274155.1 Vicinamibacterales bacterium | reverse complement strand
GTGTCGAAGTGGCTGGCGATGGCGATGCGCTCGGGCCGCCGGCCCGGGATCGTGGCGATGACATTGGCCATCGGCGTGTCGCCGAGCGGGGTTTTGGCGATGAACATCTGCTGCGTCGCGGCGACGCCGGCCTTCTTCAGTTCGGCAAGGATGTAGTCGCGGGTGTTCTGGAGCGCTGGGGAACCGGAAGGGCGGGGACCGAAGCCGACCTGCGCCTCGAGGTCTTTCCATGCTCGAGCCGAGTCGAAACGCGCTGGTCCAAGCTGGCCGGCAGTCGGTGAGACCGCGCGATCGCTGATCGGTCCAGCGGAGCCATCGCTCGCCGGTGCAATCGATGCCTGCTCTTTGACGGCAGAACCCGGCGGCCGTGAGCACGCCGGCATCATCGCAGCGATTCCAGCTATTGCACCGACGATCACCAGCCGCCATCCTGAGGCTCCGTGCACTGGCTACCGTCTCTTGTCGGGCGCCACGTAATCCCGCCGTTTCGATCCGATGTAGACCTGCTTCGGGCGGGCAATCTTCTGCTCCGGATCGAGGAGCATCTCTTCCCACTGCGCGATCCAGCCCGACGTTCGCGGAATGGCGAACAGCACCGGGAACATCGTCACGGGAAAGCCCATCGCCTGATAGATCAGGCCTGAATAGAAATCGACGTTCGGATAGAGCCGGCGCGTGACGAAGTAGTCGTCCTCGAGGGCGATGCGCTCGAGCTCCAGGGCGATGTCGAGCAGCGGGTTGCGGCCCGTGACCTCGAAGACCTGGTCGGCCGTCTGTTTGATGATCTTCGCCCGCGGGTCGTACGACTTGTAGACGCGGTGGCCGAATCCCATCAGCCGGCCCTCACCGCCCTTGACGCGCTTGATGAATCCCGGCACGTGCTGCACGTTGCCGATCTCGGTGAGCATCCGCAGCACCGCCTCGTTGGCCCCGCCATGGAGCGGCCCGTACAGCGCGGCGGCGGCGCCCGCCATGGCGGAGTAGGGGTCCACGTGCGAGCTGCCGATGCCGCGCATCGCGCTGGTGCTGCAGTTCTGCTCGTGGTCGGCGTGGAGGATGAAGAGCACTTCCAGCGCCCGCTCGAGTACCGGGTTCACGTGATACTTGAGCTCCGTCATCTTGAACAGCATGTTCAGGAAGTTTCCGGCGAAGCTCAGGTCGTTGTCCGGGTAGACATACGGCCGGCCGATGCTGTGGCGGTACGCGTAGGCGGCGATCGACGGGACCTTGGCGATCAGCCGGTGGATCTGCTTCTTGCGCGACTGTTCGTCGAAGATGGCCTTCGCGTCCGGGTAGAAGGTCGAGAACGCGGCGATCGTGCTGATGAGCACCCCCATCGGGTGCGCGTCGTACTGGAACCCCTCCATCAGCTTCTTGATGTTCTCGTGGACCATCGTGTGGAGGGTGATCTGCTTGGTCCACTCCTTGAGCTGCGTGTCGGTGGGCAGCTCGCCGAAGAGGATCAGGTACGCCGTTTCGAGATACGTCGAGTGTTCGGCGAGCTGCTCAATCGGGTAGCCGCGGTACTCGAGGATCCCCTTGTCGCCGTCGATGTACGTAATCCGGCTGCGACACGCGGCCGTGTTCATGAACGCCGGATCGTAGGTGGCGAGCCCGGCATCGTCGCTGCTCGTCTTGAGCTGCCGCAGATCCGTTGCGCGGATGGTGCCGTCGGTGACCGGGATTTCGTACTGCTTGCCGGTGCGGTTGTCGGTGATTGTCAGCGTGTCGGCCATAGCAAGATGAGGGCGCGCGGGTATCAGTCGTTTGAATCAGAATCAGAATCGGGAACGGAGTCGTTGTCGGGAGACGGCACCGGATCGCCGGCAACCCGGTAGCGCCCGTCGGCCCACCGTGCCAGGTCTTCGTTCCGGCATCGCTCGCTGCAGAAGGGCCTCCATTGCGCGTCGCGCGGCCGCTTGCGGCACAGCACGCACAACGGCGGCTCATCCATCCGAACTATTTTAGTGGTTCCGTCCCGCCAACCGCCAGCGATCCTGTGGCTCGACGTTTCGGGACGCGATGCGCGGTGGCCACCTCCAGGGTGACCGTCTTCCGCACCAGCTTCTCGAACGGTCTCAGATGCCCTTCGGTGGCCCAGATCTCGAGCTCGGCATCGGCATTGGCCTGGGTCTGGATGCGTAATGCCGCCGACTTGCCGTCGTCGCGCAGCTCGAGGCTCGAAATCACCTGTCCATGGCTGCGATCGAGGCTTTCAGCCACGCGAAGGATCGAGGCCAGCATGCGGACGGTCCGCTGAAGTCTTGCTGGCAGGCCGGCGTACTCCTCATGCGACCGTTTCGGCGTTCCGCGGCGATGGTAGCGGGCGACCAGCGCGATCACCTCGATTTCGTCCGGCTGGAACCCCCGCAGATCGCCGTTCTTAATCAGGTAGTACGAGTGGCGGTGATGGCGGACGAAGCTGATCAGGGCGCCAACGTCGTGCAGGAGCGAGGCGAATTCGAGCCATTCGCGCTCGCGGTCGGTCATGCCGTGGATCGATCGCGTCTGGTCGAAGAGCGCCAGAGCCAGCCGTGTCACGTGCTGCGAGTGCGGCGCGTCGTAGTTGCACCGTTCCGCCAGCTCGATGGTGCTCCGGCGACGAACGTCCGGGATCGCATCCACGCGCTCGATCCGCCGCCTGTTCCGCCGCACGTAGTCGAGCACCAGTCCCTCGCGCAGCGCCAGGTCGCAGAGCGTCAGGTCCTCCGCTCCAAGCCGCTTCAGAATCGTGTCCAGCAGCACGGCGCCGGCCACCATCAGGTCGGCGCGACGCGGATCGAGGCCGGGCAGCAGAAGGCGCTGCTCCAGGTCCACGCGCGTGGACGTCTTGCGCACCCGGCGAAGCTGCTTCGCCGTGATGCGCAGATTGCGCAGTTCCGACGGCAGGTGTCCGCGCGACATGGAGCTCGCCACCGCGCCGAGGCTGAGGATGGTGCCTGAGGTGCCGATCACACGATCGAATCCAGCCGCCGTGATTTGATCGCAGAAGCGATCGAGCTCGTCGTGAATGTGCTGCACCATGCGCCGCTCGTCACGGCTGGTCAACGGGTCGCTCTTCACGAACCGCTCGGTCAGCCGGATGACGCCCAGCTTGAAACTGCGCGCCAGCTGAATGCCGTTGGAGGTGCCGAGCGTGATTTCGACGCTGCCGCCGCCAATGTCGACGACGACCGCGCGGCCGCTGCCGACGTCCACGCCATAGACCGCGGCCTGATGGATCAGCCGGGCTTCGTCGGCGCCGGTAATCACGCGGGGCCGGATGCCGGTCTCGGCCTCGATGCGCGAGAGGAACTCGCCGCCGTTGCGTGCCTCGCGTGTGGCGCTGGTCGCCGCCGCGAGCACGGCATCCACCTGGCGCGCCTGAGCCAGCCGCTTGAACTTCACGAGCGCCTGGAGTGCCGCATTCATGGCGTCCGCTGTCAGCGCCTTGCCGTCGAGCCCGCCCGCTCCCAGGCGCACCATGGCCTTCTCGCGGTCGACGACCTCGAACGACAGGTCCTCGCGCACGCGCACGACGAGCATGTGCACGGAATTCGTACCGATGTCGATTGCTGCGACGCGCATGACGCGGGCGACGGCCGCCCCGATTTATAGTACCGGGAGTACATGGCTGTCACGGTAGGACGATCTGAGCTGTTGATTCGCCAGCGGCTCAGTGCGCTCGCGCGGATGCTGCCGGGCGCCCGTGCCGGAGACGTGAACGCGATTCACCAGGCGAGGGTTGCGACGCGGCGCCTCCGCGAAGCGCTGCCGCTCGTGGCGCGCGGGGAAGCGGCGCGAAAGACCCGCCGCGCGGTTCGCCGTCTGAACCGGAGTCTGGGGCCGGTTCGAGAGCTCGACGTGGCGCTGCTGACGCTCCATGAGCTGACCGGCACACGTGACGTTCCCCGCGCGGGCATCGTCGCCCTGCAGCAGGCCATCCGGCAGGAGCGTGCGCGGATGCACCGCGACATGCGGCGCACGATCGACGAGAGCGACCTCGATAAAACAAGCCGGAAGCTCGTGCGCGCGGCGAAAAAGCACGATGCGCTCGGGGCCAGTGCGCGTGCCGTGAATTCGAGACAGCTCGTTGTTGCCCGTGTGCGCGCCGCGCGGCGCGCCGGGCGCCTTGCCGCCAGTATCGAAAACGCCGCAGCCATCTATCTTCCCGATCGGCTGCACGAAGTCCGGATTGCTGTAAAGAAGCTGCGCTACGCGATGGAGATCGTTCGCGAGTTGAGCGGGTCCCGCGCCACGGTCCGCATCAGGACGCTGAAACGGGCGCAGGATCTGCTGGGACGGATCCACGATCTCGAAGTGCTGATCGCGCGGACACGTGCGATTCAAGGCTCGCCCAACGCGCCGACGCTGCGCGTGTCAGCGGAAATGGATCTCCTCGTCAGGCGGCTCGAGACGGAGTGCCGCCGGTTGCACGGTCGTTACATCACGATGCGTGCGTCACTCCTCTCGATCTGCGACTACGCCACCGCGATCCGTCCGACCGGCCGGCGTGAGCCGGCGGCCTGACGTCATGTCCACTCCCACTGAGCTCTATCTTGTTCGCCACGCCATCGCAGCCGACCGCGGCAAGGAGTGGCCGGACGATTCGAAACGCCCGCTCACCGAGCGTGGCACCAGCCGGTTCAAGGAGACCGTCAAGGGGCTGCGCCGGCTCGACGTCGTACTCGACGAAATCTTTACGAGCCCGCTGGTGCGCGCGAAGCAGACTGCGGAGCTGCTGGCCGCCGGCCTCGACGGCAAACCGCCGGTCAAGACGCTCGATGCACTGGCGCCGGGGCACGCGCCGTCATCCGTCATGACACAGCTCGCGCGCGTCGCAAAGCGCCGACGCATTGCCGTCGTCGGCCACGAGCCTGACCTGGGCGAGCTCGCGGCGTATCTGATCGGCGCCGGACGTGCACTCGCGTTCAAGAAAGGCGGCATCTGCCGGATCGACATGGGCAGCCTGACGTCGAAGAAAGCCGGGTCGCTGGCCTGGTTTCTCCCGCCGGGTGTTCTGAGACAGGTGAAGCGATAGCTACGGTCCTCGTGCCCGCAGGCTCCGATCGCGCCGCCATCATCGTCAATCCCATCGCCGGGACCGGGGGCCGTCCGGAACTGGCACGGCGCCGGATCGCCGAAGCCGAATCCGCGCTTCGTTCGAGAAACCGGGACGGCCCTGTGCTCGTTACCCAGCAGGCGGGACACGGTTCGCTGCTTGCCCGTGAAGCGATCGCCGCAGGGGCGTCGCTCGTGATCGCCTGGGGCGGCGACGGCACGATCAACGAGGTTGCGTCGGAGCTTGTGTTCCGCGACGTGTCCTTTGCTGTCATTCCCAGCGGCTCAGGGAACGGTCTTGCCCGTGAATTGAAGATCCCATGCGATGTGCAGCGAGCGTTCGAGATCGCATTTGGCGCCACTGAACGCGTCATCGACGCTGGTGAGATCGAGGGCCGGTTGTTCTTCAACGTCGCGGGTGTCGGCCTCGACGCGGAGGTCGCGCACGAGTTCGCCGCGACGGGGCTCGTTCGCCGCGGCTTCCGCCGCTATATCGAAATTGCCATGCGGCGGCTCCTCTCGTTCAAGGCGAGTGAATACCGGATCGTGTGCGATGGCGTGGCTGCCGAGAACCGCGCCCTCGTGGTGGCGATCGCCAACGGCCGTCAATACGGAAACGGCGCCATCATCGCGCCTGCGGCACGAATCGACGACGGGAAGCTGGAAGTGATTGTGATCGGCGAGCGGTCGGTGCTGACGGCCTTGGCGCAGATACCGATGCTCTTTACCGGACGCATCGCGCGCGTGCCAGGCATTACGATGACCGCCGCGCGCGAGGTGAGGATCGAGTCAGCGAGCCGCATGACCTACCACGCAGACGGCGAACCGTGTCAGGCCGGGAGGTCGATTGCCGCCCGGATCAGGCCGCGCGCGCTGCGAGTGCGCGTGCCCTGAACGCGGGAAAGGGTCAGGATGTCTGTCCCGAGAGTACGCGCCTGACCTCGACAATAAGCGTGTGCGGCGGACAGGGCTTCGGGACGAACCAGTCGCAGCCGGCCAGGGTCGCACGCTCCAGCTCGCCGGCGCCGTCATGGGCGGTCAGGGCAACGATGGGGATGTGGGCCGTACGGGGGTCGGCTTTCAGCCGCCGGGTGGCCTCCCAGCCGTCGATACCGGGAAGGCTCAGGTCCATGAGAACGACGTCAGGAGACCGCTCAGCCGTATACGCAAGGGCCGCCGCGCCGTCGCCCGCCTCGATCACATCAAATCCTGAAAGAACCAGCTGCTCCGCATAGAGACGCCGGAGATCGGACTGGTCTTCGACGAGCAACACCAGCGGGTGTTCGCGTTCCTCAGCGGTCGTCGTCTGAACAGTTTCGGTCACCATGGCGATTATCCCATCGGGGCGCCGCAACCCTTGCGAAGGCGGCCTCTTTCCGGCCGTGCCCCTTGCCGCCTCAGCTATGATGACGGGCGATGATCAACCTTGAACAAGCTCCCGCGACGTCCGCCGGCCTGTCGACCGCACAGCGCTGGCTGCCGGCGCTCCTCCTGCTCTTCATTGGCTCCGGCTGCGCGGCACTCATATACGAAGTCGTCTGGTTCCAGCTGCTGCAACTCTCAATCGGATCATCCGCCGTGTCCCTTGGCGTCCTGCTCGGGATCTTCATGGGCGGCATGTGTCTCGGGAGTCTCTTGCTTCCCAGGTACATCGATCCGAAGCAACATCCGCTCCGTGTCTATGCGTACCTCGAGCTCGGCATCGGCCTCTGCGGGCTGATCGTCCTGTTCGCTGTGCCCGTGGTCGGCGACATCTACACAAAGATCGCCGGCACGGGACAGGCGAATCTGTTCCTGCGGGCCATCGTGGCGGCACTTCTCCTCGTGCCGCCCACGCTGCTCATGGGGGCGACGCTGCCCGCGATCGCCCGCTGGGTCGAAGCGACGCCGCAGGGAGTGGCATGGCTCGGCTACTTCTACGGTGGCAATCTGGCCGGCGCGGTCGTCGGCGCTATGGCTGCCGGCTACTACCTGCTGCGGGTGTACGACATGGCGATCACCACATTCGTGGCAGTCGCCCTGAACGTCGTCGTGGCTGCGCTCGCGCTCGCCATTGCCAGCCGGACGAAGGAGGCCGTGGCGGTTCCCGAGGCATCGGCTCCCACTGTGCCGACGCTGATTCCCGGCGCACGTCTCGTCTATATCTCGATCGCGCTGTCGGGCCTGACGGCCCTGGGCGCTCAGGTCGTCTGGACGCGCATGCTGTCGCTGATCTTCGGCGCGACGACCTACACGTTCTCGCTGATCCTCGCCGTCTTCCTCACGGGCCTCGGCATCGGCAGCAGCCTGGGTGCGGCAATCGCCAAGGGCTCATCCAATCCGCGCATGGCGCTCGGCTGGACACAGGTGGGCCTGTGCGCCGCCCTTGCGTGGGCGGCGTACTCGACCGGAGCATCGCTGCCGTTCTGGCCGATCAATCCCTCGATCTCGACGTCGCCGGTCTACACCTTCCAGCTCGATTTGATGCGCGGCATCTGGGTGATGTTGCCCGGCGCGATTCTCTGGGGCATGAGCTTTCCGCTGGCGCTCGCCTCGGTCGCGGCGCGCGGTCAGGATCCAGGGCGGCTGGTCGGCGGTGTCTATGCCGCCAATACGCTGGGCGCCATCATCGGCTCACTGGTGACGGGCCTGATCCTCGTCGCGACAATCGGCAGCCAGATGACGCAGCAGGTGCTCATCGGCCTCGCTGCGCTGTCGGGACTGCTGATGCTCATGCCGGGCGAGGGTGAAGTGCGCAGGCCGCTCGGTTCGACGCCTGTCGTGGTCATCACCGTCGCGCTCGTTGCCGGGTTG
>DASUGH010000151.1:0-5080 GCA_036274155.1 Vicinamibacterales bacterium | reverse complement strand
GTCGCAGAGCAGGACGATCGGCCGGAGGCGGATGCGCCGCCGGCGGCGCGGCAGCCTGATCACGTCGCCGCCGGTACGGACGCTGGCCGCCAGCGCGCGGCGCATGTCGATGCGCGGTCCCTGGCCGGCGATCCACCGGCGCGTCCGGCGCTCCCCCGGATTCCACGTCAGGCGATCGAGCGCGGCGCGTGCCACCGCCAGCTCGTCGGCCGTGAAGTCGGCGAAGTCCTTCGAGGCGAGGACCGCGGTGGAACTCCACGTCTTCAGCGAGCTGCCTTCCGAGCCGCCAGCGTCGGCGTCGCCAATCATTTCGATGCCGTCGGCCGCGCCGGCGGGAGCTGTGGAGTCGCGGCGGTCATCCATGCGCGGGCGCGGCACGCGGTCGCGGCGGCTCCAGAAGGCATCGAATGCGCGATCGAACGCCGGAAGATCCTCACGACGGTGAAGGAGCAGCGTTCGACACGTGTGATACACCTCGTCCCGCACGCCGATGTCGACGTACTGCAGCGCCTTCAGCACGTCGAGCATCCGGCCCATGTGCACGTCGAGTCCGACGGCGCGGAGCAGCCGGCCGAACACCAGGAGATTCTCGGCGAGGTACGAATTCACTTCGTTTCTTGGGCCTTAGGCCTTGGGCCTTAGGCCTTAGGCCTGCTCCAGGCGAGCGAGAACCGCCGCCAGCCGCTCGCCTCGTACCGCGTCGATGTCGTCCTTGGACTTGAGCACGACTCCGAGCGTCTGCTCGACGGCAGCGGCGTCAAGAGCGTGGTGGTCGAGCGCAACGAGCGCACGCGCCCAGTCCAGGGTCTCCGACACGCCGGGCACCTTGTACAACTCGAGCCCGCGCAGACCCTGAACGACAGCCGCCACCTGCGCGGCCAGCCGCCCGGGCGCGTCCGGCACCCGTTCGCGGACGATCGCCAGCTCCTTTTCGAACGACGGGTATTCGATCCACTGATACAGGCAGCGCCGCTTCAGGGCGTCGTGGACCTCGCGCGTGCGGTTGGAGGTCAGGATCACGAGCGGCGGCGTGACGGCGCGCACGGTGCCGAACTCGGGAATCGTGATCTGGAACTCGGCCAGCAGCTCGAGGAGGTAGCCCTCGAACTCTTCATCAGCGCGATCGATCTCGTCGATCAGCAGCACCGCCGGACGGGTGCGCGTCGGGTCGATCGCCTGCAGCAGCGGCCGCTTGATCAGAAACGCCTCGCTGTACAGCTCGCGATGGGCGCTCAGGCGATCGAGCTGCTCGGTGGCCTCGAGGATGCGCAGCTCCACCAGCTGCCGCGCGTAGTCCCACTCATAGACCGCGTGGCTGATGTCGAGGCCCTCGTAGCACTGCAGCCGGATCAGGTCGGCGTCCAGCGCGGCCGCCGCCGCCGCGGCCAACGATGTCTTGCCGACGCCGGCCTCCCCTTCCAGGAAGAGCGGGCGCTGCAGCTTGAGGGCGAGAAAAAGCGAGACGGCGAGCCCCTGGTCAGCGATGTAATGCTGGGCGCCGAGGCGCTGCTGGAGCTCGGAAAGTGAGCCGAACACTCAGCGGAAAATGAACTTCGTCTGAGCGGAGGTGCCGCTGCCGAAGGGCCAGATGGAGCCGTAGCTCGGGCGAGCGGAGGCGCTCACCCGCACGTAGTATTCGCGATTCCGAACGAGCTGACGCGTCCTGAAAAGCTGGAGATCCTGCAGGCGGGTCAGCCACTCGCGGACCTTCGCCGGGCTGTCGGTCACTTCCGGCTTCCCCACCTCACGGCCATCTACGCTGCGCTCGAGTGTGTACTTGCGCTGCAGGTTGTCGAACTCGACGCTGTTCGCGACGATCGCGCTCATGACGGTTCTGTCACGGAAGAGAGTGGCTTCCACCTTCAGGTCGACGGTGTAGGTGAATGTCGTCTTGAGCCCGCTGTCGATGGCCGCGAGGACTTCCGGGGTGAGGCCGTCGCGGAGATCGATGTTGACCACGAGATAGTCACCCCGAACGACCGGAACGACTCGCAGAGCCTGGGTCGACTGCGCCGACACGTGCGCGGCGGCAATGACAAGTGCGGCAGCACTCAGGCTCAGTCGTGCAGTTTTGAACCCCATCCCCTCGCGCCGCCAATGTAGCACATCGGGGCCGTGCCTCAGGTATGATTCTGCCGAGGTTTCCAGGCAACCAAGCTGGTGCGTAGAGTCGCCGTTGCGATCATCGTGTCGCTGCTCGCGCTGTTCGGGTCGCGCCCGACAGCTCAGGGGCTGACATCCTCGCTCTTCGAGCGATACCTGGACTCACTGCGTCTGCAGGCGGGCATTCCGGGTCTGTCTGCCCTGATTCTTCAGGATGGCGTCATCTCGTGGGAGCGCGGCTTCGGCCGCGCGGACATCGAGCGCAACATCGAGCCCTCGTCGTTTACCGCGTACCAGATCGGCGGCCTCTCACAGACGATGGGCGCCGCGTTGTTCTTCAAGAAGTGCGTGGACCAGCGTGGCGCCACCACGAACGATCCAGTCAGCATCTGGCATCCGTTCTATCCGGATCGCACAGTGACGGTCGGACAGCTTCTCGCGCACGTGGGGCCCGGCGGTGCGTACAAGTACGACCTGGCCCGCTTTGCCGCGCTCACGACGGTGATCGAGTCGTGCAGCGGAATACCGTACCAGCGGCTGCTCGCCGAGGAGGTGTTTTCCTGGCTGAGCCTCGAGGACTCCGTTCCCGGTACCGCGCTCGCGGCGCCGACGCTCGAGGATGTGCAGTTGTTCGGCGTCAACAACCTGGCGCGCTATGCGGTCATGCTCAACAGGGCCGCCCGAAGCTACCGCGTTGATGCCCGCGGACGGGCCGTACGCACCGAGGTTCCGCTCAGCCGCGTGAACGCGGCGAGCGGAGTCGTGACGACAGCACGCGACCTGGCGCGGTTCGACTCCGCCTTGCGCTACAGCGTCTACGTGTCACCGCAGTCGCTGGCCCAGGCATGGTCGCCGGCAGGCCCTGGACTTCCCACCGGCTCTGGCTGGTTCGTACAGAACTACAACGGCTACCCGGTGGTGTGGAGCTTTGGCGTGGTGCCCGAGGCCTATTCAGCGCTGCTGATAAAGCTGCCGACGCGCGGCGTGACCGTGATCCTTCTCGCGAACAGCGATGCGCTCGGGGCCCAGGGTGCGCTCGAAAAGGGCGATCTGATGGCCTCCGTGTTCGCGCGGGCGTTCCTGCGCACCTACGTGCCTTGAACCAGTCGCCGGCATACGGTCGCGCTTTCCTGTTGTCTCTTCTGCTCCTCGGCGCGTCCGGCAGGGACGCCAGCGCGGACTTCCTCATCACGCCATTCATTGGAACGACATTCGCCGGCAAGACGACGCTCCTCGACCTCGACGTCGGCGCCGCCTCGTCGAAACACTGGACGTACGGCGGCAGCGCGGCGTGGCTGTCGGATCAGGTATTCGGAGTCGAGGCCGACTTCGGAATGACGCCCGGCTTCTTCGAGAACAACGACAGCGGGCCCGGCCTCGTCGTCTCCAGCCGTGTCACCACGCTGACCGGGAACGTTCTGGCGGCGCTTCCACTCAGTGTGACGCGTGAATCGCTGCGCCCATACGTGACGGGCGGTCTTGGTCTTCTGCGCGCGAGCGTCGATGATCTGATCGGGCTGAACGAGTCCGGAAACTGGTTCGGTATGCAGGTGGGTGCAGGCGCGATCGGATTTCTCACGAACCGGACGGGCGTCCGCTTCGATCTGCGCTATGCGCGAACGTTCAGCCGTGATAACACGTTGCTTGGCGAACGGCAGGCAAAGCTGAGCTTCTGGCGAGCCGCGTTCGGCGTGGCCCTGCGATACTGAAAGACGTAAGCAGAGGCGCAGGCGCAGGTTACGGGCGAGCCCGGCCGCGGACCGCAGTTGGTCAGAGCCTTGCTAGAGGACCTACCATGAGTTCAAGAATGTCCACACATCGGTACGGGCGGATCTTCCCGGCACTTGCCGTTGCGCTGACGCTCTCCTGGCAGGCAGGCGCACAGACAAAGATCGTGGCGCCTCGGAACAGCTACTCGGTGGCCGAGGACGTGAAGCTGGGGCGCGAGGCGTCGGCGGAAGTGAGGAAGGAACTGCCGATGCTCAACGACCAGCGTGTCGACAACTGGGTCGAGGACGTCGGCGCGGATCTGGTCCGCGCGATCCCGGCGGAGTTCCAGCATTCGGAGTTCCGCTACACCTTCGACGTCGTCAATCAGAAGGAGATCAACGCCTTCGCGCTTCCGGGCGGTCCGATGTATCTGAACCGCGGAATGATCGAGGCGGCCAAGAGCGAAGGTGAAGTGGCCGGCGTCATGGCGCACGAGATCTCACACGTCGCGCTCCGACATGGCACCGCGCAGGCGACGAAGGGGCAGGGATGGGGACTGCTCGGCGCCCTCGGCCAGATTGGCGGAGCGATCGTCGGTGGCGGGCTCGGTCAGGTGCTGTCCGCGGGCACACAGATCACGGCCGGGTTGAAGCTGATGCAGTACAGCCGCGAGTTCGAGAGCCAGGCCGATCTCCTTGGTGCCCAGATTCTCGCGCGCGCCGGGTACGACCCGCGCGAGATGGCCAACATGTTCAGGACGATCGAGCGCGAAGGCGGCGGCGGCCCGCAGTGGATGAGCAGCCACCCGAACCCGGGCAATCGCTATAACGCGATCGTCGCGGAAGCGAAGACGCTGCGCGTTCAGGGCAACGCCAACACGGGCCAGTTCCAGTCGGTTCAGGCGCGCCTCGGCGACATGTCGCCGGCGCCGACCGCCGAGCAGATCGCGCGCGGTCAGAAGCCGAGTGGCGGCAACGTCGGGACCGGAACGCGGACGGTCCGTGTCGAGCCGCCCTCGACGTCATATCGCACGCGCAACCCGAACGATCTGCTTCGCGTGTCGGTGCCGTCGAACTGGGGAGAGATGGATGCGCGCGACGGCGTGACGTATGCGCCGGACGGCGCCTTCTTCCGCGGCGACAACGGGTCCACCGAATTCACGCACGGCGTTCAGATCGGCGTCTCGCAGGGCTCGGGGAATCTGCAGCGCGACACGCAGCGCCTGATCAGCGCGTTCGCGCAGAGCAACCCGAACCTGCGGCAGCAG
>DASUGH010000150.1:0-5208 GCA_036274155.1 Vicinamibacterales bacterium | reverse complement strand
TTCTGGGCGATCTCCTGGGCGCGCCGGGCGACGAACCACTCGGATGAGGCGACTTGAAAGCCAACTAACCCGCACAGGATGGCGAATGGGACAAGGCGTGCCGCCTTGCGCAACGAGTCCGTCATGATTTCGGGTCTGATTCGCGAAAGCCAGAATCCTGGGGCCCATCAGCATGGTTCTTCGGCGACGCAGATCGCCGTTGATTCGCCGGGCTTGCCTTGATCCGTGTCGGTTCGTCGACGTTCGCACTTTATTCTTGCCGGCGCGCCGAGACAAACCACAGAGGCACGAGACAAACCACAGAGAGCACAGAGATCCATGGATCCTTTGGTCTTCTCTGTGCCTCTGTGCCTCTGTGGCGGACTTCTCTGTGCCTCGCAGGGGATTTCACTACGGCCTGTCAGGACAGTGAGGCCGGGCGCCGAATCACGGCGTAGGAGACCGGAATACCGGCCGCGAGAACGGCGGCGCCAATCATCGTCTGCCGGGGCTGACCGACGAAGAACAGAGTCAGCACGCCGACGATCAGCATGAGGAACAGCACGATCGGCAGCGGATGAAGCGGTGCCCGGAAGACTGTCGCATCGCCGTGCGAGCGCGGCAGCACGAGCACGGCGGCGGCCGAGAGCCCGAGGAACAGCACCGCCGACGGTACGAAGTATCCGAGGATTTCGTTGAACGTGCCGAGCAGGACGAAGCCGCACGCCAGGGTCGCCTGAAGCAGCGTCAGCACAGGCGAGGTTCCGCGGGCGCTGTCGAATCGCGCGAGGCGGTGCGGAAACACGCCGTCGCGGGCCATGGCGAGGTAGACGCGCGGGGCGCCGAGCAGCGTCGCCGCCAGGCTTCCTGCGACGGCCACGACGACCATTGCCGCCAGCAGGCGTCCAGCCGCGTCGCCGAAGAGCCTCGTGCCGACCACCGACACAAGCGCGTCGTCCGTGGCCGGCACCGGTCCGGCACTGACCAGGATGAAGGCCACACTGGCCAATGCATAAATAATCGTCACGAGGCCGATGCCGCCGACGAGCGCGATCGGCATCGTGCGCTGCGGCGACTCGATCTCCCCGGCCATGCGTCCGAGCTCCCACCAGCCGCCGAAGGCAAAGAACGCGGCAATCACGGCGCTTGCGAGCGCATCGGTTGTAAGTCCCGCGGAGAGGCCCTGGAGCGGCGGTGGCGAGCCGCCGGCGGCGCGCACGACGGCGGCGGCGGCGAGCGCGGCAACGATCACCAGCTTGGCGGCAGCCGTCCAGCGCATCACGCGGGCGCCAAGCGCGATGCCGCCGAGCGTCAGCAGCCCGAAGCCGACAATCGTGGCGATCGCGGTGGGCACAATCTGTCGAGAGGATTCTCCCAGCGTGGCGAGAAGATACTGCGCCAGGCCGATGCCCAGAGCGGCTGTGAGGCCTGGATCGATCACGAGCAGCGTCATCCAGCCATAGATGAACGCGACGCGCGGTCCGAACGCCTCCCGGAGGAAAACGTATCCGCCGCCCGCGCGCGGAAAGCGCGTCGCGAGCTCGGCGTAGCACAGCGCCCCGGCGGCGCTGAGCGTACCCATCACGGCCCACACCACGAGCGTCGACTCAGTCCTGCCGAGCGTTCGAATCATCGTGGCGGGTGTGAGAAAGATCCCGACGCCAACCACTTGCGTGACCACCATTGCCGTGGCCGCCCACGCGCCGAGGCGGCGCACGGCTGGTTCTCCGCCTGTGGCCACTGTCTGTCTTCTGTCTAACCGAGCTGAAGCTCGGTTCTACGTACTTAGAAGGTCACTCTCGCCGCCAGTTGCATCGCAAGGGGACCACCAGAGCCGAAGACGCCGCCCGCCGTGTTGACCGGCTTGCCGAACCCGCTCGATTGCAGGAAGCCGGGATCGCCCGGGTCGCTCGAATCGCGGACGAGCACATTGGAGAAGCCCGAGTAGTTCACGTTCGAGATGCCCAGGATGTTGGTGGTGTCGAACAGATTGAAGAGCTCGAGCATCGGCATGATGCGCGTGCGGCCGGCGGTGAACACTTTCGAGACGCGCAGATCGAGCGAGTTGAAGCTGTCGTTGAAGCGGGCATCGCTGCCGACGAGCGGCAGCGGCACGCCGCCGATGCCGCCGCCCGCATTCAGGTCCGTGATGTAGGCGTTGAGCTCGGCGGCGGTCTTGAACTGCCGACCGCCCGCGTTGCGCTGCATGACCGGAACGCGCGTCTGCCCGTCGGGCATCATGATGTCCATCGGCACGCCTGACGAGATCGTCCACAGGGCGGCGACGTCGACATCGCCGGGCAGCCGCGCGTTGCCCGATGCGACGAAGCGGTGCCGGCGGTCGTTCGGCGTCGGACCGAACTCGCGCCCGAGGTCGTTGGGATCGACTGGTCCGTTCAGGAACGGAATCTGATCGTCGTTGGCATAGTTGAACGCCTTGGCGAGCGTGTAACTCAGGCGGAAGAAGTGGCCGCCGGGCAGTTGCCTCTCGGCCGACAGGAGCAGCGCGTCGTACTGGGTTTCTGCGCTCGATTCGATGTTGACCACCCGCTCGGGCCCGCCGACAACTGGATTGAACACTTCGCCCACCGTACGGCCGATCAGGAAGTCACGCCCGACGTCGTGGATGCCGTCGATCCGTGCACGCACCCCCTTGATGTTGCCCTCGATACCGAAATGGAACTCGTGCACCATCGGGCTCTGCAGGTGCGGGTCGATGATGTTGATGCCCGAGGCGCCGGCCCCCGGGAGCACGAAGCCGCTGAACGGGTTCGAAAGCGTCGGCGCGAAAGGCGGCAGCTGACCGGTGTTCTGATCCAGGAAGAAGACGTTCCCGGCGCGCACCTCGATCGGCAGGGAACGGCCGTCCAGTCCGCGCTCGAGCGACTGGATCTGCAGCACGATGCGGTCGTAGTAGATGCCGTAGCCGCCGCGCACAACCAGGCGCCCGGCCCCATCGGGGTTCCAGGCGAGGCCGATTCGCGGCGCGAAGTTGTCGGTGTCCCGCTGGCGTTCGTCGGTCACGAAGGGCAGGACGATCGGATTCAGCTCGTCGACGCGGCTCTGGTTGTTGACGTCGGTGTCGAACTCGTAGCGCAGCCCCATGTTCAGCGCCAGCCTGTCCGACACGTTCCAGTCGTCCTGGATGAAACCGGCCAGGTGCACGTTGTCGGCGTCGGGCTGGATCAGGGCCTCGTCAGGCTTGCCGCTGCGCAGGGTGACGGCAAAGAGCAGGTCGTCGTCGTCGACGCGGCCGTCGCCGTTATGGTCGGAGTCGGGGAAGTCCTGGACGAGCTCGATTCTCCCCTGCTGGAAGACGCCCAGCCGGAACTCGGCGTCGACGCGATGGATTTCCCCGCCCAGGCGAATCGTATGCGCGCCACGGACGCGCGTCGCGCTGTCGACGATCTGCAGCCGCGTCTGAAGCGTCTCCTGCGGCATGCGGAACGAGGCGCCATCGACCAGGCTCGGGAACGTCAGCTGCGGCTGCTGCGTCAGCGGCAGCGTCCGGTTGTAGAAGGTGCTCACGCTCACGCTGAGGTCGTTGACGAAGTTGCCCGAAGGCGCCATCGTCCAGCCGCCGAGCACGCTGTTATACCGGTTCAGCGCCTCCTGACGCTGCGTCGCAGAGCCCATGGCGCGCTCGCCGGCGCTCGAGCTCGTGTCGGTCGCCCACTGGCCGGAATATCGTACTTTCAGGCGATTGGCCTGGCCGGCCGAGTCGAGGCGCATGGACCAGAGCCCGTCGCGAAGAGGGGCGTCCGCGAAGCTGCGTGGGATGGTGCGCGTGGCGGCGTCGCGGGTGCCGACGAGGATGCCGCCGTCCTGATCCCTGAACTCGCCGGCCGCGAACCAGAACAGGCGGTCCCGTCGCACCGGACCGCCGTAGGAGGCCGACATCTGCTGCCGGTCGAAGGGCGGGGTCGCACTGTCGTCAGCCACGAGAGGCGAGGACGCCTGCCACGCGTCGTCACGCACGAAGAAGGCTGCCGTCCCCTGCGGCGTATTGGCGCCCGAGCGCGTCACGACGTTGATGACCGACGAGGCCGACCGGCCGAGATCGGCGCCGAACCGGTTGGTGGCGATCTGGAATTCCTGAACGGCGTCGATCGGCAGGTTCAGCAGCGGGCCACCCACCACGTCGTCGTTGTTGGACTGGCCGTCGATCGTGATGTTGCCGCCTCGGCCCAGCTGCCCGGCCGAAGACACCAGCACGCTGTTCGTCTTCGTCGGATCGAAGGTGGGCGTTGGACTGTTGCCCGGCACGAGCATCGCCAGCTCGAGGAAGTTCCGGCCGTTGAGCGGCAGTGCCTGAATGCTCTCGGCGGGGAGCACGCCGTCGACCGCCGTCGTCACCGTGCGCGCCGCTTCGGCGACCGTCACCGTTTCCTTGACACCACCAACCGTGAGCCGCACGTCGAGCTGACGTTCCTGGCCGACCTGCAGGACGACGTCGTCGGCCCGCCAGGCCGAAAAATTCGCCAGCTGCACGTCCACGCTGTAGGTGCCCGGTGGAAGGAACGGAACCGTAAAGCGGCCATCGGAGCCGCTCGTGACGGTTCTCGTCACGCCGGTCGCAAGATGACGCACCGTCACGGTCGCGCCCGACGCGGCGGCATCCTGAGCGTCGGTCACGCGTCCGGCGAGTGTGGTGACGGCCGCTTGTGCGAACACGAGAGCCGGAAGCAACAGGGCGATCGCGCACGCGATGGCCAGAGACAGGGATCGACGCTCGGTCATGGTTATATCGGCCTCAGAAGGAATCTCAAATGGGCGTGGACAGGTTTCAGGTTGCCGAAGCGGTTCGCGAGAGCGACGCGGCGTATCCGTGCTGCGCGGTCAGCCGTGCGCGCTGCCGATAGGCCTCCGGGTCGGAGGGTGTCCAGGCTCCCAGCCCGTCCACATACCTGTTGAAAAAACAGAACAGGGCGGCAAGGAGCACGGTGTCGTGGATCTCGAGATCCGACGCGCCCATCTCGCGAGCGCGGGCGACGTCTTCGTCGCGTACGTCGCGGCCACTTCGCTGCACGCGCGCGGCGATAGCCAGAAGAGCTTTCAGCTTTTCGGAGATTGGCGCCTGCGATGGGTCCACCAGGACCCGCCCGACCAAAGCCTCGTCGCCGTCGAGATGACAGGCGGCGATGGCCGCATGACTTGCCCGGCAGAAGGCACAGCCGTTCAGCGAGGAGACGTACGCGCCGATCAGCTCTCGATCGGCCGCCGAGAGCG